>NZ_JAIVFW010000038.1 GCF_020829595.1 Nostoc sp. CHAB 5844
AGAGACTAACATGATTGAAGCTTATGATTCACTCATTTGTAACCAAAAAAAACTTATGTCTTCACCTTCCTTGAATAACTAATCAATCCTTAAACTGGCTTTTTGTTACTTTTTCAGCAAGCCCTAATTAAGGATATTTAAGCCCCTCTCCGACGCGGAGAGGGGTTGGGGAGAGGTTGATCAAACTCAAGTTATTTTATCAGTCAAAGTGAATAGTCTTATTGATTTTCTTCTAATTAAAAGGAGTCAGAAAAGTATTCTGACTCCTTCATTTTTCGTATTTCGTGAGTATATTGAGGATGTTTTGCATTTCATGTTTTACTGTGA
Source organism: Nostoc sp. CHAB 5844 (assembly GCF_020829595.1). Taxonomy (GTDB): domain Bacteria; phylum Cyanobacteriota; class Cyanobacteriia; order Cyanobacteriales; family Nostocaceae; genus Nostoc_B. The sequence continues at coordinate 328 of NZ_JAIVFW010000038.1, forward strand.
TGCCGATGTAAATTTAGTTTATTCCTTACTTGGTATTTCAGCCTCATGAATTGCTTGTTCTAAGAAAATCTTGGCATCATCTATCTGCCCAGCTTCTATGCAACCATGCACAATTTTGCACCATTCAAGTAAAACTGCCAGCTTTTTTGTGCGATTTTCAGGAATGAAGGATTTTGAAATTGTAGAGTAGAAGCGCACATTTTGCATTTTAATACCTCCTGATAAAATTTACCTGTATCTCTATATTTCACAAATCCTTATGTTTATTTACATATACCTGAGATAGATATATTAAAATACTTTACCCTTTCTTAAGTTTTGAGTTGAGTCAGATTACAAAGAGTGATCGCAGTTATTTTGTACTAAAGTTATCGTATATATTAATATACAAGCAAACACATCAATTCAAAAGTAAAGCAATAAAATAGAACAGCAATTAAATAACTTCAAAGAAAGCAGATGGAGAAATATGAAACAACTCTGCTAGTTGGCGAATGTTGTTAACAGTTAAATTCCGTTGACTATTCAAAACTTCAGATACGGTAGACTCAGTTTGGAAAATAGGTACTAAATCTTTTTGTCGGAAACCAAATTCATCTATTAATGTATGCAATAGTTCTACACCATGAATATCAGGTATAGAATTATGTTTTTCTTCATACTCATGCATTAGAGTACCTAAAACATTTAAATAGTCTTGCTCATCTAATGTTAATTCACCTTTATCGATGAGAGAATCTATTACTTTTTGTGTAGCGAGTAATTCTTCCTCGGAACTAATAGGACGAGGAGGAAAAGATGTGAGTAATTCAATATAAGTTTTAGAGTTAGGTGTTCCAAGGGTCATTTTTCCAGTCATCCTTATCATATTCTGTATGTGTAAGGACATAGCGGATAAAAATTAGCGAGTTCGCGAGCGTCATTACGAATTGGTATTAATCCATCACGGCTAACACAGCCTTTGGTAATAACTTATCTTTAAACCAAACAATTCTTGCAGGCACATCATTTAATTTAACTCCTGCCTTTTCCAAATTCAACCGTTCTGAAATTGCCAAAATTAAATTGTCACAACCCGCACGCCGCACTTGAGAGAATTTCTTTTGTAAATATTCTGGTCGCCAATAACCGACAATTTCTAATAAGAATTCCCGTCCATCAGGATGCACTAAGCGAAAATCGGGAATCATTACACTACCAGGAATGGGGATTAAATCAACTTCTCGCTCTAACACCCAGTCAGTTTTTAACGCATCCCATTTATCAGCAAAAGATGCTTCCAGCATACTATCGTAAGGTTTACCTTTAGAATAGTGCGACACTAAACCACATTCCGAATTAAGCGTAAACCTACCAGTTTTCCAAGTATCTGTGTAAACATCACGAGTTTGCAATGTCGCCGAAAGACTCCATTTTGTTACATGCAGTAAAGCCGGAATTAATTTAGCGATCGCCAAGCCATAACGCGTACTAGGATTAAATAAACTCGTCGGCCCATCAACAGTAATTGTAAACCCGTGGTCAGCATCACCCTCAATATAAGCCATCAATTGAAACAATTTTAAATAGCGAAATAACAGCTTATATTCCCCAGGCACATTACGATGAGCATTTAACACTAATTGACTAGCTTTATAAAAAATTCCTTGCACCTGTGACAAATTATATCGATTTAATATATCTACAGGCGAAGGTACATCAAATTGTGTCAAAATTTTATTTTCAGATAAGTCAGCATATAACCCAGCCAGCACCTGTTCTAACAAAACTTCTCGTTCTAATTCTTGACTCAATTCATCAGCAATTTTGCTTAAAGTCGCTCCAGTTGATTCCCGACTCGCAACAGACTTAGCCGCCAAGGCAAACACCCGTTCTCTTAACATTGGTGGTTCTAAAGGACTCACCACTTCAAAAGTACAAAAATTACTTTTGATAATATAAGCTAATCCCCGCTTCACGCGATAATCTGTCGCATCACCTTCTAAGTCTAAAAGTTGTCGTTCTAACTCACCTTGAGTTTTCCCATGTGCTGCTTGAAAACAAGCAATTAAATCATTTGTCAATGCCAAATGTTTATCATCAATCTTCAGTCTTTTCGGAATGATTTCTTCTCCGTTTAGGCGATGACTTAGTAACTCCGTTGGTAACATCTGAATTTTTAGTTGAATAATTAATTTCTAATTGTTCCGCAGCCTTTAAACTTCTTTCCTTACCACTCCCATACACAACCTGCAAATTCCCTCTCTGTTCTTTCTGATCTTCGCGTCCTCCCTTCGGGTTCGCAGTCGCCTGCGGAGGGAAACCCTCCCGCAGCGCTGTCTCACTGCGTCTTTGCGGTTCGTAATTCCTCTCCTCTCCTCGCCGTCGTGCCGAAGTCCCTTCCTCGCTTGTATCCTCCGCCACTACCTCATACAAAATCGCCTGTTTATTCTCAACATTCCCTTTACGTAAAATCCTCCCCAAACGTTGAATATATTCCCGCGTCGAACCTGTTCCCGAAAGAATAATTGCCACAGAAGCCGCAGGCACATCAACACCTTCATTCAACACATGAGAAGCAATCAAAGTATTATATTCACCCTCACGGAATTTAGTTAATATCTCATGACGTTCTTTTACTGGTGTTTGATGAGTAATTGCTGGAATTAATAAGTCTTGAGAAATCTTATAAACCGTCGCATTATCAGCAGTGAAAATTAACACTCGCTCAGGATAATGTGTGGCTAATAAATCAGCTAAAATTCGCAACTTGCCATCAGTTCCTAAAGCGATTTCTTTGGCTTCTCGGTGTGCTAACATTGCTCTGCGGCCAGCTTGCGATCGCGCACTCATCTGCACAAACATTTGCCAACCTTGAATACTTCCTAAAGAAATTTTAGATTGACGCAAAAAATCATTGCGAGTTTGAATTAATTCGTTGTATCTTTCGCGCTCAATTTGTGATAGTTTCACTTTAATTTGGACAATTTCATGTTCGGCTAAAGCTTTCCCCGCCAAATCTTCAGCGCGTTTACGATATACTTCTCGTCCAATCAAAATATTTAAATCAGCGTGTTTACCATCGGTGCGTTCTGGTGTCGCTGAGAGTCCTAAACGATAAGGTGCGATCGCATATTCCGCAATCACGCGATTAAAATCTGTGGGTAAATGATGGCATTCGTCAAACACAATCAACCCATATTGATTACCCAAAGCTTCCGCATGAATGGCTGCACTGTCGTAAGTCGCCACTAATATCGGTGACTTATCCCGCGAACCACCACCTAACAATCCCACCTCCGCATCCGGGAACGCCGCCTCTAAATGTGCATACCACTGGTGCATCAAATCCAAAGTTGGGACAACAATTAACGTTGTGCGCGGTGTCGCCTGCATCGCCATCTGCGCCAGATAAGTTTTTCCCGCCGCCGTTGGTAACACTACTACTCCTTGTCTTCCTGCCAATTTCCAAGCGGCTAAGGCTTCACTTTGATGCGCGTAAGGTTCCATTTCCAAACTCGCAACCAACTCTATCTGATAAAATTCCTTCGCCTCATCGATAAAATCTACTTCTTCTGCTTGTAATGCTTCTACCACAGCCCGGTAGCGAATTGCCGGAATCCGAAATTTCTCCACACGATCATCCCATGTAGCATAATCCATCCAAGCTTTACCGCGTGGTGGTGGATGCAAAATTAATGTACCGCGATCAAAGGTTAATTTGGAGGTTCGAGCCATTCCGAATTGCTTGGGGATTGGGGGTTAAGATAATCACGTCCTAACTTTTTGTTGTTAAGTCGTACTTAGTTACCATCCTACAGTTATTAAGGATGGTATTTGCCTGCTTTATTTATTCCATCAATCAACAACCCTGATAAAAAATCAAGGCGTTGCATATTTGTAGAATGATTTTATTGGTTTTGTAGGGAGGGCATCTTGCCAATGGTGTGAAGAAAAGAAGATGTACTGAGCTGCTGGAAGCGGAAGGATAATTGTGGCTTGAGGCAATCTCAGTGAGTCGGCAAGCACTATCTCAACGCCATGAGAGCTTACCAGTGCAGCGACACCGACGCACTGCCGCTATGTCACTTGACACCTGGGCTTCTGCTTTAACTTGACATCAATGGCAAGATGCCTATCCCACAAAACCAACTAAATCGTCCTGCAAATATGCGCCTCCCCATTTTATTAATTATGACTGTTATTCACACTTGCTGAAACTTGGTCAGTTTCTTTAACAATTGCCGATTCTGGCTCTGCTGAAGATGTTGGTGAGGGTTCGGCAGTCTGTGGTACAGCCACCTCAATATCAGCACCATTGATAATTACGCCCAACAACCCTAGTTCAGCTTCCTGTAATTGATCAATCGCTTCACCTAACATATTTTCTTGTGTATAGTTTGGTCGCGCCACCAGCACTATGCCATCGCTATATGGTTGAATCAACAAAGGATCGTTAGAGTAACTTAAGGGGCTAGTATCTAAAATGACTAAATCATAACGCTCACGGGCATCTTCCATCAACCGTCGCATTTCGCTAGATTCAATAATAGCTGGCGATTGGCGTACAGGGCCAGGGCTAGGAATAATGTATAAATTTTCTACATCAGGAACTAGACGAATACAATCACTTAAGCTGGCATAATAACGCAGAGGTTCGATAGTGGCTTCGGGGTCAAGAGTAACTTTCAAAGATGCTGCCTTTGAAAGCGATCGCAAATCAGTTTCAATAATTAAGGTACGTTTGCCCGCACGAGCGCAAGCTACACCTAAGTTGTAAGCGCTCACTGTTTTCCCTTCTTGAGCGCTAGTACTACCAATCAGTAGTATCTTTAAGTCTTTACCCCCAAGACGGCGTAGGTTACTGCGGAACTTTTCATAAAATTCTAAATAAGGCGAATCGGGGGAAAATACCACTGGCACTGCTTCCGGATCTAAATCATCCACTGGCATTAAAGGCAATTCGCCCAATAACACTACTTCCCTTTGTTTTAGGCTGTCGCGGATATCTTCTTTGGTTTTGAATGTACCTTCTAGGGAACCTAGCAAAAATATGACTCCACCGCCAACTAAAAAGCCTAAGAAACCACCAATTCCTAAAGTGGCTGGCACACTTTTTGCTTTTTTGGGTTCGGGGATGATAGTAGGCACACGGGCAACAGTCAAGCTACTAACGGTTTCGGCCTCTGCAGTTTTAGAATCTGTTAGTTTAGCTTGCATTTGGTCGTAAACTGCTTTTTTCAGAGCTACTTCCTGTTCTAAACGCGATCGCTCTAATTGTTTGTTAGGTATTAAAGAATACTCCTGCCGCAAGCTTACTTCTTCACGGATTTGCTGTGCTAATTGTTGTTGCAATGTATCACGTTGGGTTTGCAAAGTGACCATCTGATTCGCTAACCCTTGTCGTGCCGGATCTAAGTTACTCTGGGCGCGAATCCCAGAAACATCTCCGGCTAGAGGTGCTGCTGTCCCACCGCCACCGATGACTTCGTTAGCACGTTGTTGGAGTAATTGCTCAGTTGCTTCTTTCTGGCGCTGTAACTGAATCATTGTGGGGTGTTCAGGTCGCAAATCTTTACGGAACAAAGCGATTTGCGATTCTGTTTGATATAGCTGTGTTCGCAAACTACCGAGAATTGGGTCAGCACTTAAGGCCGAAGAAACATAAGCTTTATTGACATCTAAACCCAACTTTGCCTGCAAACTCCGAATTTGGGCATCAATCCCGGCAATATTTAATTGAATTTGGCGTTGTTGATTTTGGCTGTTAGTGATTCCTGCCAATAAACTACCATTCTCTGCTGATAATATTGCAGGTCGTTCGCGGCGATCGTACTGTTCTAGTCTTTTTTCTGCTGTTTGCAACTCTAACCTAGCCTGCGGCAAGCGTTCTTCGATTTTTTGAATAATTGATTTTAATCTGCCCGTATTAATTTCACCACTCAGCTTGATCATCGCTTGCATCAATTCCTGAAGCACTTCTTGCGCTCGCTTAGGATCAGTATCTTTATATTTCAGATCAATAACTGTGGATGCGATTTCTCCTGCCTTGGCTTTTTCTGGCAATTTCAGAGCGATATTTGTACCAATAGTTTTGGGTTTAAGATTAACTTTTGTTGCTACAGTTTCAATAATCTGATCCGAAAGCAAAGCAGTCTCGCTTAAATCCTGTCCTTGTTGCTGAATTTCATTCCCCGTCAGCGAAAATGAAACTGGTGGACGATTATAAGTCAGTGCGCCATCTGCTATGTAGTTAGTTGGTGGCTCTGGCTGTACAGCTACCACTGTCGACCCTGCGACAACTAAAGCAAAACTAGCTAGTCCAATCCACTTGTACTTCTCGAATGCAATCAGATAGCGCTTAACAATTGGTGGGGTCATAGCAGAGGCATATAGGAATAAGCGAGAGAATGCTGATTAATAGTCAATGGTCAATGGTCAATGGTCAATAGTCAATAGTCATTTGTGTCTCACCAAGCCAAACAGATGAAATGCACTAATTTGAACCACCACCAAAAAATTGAAAGAAGCGGATAAAACTTTGAACATCAAAGAACGGTCGGGTAATTGTACTAAAGATATTAGTGATTCTGGTAATTAAGTTGCGACCAACAACAATCACATCATTATCTTGCAGAGCTACATTTTGAGAGATATCACCAGAAAGTGCTTTTTTGGCATCAAGTTTTTGCGTAATTGCTCGACCTCGTTCTGGGTCGAATCGAATTAAGGCAATATCCCGCAGGTTCGCTGTATCTAAATTAATTCCACCCAAAGCATCCACAAAAGTACTGCCATTAGGCAGAGTTTGCGTCACAAGTCCACCAGATGCATAGTTTAACAACCGGACTCGAATCTGCGGTACAGCCAAAGATGAACGAGCCACTAAATTGCGGTCATAACCATCATCGTTGCCCACTTCTCGGCGTGGTACAATCACTGCATCACCGTCTTGTAGGCGCAAATTCGGTACTGTAGTACCATTTTGTAATGCCGCATACAAATCAATATTTTGAGAAATTACAGAACCATCCATTAATTGTCGGCGCACTTGTACTTGGCGGAGGTCGGCGTTCATTGTGGAACCGCCAGCTATGAGTAAAGCATCACCCACCCTAGGAGTTGAGGAAGTCACAGAATAAATTCCTGGGCGAAAAACTTCCCCGCTAATTGTAACTTGTACAGGTCGTGTTGAGAATAGAGATACTGCGATCGCGGGATTGACCATGACGCGACTTAAACTTAAGCGAATTTTTTCTTGAGCTTCTGCCAAACTCAAGCCTTGTATAGATAATATTCCCACCTGTGGCACAACAATATTGCCTTCAGGGCTAATTTGGGCTTGAAAACTCAAATCCTGACGCAGACCCGTCAATGACAACACAACTATAGGATTAACCACATAACGATTAAATAACAAACGAATTTTTTCTTGGGCTTCTTGCAAAGTTAAACTTTGTAGTGACACTGTGCTTAATAGTGGCACCGCAATATTACCTTCGGGATTAATTGAAGCTTGGAAACTTAACTCTGGGAAGCGTTGAACTACAACACTAATAGAATCTCCCGGCCCTAGGCGATAAGCACCTGGAGGACGTTGAAACGTCACACTAATTACATCTCCTGGCCCTAAAAGGTAACGGTTGAGTTGAGAAGAAGCTTCACCACTTTCACTTGGAGGTAAAACGTCAGCATTTGGCGGTGGAGAAGGAGGTTGTAGAGGTGATTCTTCTCCCGTCGGATTTGCTGGCGGCGGTGCAGGAAATTGCCCTGGTGATGTTTCTGAAGTTGGTAAAGGTTGAGCGACAACAGGCTGGACAGAGTTTGTCAAGAAAACACCAGCCTGAAAACTTACAAAACATAAAGTGCTGAATGCACGCACATAAGGATGGGAAGCTATTAACATTGGTGCAGTAAAGCTGTATTGATAATTGGTTCTGCCGAGTCGTTATTTTACTCTTAAAGTAAGTTTTAAACTGGCTATAAAGAATTTGCCATCAATGTAGTTTGCACCGCTTCACCCAAAGACCGAGCTAAAGACCTAGTAGTTTCCACGTTGCCCAAAGTTTCCATTGGTATCAGAATACTCACAGCTACCCAAGGAATACGACGTTTTTGCCACTGTGCCAATTGATCTGTAAAAAACCAGCGTAAAGGTAATGAGTCTCCACCATTGCGGAAAGCATACCATTGCAAGGCAGCAAAGGTATCTTGTTGTGTCGAAACACGAAAAAATCTAGCTTTGACTGGAACTTCCGGATTTGAAATAGAATTTTGAGACTGTTTCACCTGAAATTCCACAGAGCGATTTTGAGCTATATCCCATTTCCCCCAGCGCTGTTTACCCCAACCGTTAATCTCAGTCCATTCCACTTCTGGTTGATCCTTCGGCCCGTTTTGTGGCAGTAATAGCAGTATCACCTGAGTTTGTGAACTGGCTTGTTTGAGAATTTGCAACGACCATTTATGCTCGCCTACTTGTTGTTCGGTTTGTTGAACTGTTTGCCAGCCAGGAATAATTAATCCAGTTTTACGTATTTTTCTTAATTCTTTGAGAGTGGTGACAGGTAGTGGCTGTTTCCATTCCCAGCGTCCTGTGAAGTAGCCAGGAACTCCACCCATTGCCAATAGCAGCAGCAACAATACCAGAGCGACTATATAATTCACCTGTTTTTCTTTGAGAACCTTAGAAAAGGAAATCATCAGTAAAATTTGCAATATTTACGCAAGATTTTACTGAAAAAATCGCACTCTGAGTTCAGTAAAAGTAGCAGTCTCTATTGATGGGGCTTTGTAGAGGACTAGGTTTAAATGGCTTGTAAAGCTATATAGAGCAATGAAACTTTTCTCCAACCTCTCTCAACGTCTTAGAGGAGTAGAAATATTCCTGATTTTCAAAGAGAAATCAGGGTTTCAACGCCGCTCTCCCTTGGTTGTTCTGGTCGCCTTTTACCAAATATAGATTTTTTGTTAGTTTTGCTCGTCTATCTGTTCTGCAACTGGATCTGCTGCAAAATTGCTGTTCATCCAGTTCAGTAATGGTACTAATAATAAAAGCATACAAGCAGAGTAAAGATCTCCGCCCCAACTATCGTGTAACCATTTAAATGCGGCTTCATTGCCTGTACCGTGGAAGTAACTGAGAAAAGTGTTGCGGATGATATTGGTGGTAACACTAATGACAATAGCAATACATAAAAACCAAGCACTGATGCGGCGTGAAACCAAAGCACCAGTCCAATACAGCAACATTAAGCTGACATAGAGAGTAGTAAACAACATTTTTAGCCCCGCACAATAGGGAGCGACTTCCACAATGCGTCCGCTGACATAAATATTGATTTCATCAACGGTGACTTGCATTCCAATCTGATTGAGGATAAACCCTGCTGTACCAGCGATAAAGCTTTGCAAGGGTAAGGTGTAAGGAACTAATAGATAGGGTACAAAAGTGGGTGTCGCTAAAAATATCAGTACCAAAGGAAATCCCTGTAATCGCAAGCCGGCTATACCTTTAAACCACAAGCACAATCCTGTCAAAATAATTGGGAATGAAAGGTTAACCCACTCGGAGATACCGCTAAGATAAAATACCCCACCGATTAACAGTAAAAAAGCACCCACAGGATGAGTGCTATCTGGTAAACGTTGCCATTTTTTGCGATTTAACCAACTCAGGTAAGCGGCAAATGGTAGACCAATAATCCCGTGGCTAAAGTATTCGTGTTCTATACTAATAGTTTTATGTAGCCAACCATCGAGCCAGTGTAGCAAGAGAGGAGCATACAGCAATCCCAAAACGCTTAAAATTGCTATGCTCAGTAATTTTTGTGTGCTTCTAATTTGAATTGGTTGCGGAAGTGCCATGATTTTAAAGTATGGAAGAATTCAAAATTCAAGAGTCAGAAGACTATCAAATTAAAAGATTACGTGCGAGTGTTTCACTATGGATTCACGCATCATGAGCTACAAATTCAATTGAAGAATTCTGGCTCCTGACTCCTGAATTCTTTGTTGTTAAATGTATAACAACTGCTGTTGTTCGCTACATATTATTGATGTAATCTCTGCTACGACTTCTTTAATTTGACTACTACTTAAACCAGGATACATGGGTAAAGATAATATTTGCTTTGCAAGTTTTTCTGCCTGGGGGAAGTCTCCCTGTTGATAGCCTAAGTAGGTAAATGCTGGTTGCAAATGGCAAGGAATGGGGTAGTGAATACCAGTTTGAATTCCTGCTGCTATGAGTTTGTCTTGGATTTGCTGGCGTTCAAGAGAACAAATATCATCAATTTTAATGACGTAAAGATGATAAACGTGTCCTCTACTGCTTTGATTTTGCATGGGGATAATGCCAGCAGATGCTAAGGGGGCTAATTCAGTATCGTACTGCTGGGCAATATTTAAGCGATCGCAATTCCACTGTGATAGATAAGGGAGTTTTGCCAACAACACTGCTGCTTGCAAGGTATCCAAGCGGCTATTTGTCCCTGGTTCTACATGCACATACTTTTGGGCTGCACCATAGTTACGTAAGCGTACCATTTTTTGGGCAATATCTGGATCTTTTGTCACTAGCATTCCGCCATCGCCAAATGCGCCTAAATTCTTGCTGGGATAGAAGCTAAAAGCAGCAGCAATACCTACAGAACCAGCCCGATAACCATCTCGTTCAGCTAAGTGCGCCTGGGCTGCATCTTCAAAAATCAATAGTTTGTGGGTAGCAGCAAAATCTAACAACTGTTTTGGTGATACCATCTGCCCATAAAGATGTACGGGAATAATCGCTTTAGTCTGGGAAGTGACGACCTTAGCTGCTGCTTCCAAATCAATTAATGCTGTATCGGGGTCGCAATCGACCAAAATTGGTTGAGCACCAACACGTAATACTCCAATTAGTGTGGCGACAAAGGTATTAGCTGGCAGAATTACTTCATCACCAACACCAATATTACAAGCTTGTAAACCAAGAGCGATCGCATCGGTTCCTGAGGCTACACCCACACCATATTCTGCACCAGATGCGGCGGCAAATGCTGCCTCAAAATCTGCTACTGCTTTCCCTAAAATAAAATCTCCCTGGTTCAATACACGATTAATTGCTTGTTCTAACTGATTTTGAATTGGTTGATGTTGGAAATTTAGGTCTACGAAAGGAACTCTAACAGCCATTTTACTCATTGATTATTTTGCCTCTAATTTTAGTTATTAATTTGCTGAAAAATTATTCAACTTGGTTTTTTAACCATAAGCTCTAAATAAGCTTTATTTTTAAAACCTCAATAAATATTTGATTAATTTTTTTCTTGAAAATGAGCATTACTAAAGCAAAGAACATATGTGTTGAAAAAATGGGATGCGTGAATTAAAATGCTTTATGCTAATTTTTAATTAAGTTGATTTTTAACTTTTATAAAAATCTTATTAAAATGCATTTTTGTTATTTACAAAGGCTAAACACATCTATATTTGGTTTTACTAAAAATCAAACAAAGCTAGATTTTATATTAAATCTGTTACCGTGTTTGTACGTAAAAGACAAATTTGAAGTTAACAGCAATTGCGTAGACTCACCAGAAACTCCTATTCTTACTCTATGTATGAAATTACTATTGAGAAAATACTTTTATACAAACCTTAGCATTATATTACCCAGGAAGAATTTGAAACTAACGTTATCTGAAGTTAAAACCTTGAGTAATTTGGACATCCTACTACATCACCGTATTTACCACAGTTGTATAAAATTTCTATGCAATTATTGTTTGTCGAGGGCAAAATTGGGGAATGCTTAACAATAGCAAACCATAACCCGTAAACAGTGGTTATACATATTTACAATATCGAAGAATTATTAAGGTAGCGGTGGCAATGGTAGAGCCTGAAAATAAATTATTTGCTCTCAAGGATGGTTGGGCTTCTCAGGAAACAAGAGAACAACAGCGCCTCACAGTGCTGTCTGAATTGGGTTTACGACAACCTGAAACAATACCAGTCTTTGAAGAAGCTACTCAAACAGCTGCCCATTTTTTGGAAGCACCAATTTCTATTTTGGGATTTGTGGATCAGGAACGTCACTGGTTCAAGTCAGCAGTAGGTTTATCCAGACTAGGATTGATGAATCATTTAGCGCAAAGCCGTCAGTTGTTGCGCCGAGAATCTTTCTGCGCCCTAGTCGTAGAAAATTGTCGAGAATTAGTAATAAATGATACTCAAAAATATAGTAATAATACTATTACAACTAGTAAGTTAGTGCAGGAATATGGCATTCGCGCTTACTTGGGAGTGCCATTAATTGATTCTTCAGGGCATTGCTTAGGTGCCTTGGCTGTGATGGATTTAGTACCGCGCGAATTTAAAAATCGAGATATTGAATTTTTACAAATCATAGCTCGTTGGAGCATGAGTGAATTTGAACGTAACCGACTGCTACAAAGTAGATCAGAAAAAAGCAATCATAAAAGCGCTGCTACTTTGTTCGTAAATGACGAACCCACCACTGACATAAAACTAACGCCTGCGAATTTAGAAAAAGAATCGCCTTCTACTAGACAACTAAAACTAGAACTGTTGGGGCAACTCACTCAAGAGTTACGCACTCCTTTAACATCTGTACTAGGCATGGCTAGTGTCTTGGGTAGAGAGATTTATGGGCCTTTGACAACTAAGCAAAGAGAATATCTGGAAATTATTCAACACAGCGGTCGCTACTTACTTTCTTTAGTTAACGAGATTACCGAGTTAGGAACAGTGGATGAAAATTCTCATGTACTAAACTTAGCTCCCGTAGACATTGAGATGTTATGTCAACAAGCTATCAATAGTCTAGAAGAGCCAGCTAACCGTCGGGAACAAGATATTCGCTTGTCAATAGAACCTGGGCGTGGTCGCATTTGGCCTTTAGATAAAGACAAAGTGCGGCAAATACTTTACCACATGGTTTTCAGTGTCATTCAATTATCCGCTACAGGTAGTATTGTTCGGATACATGTCTCTTACAAAGAAAATATACTCAATATTACTGTTTGGGTTTCACATCCTTGGTTGGGAGATGGTATTACTGAGGTTGACCCCTATTTTCGCCTTCATCCCCTATCGCTGATAGAACTGGCCAACGAAGCAGCATTGTACAATCCTTATTTAGAAAATCAGGAAGATTTAGGAGGCTTATCAATAGCGATAGAACAATCACCAAATTTAACTGATTCGTACTCAGATTTATTAGCTGTGAATCCTGATCTGGATTTAGTTAAAAGTAATGGTAGTTTGTCCCGCGAAAGCTTAGGTTTGTTGCTGAGTTGTCAGCTGGCAGAATTGCATGGTGGACAAATTTCGATCCAAGGTTCAGCAGAATCAGGACATCGTTATGTGCTTTCTTTGCCAATTCAAATTGCTACTACTACCGAAACAGTTAACGAAATTTGATCACAGGCTGCTTTTGAATCAACCCAACTACTGATTTGTTCCCTTCAATCAGCATCATCTGATGAATCATAACTAGTATGAAGAGGCATAAGTAAAAAAATAAAAGACCTTAAATTTCGATTTTTTGCCAATTTTTTAGATTTGATATTCATATTTCCGCTCAGATGCACTAGTGATTTTGCACGATCGCATCATAAGCAATTTGCAATCTCCGTTGTTAGCTGTTTATAATCACCCGCATTATGATTAAGTGCAAGTTCTGCCTGTGCGGATTTGCTCATTCAATGCAGCGTGTTTTATGAATTTAGTCTGGCAACGATTGACTTTATCTGATTTACCACTCAAAGAATATCTGGCAACTAGCTACTTACGCCGTTTTTCGGTTGGTTTACTCAACTCATGGCGGCAAAGCAGCATTTTGATACAGAGGGGAGACATAATAGCAACTGCCTTAATTAGCTTAATTTATGCTCTTGCGCCTTTTGTATCCAGTACGTTGATTGGGGTGCTGCTGATAGCATGTGTAGGATTTTGGCTGTTGTTGACTTTATCGGATGAACCAGTACCAGCCAATGCTTTGTTAGTCACTCCCATTCACTTGTTGGTATTGCTTTATTGGGGAATTGCTGTAGTAGCTACAGGGCTATCACCAGTGAAAAAGGCAGCTTTGAACGACTTGGTGACTTTAACACTTTATTTGTTATTGTTTGCTCTTTGTGCTAGAGTACTCAGGCCGCCACGCCTCCGCTCTTGGATAATTACCCTTTATTTACACATATCACTAATTGTTAGTGTATATGGATTACGGCAATGGTTTTTTGGTGCTGCTCAGTTAGCTACATGGGTAGACCCGGAATCACCTTTGTCTAAGACAACAAGGGTTTATAGTTATTTGGGTAATCCTAACTTGTTAGCTGGGTATTTAATGCCAGCTGTAGTTTTGAGTTTAGTAGCAATTTTTGCTTGGCAAAGTTGGGTTAAAAAAGCTTTAGCATTGACAATGGTTATTGTGAACACTGCTTGCTTAATTTTGACTTTTAGCCGTGGTGGATGGATAGGACTAGTAGTAGCAATTTTAACTGCGATCGCATTATTAGTTTATTGGTGGAGTCCACAACTGCCTGCTTTTTGGCGTACTTGGTCACTGCCGATAATTTTAGGCGGTTTGCTGGGATTATTGGCATTGGCAGTAATCTTTGTGGAACCGCTGCGTCTGCGGGTTTTTAGTATTTTTGCTGATCGCAGCAAAGATAGCAGTAATAATTTTCGTCGCAATGTTTGGGAAGCTGTCTTTGAAATGATTCGCGATCGCCCTATCATTGGCATTGGCCCTGGTCATAACGCTTTTAATAAAGTTTACCCACTGTATCAACGTCCTCGTTATAGTGCTTTGAGTGCTTACTCAATTCTGCTAGAGGTAGCTGTTGAAACCGGTTTTGTTGGTTTAGCTTGTTTCCTTTGGCTAATCTTAGTCACTTTTAATACAGCATTTTTACAACTGCGGAGATTACGAGAATCTAGAAATGTTCAAGGATTTTGGTTAATTGGCGCTTGTGCTACTTTACTGGGTATGTTAGCTCATGGCACCGTAGATACAATTTGGTTCCGGCCTGAAGTTAATACCCTTTGGTGGTTAATGGTTGCTTTAATTGCCAGTTATTGGATTCCTTTAAAACAAGACAACAGCCAACCTATTCATTTATCTAACCCAGAATCTGCTAATTAGTATTAAATAAATGGGCAAGTTTCTAGTTCAACTTGCCCATTCTAGTGTTCAAGAACATCAAAGTAGTAAAAGGTTCTTTTGGATTTGCTGAATTCTGCCTTGTTGCATTAGTCCCTGTAGCTAGTAGCACCAGGCGCACTGGGGTCACGATAACGAGTAGTTTCATCGTTACGCTTTCTACCAGCTAAACCGGCTAAACCAAGCAGACCGAGTAATCCTAACCAACCCCAATCAAAATCGTTGCGATCATAAGTTGTTGTCCGCTGTGCATCACCAGTTGTAGTAGTATTGTCCTGAGCTTGTACAGGCAAGGTTAAAGGCATAATTGCCATACCTAATGTCAGTACTCCAGCACTAACAATTTTAGTAAAGTTGCGTTTCATGGTGAAAGTTCCTTGTTTGTTCCAAAGTTACTCACCACTGTATCGAGTCCTAACGTGACCAGAATCAATCTGTAGCTATAAACTAGGCTGTTTTTCAACTCACGCTGAGGGTATATAAGGGAGAAAAAGTGTGAAGTATGAAGTATGAAGTTTTATCCTTCTACCTCCTAACTTAAAATTGGGCAGTAGGGAAAGTAAGGGGAGGTGACCATGGACTATTGACCATTGACTCATTAATAATTTTTCATTGCTCTTTGAATATCCCGTTGATCCTGACGACGTTTGAGATCTTCTCGCTTATCATGGAGTTTTTTACCTTTGCCCAGAGCAATGCTAACTTTGACCCAACCTCGTTTCAGATACATTTTTAAAGGTACCAATGTCAAACCTTGTTGTTCCACTTTGCCAATTAATTTGCGAATTTCCTGACGATGCAGCAGTAGCTTGCGCGTCCGGCGCGGTTCATGGTTAAAATATTGCCCACTAGCGTTATATGGAGAGATATGCACGTTGATCAGCCATGCTTCACCATCACGAATCAAAGCATAACCATCTTGTAGATTCACTTTGCCGGCACGAATTGACTTAACCTCTGTTCCCGTCAACTGAACACCAGCTTCATAGGTTTCCAAGATTTCATACAAATAACGGGCTTGACGGTTGTCGCTAATAACTTTGTAACTTTCGCTTTTGTCACTCATTGATATTTTTATAACTTTAAATGTGTTGTAAAAATCGTTTAGACTGGCTGGTAAATTTATAGAGGCATATTAAACCACTATAAATTAATTATTAGCTGAATATCAGTGTTATCCTATTAATCTAGCTTTTTACAAGCATCAATTAAAATGTTTCCTGCCGCACAAGCTGCTGCATTATCATTAATAGAGTCAATATTGTTTACATTGTGGTGAGTGATTACTATACAAAGATGGTGCGTTGTTAAGAATTACAAAAGTCTCTATGCTTTACAAGCACTAGCCACCAAACCTACGTTACACTTCTTGAGCCACTCCTAATGATTTAAGACTTTCTTTATAAATTAACTATCGGGCAGTCATTAGCTGGTAATCCTGTCATAGTATGAAACATAAGAACACTATTATTGCCTGTGTTCACTGAAAAAGCTGGTGGAAGCAAATTTCTAAGTAACAAAAATGCTAGGGGTGTACTGTCCATGCCCTTGACGATCCTTGTGGTGGATGACGACCTGGGCACTCGTCTGTCTATTAGCGATTATCTTGAACTGTCTGGCTACTCGGTGATCACGGCTAATGACGGTCAAGAGGCTTTGGCAATGGTAGAAGAATACCATCCTGATTTAATTGTCACTGATATTGTTATGCCACGGATGAATGGCTATGAACTGGTACGTAGGGTACGTCAACAACCAGGATTCCGTTTATTACCTGTAATTTTATTAACAGCACGTACCAAAACTCAAGAGAGAATTCTGGGTTATCAGTCGGGGTGTGATTTATATTTACCAAAGCCGTTTGAGTTGGAGGAGTTAGCGGCGGCTATTCGCAATTTATTGGAGCGATCGCAAATTATTCAATCTGAGTACCGCGTTTCGCATAAAGAGAATTTAGGTATTTCTACACCAGTAACAGCAGTAGAAGCCCGTAACTCTGTATTTACCCAGTTGGACAAACCTGAGTTTTTCTCATCCTTAACTTCCAGAGAACAAGAAGTTCTCGAACTGCTGACTCATGGTATGTCAAATGTCGAAATGGGCCAGCAGTTACACCTGAGTCCGAGAACAGTAGAAAAGTACGTTAGCAGTTTATTAAGAAAAACCGCTACCAGTAACCGGGCTGAACTGGTACGGTTTGCGATTAAACATGGTTTAGTAGAGTAGCGACTGGCTATATTTAATATAAGCGTATTGTAGTATATCTTTACTTGGTGATAGCTATTAATAATTAAGCTGAATATATGAATTTGATGATGATGCGATCGCTCAATATTTCATAATATTCAGCAAACAGTGAATATAACTTAATTTTTTACATATCCAAGCTTGAAGTAGGATTCAAGCTGACACTTGCAAGTTAACAATGTGCTGAAGTAGACTTTCACAAGCATCAACCAGCAGATCTATTACCTGATTAAATCCTTCCACACCACCATAGTAGGGGTCTGGAACTTCTTTGAGGTTATGTCGAGTGCAAAATTCACACATTAAATGCACTTTGTCGTGATATTTGCCAGTTGGGTCAAGGGCGAGAATATCGTCATAATTGTCTCGATCCATTGCCAAAATCATGTCGAACTCTTGGAAATCTGACTTGGCAAACTGTCTGGCTCGACCACGCAGTTGAATTCCTAATTTGGCAACCGCTGCCGCACTCATACGTCGGTCAGGCTGGCTACCAATGTGATAGCTAGATGTACCAGCAGAATCACAGACGATGCTGTTACTTAAGCCAGCCTGATCAATGAGATGATTCATGATGTTTTCTGCTGATGGCGAACGACAGATGTTCCCCAGGCAGACAAACAACAGCTTGTAGGGCATAGATATTTTCTTGTCCTTTGTGCTTTGTCATTCGTCATTTGTCATTTGCCCTGTTTTCTGACTAATGACGAATGACCAATGATCATTGACTATTGACTAAAATCCAGGCAATTCGAGTCCACTGGTCAATTCTTCCATGCGTTCCCGCATTGTTGCAGTGGATTTGTTGTAAGCGTCTTTCATGGCCACTGTGACAAGATCCGAAAGTAGCTCTGCTCCTTGTGCTAAGGCATCGGGAGAAATTTCTACTCGCTTCGGTTCTTGGTTGCCGCTGACAATCACCTTGACTAGTCCACCGCCAGCTTCTCCTTGAATTTCCATTTGCTCCAATTCTTCTTGGAGTCGCTTTGCGCCTTCTTGAACTTGCTGCGCTTTTTTAAAGGCATCGGCTAGTTCTTTCATTTTTCCTAAGCCAAAGCCAAATCCTTGTCCTTTACCTGTCATAATTGATTGTCCGCGTGTGCTTTGAATAACAAATCAAATTCAATTATAGATGCGGGTGGTAATTTGCCACTTTTGTTACTAATAATTAATAGGGCTTGAGACTACTTAAGGATAAAGTACGAAGGCTAAAGGATAAAACTTTATACTTCATCCTTCAGACTTCATACTTTTCAGTCTTATCCACAAGCTGCTTTAAACTCACCCATCATTTTGACTTCTGGCTCTAACAAAATCGACCAACGTTCTTGTACTTCTTGTTGGATGTGACGAATCAAGCAGAAAATATCGCTGGCTTTGGCTCCACCGCGATTCACAATAAAATTGGCATGGAGTTGAGCTACTTGTGCGCCGCCGATTTGATAGCCTTTTAGACCTGTTTGTTCAATTAACCAGCCAGCAGCATAAGGCTTGGGATTGCGAAACACGCTACCACAACTGGGAAAGTTGTAAGGTTGGGTAGAGAGTCGATGCTGTTTGTGTTGTTTGGTTAATGCCAAAACTTTAGCTGGATCGGCACCTGGTTGCAGTTGGAAAGTAGCCTGAGTAACAATGCGTTGGCAAAGCCTCTCCGAAGGAGACTCGCTACCTTGGAGTAATGATGTTCTATAGCTGTAACCCAATTGGTCAGGGCTAAGAGTTTCTAGTTTGCCATCAGGGGAAAAGACTTCAGCACTAACCAAGATATCTGCGATACAGTTATTATGTGCGCCGGCATTCATGACTACTGCTCCGCCTACAGTTCCCGGAATACCAACAGCCCACTCTAAACCTTGCCAGCCCAGTTGCGCTGCTTCCCATGCTAAGCTGGGAATTGATTCTCCAGCAGCTACTGTTAATAAACCTGTTTCTGGGTCAAAGTGGCTGTGACGAAGATGGCGTGTGGCAATCACTAAACCAGGTAGACCGCGATCGCTCACCAGTAGGTTAGAACCTGCTCCTAAAGTTGTTACTCTTAAATTATGTTCTTTTGCGTAATTCAAGCTTGCTTGCAATGCTTCTAAGTTTCGTGGTGCAACATACCATTCCGCTGCTCCCCCGACTCTATAGGACGTAAATGCAGCTAGAGAAGCCTGCGGCTTGATAACACAATCTGTACCTGGTAAATAAATTATTTTGCTATCCAATGATTTATCTGTTTCGTGTTTCTGTGTAGGTGTAGCAGAAACTGTGCAGATGTTTCCAGCTGCCTGCGAGGTTTTCATTTTGAGATCAATTTGTGAAATTTTTACATTTTTCTGCCGCAAAGATACAGCAATAGTAAGAATTGATAGCGCTGTTACTCAACGCTCTTAGGATGTGGCTGTAGCAGCCTCACAAAGTGTAGTAATAACTTCTGGAATTACTTGATTTAAATTTCCTGCACCCAGGAACAGTGCTAAGTCTCCAGGACGCAGTGTTTTCAGCAAGAACTCGCATACTTGGGGTAACGTTGGTTGATACACCACTTGTGGGTGGAATTTACCAACTTCTGCTGCTAACTGTTCACCACTGATTTGCCCTAAGTTAGGTTCGCCTGCACTGTAAATATCAGTCAGTACAACCAAATCAGCATGAGCAAACGACTCAGAAAATTCTTCTAAAAAGGTCAGTGTGCGACTATAACGATGAGGTTGGAAGATAGCCACCACTCTTTGCCCAGGTCTAGCCTGAAGACGTGCAGCAGCAAGAGTAGCTCTAATCTCACTGGGGTGATGGGCATAGTCATCAATAAATGTAATACCATCAACTTCGCCGCGAAACTCAAAGCGTCGTCTTGCACCTTCAAAAGTAGCAATAGCTTTAGCGATTTCACCAAATTCTAAATTTAAAACTCGACCCACAGCCACTGCGGCTAAAGCATTGCTGAGGTTATGACGGCCTAGTAAGCGCAACTTTAACACACCTAAAGCTTTGCCGCGTTCCCAAACCAGTGCTGTGGTGCCATCATGACGATAGTCAATATTAGTAACGCTATAGTCAGCATTAGTATCTTGATGTAGACTGTAGCTGATTGTGGGTTGCAGGCGATCGCGTACTGTTTCACAATCAATACAGCCGATTAAAGTCTTACAACCCCGCGCAAATGTTTGGAAAATATCAACTACTTCCTCTAATGTGTCGTAGTGGTCAGGGTGATCTAGTTCAATATTAGTGATAATGCCAATCTCAGGCGCATGTTTTACTAGGGAACCATCAGATTCATCTGCTTCAGCTACTAGATATTGGCTTTCTCCTAAGCGAGCATTGCCTTCCCAAGCATTGACTTCACCACCTACCAAAATTGTCGGATCTAAACCAGCTTGTAGTAGCATATAACCAATCATGCTACTAGTTGTAGTTTTGCCATGAGTACCTGCTACAGCGATGCTTTTATAATCAGCAATCAAAGCAGCTAGTACATCTGAGCGATGCAATATCGGACAACCTAATTCTAAAGCAGCTTTATATTCTAAATTGTTAGTGTTAATTGCAGTTGAACAAATTACTTGAGGTAGTGAGGACACACTAGCAGCCAATAATTCTTGTGAACTTAATGCTGCTTCATTCGTCATTACCTTAGGGCGAAAGAATTCAAGATTACTTGCTTCTTGCTTACTAAAAATATGTGTACCGATAGATTCCAACTTGCGCGTAATATGATTTGGACGAACATCGGAACCTGACACTGGTAATTTACGCTTTGCCAAAACGTATGCCAGAGCAGACATACCTATGCCACCAATTCCAATGAAATGAAATGGTCTACCGCCAAAATCCACAGCATTACTCATTGATTACTCCTTTACACCACACCATATTCACAAATGACACGCGTATCATAACAGGAATTTGTTTTTTACCGTAAATTTTTCTACACCTTTTTCAGGCTTGCTGTCTGAGAGCTTTTCCACTTTCGTTATGCGGATTGAGAATGATTTTACCTTTGTAGGAGGTTTTTGCTATTTCTGTACTGTTTTTAAGATTATTCTGAAAATTTACACTGCATCGGGAAAGAAATTCTTGTAATGAGAAATACATATTTTTAGATTCCTGACTGGTAAAGGTTACGATAATACATTCGTAACCAAATCGCTGTTAAATTGCATCAAGCTAAGGCATGAATTGAGTACAATAATACATTGGTAGTGAAATTGTGTTTCAATTGCATAAAGCACAGTCATGATCGGATGCAGCAACTAGCAATTTTTGGAGGCACATTTGATCCAATTCATTGGGGACACCTACTCGTAGCCGAAATGGCTTTGCATCAACTACCCCTAGATCAAATAATTTGGGTACCATCGCTCAATCCTCCGCATAAACAGGCAGCACCATTTGAGCATCGAATCAAGATGCTTCAATTAGCAACAAGAGAAAACCCAGCGTTTACCGTCTCCTTAGTTGAGGCCAGTCGTTCTGGAACTTCTTATGCCATCAACACTTTGATTGACTTATCTGCTGTTTATTCCAATGCTCGCTGGTACTGGATTGTGGGTTTAGACACTTTCCAAACCTTACCCCGTTGGTATCGTGGACACGAACTAGCACAAATGTGTAACTGGTTGATTGCGCCCCGACAGCTAGGTAACGATACAGTTCAAAGCGATATCATCTGCCAACAAGTAGAGCAACAACTAAGACAGCAGTCACTTACCATTCACTGGCAATTCTTGAATATACCTTTAGTAGGAGTTTCGTCAAGTCTTATTCGTAAACTTTGTTGCGAAAGTAAATCTATTAAGTATTTAGTCCCAGAGCCGATTAGATTTTACATCACGACTTACAACCTCTATTCAGAAAAATCTGAATAAAATATATATTTTTTTTTAGATCAAACACTTTATAGTTATTAATACTCCCTTGCTTTGCGATATGATTGGGTTCAAAGATATCAACTTATAGGCATAAATACAGAGGGCAAGACACTGTGATTAGAGTCGCAATCAACGGTTTCGGGCGCATCGGACGTAACTTTGCACGTTGTTGGCTAGGTCGGCAAAATAGCAATATCGACCTTGTAGCTGTTAATGACACATCAGATCCTAGAACAAATGCTCACCTCCTGAAGTATGACTCAATGCTTGGGAAGTTAAAGGATGTTGACATTACCGCCGATGATAACTCTATCATCGTTAACGGTAAAACCATTAAATGCGTATCTGATCGCAATCCAGAAAACTTGCCCTGGAGAGAATGGGAAATTGACCTGATTATCGAAGCAACTGGGGTATTTACTAGCAAAGAGGGAGCATTAAAGCATATAAATGCTGGAGCCAAAAAGGTTCTGATTACCGCTCCTGGGAAAAATGAAGATGGTACTTTCGTCATCGGTGTGAATCATCACGACTACGACCACAATACACATCACATTATTAGTAATGCCAGCTGTACAACCAACTGTTTAGCTCCCATCGCCAAGGTGCTGAATGACAGATTCGGCATCATCAAAGGCACAATGACTACAACCCACAGCTACACCGGAGACCAGCGTTTGCTAGACGCTTCTCACCGCGATGTGCGTAGGGCAAGAGCAGCAGCCATCAACATTGTCCCCACCTCTACAGGTGCAGCAAAAGCAGTGGCGCTCGTAATTCCAGAACTCAAAGGTAAGCTGAATGGTGTTGCTTTGCGCGTACCAACCCCGAACGTCTCAATGGTAGATTTCGTTGTTCAGGTTGAGAAGCGTACTATTACGGAAGAAGTTAACCAAGCTCTCAAAGATGCCTCAGAGGGTTCACTCAAAGGTATCCTAGACTACAGTGAACTCCAGTTGGTCTCTTCTGATTACCAAGGTACTGATGCTTCTTCGATTGTTGATGCCAGCTTAACTTTGGTGATGGGCAGTGACTTAGTAAAAGTTATGGCATGGTATGACAACGAGTGGGGTTACAGCCAACGTGTTCTTGATTTGGCAGAATTAGTAGCTGAGAAGTGGCAGTAATTTGTCAATGGTCAATGGTCAATGGTCAATGGTCAATAGTCAAAATTATGGACTGTTGACTCTCGACTTTGGACTATTGACTAAAAATGTTGAAACCCCTGGCTAAGGCTGAGAACTTGGTCGGGGATTTTTTGGTGTTCGTTATACAATAGTACTTGTAAACTATCGGTGATAGTGCCTATAATTGCGGCGTGTTGACTCAGTTTTTGTACTAAAGTTTTGGCTGGTTTTTGTGGTAAGCACAGTACTAATTCAAAGTCCTCGCCACCGTAGAGAGCGTAATCTAGTGCTTGTTTTGGTGTGAGCCAATGCTCAAAAGTTGGGGATGTGGGAATTTTTGTACTTTCTATAATTGCACCAACCCTACTGGCGCGACAAATTTGTAAAACAGCATCTGCTAAACCATCGCTGCTATCCATGCCGGCAAAGGTGATTTCCGGTTGAGATGCTAAAATTTCTTGGAGAATAAGCAAGACATCTAATCTTGGTTGTGGACGTTGATGTGCTTGGATGAGAGCAGTTTTTTCTGCGGTGGTGAGGTTGTATCCTAATTCGGGATGCAATAGTAATTGTAAACCTGCGTGGGAGGCTCCGTGAATACCTGTGACGACGATCGCATCTCCCACTTGAGCAGCAGAACGATGGATAATTCGCAGAGGAGCAACTTGACCAAAGGCGGTAATTGAGATTGTGGTGACAGGCGATCGCACCACATCACCACCCACAATTGCGGTATTGTATTTTTGTAAGCATTCTGTCATGCCTTGGTAAAGTCCCTCCACCCAACTAACCCTTAAATCTCCGTTCAGCCCCAAACCAACGGTAATACCCAAAGGAGCAGCCCCCATTGCGGCTAAATCTGATAAATTGGCTGCTGCGGCTCGCCAGCCTGCATCTTCTGGGGAAGTGGTAGCATCACTAAAATGTACGCCGTCAACTAAGACATCTGTTGTTACTACTAAGCATTTTCCTGGCTCAGTGTCAAGTACTGCCGCATCATCTCCAATAATTTCTGCGGGACAAAAGCGGTGTAATTTTGCTAAAAGTCCTTGTTCGCCAATATCTTTGACTTTTGTCATTGGTCATTGGTCATTGGTCATTTGTCAGAAGGTTAAAGAGTAAAATTTCAGACTACAGACTTCATACTTCAGTTACGATAATGGTATCGTCTAAGGGGATGTTGGGATGGTCGCTACACCAGTCACAAAGGCTCACATTTGAAGAGTATTTAAATTATGATGATGGCAATGGTTTTCATTATGAGCTAGTGAATGGCAGGCTGGAGTTAATAAACATCCCAACGATTGAACATTTTTTGATTGTCGCTTTTTTAGATACCGCATTTACAGTAGAAATCCAGAGATTAAGTTTATCTTGGTTGACTTTTCGCAACACTGGGACGAGAACAGGGAAAAATAAGTCGAGGTTAACTGATTTGTGTGTGGTAACGCAGGAGCAAGCACGAGACTTGTTAAAAGTTTCAGCCGTGTTTGAGACACCCCCATTATTAATCGTAGAGGTAGTTAGTCCAGATTCGATAAAGCGAGACTATCGTCATAAGCGGTCTGAATATGCGGCGGTTGGAGTGCCGGAGTATTGGATTGTAGACCCGTTAGAATTAAAAATTACTGTACTGTTGCTGGAAGAGGGATTTTACGAAGAGACGGTGTTTACTGCTGACCAGAAAATTGTATCGCAGACTTTTAGAGAATTAGCGATCGCACCTGATCAAGTTTTTGCCGCCGGTAATTTGTAAACCATTCATAAATTTAGATGAATCGAAGATCAAGGTTGATTCCAATCTTGTAACTCCATCTGACGACGGATAGAAATCTCGTCTAAAAATTCACTGTATTCTTTGTCTGATAAATCTTTCCAGCAACCTGCAAACTGCATGATTGCAGCAGCGTTGTTGCTCTTTGTTTCTGAACTCAGTCGGAAACCGTGAATTAACTCATACAGTTGTGCTAACTTAGCATCTGGAATTTGCTGCACTTCTTCTAAAACTTTAACTCTCCATTCAGCATGATTCATTATATTATCTCTCCTGAATAAGTAAAACTTAAAATCCTTAGTGCGATCGCACATTTTATGATAATATCTCTGGGCAAGAGCGATCGCACCTCATCAAGTTTGGAATGCAGGTAATTTGTAAACGGGAGTAAATATTGCGATGCTTACCACACCAGTTACAAAGCTCACATTTGAAGAGTATTTAAACTATGATGATGGCAGTGGTTTTCACCATGAACTAGTGGATGGCAAGCTGGAATTAATGAACCCTCCAACATTTGAACATTTCTTTATTACTAAATTTTTGGAGCAACTGCTGGATGGAGAAATCAAGCGGTTGGGTTTACCTTGGTTGACTTTTAGAGAAATTGGGGTGAGGACGGGAAAAGATAAATCCCGGTTAACTGATTTGTGTGTGGTAACGCAGGAACAAATACCAGATTTGCTGAATGTTTCAGCAGTGTTTGAGTCAGCACCATTGCTAATTGTAGAGGTAGTTAGTCCAGATTCTATTAAGCGAGACTATCGTTATAAGCGTTCTGAATATGCGGCGATTGGAGTGCCAGAATATTGGATTGTAGACCCGTTAGAATTAAAAATTACTGTACTGTTGCTGGAAGAAGGATTTTACGAAGAGAAGGTGTTTACTGCTGACCAGAAAATTGTATCGCAGACTTTTGGAGAATTAGCGATCGCACCTGATCAAGTTTTTGCCGCCGGTAATTTGTAAACCACACACAAATTTAAGAGCGATGGCACATCTTACAATACTTTTGGGGAATGAACATAACTGAGGCTATTCGTCACTCAGTAGCGTCTCCAAAATCTCTGGTGTTAATCCCTTGGCTTCTGCTTCTGCACCAATTTCGTCCATCAATTCACGCAAAGAAAGGTGCGATGTATTAAGCAATTCACACATTCGTAATTGCAGGAGAATTTGTATTTTTCTTTGCGCTTCTGTGGATGCTTGGTTGTAAGCTTGTGCTGTAGTGGCATCGACTGGAATGGATATTGTGGTCTCTGCTGTCATATCCCTACTGCAAAAATCAAG
This sequence comes from Nostoc sp. CHAB 5844, assembly GCF_020829595.1. Lineage (GTDB taxonomy): Bacteria > Cyanobacteriota > Cyanobacteriia > Cyanobacteriales > Nostocaceae > Nostoc_B. The sequence goes on from NZ_JAIVFW010000038.1 coordinate 26,773, forward strand.
GTTTTATTTCATGCACATTCTACAATACTAACTAAAAGTAAAACTCAATGAATGCCTAAATCTGGCACAAATGCGCTCGCACACTCTACAATACTTCTTAGCAAGAGCGATCGCACCTCATCAAGTTTTTGCCGTCGGTAATTTGTAAATTAGCTACCAAGCGCTCGCACACTCTACAATACTTCTTAGCAAGAGCGATCGCACTTCATCAAGTTTGGAATGCAAGTAATTTGTAAACTTCCGTAGATTTTGTTGGGTGGAGCGACAGCGCAACCCAACCTACTGGCTTAAAATGTTAAGTAAATCAGAAAACTTTAAAGATGGCAGCTAAAGATAAATTTCATGCTGTGGTTAGAATTGCTTTAGAAAAAGAGCAGTGGAAGATAACCGATGATCCCCTACGACTAGAAGTTGGTGGAACTAAGTTTGAAATAGATTTAGGTGCAGAGCAACTGATAGCCGCAGAGCGAGGTGAAGAAAAAATTGCAGTTGAAATTAAAACATTTCTGAGTGATTCACCACTAACAGATTACCATGCGGCGTTAGGACAATTTTTGAATTATCGGCTTGCCTTAGAAGTCAGTGATTCAGATCGTATTCTCTATTTGGCAGTGCCAATAAGTATTTATGAAGCTTTTTTCAAGCGAGAATTTGCTCAAACATCTGTGGAGAGATATCAGATTAAACAAATTATTTTTGACCCAATTCAAGCGGTAATTGTGCAATGGATACCTTAGAATCTTATCGCAATATCATTCAGTCGTTGTTGACGGCTTATGCTGCTATTCCAATAGCGAATGGTAAGATTGATTGTTACACCGTTTTTGATACAAAACAAGACCATTACATGGTTATGAATGTAGGATGGGATGGTCATCGGCGAGTTTATGGTTGTGTTTTACATTTGGATATTAAGCAGAAAAAAATTTCGATTGAGCAGAATATGACGGAAATGAGAGTAGCTCAAGAACTTGTAGAGCGAGGGGTTCCAAAAGATGATATTGTTTTAGGATTTCAAGCTCCTGAAATGCGGGAATATACGGGCTATGGAGTTTTTTAATGACCTGCATCTCATTTGTTGGGTTTTATGCAAACAACCTATGAAAGATGGCGATCGCACACTTCATAACATAAACTCTGAGCCGTCGTAGGTTGGATGTCATTGCAAGGAGGAAAGACGCAGCAATCGCATTGATTCAATGTGAGTTGCAGAATTTGGCGCTCGCACTCACAAATTTAATTGAGCCGGACAACTGTTCGACTTTGCAGCCTACCAAGCTATCCGACTCAGTTTTATATTCGGAGATTGTTGTCAACCTCACTGGATTAAGCCTGGACTCTTATTAGGTACTCCCGATAAATTCCCATTTACCAGTTCTGACACAAAAGAGTACTGCGCCGCACAACCACAACCCGAAAACCCACGTTGTTGTTCCTGTTGTCACGCGCGTTCCTGTTGCGATTCGCCGAACGGCAATTCCTGGGATTGTTGTTCCACGAACCACCGCGAAGCAGTCGGTGTCGCCTAACCCAATCTTAAAATTAACACGATACGTTATACATTAAACTACTAAATATTTGCTGGCGCAGTTGCCATGTATCACCGTGCTTTAAGTGAGCAATCCAACTTTGTAGAGATTGAGTCAATTTTTCAGCTTCAATTTTACCTTCATGATAGTCTCTCAGCATTCGCCGTAATCTTTTTCTCGCCAAACGTAGATTATCACTGCGTACACGAATCTGGTTTGGTAAGATGCGAAAACCGACAAAGTTTGCTCCATGTTTTGCTTTAAATAATTGGCTTTTGATTGGATGAATTTTAAGTCTTAAATTAATCAGATATTCTTCAATTTTAACTCTGGCTGTTTCTAAAAATTCTTGCTCATCTGAAAATAAAGCAAAATCATCAACATAACGAATATATTTAGATGCTTTAAGTTGTTCTTTCACGAAATAATCAAACTTATTTAGATAGACGTTAGCAAAAAACTGGCTCGTTAGATTGCCAATTGGTAAGCCACATCGTCTTTGCAACGGCATTAATAAATTATCACCTGGAAAGTAATGAATTACTGGTTCTTGGAAATTACTATTATCAATAATTGTATTAATTAGACAGAGTGTATTAGGGCATTTGATTTTACGATATATGAGTGACTTTAAAATTTCATGGTCGATACTCGGAAAATATTTACGAATATCAGCCTGGAACACATAACGACTAGAACGAGCAAATGTAGTAAAGCGGCGCAAAGCACGATGAGAGCCAAACCCAACACGGTTGGCGTATGAATCACTAATAAATGTGCGTTCAAATATAGGAACAATTATGTTACATAAAGCATGATGTACAACTCTATCACGATAGGGAGCCGCCGAAATCATGCGTGGTTTAGGTTCGTAAATTTGAAATGTTTTATATGTTCCCGGACAGTATGTTTTTGACTCTAATTCTGCTTGCAATTGAAATAGCTCTTGCTCTAGATTGTAGTTAAAGACTAAAACATTTTCTCGGAAACGTTTGCCTTTTTGGGCTTTGTGGGCTGCTGATAATAAGTTATCAAATGCTATAACTTCGCTCCAAAGATTACCGTATCTTTTCATTCACGTCTCGGTTTTTTTGTTGTTTTATCCAGCCACCTAAATCGATGCCAATATCATTTAATAGCTTTTGGGCATATTCGTAACGTTCTGTTTTAATTAGGTTAAATTCTAAAAGTAGGCGAGTTTGATAACGTAAGATATCTAGCTTACTATTCAAAGATTCTAAATAAATTAATTTCTGTTTAGCGTATCGTGCTACGATTAAAACATCAAGTAAGTTGTATAGTTCTGTAATAATCCGATTTGCCAACAATAATTTATGATCTCTGGGGAGGCGGTTTAAAATCGGCACGTACCACTTGATTAAATCGTAAGTCTTCTGTATTATAGGTAAATCACTCATCCGTAAAATCTAAAAAAATTTGATCGCGCTTCGCGCGGGGTAAGAAGGGTAAAGAAAAAATTGCAGAGGGCTAAAGGCCAAGAGTGTAAAGTGCTAAGAAGCCCTGCGCCGCACAACCACAACCCGAAAACCCACGTAGTTGAACCAGTTGTCACGCGCGAGCCTGCCGCGATCCGCCGAACGGCAAAACCAGGGATAGTTGCCCCACGAACCACCGCGAAGCAGACGAGAAGGATTATCATTATCAACTAGCCATGAACTGCCGTCTGTTGGCGCATTATTATAATTTTTGTGCCACTCATCCTGACACCATTCCCATACATTACCACACATATCAAATAAACCAAAGGGGTTTGCAGAGAATTTTCCCACATCAGTTGTTTGCTGTCGATATTCACCCTTTGGGCCTTGAGCATAATTGCCTGGGTACGTTTTTCCTTGATACTCCCAGTCTGTTCCTCGGTAATTCGCTAAATCTGTGGTTACTGTTTCGCCACAGTAAAACGGCGTAGTTGTTTTCGCACGACAAGCATATTCCCATTCCGCCTCACTGGGTAAGCGATAGATTTTGCCTGTTTTTTTTGATAGTCTGGCGCAAAACTCAACTGCATCATTCCACGAAACACATTCTACAGGACGGTTAGCACCTTTAAAATTGGATGGGTCGGGATTTAAATCAATATTTACTTTATCAAACCCAGCCACGGCTCTCCATTGGGCTTGGGTGACGGGAAATTTACCCATGAAAAAGGGTTGAACGGTGACGGTGTGTTGTGGACTTTCAGAGTCATATCGTCCTTCCTCACTCTCTGGCGAACCCATGAGAAATTTACCGCCAGGAATCTCCACCATTTCCAGAACTACGCCATTACCTAATTCTTCGGCAAAAAACTCAGCGCGTCCCCGACTGCGGTTGATTTCGCAGCTTTTTTTCCCCATTCCTAAAAACCCAGATGATTTGAGGGTGATGGTAGCCGAGTCAAATTCAAAATTCCGAGTTTGAATATCTGGAGATGATTTTTTGTTTTGTTGTTCTTGGTGTAGTCGTTCGGCTTCTTGTTGTCTTTGATATTCGATTTCTTTCGGGGCAAATACTCGTTGTTCTATCGGTGCGACATCTTCATCTCGCAGACTTAAGATATTTTGTAAATATTTTAAATCATTGCGGTCTTTGGGACTAGGAGGATATTTTTTGATCTCAGACAAAGCTTGCTCATAAGTTTGCAATTTTTCCTGGCGTTTGCGATAAGGTTCAAAAACCTCAAATTCAATTGCGTTCGTATCATCAACAGATAATCCCCAATTATTCCGCAACACGTTTAATGAGATACGTTTAACTCCAGAAATCTCTCCTTCATCCTCCAGAGCAATTTTCTCAACTTCCTTGCGATACTTCAGTTGAGGATCATCCTTGGGTGACTTTGCCAGAATAATCGGCTCACCCTTTTTGATGTAATATAGCTCTGGTGTCATGGCGGGGGATGCTTCTTGCACTTTGCTTTTGGCGTAGTCGTGCAATTCATCTACCGCAATTAAACCATCTTCATCTTTGTCGGCTGCTCCTTTCTCAATCCCTTCTACGAGATAATGAGTATAAATCGACAAGTCTAAACCATCAGATTCAAACGCATATTGTGTAGAAGTCGTAGCTGTGAGAATTGCTCTACCCTCACCGCCTAGTTGCTGTTGCAGGTCAATATTACCACTATCTTTGGTTGTCAAACCTTTGGCAAAAGCAGCACTAAAACAGCAATCTAAAATTACCACTTGTCGCTTAGATTTGCTGTCGTTCATGTATCTGTGTACACTTGTCGCAGCTACGGCTGTGGGAAGAACTAATGTTCCCTTGTTTTTCTTGGTGATGGAACTTGAGAAGTAAAAATCACCACTGCCGATTGTTATACCATGACCAGAAAAGTAGAAAAGTAGTAAGTCTTCTTTCTGGCGATCGCCACACAAGTTATAGATAGCATCTTCCATCTCTTGACGTTGAGGATTTTTTAGCACTTTGACATCATCAAAACCACCCATTTCCGGGTTGAGCAAAACTCGCTGCATTGCTTCAACATCATTCACTGCATTAGGTAGCGGTGCTAATGTCGGTTCTTGATATTCGCTAATCCCGATTAGCAGTGCTACTTTAGCCATCGTTGCTGTTTTGTCTGTTTTTGGCGTTGTTCAATAAAGCCTCGGTTTGCTCGATGAGAGATATAAAATCTTCTTTGCTACTGGCTTTCACCTTGATTTTTTCACCGTAGGCTTCTACTTCGACTTCAAAAGTTTTATTAGACAACCGACCTAAAAATTCAAATACAGGCTTGACGATAGCTGGATTAATTAATGCTTTGAATGTTCCCAAAGAGAAACCACCCAAAGCTTTAGAATCTTTTGGTACTTCTGTGACTGCAACTACATCTGCCTCTTCTACCCCGTCTACTTCTCTTAGCTGGGGAAGCAAATTCTGTACTTCTGCTTGTAATTCACTGTCGTCTAAGTCCGGTTCAACCAGGGAAATTGTTACCTGAACGTTAGATTTCGTTACCATATAAACCGTTTAAATATAATTTAGAGTATTTTTAAATAATTGTATCGGTTAATTGCTGATAAATCCTAAAGCATCCCACCCGCTTTACGGTATTCTCCTCTTATCAACTACAGTGTATACACAAGTACTATCTGCATGGGTTTCAAGCTTTTTATCCCCCTTAAATTGTCATTACGAGTGCAGCGAAGTAATCGCATAATCGTCTAGTTTTTGCGATTGCTTCGTCGTTCCTCCTCGCAATGACTTCGAGGGTGATGGAAAGGAAATAGTGCATGAAGATGTAGAAATTCAACAGGGGATGGAGAAATTAGAGGATGTTTTAAAAGTCCTCTCGTTGGTAGCACAATATTTGAGATCCCCCTAAATCCCCCTTCAAAAGGGGGACTTTGACTCCGGTTCCCCCCTTTTCAAGGCTAGGGGTGATCTTAAGTGACTAAAATCACAACCGAACACTTTTCAAATAACCTCTTAGAGGCACTGTTAAAATAATCAATAAAAGTCACATCTAGGAGAAAAAGCAATGACAGTTGCAGCCACTAAAAAGATGACTTTTGAAGAATTTCTTAATTATGACGATGGGACGGATAATTTATATGAATTAGAAAATGGAGAATTAATTCCCGTGTCATCCGAGAGTGATATTAATCAACGGATAGCGATGTTTTTAGTTAGTTTTTTCTTGCAACTGGGAATTCCATCTTATCGATTACGGATGAAAGCAGAGGTAGCTGTTCATAGCCAAAAGGTGGGGGTACGTGTGCCTGATTTGGTGGTATATTCTGAGGAGTTAGCCCAGGTAATGCAAGGAGCTACACGCTCTTTGATTTTAATGGATATGCCGCCGCCTTTGTTAGTGGTTGAAATTGTCAGCCCAAATCAGGAAAATCGGGATTATCGCTATAAAAGATCGGAGTATGCAGCAAGGGGAATTGCAGAGTATTGGATTGTTGATCATATCGCCCAAAAGGTGACAGTGTTGGAATGGGTGGAGGGATTTTATGATGAACGAGTTTATGAGGGAGAAAGTGCCATTGCTTCTACAATTTTTGCTAATCTTCAGTTAACTGCGGCTGAAGTTTTGCAAGGATAAGATGTTAAGTACTTATGCAAAAATATTTATATATTGCAAGAAGCCTAAGCCTCTGGGATTGCTTCGTTCCTCTCTTCTCCTAACCCAGACGCTGCGCGAACGAGACGCTACGCGTAGCTTGCTTCTCCGAAGGAGTACGCAATGACAAATGTACAATTAATTTTGCACGACTACTTAATAGATTTTGCGATCGCATTTGTGATTGTTGCGATCGCAAAAGTGAGTGTAACTTACCTATAAATCTATAAAGTGTAAAGTGTGAGATTTCAGACTTCATACTTCACACTTCATACTTCATTTACGGTTCAACCAAATTTTCTAATCCTTGAGTTACCGTAGCTGATTCAATTTTGTCGCCAGCTTTGAGTTTATCTAAGACATCTTTGCCTTCTGTTAGATAGCCAAAAACTGAGTAACGTCCATCCAACAAGTTACGTCCTGCGGGGGTGAGTTCTGGTTCAAACAAAAAGAAGAACACTTGCGATGAACCGCCATTAACTTGAGTTTCGGGACGTGCCATTGCCAATGCACCAAAGGACGAAAAAGGTAAAACTGGCATATCTAGATAACGACCAGCATCTTCTAAAGTAATGCCGTAGGTTGGTGCTTTATCACCTTCTGCCAAAATCTCTAAAGGAACTGCTCGGTATTTGCCCGTTTTTGGGTCAATAAAACCTTGTTCCTTGCCTGGGGGGTCGCCAGTTTGCAACACGTAGGATTCTTCAGAACGAGTAAATTCTAACCCATTATAAAAACCCCTTTGTACTAAATCCACAAAGTTACCAGATGTGACTGGTGCGCTGTAACCATCCACAACAACACTTAAGTCGCCTTTATTGGTTTTAAATTCAATGGTGGCACGGCCTTTGAGTTGGGGTAAATTACTGTACTCGTCAGGTACTTCAAAGGGAAATTCTTTCACCATTGACTCTTCTAGTAAAGAAACTAAATTCAGCAGTTTATTTTTTTCTTGCAGAATTTGTTCTTTATCTTTAGTTTGTGTCAATTCTTGCAGTTTAGCCACACCTGATTTTAACTCCGTAACCCACTTTTCTGCTTGGGGTTGGCGCTCTTCGGGGACGCTTGCTAAGATTTGTGAAGGCTTATCGAGAACACGAGATGCTTTACTAAGGTCTTTGGAGATAGCGCCCCAGCGTCGATTTGCCCGCAACTGGCTAGAGATATCTTCTAAACTGGCTTGTAGTTGCCGTATCGGTTCATTTTTAATCGGGAGTGCGTACCGCAACAAAGCTTTGCCGTCGGTAATTGCATTGCCAGATGGCAAAGCGGCATAACTGGAGGGTGTCCAGCCTGCTGTATTGATGCCTAAAAATATTGTTACCAACAGTATTATTATTAGGCTGGACTTTAGCCAGGATTTGATGATCTTAAACATGAGTATGGCTCAAATGCAGCATGAATATTGTTGACTGGGCGTAACCCATCAATAATCTTCCCACAGTAGGAGTGCTGAGAAAGTATGAAGTCTGAAGTCTGAAGTCTGAAATTTCGTCTTCCTAGCTGAAAATCAAATTTTGGCTAAAAAAGTTAGTACAAGCTTCGTCTCCTGACTTATGTATCATTGCTAATCTTGAAAAGTTTTGCGCCAGTAAACTCGCTCATAATACACTGGCTTAACTGTTTGCTTCATGGGTGATACCATTTCAGACTTCAGACTTTAGACTTCATACTTCAGTTGACTAATTAACCAATTACTCCGCTTGAAGGGTACAATAAATGCCGATTGTCTTCCAAAATTTGAAAGCTTCATGATCTCTAGTAACGACTTTCGACCCGGTGTATCGATTGTATTAGACGGGTCTGTATGGCGGGTGGTTGATTTTCTCCACGTTAAACCCGGTAAAGGTTCGGCATTTGTCCGCACAACGTTGAAAAACGTTCAAAGCGGTAAGGTTTTAGAAAGGACGTTCCGGGCTGGGGAAACTGTACCACAAGCGACTCTGGAAAAAAGCACGATGCAGCATACCTATAAAGAAGGCGATGAGTTTGTCTTTATGGATATGGAAACCTACGAAGAAGGACGACTCAGCGCCACGCAAATTGGCGATCGCGTCAAATACCTCAAGGAAGGTATGGAAGTCAACGTGATTCGTTGGGATGACCAAGTTCTTGAGGTAGAATTACCTAATTCCGTAGTTTTAGAAGTTACGCAAACTGATCCTGGTGTTAAGGGTGATACGGCTACAGGTGGTACTAAACCAGCCACAGTAGAAACTGGTGCAATCGTTATGGTTCCCTTGTTTATTTCTCAAGGAGAACGGATTCGGATTGATACTCGTGAAGATAAATATTTAGGCAGGGAATAAATTGTCTCTTAATTTAGAGCTAATTGCGATTTAAATTCCTATATAGGGTTTAAATCCCTGCCCTCATACCATTTTGGATTTTAGATTTTGGATTTTGGATTGGAATGACTGTTTGTGTCTGAGTTATGTCAATCCATCTGCCTCAATCACTCTTTAAATTGGTATTACTTAAAATTCTTAATTTACGGACAGGTCGAGGTAATAAAAGCTGTGCCATTGGACTTTAATGAAATCCGCCAACTGCTAGTAACTATTGCACAAACAGATATTGCAGAAGTAACTCTCAAAAGTGATAACTTTGAACTAACGGTACGTAAAGCTGGAAGCATTAACAATCATTCTGTACCGATTGGTCAAACTGCTGTCAGTGGTGTGGTTGGTACAGCAATAACGACGGTTCCCGCACCAACGCTTTCCACGGAGCGTATTTTAGATAGTGCGGTGACAGGCGCTGGTGTACAGATGTCGGTGAATGCGCCTTCAACTATTGACAAAAGATTAGTCGAAGTTGCTTCGCCAATGGTAGGAACATTTTATCGCGCACCTGCACCTGGCGAAACGCCATTTGTAGAAGTCGGCGATCGCGTCCGTCAAGGACAAACGGTGTGTATCATTGAAGCGATGAAGCTGATGAACGAAATCGAAGCCGAAGTATCAGGACAAGTTATGGAAATTCTTCTCCAAAATGGGGAACCTGTAGAATATGGTCAACCTTTGATGCGAATTAACCCTGATTAAGTATTAATCTATATATGAAATGAGTGATTGTTAACCTTGTCTGTTTTTACGGATCATTCCTGATGAAACAAGCGTTGCCTGTACCGCCGGAAGTGGTGCAACAAGTAGCCGAATATTTCAGCCTGTTAAGTGAGCCGATGCGTCTGCGGCTGTTGCACTTACTACGGGATGAAGAAAAATGCGTACAAGAATTGGTAGAGGCAACACAAACTTCGCAGGCAAATGTCTCTAAACACCTAAAGGTAATGTGGCAAGCCGGAATCCTCAGCCGCCGCAGTGAAGGAACTTGCGCTTACTACCGAGTGGAAGACGAAATGATTTTTGAATTGTGTAATCAGGTGTGCGATCGCATCGCTACAAGGTTAGAACAGCAAGCTCGTAACTTTCGCGTTCTGAACACAAAAATTTAGGTCAAGTGTCATTTGTCCTTTGTCATTTGTATTTACTAATGACTAATGACTAATGACTAATGACCATTGACTATTGACTAAAGCGGATAATTTTTATCAAAGCTTTCACGAGTCAGGGGTTGTTGCAACTCTACACCTTCGCCACCTAACACATCTAAACGTTTACCGTTCACGTCAATATAAACCTTGGCTTTAGGATCCAAGCTTGAGGCAGTGTAAACAACTTGCCCTACACGACCTACCATTGAGGTACTACCGCCGCCACTGGTAAAGCTATCCGATAAATTTACATGGACTTCATCACCTTCTACTTTCAATCCTAGTAGCTTAGTACCTTTGGGAATGGTGGTGGAATCTGTACTGTCGCTTGGCCCTTCTAGCAAAGCTTTAAACGCTCTTTCTAAAGCTTGATTAGGCTGGTTAGCTGCTACTTGAAGAGGTTGCGGAACTAAAGCAACATTTCTTTCTTTAGGTTTCAGCCAGTAAACTTGAGCAGTTTTTTCGTTTGGTTGGGTAGTTGTTGGCTGCTGTGGCTGTTGAATGCTTTGATTGGGGTTTGCGGGGTTGGATGTTACAGGCACTTTGTTTGACTGGGTAGCCAACCAAGCCACACCACCACTTACTGCGATAACAGCTGCTGAGACGGCTGCAATTACACCCGAAGATACGCGATTAGATCCTTGTTGATCATTCATATTAAAAACCTTCCTGACTGACTGAGGGCTGAAATAATGTTTATGTGAAGAGCAGCCTGGTTAAGGACGATACTTATAAGTTTAGAGTTTCCAGAGATTTGATGAATGGCTCTATATGCCTAAATAATGGGATTCGCTGATATTTGAGATTCCTACTTTAATTCTAGAATTTGCACTTTAAATCCGTCATCTGCCAAATTCTATAAATCTCATTATTTCGTGAGATTTTGTAAAGTATTAACAATTAGGAAATAGTGGATAGTAAGCTCAGATCCCTGACTTATTAAAGAAGTCGGGGATCTTTTTGGTTACGAATGATTTATGACTGTTATATAAGTCACCACCTATACTCCGTTGCCTATTATTTATTATTTATTGCTGCTGTAATCCATTGTTTAAGTGTAGTTATAACTTCATCAATAGCAATTTCTTGAGATTGACGAGTTGCTCTTTCTACTACTTCAACTTTGCCGTTAGTGATTGCGCGTCCGGTAACAATTCTATAAGGTATGCCAATTAAATCAGCGTCTTTAAATTTAACTCCGGCGCGTTCATCACGGTCATCTAATAATGTTTCAATTCCGGCTTGATTGAGTTCGGTATAAAGTTTTTCGGCAATTTGCACTTGTTGAGCATCATTAATATTTGGAATTGTGACAATCGCGTGATAAGGTGCGATCGCTACAGGCCAAATAATCCCATCTTTATCGTAAGATTGCTCAACGGCTGCTTGTGCCAATCGAGACACACCCACTCCATAGCAACCCATAACTAAGGGTTTTTCTTCACCTTGTTCGTTGGTATAAGTTGCACCCATCACTTGGGAATATTCTGTGCCTAATTGGAAGATGTGACCAACCTCTATGCCACGCGCACTAGAGAGAGTTTGTTCAGGGTTATGCAGGGCGCGATCGCCTGGTCTGGCTTTACGCAAATCTACTACACTTTCTGGTAGCTGAAATTGCTCATTCCAATTTGCCCCAACTACGTGATAACCAGCTTCATTTGCACCAGTCACAAAGTTTTTTAAATCAACGGCTGTTTTATCCACCAACCGGACAAATTTGGCGTGGACTTGTTTGTTACCAGCAATATATTCATCGCTAATATCTGGGGCAATGTAACCTAAAGGTAAAGACTTCGCCGCCCATGTTTGTTGTGTTTCCGCATTGGGTACATTTAAAGCGATGACTGCTTTTGCGCCATAGTTAGCTGCTAAGCGCGTCAATTCATTCTGTAATTTGACTTCATTGACTTCCTGATCCCCACGAATAGTTACTAATACCAACACAGTCAACCCATTATCATAAACTGTTTGGTAAAGGACATTCTTAACTACTTGGGTGGAAGAAGCTTTCAAAAATTGACAGAGTTTTTCAATCGTATCTGTTCCCGGTGTTTCGCGTTTTTCATAACTAGTAAACGCTGAAGCTTCCGCGTCCGCAGGTAGAGAAACAGCTTTTTCCACGTTAGCGGCATATTTACCATCTTCGGTGTAGAGAACTTCGTCTTCACCAGCTTCCGCCAACACCATGAATTCGGTAGAACCGGAACCACCAATTGCACCTGAGTCGGCTTCTACGGGACGGAACGCTAACCCAGCACGCCGCAGCATATTGCTGTAGGCTTGGTACATATCTTGGTAGGTTTTTTTCAAGCTTTCTTCATCGACGTGGAAGGAATAACCGTCCTTCATGATGAATTCTCGACCACGCATTAAACCAAAGCGGGGGCGAATTTCGTCACGGAACTTGGTTTGCAGTTGGTAGAGATGTAGCGGTAACTGACGATAAGAGCGAATCATATCACGAGCGATCGCTGTGATGACTTCTTCATGAGTCGGCCCTAATCCTAATTGTTGATCGCGGCGATCAATTAGAGAAAACATAATTCCTTCAGCTTTCGTGTAAGTATCCCAACGTCCTGATTCCTTCCATAAATCAGAAGGTTGTAATTGGGGTAACAAACATTCTTGTGCGCCTGTGGCGTTCATTTCTTCCCGCACAATTTGGGAAACTTTTTGCAACACCCGCCACATAAATGGGAGATAAGCATAAATACCGCTACCGATGCGACGAATATACCCTGCACGGAGTAATAACTTATGGCTAGGAATTTCCGCATCGGCAGGATCATCCCGAAGTGTAACGAATAACATTTGTGACAGTCGCATCGTTTAGTCCCTTCTTAGAATCGTTAATCTCTGTGTCAAATAAAGTATGAAGTATGAAGTATGAAGTATAAAGTGCTTGGTCAACTAAAGGCTGAAGTGTGAAGTATGAAGTCTGAGATTACGCTAGTTATAAAAGGATAAGGCTTGCACTAAGGAAAAAAGCTGGATTTTCTTGCCCACTAGGAGGTTTGTCACAATTCTTTATTCATCCTTCAACCTTTTGTTGGTCAATAGTTATTTATCACAAAGCAAGAGGTAGGAGGCAGAAGGAGGAAATTTCAGACTTCAGACTTCACACTTCAGACTTCATACTTCAGGAGAAACTTACCTTGTCAGACGTAATTTATCAAGCGCAGCCACCCCTGGAATTTATTCCGCCAGCATTGAATCCTTTATTTTTGCGAGTTGTTCACACGTTTCTACCTAGTTGGATACAATGGCAAACTGCTATTTCCCACATTGAAGCAGACAACGTTGAGATTTTGGCGGATCTTTATCGTCAGTTTCAAGAGGGGAAGGTACGCTTTTTGTTGGCATTTCGTCATCCTAAAACAGATGATCCCTTTTGTTTGGGCTACTTACTATCTCAACTTGTGCCGCAGGTAGCACGAGAACAGGGTATAGCATTACAGTCTCCGGTTCATGCTCATTTTATCTACGATCGCGGCATTCCTCTCTGGGCAGGTAACTATGTCGGTTGGGTGGCTTCTCGGTTGGGTGGAACTCCTATCCAACGCGGTAAGGCTGACTGGACGGGGTTGCGTTCAGCGCGTGATTTGTTCGCCAATGGTAAATTCCCAATGGCTGCTGCGCCAGAAGGTGCAACAAATGGACTATCGGAAATTATTAGTCCATTGGAACCCGGTATTGCCCAGTTAGGCTTTTGGTGCGCGGAAGATTTACAAAAAGCCGGACGCTCGGAACAGGTTTTAATTGTACCAGTTGGGATTAAATATAGTTATACTGCTGCACCTTGGAGTGCGATCGCGCAATTGTTAAGTGACTTGGAAGCTGCTAGTGGTTTGCCTATAAATTCTGGCAGTAAAGATAATGTTGCTTCAATGGAATTGCTTTATCCGCGCTTGTTAACTTTGGCAGAACATTTACTTGCTTTGATGGAGAAATTTTACACAAAATTTTATCATCAAAAGTTAGCGGATGCTCAAACTGTCATGGAAATTAAAGATAGAAATGAAGCTTTAGCATTGCGATTACAAGCTTTATTAAATGCCGCATTACAAATATCTGAGCAGTATTTTAACTTGCCAGCAAAAGGAACTTTAACTGACCGTTGTCGGCGGGTAGAACAAGCTGGCTGGAATTACATATTTAGGGAAGATTTTAAGGATATCAAAACATTATCTTCTGTGGAGAAAGCGTTAGGCGATCGCGTCGCGGAAGAAGCTAATGCTAGAATGTGGCATATGCGTTTAGTAGAAAGTTTCGTAGCAGTTTCCGGCAACTATATTAAAGAGAAACCCTCAGTCGAAAGATTTGCCGAAACAACTTTAATTTTATGGCAGATGATTGCCAAAATTAAAGGTGTTAAATCTTTTCAGCGTCCGCAGTTGGGTAAGCAACGAGTTAATATTACTATTGGTCAACCGCTATCTATATCTGAGCGTTATTTGGCTTATAAAGAAAGTCGTGCTGGTGCGAAGCAAGCTGTGGCTGATTTTACGAATGATTTACAACAGGCGATGCAAAGTTTGATTTGAGTGGGAAGATCCAGCAGTTTCGATATTCGTGAAATACTGTAGAGACGTTACATGTAACGTCTCTACATGGTTTTGGGTTTTACACTCAAGCAAAGGCGCAAAGAAGAGTGTAAATTACTTTACTTTTAATCAAGACTGTGTTGGGGCAAATTCTGGTAAAAGTTTTTTGAGTGCAGCGATCGCATGTAGTTTTACTTGTTCATTATCGTCTGTTAGTAGTATCGTTAATGATTCAATTGCTTGCTGATTACCTAACTGTCCTAAAGATAAAGCGATCGCACTTTTGATGTTGGGAATTTCTGTGGCTGGATGTGGCGAATTTAGCAATTCCAACAAAATTTCTGTGGCTTTTGTCGCTAATTGTGGTTTTTCTACTCGCCCTAAAACTGTGACGATTTCCTGCCACAAGATTTCTGATTTAGTTTGGTCGAGTGCTTGCTGCAAATATTCCAAACCAGATAGTGTCCCTACCCAAACTAAAGCGCGAATAATTTCTAGCTGTAGGGTTGTGGGTGTGTGAGGTGACATCAGCACCGTAAATAAATGAAGGGCAGCAACATCACCACCCATGCGCGAAAGGGCAGTAGCAGCAGCATAACAAACCTCAATATTAAAGTCGTAAAGCTTGGTTTGTAGTCGTTCCACTAAATCTAACTTTGCACATAAATCTGGGCGGAAACTTAAACCCAGCACTGCAATGCGCCTGACTGTCGCCACCACATCATCTAATGCTTGCAAAAGTACAGGTGGCACACGTTGATCATGAAAACTGCTGAGGGCTTCCAATGCGGTGGCACGGACTGCTACTTCGGCATCTTGTACCACACTCAACAGTGGTTTGATAGTTTCTGGATGGCGAATATAAGCAAGCGATTGCACCGCCAAAAGTCTTGTATCTTCTTGTTGTAATAGTGCTGAAAGTTCAGTTATTGCTATACTACCCATCTGCCCTAAGGCTGTAGCTGCGATCGCTTTTAATTCTTCATCTTCGCCTTTTTTGAGTAGTTCAACCAAAGGTGCGATCGCCTCTGGATGCTGAAACTCGCCCAAAGTTCTGGCTGCATACCAACGCAATTCTTCCTCTGCATCTTCATCTTCTAAGATTTCAATCAATGGCGGAATCACAATATTTCCCAAGCGAAGTAAAACCTTGGTAATTTCCCAACGTTGCTGAAAATCACCTATTTCTAAAACTGAGAGTGCTAACTCCAGTAAGTGTTCTGAATGTTGATTATCCTCTACCAAAATCAACTGTTGCAGATATTGAATTAACGATGACCAGTCAGCTGCATCATATGCTGTCTGTGCCTGCACCAAAAGCTGGTTGATATTGCCTTGCATAAAAAACTAGGAGTGGAGGGGAAAAGGGAGACAAGGTTTAAAGGTATATGAGAAAAACCTTGTTTAATCGAGGCTTCCTTCTGACCAAGGACAAATGACCAATGACTCTTGACCATTGACTACATTTGATGAAATCACGACGTTTCATGATTGTGGAAATTATTTGTTCTAGATTAACAGCGATCGCCTGCTCTACGGTTAGATGCTTGCCGAGGCTGCACCATCAGCATAAAATCTACAATTTTTTGTCCATGCTGGTGTAATGAATCGATACTTTTGCATCACTCATCTGCTCAGTGTGATGCAGAAAACGCATTGATCCCATCCTTAATTAGCAATTTTACTGGAATTCTGTAGTTATTTATACGATTTTAGCAGGAATCAGACTTTAACCTTGAAAGTATCGAAAATGTTACATAAACAATAGCCCTGTTTACTTGGTGAATTTCTCCAATGTAAAAGATTACAAATTTTCTCCCAGACTTTACGAAGTCGCGTTCAGTTCAAGACAGACTCTTGTTTGTCAATTAACCAGCAGATAAACAATCTGAGAACGCACTTAAACATTAGAAATCAGCAATAGATAAATATTTCAGTTGAAAGTCAGCAAAACTCGTAGAACTAAAATCCAGACTACGGGTTGATTGATATTGGGTAAATACCGCCTGAAGTTCTCACTGGATTAGCAATAATGAGAGTTAGCTCATGACAGATACAGGAACAACTACCAAAACCAGCGTCAATAAGTTTGAAAAATTCAAAGCTGAAAAAGACGGACTCGCCGTTAAAGCAGAGATTGAGAAATTTGCTGCCCTGGGATGGGAAGCAATGGACGAAACCGACCGGGATCATCGACTCAAGTGGGTAGGAGTATTTTTCCGCCCAGTTACCCCAGGTAAGTTCATGATGCGGATGCGGATGCCCAACGGTATTCTCACCAGCGACCAGATGCGTGTTTTGGCAGAAGTAGTCCAGCGTTACGGAGATGATGGTAGTGCTGACATTACCACCAGACAGAATATTCAATTGCGGGGGATCAGAATTGAAGATTTACCCGATATCTTCAATAAATTCCATAACGTCGGTTTAACCAGTGTTCAGTCAGGGATGGATAACGTCCGCAACATCACAGGCGATCCCGTGGCTGGACTGGATGCAGATGAATTGTTCGACACGCGAGATTTGGTGCAGCAAATTCAAGATATGCTCACCAATAAAGGCGAAGGCAACCCAGAGTTTACTAACCTACCCCGCAAGTTTAATATCGCTATCACAGGTGGACGAGACAATTCAGTTCACGCCGAAATTAACGATTTGGCATTTGTGCCAGCGTTTAAAGAAGCAGGGGAGCAGAGGAGCCAGTGCGTTGCGGAGGGAACCTCCGTTGTAGCAACTGGCGTGAGCAGGGGAGCAGGGGGAGCAGAACTCAAATTCGGCTTTAACATCTTGGTTGGTGGCTTTTTCTCAGCCAAACGTTGTGATGCAGCAATTCCTCTCAATGCTTGGGTAGCACCAGAAGATGTAGTTGCAGTATGTAGAGCCGTTTTAGAAGTGTTTCGGGACAATGGTTCACGCGCAAATCGCCTGAAATCTCGTTTGATGTGGTTGATTGATGAATGGGGTATAGATAAGTTCCGCGCAGAAGTTGAACAACGTTTAGGTAAATCATTTTTACCTGCTGCCCCCAAAGACGAAATTGATTGGGAAAAACGCGACCATATCGGTGCATATAAGCAAAAACAACCAGGATTGAACTATGTAGGCTTTCACGTCCCAGTTGGGCGGTTGTATGCCGAAGATATGTTTGAAATTGCCCGCCTCGCCGAAGTTTACGGCAGCGGTGAAATTAGACTCACAGTTGAACAAAACATCATCATTCCCAATATTTCTGATGGTAGCCTCGGAACATTTTTGGCAGAACCTTTACTAGAAAGATTTTCCATCAATCCGGGGGTGTTAGAGCGATCGCTAGTTTCCTGCACAGGCGCACAATTTTGTAACTTTGCCCTCATCGAAACCAAAAACCGCGCCCTAGCCACCATTCAAGCTTTAGAAGCAGACTTAACCTTAACCCAGCCTGTTCGCATTCACTGGACTGGTTGCCCAAATTCCTGCGGACAACCACAAGTTGCAGACATCGGCTTAATGGGTACTAAAGCCCGGAAAGACGGCAAAGCCGTAGAAGGCGTAGACATCTATATGGGTGGCAAAGTTGGCAAAGATGCTCATTTAGGAACCTGTGCAATTAAAGGCATACCCTGCGAAGACTTGCAACCAGTATTGCAAGACTTACTCATCAAGCACTTCGGCGCAAAGCTGAAACAAGAAGTGTTAGTTGAAGTATGAAGTATGAAGGCTGAAGGACGAAGTATGAAAATTTTATCCTTTAGCCTCTAATCCCTAGCCTCTAGTCCGTCTTCTTTCCGCCAGTGCATAACAACTCCCAAAAGACAAAGGACAAATCCTAAATGACCAATCTTTCCCGCAGAAAATTTATTTTCACCACTGGCGCAGCAGCAGCAGCTTCTATTGTTGCTCATGGTTGTTCCAGCAATACAGCCTCTAGTGGTGGTAATGCACCATCTGCTGCACCAGCAGCCAATGTCTCTACAGTTGCGAATGCTCCCAAAGTAGAGACAACCAAAGCCAAACTCGGATTTATTGCTCTGACTGATTCTGCACCTCTAATTATTGCCAAAGAAAAAGGTTTCTTTGCTAAATACGGCATGACCGATGTCGAAGTTATCAAGCAAAAATCTTGGCCTGTTACCCGCGATAACTTAAAAATCGGTTCTGCTGGCGATGGTATTGATGGCGCACACATCCTCAGCCCCATGCCTTACCTGATGACCATTAACGATAAAGTGCCAATGTATCTTTTGGCGCGGTTAAATACAAATGGTCAAGCTATCTCGGTTGCTAATAAATTCAAAGAACTTAAAGTCAATTTAGAAAGCAAAGCACTTAAAGAAGCCGCAACTAAAGCGAAAGCTGATAAAAAATCCTTGAAAGCTGGAATCACATTTCCAGGCGGTACTCATGATTTGTGGATGCGCTATTGGTTAGCGGCTGGTAATATTAATCCCGATCAAGACATGGTTTTGGAACCTGTACCACCACCACAAATGGTTGCCAACATGAAAGTCAATACAATTGATGCTTTCTGTGTAGGTGAACCTTGGAATGCTCAATTAGTCAGCCAAAAATTAGGTTATTCAGCCTTAGTTACAGGTGAATTGTGGAAAGACCATCCAGAAAAAGCCTTTGCAATGCGCCAAGATTGGGTTGATAAAAATCCTAACGCTGCACAGGCATTATTGATGGCAATTCTAGAAGCGCAACAATGGTGCGACAAGCTAGAAAACAAAGAGGAAATGTGCAAAATCTGTGCTGACCGCAAATACTTTAATGTTGCTGCGGCAGATATTATCGAGAGAGCTAAAGGTAATATTGACTTTGGCGATGGGCGTACAGAAAAAGAATTCCCCTACCGGATGAAATTCTGGGCAGATAATGCTTCCTATCCCTACAAGAGCCATGATATTTGGTTTTTAACTGAAGATATTCGCTGGGGCTATCTGCCAAAAGATACCAAAGTTAAAGAAATCGTTGACCAAGTAAATAAAGAAGACTTGTGGAAAAAAGCAGCCAAAGCTATTGGTGTACCAAATTCCGAAATTCCTACTAGTAGTTCTCGTGGAGTAGAAACTTTCTTTGATGGTGTGAAATTCGATCCAGAAAAACCAGAAGAATATTTGCAAGCTTTGAAAATTAAGAAAGTCTAATTTTTTCACATTTCCCAACTATCACAACAAACTTTAGTATCACTTAATTCCTACGGAAGAATAAGAAAATGACAGCTATTACTGGAAATCGCACATTTAGAAAAAAACCGCAAAAGGCTATTAATAAATTTATTTTTAATAAAGTTGTCCCACCTTTGGTAGCACTAGCTATTTTTCTAGTTATTTGGCAATTACTTTGTTTAAATCCAAACTTTAAATTACCTGGGCCAATAGAAACTTTTTCAGAAACTTTTGATCCGTTTATTATTCACCCGTTTTTTGATAATGGCGAAAGTGATAAGGGTTTGGGCTGGCAGATACTCAGTAGTTTAGGAAGGGTTGGTTTAGGTTTTTCATTAGCAACAATTGTCGGCATCACATTAGGCATTTTAATTGGTGCTAATCAATTTGTATACAACGCGGTAGATCCTATATTCCAAGTATTGCGAACTGTACCGCCTCTGGCATGGCTACCAATTTCTCTGGCAGCATTTCAACAGGCTAATCCTTCGGCAATTTTCGTTATCTTTATCACATCAATTTGGCCGATTATTATTAATACAACAGTGGGTGTGCAGCAAATACCTCAAGATTATGTGAATGTTGCCAGAGTCTTAAAACTAAAAGGTGCAAAGTATTTCTTTAAGATTGTGTTTCCGGCGACTGTGCCTTATATTTTTACAGGCTTACGCATTGGGATTGGTTTATCTTGGTTAGCAATTGTTGCGGCTGAAATGCTAGTTGGGGGTGTGGGTATTGGTTCGTTTATTTGGGATGCTTACAATACGACTACGGAAACAAATTTGAGTGAGATTATTTTGGCTTTAATTTATGTTGGGTTGGTGGGGTTGATGTTGGATAGGTTGGTCGGTTTTATTGCGAGTAAGGTGGTAGCAGAACAAAAGTAGTCAACAGTTCAACATATTCTCTATTAAACGAACCGCAGAGACACAGAGAGCGCAGAGAAAGAGAAGGTGTATCAGAAATAGTTGACAATTGACTAAGGACTAATAACAAATGACTACAGCTTTTGTTGAAGTTGACCACGTTGATAGAATATTTGATTTACCGAATGGTGGGAAATATATCGCTCTGAAAAATATTGAGTTGAAAATCCGCCAAGGGGAATTTGTTTCTTTAATTGGACATTCTGGTTGTGGAAAATCTACTTTACTTAATATCATTGCGGGTTTAGATAAAGCTAGTATTGGTGGCGTGACTCTGGAAGGTAGGGAAATTAGAGAACCTAGTCCAGACCGGATGGTGGTGTTTCAAAATTACTCGTTGCTTCCCTGGTTAACGGTGCGGGAAAATATCGCTTTGGCTGTTGATGAGGTTTATCACAATAAGTTGAAAAGCGATCGCACCCGCATCATCGAAGAACATATCGATATGGTAGGCTTGCGTCTAGCAGCTAAGAAGCGTCCCAGTGAGTTATCTGGCGGGATGAAACAACGAGTTGCGATCGCACGTGCTTTGGCTATTCGTCCGAAGTTGTTATTGTTAGACGAACCTTTTGGAGCGTTAGATGCGCTCACACGAGGTAGTTTGCAAGAACAATTGATGAAAATCTGCAACGAGCATAATGTTACCTGCGTGATGGTAACTCATGATGTGGATGAAGCACTATTGTTGAGCGATCGCATTGTTATGCTCACCAATGGCCCAGAAGCTCACATCGGACAAATCCTCGAAGTCCCAATCCCTCGTCCCCGTCAACGTTTGGAAGTGGTAAATCATCCCAGTTACTACAATCTGCGGAATGAGATGATTTACTTCCTCAACCAACAAAAGCAAGCCAAGAAACGCAAAGTTCAACAAACAGTCGCACCTGTAGCGGTATCTCCAAGAGGCTTAGAAAAAGTCAATCTCGAAATTGGTTTTCTACCTTTGACTGATGCTGCACCTTTAATCGTGGCTCAAGAAAAAGGTTTCTTTGCTGAATATGGTTTAGAAGTCACTCTTAGCCGTGCAGCAAATTGGAATGAAATCGCCAAAGGCGTGGCTACAGGCTCCTTAGACGCAGCTCAAATGCTGGCAGGGATGCCCTTAGCCCTAACTTTAGGCGCAGGTGGTAAAACACCAATTCCAGTTGTTAACGCGCTGAATCTTTCTCGCAATGCCAACGCTATCACCTTAAGCAAAAGACTATATAGCGAAGGTGTCAGAAATCTAGCCGACCTCAAAGCTTCAATAAACGCTACTCCCGACCAGATTTTGACATTGGGAGTCGTTCATCCGACATCCATGCAGAACTTAATTCTGCGTTATTGGTTAGCGGCTGGTGGTATCGATCCCGATAGAGATGTTAGTTTAACTGCGATCGCTCCAATGGAAATGGTCGCTCAACTGGGAGCCGGAACCATTGACGGTTACTGTGCAGGTGAACCTTGGAGCTATATGGCTGTTCATGATGATGTCGGTTTTGTTGCAGCCACCGCCTTAGAAATTTGGTCAGGACAGCCCAAAAAAGTATTAGGTGTGCGCGAAGAATGGGCGCAGCAGTATCCAGAAACTTATCTAGCCCTCGTCAAAGCCCTGCTAGAAGCTTGCAAATACTGTGATGACCTCCGCAACCGCGAAGAAATTATCGATTTAATCTGCCGTCCTGAGTACCTAAATATCAATCCTGTATACGTCCGCCCAGGCTTCATTGATCCCTACGATCGCGGCGATGGTACCCAACCCCAATCACTCACAGCCTACAACCAGTTTTACCTCAACAAAACCAACTATCCCAACCGCACCGAAATCTTGTGGATGGTGACTCAACTAGCACGCTGGGGTTTAACACCCTTCCCCAAAAACTGGGTAGAAGTTATCGAAAGAGTTTGCCGTGCAGACATATTTGGCGCAGCCGCCCGCGACCTCGGCTTACTCGATATCGGCTATGACGACCCAATTCACTTATTCGACGGTAAAATTTTTAACCCATCCGAACCCCTAGAGTATCTCAAAAGCTTAGAAATCAAACGAGATATCCGTATAGAAGAAATCTTTATTTAGTCATTAGTCATTTGTCATTCGTTTTTTGTCTTTTGTCCTTAGTTCTTTTATCGCCTCTTCCTTTGCGTCTTTGCGCTACGCCAGTTGCTTCAAGTCGGCAGAGCCGCCCACGGTGCTGTCTCCCCAACGCACTGGCTCCTCTGCGTGAGTAAATCATAAAATCAGAAAAATATCATGCAATTAGTCAACAAAACTCTCAAACAACCAAAAACCAAAGCAGATAACTTCCTCGTAATAGATGGCGTAAGCAAAATTTACCCAACTCCCGAAGGCCCCTACACAGTCCTCAATGGCATTGATCTCAAAGTCCGTGAAGGCGAATTTGTTTGCTTAATTGGTCACTCTGGCTGCGGTAAATCCACCCTCCTGAATATGGTGTCTGGGTTCAACACCCCTACCGATGGTGTTGTCATGCTGCAAGACCAGCCCATCACCGAACCAGGCCCAGACCGGATGATGGTATTTCAAAACTATTGCTTACTGCCTTGGCTGAGTGTCTTTGATAACGTTTATCTAGCTGTAGATTCCGTATTTCCCAAAAAGCCCCAAGCAGAAAAACGCGCCATTGTTAGAGAACATTTAGCAATGGTGGGACTGACAGAAGCCGCCGACAAGAAACCAAATCAGATTTCCGGTGGGATGAAACAGCGAGTAGCTATTGCCCGCGCCCTTTCTATCCGTCCGCAAGTTTTGATTCTGGATGAACCCTTCGGTGCGTTAGACGCAATCACCAAAGAAGAATTGCAAGAAGAATTACTGCAAATCTGGAGTGACCATCAAGTTACTGTTCTGATGATTACTCACGACATTGATGAAGCATTATTCTTAGCCGACAGAGTAGTGATGATGACCAATGGCCCAGCTGCTCAAATCGGTGAAGTTTTAGAGATTCCCTTTTCCCGTCCCCGCAACCGTCGCCGCATTATGGAAGACCCCGAATACTATAACTTGCGGAATTATGCTTTGGACTTCTTGTATCGGCGGTTTGCTCATGATGAAGAGTAAAGATTTTGTCTCACGCAGAGGAGCCAGCGCGTTGGGGAGACAGCACCGTGGTGAGGCAGTCCGGTCTGGGGGTTCCCCCCGCAACGCACTGGCTCGACTTGAGATGACTGTCGTCGGCTCTGCCGACTTGAAGCAACTGGCGTAGCGCAGAGGCGCAAAGAAGAGCGCGAAAGTAATTTAGGAAGATTGGAATGCTAAAAAATTTATTTTCATTCAGGGATCGTTATCGCATCTTACATCAGACTTGGTTTGCCTTTTTTCTCACCTTTGTCTGTTGGTTTAACTTTGCTCCGTTTGCTACCACGATTGGGAAGCAGTTACATTTAGCACCTGAGCAAATTAAAACTTTGGGAATCTGCAACTTAGCCTTAACAATTCCAGCGCGGCTAATTATTGGGATGCTGTTAGACCGTTTCGGCCCCAGGATTACTTATTCAATATTGTTGATGTTTGCGGCTGTTCCCTGTTTAGCTACGGCGTTATCTCAAGATTTTAATCAACTAGTCATCAGCCGCTTGTTAATGGGAATTGTCGGTTCCGGGTTTGTCGTCGGTATCCGCATGGTAGCTGAATGGTTCCCGCCGAAAGAAATGGGAAGCGCGCAAGGTATTTATGGAGGTTGGGGAAATTTTGGGGCTTTTGGTGCAGAATTTGCCTTACCGATAGTTGCTGTTGGTACTAGCTTTTTGGCTGGTGGTGCTTCTAACTGGCGGTTGACGATCGCTCTAACTGGTATCATTGCCGCTATCTATGGCGTGATTTACTTCAACACCGTTCAAGATACACCTGCTGGCAAAGTTTACAAGCGACCAAAGAAAAATGGTGCGTTAGAAGTAACCAGCGTCAAAAGTTTCTGGGCGATGATAGTTTCAAATTTTGGTTTAATATTCGCCCTCGGTTTATTAGCTTGGCGGTTAGAACAAAAGAATATTCACTTCCTAACTCTCACCCAAATGTATTTAGTTTGGTTAGCTTTAGCAGGATTATTTGCTTACCAAACTTACAAAGCTTATGAAGTCAATAAAGAACTATTAATTGGCAGAAAAACTTATGCTCCTGCACAGCGTTATAACTTCAGCCAAGTTGCATTACTCGAATTTACTTACGTAACTAACTTTGGTTCAGAATTAGCAGCTGTTTCCATGCTGCCAGCCTTCTTTGAAAAAACCTTTGCTTTAGAACACGTAGTAGCAGCCATGATTGCTGCTACTTATCCATTTTTAAACTTAGTTTCTCGTCCCAGCGGTGGTGTAATTTCTGATAAATTTGGTTCTCGCAAGTGGACAATGACCATTATTTCCGCTGGCATTGGTGTTGGCTATTTGATGGCACATTTTATTAATGGTAACTGGCCAATTGGGCTGGCGATCGCAGTCACGATGTTTTGTGCTTACTTTGCCCAAGCTGGCTGCGGTGCAACCTACGGTATTGTTCCCCTGATCAAAAAAGAAGCCACCGGACAAATTGCAGGCAACGTCGGCGCTTACGGGAATTTTGGCGGCGTAGTTTACCTCACAATTTACAGCTTAACTGATGCACCAACCCTATTTACCACAATGGGTATAGCAGCAATGATTTGTGCTTTTATGTGTGGTTTCTTTCTCAAAGAACCACAAGGTTCTTTTGCGGGTGCGGCGGAAGAATTACCAGAATCTTCAACTCAAAAATCTGTAACTTTAGCCGAAGAATAAATCCCAAAAATTAAGGATGAAGTTAGCTAAATAATTTCATCCTAATTCTTTTATCTATCTGCGTTCATCTGCGTGCATCAGCGGTTACTAATTAATTTCTATTACTAATTACCAAAATTGTTTTTATAAAAAACCACAGATGAATTATCTGTGTCTAGCCTCCAAAAATCAAAAGTGGTGTAGCTACATGAGTGAATTTACTAAAACTCTTTGTCCCTATTGTGGTGTTGGCTGTGGTCTAGAAGTTTCCCCGCCAGCACAACCTAATAAAGCTACTAATCGAGATAGTCAAGGAAATCCAATTTGGCGGGTACGAGGTGATAAATCTCATCCATCCAGCCAAGGTATGGTTTGTGTAAAAGGTGCAACGATCGCTGAATCTTTAGATAAAAATAGACTACATTACCCAATGGTGCGGGACTCTTTAGATCAAGAGTTCCGGCGAGTTAGTTGGGATGAAGCTTTTGATCTCATCACTCACAGAATTCAAACTGTACGCTTTACCCAAGGGCCAGAAGCGATATGTATGTACGGTTCCGGTCAGTTTCAAACCGAGGACTATTACACTGCCCAAAAACTTTTGAAAGGCTGTTTAGGAACTAACAATTTTGATGCAAACTCACGCTTATGTATGTCCAGTGCGGTAGCTGGATACATTCAAAGTTTTGGTGCTGATGGCCCGCCTTGCTGTTACGAAGATTTAGAGTTAACTGATTGTGCATTTTTAATTGGCACTAACACAGCCGAATGTCATCCAATTGTTTTTAACCGACTGGAAAAATACCACACAAAAAACCGCAAGATGAAAATGGTTGTGGTTGATCCCCGCCGCACACCCACCGCCGAAGCCGCAGATTTACATTTAGCAATTCGTCCTGGTACAGATATCGATTTGTTAAATGGTATCGCCCATTTATTAATGCGTTGGAACTACATCGATGTGGGATTTATCGACGACTGTACCAGCAATTTTTCGGCATACGCAGAAGTCATTCGCCACTATCCGCCAGAAGTAGCAGCGCGTCAATGCGGTATCAGTATTGAAGATTTAGAAACAGCCGCGCGTTATTGGGGTCAGTCACAACGGGTACTGTCTTTGTGGTCGATGGGTGTCAACCAATCAAGTGAAGGTACAGCCAAGGTTAGAACTATCATTAACTTGCACCTGATGACTGGACAAATTGGTAAGCCAGGGGCGGGGCCTTTTTCGTTAACAGGTCAACCAAATGCGATGGGAGGTAGAGAAGCCGGAGGTTTAGCGCATTTATTACCCGGTTATCGCTTGGTGAAAAATGACCAGCATCGCACCGAAGTTGAAGATTTTTGGGGACTGAAGCGGGGACAAATTTCTCCTACCCCTGGTTTGACTGCTTGGGATATGATTACAGGTTTGGAAACTGGTGATGTAGGTTTACTGTGGATTGCAGCTACTAACCCAGCTGTGAGTATGCCAGATTTGGAACGCACAAAGAAAGCGTTATTGCGATCGCCTTTCACTATTTACCAAGACGCATACTACCCCACAGAAACCGCCGCTTATGCCCATGTGCTGTTACCTGCTGCCCAGTGGGGTGAAAAAACTGGCATAATGACCAATTCCGAACGTCGAGTCACTCTGTGTCAAGCTTTTCGTCAACCGCCCAGAGAAGCCAAAGCCGACTGGGAAATTTTCGCGGAAGTTGGACGAAGGTTAGGTTTTGCAGATAAGTTTAAATTTGCCAACTCTGCCCAAGTTTACGCTGAGTTTGCCCAAATAACTAAAAATCGTCCTTGCGATATGTCGGGTCTTAGCCATGAAAAATTAAAAACCCAAGGCCCGACGCAATGGCCACATCCAGGAGTGGGGAGTAATGAATTTCCCCATTCCCCACTTCCCAATGCATCGAAACGCCTCTACACTGACCTACGTTTCCATACCCCCGACGGTCGCGCCCGCTTTGGGGCATATTACTCCAAAGGATTGGCAGAACCACCAGATCCCAATTATCCTTTTGTGTTAACTACTGGGCGACTTTACGGACATTGGCATACTCAAACGCGTACTGGTCGCATTGAAAAAATTCGCTCAATGCATCCTGAACCATTCATTGAAATTCATCCTCGTGATGCGGCGGTTTTGGGAATTACTGATAATCAGGTAGTAGAAGTGCGATCGCGTCGTGGCCAAGCTCATTTTCCCGCAAAAGTGACCAAGGCGATCGCACCTGGTACTGTATTTGTCCCCATGCACTGGGGCGCACTCTGGGCAAATGATGCTGAAGCTAACGCCCTCACCCATCCAGAATCTTGTCCAGATTCTGGGCAACCAGAATTAAAAGCTTGTGCAGTACAACTAGCACCAATTTCTCTGGAAGTTACAAGCAAAAATTATCAACTCCAGTCCTCGCAATGGTGAGCTGCTTGGTATATCCTTAAACAAGAAATTGGTAATTAAGAATTGATATTAGTAATTCAATTAATAGACTCTAGTCAATGATGAGATTGCCCACCCTCATCCTTTACTCTTGACTAAAAATCAGACATATCTTTTTATGTCTTCATGCTGGATATTCATTAATTATCTCTGCTTAATTACCAATTTCCTGTTTAGCTAAAACCAGGATGCAGCAGATGAAGAAATTACTCAAGAATATTTTAGGAGCTACCAGCGATGAAAGCTTTATGCATATCATCGAAAACATCGAGGTAATAGTTTCTAAAGTTTTATCTGTTTTGATGGTGTTAGTAATTTTGGTGGCGATCGGAGATTTAGGAGTTTTTTTAATTAGAGAACTATTTAACACACCTTATGGTAAATTTAACACAACGTTATTTAAGATATTCGGCTTGTTTTTAAATATTTTAATTGCCTTAGAAATTTTAGAAAATATTACTGCTTACTTACGAAAACACGTTTTTCAGGTTGAGTTGGTCATTGTAACTTCTTTAATTGCCGTTGCTCGTAAAATTATTATTCTTGATTTAGAAAAAGTTTCTGGAATTGATATAATTGGTTTAGGAATTGCTATTTTAGCTTTATCAATCAGCTATTTAATAATTCGTTCTAGTAATTCTAAGCATTCATCTTAGATTTATCAATTTTGAGCAATTATTTATATTTATATAAATGGTTTTCTACTTTTATGAAGTTAAAATAAACTTCATGAGTATATTTTTTACTAATTAAAGTATGACAGTTTTTTTTGAATTTGAAGCAGATTTTGTAAATTCTCTGCGCTGCATACCCATGCAAATCCGATATAAATTAGATACTTGTGGAATTAAGCTCAAGCTATCAGATTGGTTACAAATGACTCAAGATGAGCGCGAAGCATTAGTCGAATTGCCTTGCACTACTCAAACAGAAATTGAAATTTACAGAGAATATCTCCAGCAACTAATTTTAGAAAAAACAGGTACACCTTTAGCACAACTACCCATAGAGCCTTATCCTGCATGGATGGACTCTAGCACTGTACCAGTTGCCTTGCAAGAAAAAGCCCAAGAAATAGGTGTTAACTTGACTTTGGAACAGTGGGCAGGTTTAACGCCCTTACAGCGATTTGCATTGATTAAACTCAGCCGTCCCAGCCATGAAAATAAAAATTTTCCCAAAGCCATAGCTGAATTTCATCTGCTTTAATAAGTTTGTAGTGTAAGAATTCTAACTCCTGAATTGGCTTACAGTTATTAGCTGCGGCTGATGTGCTGCAAGGTAAGAGTTGCACTGCTTATCCAGCATGTAGTCCAGATGTTCGTGTGGCTGGTGGTATTTATGTACAAATCGCAGTTGATGAAGCCATAGTAGATGGAAATTTAGTAACAGCGCCAGCTTGGCCTGCTCATTCCCGTTGGTTGGCAGAATTCCTCAAAGTACTTGGTACTAAGGTAGAACATCCAGAGGTTGCGAAAGTTTAAGAAGCAAAGGCAAAATGAGTTAAGCCTTATACCCTTTCGAGGTATAAGGTTTCTTATTATATTTTCAATGGTTTATTTTATATTTCTAAATGTCTTAAAATGTGGCAAATACTACTAAAAAATCCAGCAGTTGCTGTACATTTTCTGACTGTAGGGTTTCAATCACATAACATTTATGTATTATGAGAAATATTTTTAGGCAAATAGGCGCATAAGACACTCCAACTAGCTGTAATGCTTGTCAACATTGAGTTAGATAATTTTAAATTTTGTATGAGAAAATTTTGAATTTGTTAGCAGAGACTAAAGCTATAGTGGATTTAGCAATTCTGCTGTTGGTATGGCTAAGGTTAAGTCATCCTACCAGAATATTTTATGAATTAGTTTGGGAAGACACTCTAACTCGATGACAGGCAAAAACGCAAGACATAACGCTTTTCTGCGGCTGGTGTCTGGTAATGCAGCAGCTTTTGGTTCAGAATCTCGTTACGCGCTACATGCAAGTAAAGAGATGGTAATTGGACGCGACCCCAGCTGTCAGGTTGTCTTAGATGCCATGATGTATCGAATGGTATCTCGTCGTCATGCTGCGGTTCGCCCTCTCTCTTCGTCTCCAGATAACAAATTTACTTGGGTAATTTGTGATTTAAACAGTGCTAATGGTACTTATCTCAATGGTAAACGTTTTTATGGGTGTCAAGAATTACAATCAGGCGATCGCATCGCTTTAGGCAGTGATGGGCCGCAATTTATTTTTGAGTATGACTTGATACCTCAATCAACAATGATGACAAAACAAAACGCATCATTGCCTTCAGCGGCTAACTACCAAAACCACACCCAAATCAAGCAGCCAGATTCGGTTAGCTTTACGCAACTTTTTCCCATTATTTCTACTGGTAAAGATTTAACTCGTAAAGCCTACCTTGTACCAGGCATACTAACAGTAGTTTTTGTGGTGCTAATGTTTGCTACTGTTGGCAGACCACAGGCTAACCAAGTTATTGTCGCTGCTTACATTGCCTTTGTTGTGTACTACTTTGTTTATCAACTTTGTGGTAAGCAAAAGCCTTGGTGGGTACTGGTTGGTACAGCGCTGACTACAGCATTAATTTTGCTCAGTCCTATCTTAGAATTATTTATCTTTGTTTTTCGCGGCATTCTGCCAGGTAATTTACCTTCACCGCAAGATTCTACTACATTTACAGAATTGCTAGTACGAATGTTCTTTGGTGCCGGGTTGATGGAAGAATTGCTTAAAGCATTACCTGTACTAGGAGCGTTTGTGGTTGGCAAGCAATTACCTTCACCTTGGCGAGAACGTATAGGTATATGGGAACCTTTAGATGGTATCCTTCTGGGAACTGCTTCTGCTTTGGGATTTACGCTTTTAGAAACTCTTGGACAGTATGTACCAGATATTACACAAAATGTTAGCCAACAAGTGGGTATTGGAGCGGCAGGTCAATTAGCTGGGTTG
Organism: Nostoc sp. CHAB 5844; assembly: GCF_020829595.1. Lineage (GTDB taxonomy): Bacteria > Cyanobacteriota > Cyanobacteriia > Cyanobacteriales > Nostocaceae > Nostoc_B. Next base: position 57,621 of record NZ_JAIVFW010000038.1, read on the forward strand.
CAACTACTTATTCCCCGCGTTTTAGGTTCTGTTGCAGGTCACATGGCTTATAGTGGTTATTTAGGATATTGTATCGGTTTGGCTGTCCTGAAGCCGACTAAGAGTTGGCAAATTCTCTCGATAGGCTATCTGAGTGCGTCCGCACTTCATGCTTTATGGAATGCTACAGGTTCTATTAATGCTTTGTTATTAGTAATTGTTGGAATTTTTTGTTACGCCATTTTAATGGCAGCAATTTTAAAGGCACGAGCATTATCACCAACCCGATCGCAAAATTTCGCTACCCGCTTTCTCGACCCCAAGTAAATCTAAGTTAGGAATAAAAGCTAGAAGGTAGAAGTAGCAAATTTGCTTTTTTTCTGCTGTCTTCTGCCATTTTCTGGCCTATATAGCAGCTAACAGATGACAGGGTTAAGAGCCTTGTGATGCCTAGGTTTTATCATCTATTGATGTCTTAAACTATGCTTCGCTTGCTATACTTTAGTAAACTCAAATGTTTTTTCTATCTTGAGATAGATTGCATTGGTTACAAAACGGACTTAACTTTAGTTTATCCTGGGTATTTTTTACCTAAAGAAAGATAATGTGAAGTCTTGAGATTAGCAATACAGATACTACATTATAGGCAGTTCATTTGCTACTGAGATTTAATGTCAGCCAATAAATATACAGAAATAGCAAATTATAGTTACGCTTCAGTGTCCAATTTGTCTAGTTGTCTGAGCGCATAGTATGCGATCGCTACACTAACTTTGGCTTGCTCTATTTCTGATAAAGTTGTCCAATCTCGATTCTCAATTTTATTGATGATAGATGCTAGGTTTTTCTGTTCACTGCTACGCATAGCATAAGCGTAAGGACGGGCAAAAACTGCTATATCGTCTGCTTCCCAAGCAGGTAATACACTTTGAACACACTGTACCAGTTGTTCGTTGATTGATTGCTGTACAGCCATTACTTCTGTAGCTTTCTGTGCGATCGCATTCAGCCAGCCTGTAGGTACTCCAACCGCAAAAGTATTATGTAAAGTTTTACAAAGACTGTCTAAAATTACTACTTCTGTATTACATTTGTAATCAGCACAACTTGCAACCTGAGACCACAGATTATCAAGCTTTCCGTAAAAAGATTGCGCTCTAGTATGTAGTTCTTCCTCTAGCAAATCCTGCATCACAAACTGCTGCTCTAATTCCTCAAAATATGCTTCTGCTTGCTCATCAGCAGGATTCCAAGGATAAGCAACGTCTCCGGGTTGTAGGAGTACTTCTAGGAACTCTAATTCGACTTGAGTTGCTAAGGATGGGAGATTTTGGGAATTGTTCACTTTTTTAATCATTTGTCGACTCCTGATGAATTATTTAACAGTACTGACTGCTACAAGTTGGAAATTAGAATTTCCGCAAAATCAATTTGATTTTAGTTAGTAATTGAAAAAAGAAAATATGAAGCATGAATAAATGAAAAATGAAGTATATAATTTGCGCTTCTACCTTAAATACTGCTTAGTTTTCAATAATAAACTCCCAAGTTTCACTGCGAGAATTTCCAAACTTTAGCTTGACACCAGATTGTAAAGGTACTTCCTCCCGAAGGATTTGTTGCCAGCCATTAGAACTTAAACACCAAGTTGTGCCATAAGTTGAAAGATCTTGTAAGTAATAAGTTTGTACTGGAGTTGTGCCAGAGAAAGTATTGCGGCATAAAATTTCGGCATGACGCTTAGAAACTGAGGGTTCAGGAATCACAATATCGTTGTCTTGGGTGCGACCAATACGAGTTACACCTGTTCGCAAAAACCAAGTTCTACCTCCTGGCAAGAGCGATCGCAAACAGGCTCTAGAAGTAGCAAGATTTAGATTAATAATTGAAGTATCTGGCAACTCTGTAATTCCCTCATCAATGCTTTTAACAAGTTCGCCATTGAAATCTGGATGCAAATACAGAACTGGCAAAGTCCAAGCAGGTTGGTTGAACTTATATAGTGTTAACATTTCTTGTCGAGCTTCTGCCACAGCTTCATCAATTGGTTTGCGCGATCGTAAAGCTGCCGCAAAAGCTTTAATAAAACTGTGGCTTTCATGGTCAGCAATTACATCTCGCATTCCCAAAACTGCTGGTACACCATGACGAATTAATACTTCTGCTAAACTACTGGCTGGAATCGCTTGGTGATTGATTGCTGCTGGTTGCGCTCCCCAACAAGCGTTGAAAACGGCCAATTTTAGCCCACTCCGAGTTAATACCTGCGCCAATTCTATGCCATTAAGAGTTTTGTTCGGACGTAAAAATAACAGTCCTCCATCAGGGCCTGGCAATCCGTGACCAGCGTAAAAAAAGACATTGTAAGCCTTGGTCTCTAATTCTTGAATCAACTCTTGTGGTGTTGGTTGAATCAGTATTTTTACCATACAAGGAGCAAATCCCGAAGAACGGATGATTTGCGGCTGATTCTCTAAGATTTGTTTGAGGATAATTGCTTCTTGTTCGAGTTGTAAGTTTTCATCATGACCTAAAACCAGCAAGATATTGATTGCCTGATCCGTGCGTAAAAAAGGCAGCGGTTCAACCTCACTAGTGGTACGGCTAAACAGCAAATCTTGAGACAGAGAAATTGCTGATTGACCGGGTTGGCGCTGCATAATTTCCCAAGGTAAAGCAATCAAATCTGGGTCACGAATTTCCAGTTGAAAGCGCAAACGTGTATGCTGCCCCATAGCAATCCCACAACTGCGTTCAAGACTACTGAGAATTGGCTCGTCGAATACCCAGCGCCACAAATAAATACCTAAGTATTGCATCAGACGACCGCCGTAACCAGGCAGATGACCCGCAGAAGTCGAACCCAAGTTGAACGAGAGAGGGTTAGCTGGTTGAGGTGCTGTGTTGGCTGTAATATTTAAACCGCTGTGTCCAGCAAACATTTGCTGCCACTCTTGCCATACTTGGTTCAGTTCTGAAGGCCATACACAGTCACGCAGAACATAGCCACTAGGGTAGGGAGCTTTGACCACCCAAATGGCAAAGCTATCTGTGCCAGTGTTGATGAGACGGGCGATCGCTAAGTTCAAGGATGGCATGGGTTCTGTAAATTAATAGATAGAAACCAAGGACTTGCGATAAAAATTTTCCGTGAGGAAAACTCTGAGCCTGGAAGTTTTTCATCTGCTTATTAAATGTATTATTCCAGGCTTTTACAAGTTTATCGAGTATTTGTCTCATTTTCACTGATATTATTCTCCTGGACTTTGAGTAGACACGGGAGTTTAACTATCTGGCGGTTGGGACAAAGTTGCACAACGGCTGGGTTCGTTTGATTGTAGTACAGTGATGCCTGGACGTTGAAGTTGAGCTAATTTTACTTTAACTATTTTTTCAGTTTGAGCAGGTGAATTATTTTCTGGCGAGCAAAGCCGCAACACTACCAAAGATGCCTGAGAATTTGGTGTATCGCTAGGTGCTGGTTCAAGCACTTGCAAAAAACTGCCAGGTGGCAACTTCTGATTACTCAAGATAATTTCTTGGCTGTTAGTAATCACCCACCCAGGAGCCAGATTATTCAGCGAACGCTCACTAGTTGGAGCGGCAGCAGTTGGCTGTACATTAGGACTAAAAACAGTAGGAATTAACGGTGATTGCCAAAGCAGTCCTCGCACCAACAGTCCTAAAGAACCGGCAGCGATCACAATAATCATTGGCACAATTAAATGAAGTGGTAGTTGCTGAAAAGAACTAGGCTTGTCTTCAGGAATTAAAGTTTTTTGCTCAGAAATATCTTCTAACAAGGTAGATTGTAGGGGCTTAGGCGCAACGTTGGCAGTTGTGATGCTAGGACGCTCAACAATAGTCGCTTTGAGAGTTAGCTCTGGCTCAACATATTTCACTTGATAATGGACTAAGGCGATCGTCACATTATCGTGTCCATTTTTGGTGTTAGCAATTTCCAGCAATTTGTCAGCAACTGTTACTAAGTCCGTTTCTTCTGTCAAAATTGGTAAAATTTCTGTTTCCCAGTATTCTTCCACACGATCAAAGTCACTTAAGCCATCTGATGTCAGCAAAAACACAGCATCTTCATCAAGAATAAAACGCTGTGCTGTGGGATGTAACGCTGTACTAGAACTCATCCCTAATGCTTGAACCAATGAGCCAGAACTACTCTGCTGCACAGCTTCACGATAAATGGCATATCCCAATCGTACTTCCCTAGAAGCAACATCATCGTCAAGGGTGACTTGGTAGCAACCATCCCGTGTAATCCAATAAGCGCGACTATCACCAACGTGGGTAATATACATTTCATGTGCCACTGGCAATGCCATCACCAAAGTTGTACCCATGCGTTTTCGACCCTGACGATTTTCACTGTCATTGCGCTGGCTGATTTTATCATTAGCAACTGCCACAGCTTGCTCTAAATCAGCCAGTAGCAGTGAGGGTTCTATATGATCGTAAGGAACTTTAGTGAGTTGCTGTACTTGCTGTTGAATAGTTTCAATTGCTAAATTAGATGCGACATTGCCACCTTCGTGTCCACCTATTCCATCACAAACAATAGCTAAGGCTGTTGCTTGCGGAGGTTTACTCAACAATGTGCCACTAGGGGGATAACACGCATCTTCATTGCGTTGTCGTTTAGGGCCAGTGTCAGTTTTAGTGATAATCTTAATTTTCGGAGATTGCAATTCCCCTAATTCTGCCAATCCGCGATCTAAAACTGCAATTAATACTTCAGTTGAATTGATTTCTCCTTGAATTAAACAATTGCTAACATGGTTAACAAATTCTGCTATTACTGGTTTGGTGTCTGGCAACAACTGCTGCCAAAACTCGCCTAAATCTGATAACTTTGGTGTGGTGAAGGTGTCAAACCGCAATTCTAACAAGCGGACTAAAGACCCTTCCACTCTTAACAAGTCGGTGTCAATTAAGCTAGAAGCAACACCTTCACTTACTAAAGGCTGCCACAGATGAGCTAACTGCCATAGCCAATTCAATTGACGCATAGATGTAGCAGTGCGCCAAGCAGTAGTTAATTGGGGGCACAACCGTAATTGTGAGTTTGTCGTTGGTTCTGTTAATAACGGCGGTTTTTCTAAAAGTAAAATTTCTTTGCGAGAGCGTCCATCCTTAAGAGACAGCACTCCATACACTTGCGGTATATGTAAGCTGTAGGGAATTAGTCTTAAATAAGCTCTGATGGTTTGTACATTTTCTGTTTCTAACCCTTGGGGGAGTAATCCAGGCTTAGTATCTAAGACCACAGATTTATTGATGACTAAATAGCGATCGGCTAATATTTCTCCTGGACTACCCACATTGAGAACATCACCCACAACCCAAAGATATCGTTTGGGTAAGGGTGTAGAACATCGTTGGCAAAACTTATGCGTCAGGGGATTGGCAGCCTGACAAAGTTCGTTTGGGCAGTAGAGGGTTGCCGCATCATTTTCCATAGTGTTCGCACTGATTAGCGATTGGCAATTTCTTCAAAAGCATAAGCAGTGAGCAGTAATCTAGACTGCTCTTGTTTCTGCAAACAGACGCATCCAAATGGGGATCATGATTCTAGCTGGGAAATACCAGCCAATGCTAATACTTGGTTTAAAGAACTTATGCAAATATCACACTCCTTGGCCAATTCTACAGCCTCATCATAACTTCTATTGCTCTGTGACTTTCCGTTGCTAGAGCAACTAACTCTAGCACTGTCAACAAAGCTTAACCTTTACTTATCTGTAACTGGTTGCTTTGAGTTAATTAGACCACTAGAAAGCAACACATAATGCAGCCGTTTCTTTAATTTATAGGTCAATATGGTTTAGTTAGAGTTAAAACTCTCTAAATTTACACATTGAATTGCACTATAAAGTTCAATTTAAGTTAAGCTGATGTGCTTTACTGAACTATATTGGGTGATCAGTAATAAACTTTAATTTAATTTTATTTAAGAATTAAAAACTTAGTTGTACTCTGCCAAACCAAGAATGAATTCTCTGTATTTGTAAATTATTGTTCCATTTGACAATCAGCAAGTCATTGTAGTTTGCAGTTAAAGATCAAAATTTTGGTGCTTAAAGTTAAAATAAGTATTAAAAGCCTCTGCTGCTTATTTGTGTAAAACCATTGGTGTAACGTTTTTTGCCCTCTATAGGCAATGTAATTTTGCTGTTGCCAAAAATATAAATATTTTTTGCTAGTTTTTTTAAAAAAGTTTAACTAATTAATCTATTTGTTATGAACAAACCGAGCTTAACCTCAAAAAGTTGAAAGAGTTAGTATAATTTCCTATTTTCCAAGTATTAGGAGTAGAATAATGGCTCTAAACAGTTAGGAGTGAGGTAGATTCTCACTCCTAACTCATCATTGTTGAATAAAAAGACGCATACACAGGTAAACGTTGGGTTTACAACTTATGTTAAGACTGCTGAGTTATGGGGAGTACTTGCAATCTTAGATTTGTGCTTTTGTGCATTCTGTGTATGCCACTACTTATCGTCTATGGCAACTTGGGGAACTCCCATGCTGTAGTTGGTGACACGAGCAGATAAATTGTAGCTGATTTCGCCTTTTTGGAGGAGCGATCGCAGATAATGCTCCAAATCTGAACCAATGCGGCGTAAGTTGTAGTCTGTAAGGTCTGCACCACTAGAAGATTCTACTAATTCGTCAAACTTACGATAAATTTTTTGCAGAGCATCTTCATTCCAGTTGAATTCGTTGTCTGGGTCAACATCCAACGTTAAAACTTGATTACTAGGAACTAGTTCGCCATCCCGGTCAATTTCTGCCGCAAAAATGCGGATATGCCGGGTTGTGGACTTGAGCAGCATTGGATTGTCCATAGAATGGTGTAAGGTTTGAGTTGATTACACTGAAATCATTGTAGACGTTTACCCAGTCCTTAAATCTGCTCTATGCATAAGCTTTCATTAATTGGTCATTAGTTATTTGTTATTCTCCCTCTGCACCTGCGTCTTCCTTATTTAATTTTGGGTAAGACTCTTGAGTGCTGTTACTGTTAATACTCCAAAACTTGATTCTGTTCTGATGAATCATTTATAGCCATATACTATTGCCCAAACCGTTAATTTTTCATTTTTATGCGTAAGTACTTACTTTGTTTTTGGCTCTGTAGTTTAACTACAGTAATTTTCGTTTGTATAAAGCGCAAAGTTACAAGTTTTGAAATCGCAGGAAGAGGAATAATTTCTGTGATGAACTCTTGGTTTTATACCTAATTAAGTTATAAATTACTGTATATTTTCCTACTAAGGAGCAATATTTTCCTCTTAATAAATTTATTCATCAAAATCTCCTGAAATTGTTGATGAAAAAAACTAACATCAAGTGTTTTTACGTAATTAGGGCAAAGCTTCCTCTGTGGTTAATTAAATTGAAAAAACCTAGCAGATTTACTTACGTATAATTACTAAAAACTTAGTAAAAACTCAAACTGTTATTGACGTTAAGATAAAGTTGATGTAAAAACCTTTAAAAAGCTAGAACAACTTCTTACAGAAACTTTATTGTATAGAATCTTAAAAACTGAATAATAGTGATGGCTTACCTAAACCACTTCTGGCGGAGGAAGATCACAACTTAGACAGTACAAGACTAGCTAGAAAAAACACAGGAGATAGAAATGAAATCCATAATGATATGGATTGAAAAAAAACCTTAATTGCAGCAGTATGGATTCAAAAAAATATACAGGATGTTTGCTGAGGATAATAGTTCCTCACTCTGATGACCACCAAGTAAAGGAATCCGCAAAACTATGAACTCGAAAGCATTACCACGCCAGATAAATAATATTGAAGTCGGTGTTTATGAGTGCGAAATACATCTTAAGTTCCGATTGATTGAGGAAAAGAGCCTCTTGGGTGATCGCGAACAACTGTTGCAGGTGCTATTGGACGCTTTGACTGAAGGATCTGATGACTTTTTAGAGACGCTGCAAGCCTCTGTTAAGGCTCAGGAGGTCTCAGAATTTAAAGCTTCACCTCAAATGCGTCGCCAATTGATGCGTTTACGCAATGCTGTTGATAACACTCAATAGTTGAAGTTGAAATTGAAGCGATCAGTTGAGTAGTGGCAGTTCATGCATTGAGCATCGCAATGCTATATTTTATGAAATTAGCTAATTTACCTAGGCTATGCTGTCTCAGCATAAGTTAGCTTGCATAATCTTTCTACAAAGCTACAAACTTGAATTTAAGTTGCTCTTAGAAAAGCTAAATCAAGCATCTACAGTAGCTGAGGTACTGTAACGCTCACCAACACGTTATTACTTTGCTTTCAAGGCAAGTTACAATTTATGAAGATTTATCTACCAGCATATTTTTTTAACCAGGGTTTCGCTTTGCTAGAAAATAGCATTAGGTATTAACTATATTTGTTAACTACCTGACAAATTCAAACATCTTGTATATATTTATTGATGGCTCACGTAGTTTGAGGCTTAACCCAAATTTTGCAGTTTAAGCTGGCATAAGATATTTTTTGATGAAACGTAAGGTTAAATTAATTAGGTCAGTATATGACAGCAATTGATAAAAAAGAGCCTAAGTAATATCAATTTAGAGCTAATTACTGTTACTCAGCATTGGGTATTTATTTTCAAAGCAGGAGTTGCTGATGCTCAGATATCCTGATAATAGCATTTTTACGCATGGGTATAGTACGCTGTATACCTTTCCAATGCAAGCTCTCTCATACCAATTTTAAGGTAAGCTGTGTTATTTGAGATGCCTGTTTCAGCCATAATCTAAAATTGCTATGAGGTGTTTATTTAGCAAGACCGTGTTCTAGTGCAAAACGAACTAACTCTGTACGGCTATTTGTGCCAGTTTTACTGAACAAGCGGCTGACATATTTTTCTACATTACGAACACTAGTCTCTAAGCGACGAGCAATTTCTTTATTCATCAGCCCTTCGGCTACTAAGTTTAAAACACTCTGTTCTCTGGGTGTCAAATCAATTTTGAAAGGAGCTGGAGATTGAGCGATCGCACTTCTTTGCGTTAACAATGCTTTGATTTGGGCAATCTGATTCGCTAGTTCGGCAATATCTGGTGTTTCACTGTCTTCACCTGTAAACGTAGGCTTAGCAGGACGGCGAGACAGTAAGTTTTCTACGATTGCTACTAACTCATCTGGATCAAAAGGCTTAGGTAGATAAGCATCAACACCTGCTTGATAACCTTGAATACGATCACCTGTCATCCCTTTAGCAGTTAAGAAGACAACTGGTAGTGCTTGAAAGCGCGGATCATCCCGTAGTTGCTTGAGAAACTGATAGCCATCTACTTGGGGCATCATGATATCAGAAATTACTAAGTCAGGTATGTTTTGCTCCATCAACTCCCAGCCTTCACGGGCATTACTGGCAACTTGAACACTAAAGCCGCTTTCTTGTAAATAATCTTTCACAGCTTCTCGCAATCCTGGTTCATCATCTACCAGTAACAGTTGTGTTGACATTTAACATTTCCTTCCGTCTACCTTTTTCCAATTTAGCGAAAGTTGGCAGGCAATATTTATTTGCAATGGTTAATAGTCATTGTTAAGTTTTTCTACACAATTTTGGCAACCTAAATAAATTTTTACGTGCTTAAACTTTTAAAATAAATTTTTTATACATAGGCTTATCATTTAGCATATGCCTAGGTAATGCTGCATCACTCGCTTTGCATATTCTTACTTTAACAGTCGTGTATCTTCCTGTAAACAGAGGTAAAGCAACCGAGATCGCACCAGAAATGATGCAGTGTGGCTATAACCGACTGAAAATTCACGCTCTACCCGTCCTTAAATCAGCATAGTGCATTCACTATTGTGGACTACAAAGCCTATCAGTAGAGCGTTTGAAAGGGATGAAAAAAATTCTTTGAGAAAGTAGTTGACACGAGTGAGGAAGTGAGATAGATTAGATAAGTGCCTGAGAGAGCGCTGCAAAGCAGAGCGGTCAGGAACCGAACCATGAAAAGAGTATAGTTTGAAAGC
>NZ_JAIVFW010000039.1:0-56744 GCF_020829595.1 Nostoc sp. CHAB 5844
TGTCCAGTCTGACCACTGTGATGCAAGGATTTTGAGCTATTTTACCTTCTTTCCTTGCACCTGAATATACTTATTTGCTTTGAGATTCTAGAGATTGTCTCCTTTTCTTTTTTTTCAGCAAGCCCTATTTAAGAGTTTGCACCCCAGGATACGCGAGAATTTTTGCGTCAGCTGTTAATAAAGGACAGCCGTAAATTCTTGCAGTGGCTACAATAACTTGGTCAAATGGATCTCGGTGAAAACCTTTGAGTTAGGTTGATTCAACAACAATTGGAATTGTTAATTCGAGTAGCTTCACTCCTGGATAAGCTAAAGCTGCTTTAAACCATTCATCAACTGGATAAGGTAGAGTTAACTTGCCAAGTTCTACCAACTTGGCGACTTCCCAACAAGACATGATGCTCACACCTAACCCTTGAGATTCATATTGTTGCAGCCAGTTTTGATATTGTTTGGTCAGTCTTGTATCACCTTGAAGCCACCAAACCCATATATGGGTATCTAATACAATCATTGCAAAACTTCCCAATCTTCCAGAGGCACGGCAGGTTCAAAAGGGTCATCATAATGGTACGGTTCTTTGCCACGTAAGGGATAAAGATTCGCTTTTGGGGGATGAGTGTGACTTTCTAGAATGATAATTTCTACTGCTTCGCCTGCCTGAAAGGGTAAGTCTTTGATGATCAAAATTCCGTCTTCGGTTAATGTTGTTTCAATTCGATGTGCTTTCATAGTCACTCTGCTAGTTATGAACCTAATAAATCAATAAATTGTTTTTATTTATTGTAAACCTTACCTGTGTGTAAATTGATTGTCTAATTGTAATTCACATTGTTTAAATACATAGTTGACTGCTGCAAATAGCTGCTCTAAATCTTGAATTGTATAGAAGGTTTTATTTTGGGTAAAAATATCTAAATTTAACTTACCAAATTGCCAAATAGCTCCATTAGTAACAATGCCAAAGATGATATTTTCGGGTTCATTGTTAATTCGTTGCACTGCCAGCATTTCTGCTAAACATTGACCCCATCCTTCGGTAAAGTCGCTTTCTTTTTTGGCTTCAACTAATACGAAATATGGTTTGTCAAAGACTACTGTGCCTAAAGGAGAACGCTTTGCTAATATATAATCAGGGACACCACACAAATTCTGATCATAAATTAGTGTTTGATGACTCCAAATCAGAAATTTACTCCGATAAGCTTTCCAAATTTCTTTTAATACCGGATAAATAATATTTTCACAAATAGCAATTTCGGAATTATCAAATACACCTTCATTAAAAATTAAGTCTATCTCTTGACGGAAAACTTCACTAATGGGAAATTCCATCTCGAAAATAAAATTATCCCGAACATATTTAATTTGAAATTCCTTGGCAACTGCACCAATACTCTTGTAATTACTAAAAGGCATTTTCAGCCTCCTTATCCATCTAATAAATGAGAAAATGGCTGTATTTGTCTTAAAGCTTCTGCTTGCCAATCGGCATGATCATCTCCTTCTTCTAGAATATATAATCTTTCTCGGCAAAGAATTTGTAATAAGAGTGGTTGACATTTGCTTTGAGTTAAAATCCACTCGCTATCATCTTCAGTAAAAGGTATTGGTGAACTCCCGATTAATTCTCGTGCTTCTTTTTCTGTCAATGCTTCTAGAAATGCGGTGTAGCCGAAAATATTGAAAAATGGTGAACTGTGTCCTGTGTTATGTGCTAAATCAATTGGTGATTCGGGAGTAGCTAAAACAAAGGCGAGATTTCCTCGTGTATGGTTGGTCGCTAAAGACCGCAAACTTTCCCAAAAGGTATCATCTAAATTTGGACAACGTTGTAAACCAACACCAATCTCATCTAATAAGATGACGGTGGGAGAAGATAAGTTTTCGCTAACTATATTCATAAAATGATCTAAATCACAAGGCATTGGTACTTTAATATTCAGAGATTCTAAAATGTATTTTAATAGTCTTTCTCGGCTTTGCATTCGTGCGTCTTGTAAGTCTACGAATACCCATTTATAATTTTCTGGATGGGGTAGCCAATCAGATTTTTGACCAGAACGCAGTTGTGCTGCTGGGGTGGTAGTAATGTTTTTTAAGTAATGCAGTAAAGAGGTTTTACCACTACGCTTTTTACCGATAATGGCGGCGTTTTGTAGGGGATGGCGTTTCAGTACGTTAAACAGACGCTTTAATTCTTTCTCGCGTCCAAAAAAGTATCGTGGTTGAGTAATGGGTACGCCTGTGATGAAGGGTGATGCTTCCTGATTAGTCGACTGAGTTTGTGGTTGTTTGTAGGCAATTTCTTGTAAGTCTAAATTTAACTTAGTGCAGAGTTCTAGAAAGTTCAGATAGTCAATAGCTTTACCAGAGAGAAAGCTTTTGACTGTGGATAGGCCAAGTCCTGAGTCAGTAGCTAATGACTGCTGACTAGGATAGCCATGAAGCTGAAGTGCTGACTTTACTTTACTAATATACTCTGGAGCTACTCGAAGCGATCGCGTCATCACTCCCCATCGAAAAACTGCTGAGAGTATATCAAATTTTTACAGCAGATGAACTCACCATTAGTAGTTGATTCTCTCAACTACTATACAACCGAAATTCGTCTACATTCACCGAAAAATTCCGCCAAAGTCGTCTACTTGCTCAACCTTGTTCTCAACTAGCCTCAAATTTTAATTAAAAATGTAGCAAGTTCAACAGATAAATATGCAACGTATCTCAGGAATTTGGCAGGTTACTTTACCACTGTGTGCAGTATTAATGTTTGGGATGGGTGCTTACACTACGGTATATATGGTTAACGGTCAATATCGTGTGGAAATATCAGCTAATTTGCACGGATTAAATATCAAAACTGATATTGATAAAAAGGAAGGATGCCAAGTCAAATAAATAATTTGAGGGGCGCAAGACTTTGCACCCCTATTCTCATAAACTAATTCAATCGAGAATTTTTATCAAAACAGAATTCAGGAGTCAGAATTGGGAATTGAATTCTGTGCAACTGGCGGATGAATAAACGGGTTTAAAACCCCCACTAAATCTTCGATTTAGTGGTCTTCAATTGTGTCTGTGGGCTGAATCCCCCACTAATTAATTCTGAACGGCAGTTGCTTTATGCCGGGGAAGCCGTCCACCGCACTGCCTCCTCCTGAATTCTGACGAATGTATTCTTCTTCAAATTCTTACAAAGCACAACTCAACTCACCAGCTTTTTGGGTAAAGCGGCGATTTTCTCGATAGTCTACAGGACAATCGATAACAGCAGGTACATCTTGTGCTAAGGCTTCTTTCAGTATAGGAATGAGGTCGAGACTAGATTCGACTCGATAACCTTTTAAACCCATACTTTCGGCTAATTTGACAAAATCAGGATTACCAAAACGTACAAAGGCTGAACTCCCTTTGCCAAATTGGTTTTCTTGTTTCCATTCAATTAAGCCATAGCCACCATCATTAAATATTAAGGTGACAAAGGGAGTACCCACACGCAAAGCAGTTTCTAATTCTTGGCAATTCATCATAAAGCCACCGTCACCAGTCACGGCGACAATTTTGCGGTTGGGATAAACGAGTTTGGCAGCTAAAGCACCAGGAATAGCAATACCCATCGCCGCAAAGCCGTTGGAAATTATGCAAGTATTGGGGCTGTGACAGTGATAATGACGCGCCATCCACATTTTATGTGCGCCAACGTCAGATATGACGATGTCATCTGGCCCCATGACTTGCCGTAAGTCGTAAATTAATTTTTGCGGTTTAATGGGATAACTATCATCATTGGCATATTGTTCATAATCAGCCCGAATTTCGCCGCGTAAACTGATAGCGTAGGGATTAGGTTTACCTTGACGGTCGGCTACTTTTAATATTTCAAATAGAGAGTCTGAGATATCTCCTATGACTTCTACATTACAAACATAGCTACTATCAATTTCCGCCGCAGTTGTACTAATATGCACAATTGGAATGTTGCTGTCAGGGTTCCATTTTTTCGGGGAAAATTCAATTAAATCATAACCGATCGCAATTACTAAATCTGTGTTATCAAAGCCGCAGGTAATAAAGTCTCTTTGCTGTAATCCCACAGACCATAAAGCTAAAGGATGAGTGTAAGGAATCACACCTTTACCCATGAATGTATTAGCAACAGGTATATTCATCTGAGTAGCAAATTGCGTCACTGCATCACTAGCTTGAGCGCGAATTGCTCCATTTCCAACTAAGATTAGCGGATTTACTGCTTGGGATATGATTGCTGCTGCGGCCCGAATGCTGGCAAAAGATGCATAGGTTTTTTCAATTTTATCTCGATGCAAAGGTTTACCTTCAACAGGCATGGCGGCAATATTTTCTGGTAAATCTATATGAACTGCGCCAGGTTTTTCAGATTGCGATCGCTTGAATGCTTTCCGCACTACTTCTGGTGTAATACTTGGGCGAACAATTTGCTTATTCCACTTAGTTACCGGGGCAAACATTGCCACTAAATCTAAATATTGGTGGGATTCAATGTGCATTCTATCAGTTCCCACTTGCCCAGTAATTGCCACCAAAGGCGCACCATCAAGATTGGCATCAGCCACACCAGTCATGAGATTTGTTGCCCCAGGTCCGAGAGTGGAAAGGCATACTCCAGCTTTGCCAGTTAAGCGTCCGTAGACATCGGCCATGAAAGCTGCACCTTGTTCATGACGAGTCGTAATAAATTTAATCGGAGAAGATTTTAATGCTTCTAAAACATGTAAGTTCTCTTCGCCCGGAAGTCCAAAAACATATTCTACACCTTCATTTTCTAAACATTTTACTAATAGTTCTGCTGTATTCATTTTAATTTCCTCTTAAGATGCACAAGATAGGGAACGAAGACTCCATGAAGTCTGAAGTCTAAAATAAGACTTCAGACTTCAGACTTCAGACTTTCCCAATCATTTCACCCAAATAGTTTTAACATTGACAAACTCTTGTATGCCTTGAATGCTTAATTCTCGGCCATACCCAGAACGTTTGATGCCGCCAAAGGGCAAACGAGGGTCAGATTTAACTAAACCGTTGATAAATACAGCACCAGCTTCAATTTCTGCAATTAAGCGTAAGCGTTCTTGGTCGTTGGTTGTCCAAGCACTTGCACCCAAACCAAAGGGTGTAGCATTTGCTAGTTTAATCGCAGCATCAATATCTGGCACCCTAAATAACAAGGCTACTGGGCCAAAAAATTCTTCCTGGGCAATTGGTGCTTCAGGCGGAATATCTGTGATGATGGTCGGTGGATAAAAGTTCCCTGGACGGTCTGATATAGGATACCCACCTGTCAAGACTTTACCACCACTGTTTTTAGCAACTTGTACTTGCTGATCTAAATCTTGGAGAATATCTGGTGTTGCTAGTGGACCTAAATCGGTATCTGGTTGCATGGGGTCGCCGACTTTCAGTGCCAGGAATTTATCTAACAGCAACTTCTCAAATTGATCAGCGATCGCTTCTTCGATAATAAAGCGTTTCGCTGCAATACAAGATTGTCCATTATTTAACATTCGGGCTGTGGTTGCTGTAGCCACGGCGGCTTCTAAATCAGCACTGGCTAAAACAATAAACGGATCACTTCCTCCTAATTCCAGAACGGTTTTTTTAATGTGTTTACCGGCGGTGGCAGCTAAAGATGTGCCTGCTGGTTCACTTCCTGTTAAGGTTGCGGCTTTGACTCGATCATCAGAGATGATATCGGCAACTTTTGCAGCACCTATTAATAAAGTTTGAAATACACCTTCAGGAAAACCAGCCCGTTGAATAATTTCGGCAATTGCTAAAGCACATTGCGGCACGTTAGAAGCATGTTTTAATAAACCCACATTACCTGCCATAAGCGCAGGCGCAGCAAATCGAAACACTTGCCAAAAGGGGAAATTCCACGGCATGACTGCCAAAATCACACCCAATGGCTGATAGCGGACAAAGCTATGACTGGCATCAGTTTTAACAGCAACATCAGCCAAAAAATCAGCTGCGTGTTCGGTATAATAGTGACAAACAACAGCACATTTTTCGACTTCAGAAATAGCTGCTTTGTATGGTTTACCCATTTCCAGCGTCATTACTTTAGCAAAGTCTGCTTTTTCTTGTTCTAAAATTTCCGCAGCTTTTTGCAACCAAAGCGATCGCGCTTGGAAACTCGTCTTACGGTATTGCTCAAAAGCTTGATTTGCCAAATCTAGTTTAGCGGCAATTTCTGCATCGTTGAGTGGCTCAAAACTTTTGAGCGTCTCCCCAGTGGCGGGATTGATGGTGGCGATAGCCATTGCCTGACCCCCGTTAAAAAATAACTTGAGGTAGCCGCCTATTTTTACACAAATTAGTTATAGAAGCTACCATCAAAATTGTAGACTTTTCGCTTATAATTCGTTGCTTAATATTACAATTTCGCAATTAAACAGATAACAATATATACAATAATTGACTGTATTTTTATGTAGATATTGGCAATATTAAATCAGTTATGGGTAATATTTTTTTGATGCAATTGCTAGGCAAAAATTACTAGGCGATCGCGCCATTGATGAATGATTTTTTGATGAGCGATCGTCAAATAATAGAGCGAACAACCTTATACAAAGCCAGGACTTTACCATAGCACCGAAAAACTGAAAGCGCTACTAGAAAAAATCTGAAAGTTTAGTTTTGCAGAATTCAGGAGGCAGGAGATAGGAGGAACCCACGTTTTAAAACGTGGGATTGAAGCAAGGAGCGCCACTTGACGGCAGTTGCGTGACTGTCGGCAAAGCCGACGACAGTCACCTCAAGTCGAGCCAGTGCGTTGCGGTGAATCAGCGCTGCGGGAGGGTTTCCCTCCGCAGGCGACTGTGAACCCGAAGGGGGGTTCCAAGCGTTGTAGCAACTGGCGTGGCAGAGCCTTTCGGCAATCGCTCATGGGGGAAACCCCCAAGACCGCGTTGCCGACGCTCCTGCGTCGCTAACACCACGGTGCTGTCTCCCCAACGCACTGCCTCCTTTATGCCGACGGCACTTCCTTCAAGTCGGCAAAGCCGCCCAACGGAGTACCTCGGAAACCCGTCCACCGCAGTGGCTTCGCTTTGTATTTCGTTGCACTCTACTCGATACAATTCTTGTTTTAAACTGGGCTTTATACCCAGAAAAGACAGTTTTTATTCATACTTCTTTCCTCCTGCCTCCTGCCTCCTATCTCCTGCCTTCTTTGTAAATCTAATAGGACTTACGCTGTTTCGCTGATTTCTCTGCAAAGGCTAATGTAAAAGTTTGTATCAAAAGCTTGTCAGGCTTTGATGCTAGGATTATTTAAATTTTGAGCGTAATCGGCGACATGACACGCACAAACTCTGGAAAAAAATTTCTATAGATAAACTCTAATTTCAAGGAAACTCAGCAGTATTTATAAACAGATGGTATAAAAGTTGGACAGGCAATTACCAAAGCTGTGCAGTGGAAGACACCAAAAGCTTCTCAAGCACACGCAGATATTTTAAATAACATCAATCAGTATTAGGGGTAGCTATTATGCCAACGATTCATTTAATAGATGGTGAAAAGGGTGGGGTAGGGAAGTCTCTAGTCACTCGGACAATGATTCAATATTGTCTCGATAAGAAAATTCCTTTTGTACCGATAGAGACGGATAGATCTAATCCTGATGTGGCTGGTGTTTATAAAGGGATGTGTCAGTATGCCGTGTTTACGGAAGATGAACGCCAAGCTGACAAAGCAGATCGCATCTTTGAGATGGCAATGTCTAAGCCAGTAATTGTAAATCTTGCAGCACAAAGCCATCGCGCCGTCAAAAATTGGATTGATAAGAACCAGTTACTAGAACTAGGAAGTGCAGAAGGAGTCAGTTTTTGCAAGTGGTTTGTGACTACAGGCGGGTATGACAGCCTAAATTTGTTTGTCCAGTCTATAAATAGTTATGGCGAGAAAGTTCCCCACGTCCTCGTCAGAAATTGTGGACTATGTGACGACTGGGAACACGTTGATTCTGACCCGAATATGCAACAGTTAGTGCAGAAACATAACGTTCAGGTTGTAGATTTTCCCAAGTTGGCATACAAAGAAAGAAATATTATTGATCAAACTCGCATGACCTTCTCAGAAGCACGAGAATATAAAGAATTTGGGATTCTCAGTAAACAGCGAGTCGTGCATTTTCTCAAGCTGGCTTATGCTGCTTTTGAAAAAGTTGGCATTTGGTATGAAGAAGTTAAGCAGGCTTGAACTGAGTCAATAGTCCTTTGTCATTGGTGATTGGTTACTAGTTGATTCTTCTTGTCCTCCTCATTCCCACTCCCAATTGATTCACAACACAAATGGTTTTAGTCTCAAACAGCTTATACCATTTCACTTGAAAATTGATACATTTAGGCAGGCAGAGGAGCAGGGGAGCAGAGGTGCAGAGGAGAAATTATTTGTATCATTTATTTGGTGAAATGGTATTAATCCGAACTCAGGTTACTTAAGATTGACTCATCACTCTACTGAAAAAAAAGTGACTCTGAAATTCAGAGCCACTTTCAAATATGCAGCCGAAGGCAATTTAAACTTTCACAATATGCTCATAAATTAGAGGAGTGAAAGTTTACTTCTCGGCTTCAGTAATGGGAACCCACTCAGTGTGGAAGCTACCGGGCTTATCGAGACGCAGATAGGTGTGTGCGCCGAAGTAATCGCGTTGTGCTTGAGTGAGGTTTTGGGGCAAGCGATCGCGGCGATAGCTGTCAAAATAATCTAAAGATGCGCTAAATGCTGGTACAGGAATACCCAATTTCGCAGCAGTTATAATTACTTCCCGCCAAGCTGCTTGTCTATCAAGAATTGTTTGTTTAAATTCAGGAGCCAATAGCAAGTTAGGCAATGCAGGATTTTCGCTAAATGCCTTCTTAATCTTATTCAAGAAGCCAGCGCGAATAATACAGCCACCTTTCCAAATTCGGGCTAATTCACCCAAATCTAAATTCCAGTTAAATGTTTTGGAAGCTGTAGACAGCAATGCCATCCCTTGAGCGTAAGAACAAATCTTAGAGCAATATAAGGCATCCCGGACTTTGTTGACAAACTCCTTGGTCGGGCCGTCATATTTGCCGCTGGGGCCTGTGAGTTGCTTAGATGCTGCTATCCGCTCGTCTTTAATAGAAGAGATAATCCGAGCATTTACTGCTGCTGTAATGGTCGGAATCGAAACTCCTAATTCCAAAGCAGTTTGTACAGTCCAACGACCAGTTCCCTTTTGACCTGCTGCGTCCACAATCAAATCTACCAAGGGTAAACTGGTGTCTGGGTCAATGTAAGGAAAGATATTAGCTGTAATCTCAATCAAAAATGAGTTAAGTTCGTCGGTGGTGTTCCATTCAGCAAACACTTCGTGAAGCTGATTGTGGTCAAGTCCACCGGCATTCTTGAGCAAGTCGTAGGCTTCAGCAATCAACTGCATATCACCGTACTCGATGCCGTTGTGTACCATCTTCACATAGTGACCAGAACCACCAGGGCCAACGTAGGTAACACAAGGGCCATCATCAACTTGGGCAGCAATTTTATTGAAAATTGGTGAGAGATACTCATAAGAACTTTGGGTGCCACCGGGCATTAGCGAAGGGCCGTTTAGCGCTCCTTCTTCACCACCACTCACACCCATACCGATAAACCGTAAACCTGCGGGTTCTAATTCTTCGGTACGTCTTTGGGTATCTTCAAACCAAGAGTTGCCACCGTCAATAATGATATCGCCTTCGTCTAGCAGAGGTTTTAGCTGCTGAATCACCGCATCCACGGGTTTACCAGCTTGTACCATCACTAGAATCTTGCGCGGACGTTCCAATGCCGCAACAAATTCTTCTAAAGTAAAAGCTGCTTTAACGTTCCGCCCTGGCGCACGCTCAGCCATGAAAGCATCAGTTTTTTCGCGGGAGCGGTTGTATACTGCAATTGGAAAGCCATTACGTTCTACATTGAGGGCGATGTTCTCACCCATAACGGCTAATCCAATCACACCAAAGCTTTGTAGTGTCATAACTAGTTTGGCTAACTCTTGCAGATTCTTTCATCTTTTAGGGTAATCCGAGAGTTTCTCTTATCCCCTAAAGAAGACATTAAGAGTTAGTTTGATTGGCAAAAGCTCAGAACTAACATCACATATAACAAGTTTTAAATTGTATCTAAGTCAACAATTGTGCTGCAAAATTTGCAAAATTGGAATAACTAGTTAAAGAGACTAGAGACTAGAGGTTAGGGACTAGAGTAACTTTTTATCCTAATTTCTAACCTCTAGCCCTTAGCCTCTAATGAACAATTAAGGAGTAACCAAAAATGCTGGCATATGTCCTAGCTTTGGTGGTCGGTCTTGGTAGTCTAGCACTCTACATATCAGCTTTCTTTTTTCCAGAAATCCATCGCAAGAATGATTTTATTTGGAGTGGCATTGGGCTGTTTTACGCTTTAGTATTATGGGTGTTTGCCCCACGCCTTGGGGGCGGATTATTACTAGGTCATGTGGCTAGTGTGGCTCTTTTGGTGTGGTTTGGTTGGCAAACTTTATCACTCCGGCGACAGCTAACGCCACTGTTACAACAAACTCCAGTACCGAGTTCTGATGCAGTGAAAACTTCGATTCAAGAACAGGTAACAAAGTTATCTCTTCAAGAACGCCTAGGAAAGTTGCAACAAGGTTTGAGTAGCACTTTAGGTGGTGTGAAAGACAAGGTACAACAATCTGCCAGTAAAAATCCACCAGCAGCAAAACCAACTGTTGAGATTATTGACAAAACTACGCCCGTACCAGAACAATCTTCAGAAGAAGTAGATGCTACTACAGATACCGCACCTGTAACCGAAAGTGTACCGGAAGTAATTCCGCCACATCCGCCATCTCCCGAATTGGTAGAAGCAGCACAAACAGAATCTGAAGCACAACCCCATATTCCTGTAGAAGAAATTGCTCCCGATGCGGTACTAGCTCCTCCCGCAGAAGCCCCATCAGAACAAATACCGCCGAATAGTTAGGCTAGTACAACAAGGCAAAAGTCAAAAGTCAAAAGGCAAAAGAAACAATATTTATATCGCAAGCCTTTTACCAATTCCCAATGGTCTGTTTATTTCCACAGACATCTGCTAGTTAAATTTACTGAAACCCAGCGTTAACTCAACATGATGCTGGGTTTCATTTTATCTCAAGTTCAAAAGCTGCTTGATTTATCAGCGATCGCCACAAAATATACACTAATATTTTGTTTAAACTATACAAATACTAGCTGTGCGTTCTTACACTTAATCTTAATATTTAACTTTGGTGCGTAAGTACTATCATTATTAGTTGTGTAGTCAATATTAAGCAGTTAATAAACTGATTCAATCTAGCTTTTAGCAAAAAAATATCAAATTTAACAATATTTGCCACAATATTGCGAGATATATCTTTGAAAATTTCCAATATTGCGAGATTATAAATTTGAAAATTCACAGTTAGATCACTGTGGTTGAATCAATTTTGACCAATTATTATTAACACAAAGTCGCTGATAAAACGCATCATGACTGTAAATACACTGAAACGTTGCTTGGTAGCTACAACAGTCAGTCTGACCATGAGTTGGCTGGCAACAGGTAAAGCTTTTGCTTTTACTTATACTAAAATCGCCGACAATAGCAATCCCGCCTTTACAGACTTTAGCCGTTACCCCGTTATTAATGACGCTGGCGATGTTGCATTTGGGGCTAACCCATCTTCTGATGGAGGAACAACTGCCATCATCACTTGTAAAGGCGGTCGAAATACTACCATAGCTGATGCTAATACTAGTAATGTTTTTAGCTTGTTTGGCAATGTTCCTGTACTCAACAATTTAGGTACTGTTGCATTCAAAGCTAACCTAGATAGTATCGGCAGTGGTATCTTTACAATTAGCAACGGCACGGTGAACACCATTGCTACCAGCAGCCTTGCTAGAGGTGCTTTTGAAGAGCCAAAAATCAATAATAATGACACTGTGATTTTTGCGGGTTATTCAGACACTGGTCGTGCTATTTTCAGGTCTGCTGGTGGTAAGAATAGTATTATTGCTGATACCCAAGGAGCCTTCAGTGACTTCTACGGATCTACTATCAATGATGCAGGCAGTGCCGCCTTTATCGCTAGGCTGAAGATTGGTGGTTATGCTATTTATGTCAATACTAATGGAGTAACAAATCAATTAATCTACACCAAGGCTGTGTCTAGCCCGTTTAGCTATTTTTATACTCCTGCGATGAACAACCTTGGCACAGTGGTAGTTAAAAGTCTGCTGAAAGTAGGCGGTCAAGCTATCTTTACTACTGATGGTCAACGTACAACTACAATTGCCGATAGCACTGGCCCGTTTAGCTTTTTTGAAAATCCAGCTATCAACGATGCAGGTAAAGTTGCCTTTAAAGGTGTTTTGAAAAATGGTAGTTTAGGTATTTTCACTGGCGCAGACCCTGTGGCTAATAAAGTAATTGCAACAGGCGATACACTTTTTGGTTCGACAGTGACAGATATTTATGTCTCTAGTAAGAGCCTGAATAATAACAATCAAGTCGTTTTTTATGCCAAGCTGGCGAATGGTAGAACTGGCATTTACCGCGCTGACCCTGATGCCCCAACTCAGTAAGCACAGCCTTAGACCACACCATAAAATCGTGCCAATCTTGCCCGGTGTTTGAAATTTTAGGAGCGATCGCCAAACCATATCCTTACAGTTACGTTATTGTATGGTAACTGCCTACCTTGTTTTGAGTGGGACTACAGCATTTAGCTGCTATCACTCGTACAAAATGCAGTCTGACGATGGCACAAAGGCACGATTTTTCTTATCAACTAAGATTTTGAGAACAGACACAGATGATAAACATAGGAAATTTGCTAGATATCGTACTATATTGAATATTAAATAAATAATGCTGGAGAAACATGAAAAAATTCTCCTAGTGCTTTTGCTTGAGCTTTACTAATTGCTCTGTTTCCATTCACCACTTCAGAAACTACACCTTTAGAACCAATAATTCTTACTAAGTCAGATTGTTTAATTCCTCGTACTTCCATTAAGTGCTTAAGGATCGCATGAGGGGATGATGCTTCTAGGGAATAGTGTTTATTTTCAAACTCTTCAATGAGAGTAACTAAAAGCTGTAGTATGGCGGTTTGTTCTGGTGTAAGATTTTTACACGCCATTAATTTTTCAACAGTTTCTAGAGTGCGCTCGTATTCTTCTTCTGTTGTAATCACTTTAGGCTGCAACTCTATCAAAAGTTGACTATAAGTGTTAGGTTTCATATCCGAAAATGGCCTATACTTATTTATGCTGTAAGCATTTCTGCTACTGAACTAGGTGATGCTGGCTCAAAATATAACACCATAATTTGCTCTGGAAGTAAACCAACAGATTCATAGGTTTGACCATTGCGATCGCTAAACTCTACTTCAAACGCAGCACCATCCGCTAATATTTCGACTATCGTACCAACTTGACCACGCAACAAATTATATTCAGGCAGATCAACGGTGAGTGCTACTATATCTAGCAACTTTGGTGTGATTTTACTCATTTTATATAACCTCGATACATCACAACATTACAACAAAGGATAGCAGCTGGTTAATTTTGGAACATTAAAACCATCTTCTATAATCCAAGCTGTGCGAATGGTTGCAGTTCTATCTTGCCATGTTAAAGGAAAATCTAAAGTGTAGCGTTGTCCAAATTGATCACAGCGATTTAAGCTGACTTCGTAAATTCTGACTGCTTTCAAAATAACTTGGCGTAATTCCTCAGCATTTTCAGCCGTTATACCCAGTATAGATGCAAAAAGACGAGCTTTATCCTTTCCTTTAGGATGCTCTGAATTGAGACAATATTCACGTAGTTTACGAATATCAACAACTGCATTCTCAGCATTTGGAAGTAGCTTCACTGAAGTTAATTTGATAACATCTTCTAGATTAACTCCTCTGTCTTCAATTTTTTTTCTTAATTCAGGTTCTTCCATTAGAGCAGAGATAAGATCCCTCAAAAACAACTTACTATCCCATACCTTTATTGTCCATAATTCATCAGCTTGTTCTTTGCCAAACATTTCTACTGTCTGCTTATAAAATTCGGTTCTTCAGTAAATGTTATGCCAATTTAATACCAATTTTAGATGAAGACGCATAGAAAGAACCCCACCGCCTGCGGCACCTCCCCGAACCTGCGGGGAGGTTGGGAGGGGTAAAAATAATGTGCAGCTTCACAGAGAATTGGTATTAGATGCAGTTTCTCCAGGCCCAGCTGTCACAATTACCACATTTTCAGGCTGAATTAAGTCTTTGATCACCTGTTGGATCTGCTCCATATTGACAGCTTGAATGCGTCGAGGAAATTCACGGATTTCTGCTAGTGAAAGTCCCAAAACGGCATTATTTAAAATGATGCTGGCAACATCAGTCGGATTAGCTAATTCCACTGGGTAGCTGTTAGTAATTGAACGTTTGGCAGTATTTAATTCTGCTTCAGTAATACCTTGTTCGCGTAACTGTTTGAGTAAAGCTAAGGTGCTGGCGATCGCTTTTTGGGCATCTGTAGGCGCAGTCTGCATTTCTATTAAGAATGGGCCGGGATTAATCCCAGCAGCAAAGCCACTGTAAATACCATAAGTTAAACCTAAGCGATCGCGCACTTCCGTACCCAAACGGCTAGATAAAGTATCACCACCTAAAATTTGATTCAATACCAAAGCTGCATAGAAACGCGGGTCTTTGCGAGAAATCCCGTTGTAGCCAATGTAGGTTACAGCCTCAGCTTTACCGGGAATCACTTTATTCAAACGGGTCAAAGTTTGCGGTAGTGAGATTTTCGGCATATTCAGCACAGGCGGCTTACCTTCAGCTTGCCATTTGGCAAAAGCCTGATTCAACAAATCTTTGACCTTAACTGGGTCAAAATCCCCCACTAACGCCAGTGTTGTTGTGTCTGGACGGTAATGTTGGCGATAAAAGCTCAACACATCATCACGAGTGATACTCTTTAAACTTTTGGCTGTGGAAAAACTGTGGAAAGGATGATTTTCTGGGTAAATTGCTTGTTGAAACACTCGCCTTGCCAAAGTACTAGGATCATCTAACTGTACTTGCAGACTAGTTAACGCCCGTTGACGACTCAGTTCTAACTGGTCGGCTGGAAAGTTGGCATTCTGCAATACATCTGCCAAAGTTTGAATTAATATTGGCAAGTTTGCTGAAAGTCCTTCACCACCAATGCTGACACCTTCGCGGCTGGCATTAAAATCTAGACTAGCTCCTCTATCTTCTAAAGTCTGGGCTAAGGTCAAAGCATTTTTGGTCTGCGTTCCATTCATTAAGTTTTCCGCAGTCAAATTAGCTAATCCCGCTTTTTGATTACTATCAAACTCAGTTCCTGCATTAATTTGACCACTAATGTTAATTGTGGGAACACTGCGGTCAGGTAACAGCAATACTTTTAAACCATTTGCTAAAGAGAACTGCTGTGGTAGAGGTTGTTGATTAGACTCTGTGGCTGAATTGGCAGGAGGTAAGTATTTGGCTAGTTCTGCTGGGTCTACAGGTTTACCAGGGCTAAAGTTTTCCACAGTACGACCAGAACCAGCACCAGAAGTTCCTGGTTGACCATCTGGTTGAGTTGGTTCAAAAAAGCCGATGGTTTGTTTTGCCGGGACGAGGTAAGTTTTTGCTACCCGTTGTACATCTTCGGGAGTAACTTTGGCGATCGCGGCGAGATAGCGTTCAATATATTTATAATCTCCAGCCACAGTTTGGTTATATCCCAACTGACTAGCTTGGCTGCTGATATCTTGATTATTTAATACAAACGAAGCTTGCAGTATCGTCTTTGCTCGGTTTAATTCTTCTGAACTAACTGCTTTTTGTTGTAGTTGTGACAAAGATGTTTGCAGAACTTGAGCAATTTTCTCGATCTTTTGACCAGGGGCTGCTGTCGCCTCAATTTCGTACCAACCTGGTTCAATTAATTCCGCCGCACTACCACCTACAGAACTAGCTAAACCAGATTCTACCAAAGCTTGATAAAGTCTAGAACTGCGTCCACCTGTCAAAATTGCATCCGTGACATCAATTGCTGGCACATCAGGATGCTTGATATCTGGTAAAGGATAGACAACATGCAACAGTGCTGCACTTCCTGGTTCTTTTAAGACTATGGGAGTCGCAGATTTTGACTGTTGACTCTTGACTATTGACTCTTGACCATTGACTTTTAACTTTTTACCCTTCGCCAACTTGCCAAAACTTTCTTTGACCGCCTTGAGTACAGGTTCTGTGGCAAAGTCGCCTGTAATTACCAAGGTGGCATTGTCAGGACTGTAGTAAGTTTGGTAATAATTCCGCACTTGTTCGACAGTAAATTTTTCTACATCAGCTTTCGTGCCACCTACCGATAAGCCGTATGCCCGATTGGGAAAAGCTGCCCGCATCACTGCCCGATTTAAACGGTAGTTTGGTGAATTTTCATACCCTTGCAACTCAGAGATGACGACTCGCTTTTCACTGGTGAGTTGTTCAGCCCCAATCAAAGCATTTTTCATCCGGTCTGCTTCTAAAATCAGTAGTGCTTGGAGTTTGTCTCGCTGCACTGTGCCAAAATAAGCTGTTTCGTCGTAGCTAGTAAAAGCATTAAACTGACTACCCAAAGCACTAAACAAACGTCCAAACTGTACTGGACGGTCTTTTGTTCCTTTGAACATCAAATGTTCTAGTTGGTGAGAAATACCACTTTCGCCTTTACCTTCGTTGCGTGAACCAACTCTGTACCATACTTGCACACTGACAACCGGAGCAGTATGAATTTCTTTGGTTAACACTGTTAAACCGTTTTCTAATACTGTTTTTTTAACTCCTTGGGTAAAGGATAGTCCAGGTACAGGCTTAACTGCGGCTGGTGTTGCTGCACTGATTACATTACCCGAAAAAGGTATAAAAGTTAAAAGAAAACTGAGTAAAAATCCTATAATCATGTTTGAACGTAACTTCATAAGCAAATCAAAACCAAGTTTTTAATTCTTAAAGGCGATTCTAGCGAATCCATAAATTTCTTTATGAATATGTAGGAATCCTATAGCCTATCTAATCTGATTCCTATATTTATGGACAAGTTTAATTAATCAAAGGTTTTGTCGCCAGTTTTTCTAGTTGAATAACTTTTAGTAGATTTTTCCAGTCTTCGATTACTTGTGCATTTTGGGAACTTGTCGACCGCAGTTCTGCTAACCTGGTGAGAGCATCGTACCAAATGCCGTTAGCTGCATAGATTGCCGCTTGTTCTAATGGGGAAGATTGTTGAATGCGATCGCGTAACGATACATCCAAATTCACCCGTTGCACCCAGCCCTCTACATAATTTAATGTGACTGGTTGTTGTGGTTGGCAAGCAACTCTCACTTTAAAAAACCAGTGATATGGCTTGTTAGTTTTTAATAAAGTTGGGGAATTTTGCAGTTGCACTCGCACAATTCCAGGTACTGGGGGTACTGAAACATTTGTGCGATGGATGGTTTGATTTTGCTCGGTTTGCAAAACAAATTCAATTGCCTGAATAGAAGATTGGTAATAAGGAACATAAAACCAAAAGCTGGGCTGTTCTACACTAGTTAACCCCCACACTTGGGTAATTTTGCCTTCATCACTGCTATGGTTTTGTTGTTCATCACTGGGTACAAGAGCAGTTAAAGGCAAACTAGATGCAGTACAATCTCCCCGCGAAGCACCTTCTCCTCGATTTCCTGGTGCGCCGCGATCTGGTGGCGGAGGCGGGGTGAAACGAATTGTTGCTGATTTTTGTCCTAGGGCGGGCAAACTTTCAAGACAACTGATGACAATCACACTGAGTGCAGTTAGTGCAGCTAGTCGTTGAAAAAATGTTTTCATCTGTCATTGCTCCTAACAAGTGTTTAGTCATATCTATTTTTAGTAATCATGAAAATTTGAGCCGTTTTCGTAGAGAGAGAAAAATCTTTTATGTAATAAGCAACTAGGATGCTACTACTAACAAAAGCGATCGCCGCCGGAACCAAGGGTATCCAACCACTCCACTGAATTAACACAACTAAGCAAATTCCGTAGAGGCTGGCGATCGCAATTACAGTAACAATTGCTAAATAAACAGTCCGTCGGATGTACCAAGCTACTAAACTACCAATTAACGACCATCCCCAAAGCCAGAAGATTTCTTGCCACACAGACCAAGCCCAAAAAAGCGATCGCCCATCCAGTGCCGCACTCAACAATTGACTAATCATTTGCGCTTGCAAGATGACACCTGGAACTTTCTCAATTGCACCTTCAGAGGTGATGTAAGGTGTAGATGAATAATCTTGGAAACTTTGGGCGGTTGTTCCAATCAAAACAATTTTGTTTTTGATTGTACTAGCGTTAACTTTGCCTGTTAGTACCTCTGTTAGTGTCACCTGTGGTACAAATTTTGGCAGCGATCGCGCTTGGCGATAATTCAACAAAATTTGGTGTCCCGCAGCATCAATACTTTGGTAGCCACTGGTATGTGCTGTTAGTGGTTCAAAAGTAGTCTTGCCTAATTTCCAAGCACCATCGCTGGTAAATTCTAAAAAAATCTTGTGATTAGCTAAGTAACTCAGTGCTATTTGGACGTTGAAAGCATATTGGGCTTTGCAAGGTGAAGAGGGCGGCGGTGTCAAGGCTAATAAATGGCGACGGACAATATTATCTGAGTCGAGTAGCAAATCACTAAAGCCTAAACGTTCTGGCGATATTTCTGGGGGTGGTTTGATTCCTGGATGTTCCGATTGGGAATCGCTAACTCGACAGACTGCAACTAATTTTTTGTTATTGTCTAGATGCTGGACGAGTTCTGGTAAGTCTGGTTTTGCAGGGCGATCGCGGTAGATATCTAAGCCAATAACTTGTGGTTGATATGTCTGTAATTTTTTTAACAATTTCAATAGTGATTCATCGGAGAGAGAACCTTGAGGTTGTTCCTGAGATTGTGCTTGCACATCTTGTTCTGTAATCTTTACGACTAACAACCGAGAATCAGGTTTTTCTTCTGGGCGGAGACGCTGCAATTGATCAAATGCTTGTAACTCCCATCCTTGCAACATTCCCAAATATCGCACACCCATAACTAAAGTAGCGATCGCTAAACTTGTGCAACTGAGCCAAATTGATACATAATCTGAATTTTTGATATTCCGCCTTAAAGCCGCTTTATTTAACAAATCCTGCCAAGTTGGTGGGATTTCCGCCAGATTCTGGTAAATTACAGGTAGCCAACTGGCACAAGGAAATTGCCCATCTAACCCTTGCAATCTTTCTCTAGCTTCCCGGACTGCTAGATATAGCGATTTACCGCCAGCGTATGCTTGTAAAAAATATTTGAGAAATGTCTGGGCTACTCTGTCGGGTACAGGTTCGCGCATCACAATCAATTGCGGAATCTGTAAAGAAGCGAATTCTCGCGCTAACCCTAAACCATCGCAAGAGTTAAAAATTGCTAACTTTAAACCACGTTCTACTGCTTGCTTCAAAGCATACTTTAACTGCTCAATTCGCAAACTTTCAGTGGGATTAATGTAAATTTGACCTGTTTCTCCGGTACTGTGACTGGAACTGTGTCCGGCGAAAAAAAGAATATCCCAGTTTTGTTGCCACAGATGATCTGTTAAATCTTCCCGCGATGGCTCTACAAGAAAGTGAATTTTTGTATTTGGCAGTTGCTCTAGGAGTAAACGATCTGTATTAATATCAACTCCTTGAGAGTCACCTAATAATGCCAAAATTTTAATCTTTGCAGTTGATATTGGAGAAAAACTAACTTTTTCATAGCTAGGAGCGCTTAAAGCAATTTCGGCATGAGGATAGCGTTCAATTATCTCCCAGAGATGCCAAGGAAGCTTTTGCAATTGATAATCTTGAGTCTGCAAAATGACGCGAATTGTATCAGAAGTCTGAAGTTTTTCGAGCCACTTTTCTCGAATTGGGCGGAAAGATTCTGATTGTAACCAATAGTTAAGGCGATCGCATAACTTTTGCGCTGCTTGTAAACATTCTAGGTTACTAGGAATTTGTTTGTTTGGTTTTGGTAGCCCTTTGGGACGCGCCGCAAAATCCAGGCTACGGTAAATCGCTTGCCAACAATTGAAATTTAGCGGTAATTCTACATCTGGTGGCAGCTCACCTATAACTTCACTTTCCGGACGGCTGTTTTCCTCACCAAGTTGCAGCGTCACCGGAAAGCCAGTCTCAAAGCTTCCTTTGCCAAATTTTAAAACTACCAATTTAGTCATATGACATTTGTCATGAGTTTCTTTCTTCTGCTCACCTGCACCTCCTAGCCTCTACCTTTCTTCGGTAAAGTGAAGATAACACAAAGTAGTTTGAAGTTATTCCCTATATCTATAAAAGCAAAAGTTTTATGTATTCCAGACAAGATATTATTGAAATCTTTTCTACGTTCATACAATTTAACGGAGATACTTTTGACCGTTGGGTAACTGATTCCAAGCTGCGGCGAAGTATGGACAATTGTGTGAAACATTTGGGGCAAGAGTCAGAAACCTTTTGGATAATTTATTGGCATCGGATTTGGCAATCGCAAACTAACTCAATTGCTGTTGCTCACTTTGCCGCCTACTTGCAGGAAGTCTGCTATTGGGTGGCGAAAAAAATGAAAATGAATGTAACAAGTCAACATTCTGTTGCTGATTTCTTTCAAAGTGCGATCGCTCGAATTGATAAAGTTCTCAGAGGCTTCAATCCACAATTAGGTGGGAATTTGAAAATCTATGCTGAATATACTTTTAGCAATCTGATCAAAGACTTACTCCGCAAGCATCAAGAAGCTGATATCTGTACTGATTGGGGATTGCTGCACAAAGTTAGTCAAAAAAGACTGAGCGAATCTCTCAAACAGGCAGGTTATCACTCGCAAATCATTGAACGTTATGTTCTAGCTTGGAATTGTTTCTTACAACTTTATGCACCTCATGATGCTGTAACTGCTCACAAACTTGTTAAACCTGATTATGTTACATTACAGGCGATCGCCCAACTTTACAATAGCCAATGTTTCACCCAGCTAAGTTCAGCCAATCCAACTTGTACTCCCGAAAGTTTGGAAACTTGGCTACTTGCTTGTGCTAAAGCCGTGCGTTCCTTTCAATATCCCACCGCAGTTTCTCTGGATTCTCCTGTTCCTGGACAAGAAACGGGAGAATTACTTGACCTTTTAAGCGATAATTTTCAAGAATCAGTCTTGCAGGAAATAATTATCCAAGAAGAAGCAGCGACATTTGCTATGCAAAGTGCTGAACTCAGTAAAATTTTAAATGAAGCACTGGCAAAATTAGATACAAATTCCCAAGTAATTTTGCAAGCTTACTATCAACAAGAATTGACTCAACAGCAGATTGCTCAACAGCTAGGAGTCAAACAATATACAGTTTCTCGACAGTTAACTAAAATCAAAAAGATTTTACTCATGGAGTTAGCGCAGTGGAGTCAAAAAGCACTGCATATTCCTGTGACATCTGACGTAATCGACAGTATGAGTAATTCTCTAGAAGAATGGTTAATTGCTCATTATCGCTGTCTTGTTCTGTCGTCTTCCCTGGAGTTCCGACAATGACTTTTAATGCATCTTCAATTCCCGAACAGTTAACTTTAGAAATTTCTTCAACAAGAGAATTACCTGCTTTTTCCACATCAGGTATACGTTGGCGAGCTTATATTAATCAAATTAGCTTAGAAGCATTTTTATCTTGGGTGAGAACAGAGCAAAATCAAAGTGCGATTTGGCCGCAGTTAGCAGCATTACCTAGCTTTTGGGAATTTGTAAATGGATGTGCGATCGCCATTCAAGATCTACGATTAGTATTAATTCCCACAACAGCAATTGACACAGATGAATTGCGCGTACCGCAGGAATGGGTAGATATCTCTGATTGGGCGGCTGATTATTACATCTCAGTACAAGTGAATCCTAATGCTGGTTGGGTATCAATTTGCGGATATACCACTCATCTGCAATTAAAAACCAAAGGGGTGTATGATGCAAGCGATCGCGCCTACAGTTTAGATGAAAATGACTTAATTAAAAATATTAATGGTCTGTGGATTACCCGTCAACTTTGCCCTGAAGAAATTTTACGCGACTCAGTTGCACCTTTACCAAAGTTACCTTTAGCACAAGCCCAGAACTTACTACAACGACTGAGTAATCCTGAAATCGTCATTCCCCGGTTAGCAATTCCCTTTGAAATCTGGGGAGCATTAATAGCGCATGGCGGCTGGCGACAACAACTCTACGAACGCAGACAAGACGCATTACAACAGTGGTCAATTCCCCAATGGTTGCAATCAGGAGTATCAGAATTAGCACAGCAGTTTGGTTGGAACGTGACTTCATTACAATTAGCCCCGCGTGGAGTCCGCAGCCGCGAAACCGAAGAATATGGTGCGTTATCTCGACAGTTAACCTTAGCTGGCAATATCTACGAATTGCGTATATTTCCGATTGGAAACTTAACAGATAATACCTGGCGATTTGAGTTACGCAACGCCAACTCAGAGGAAATGATTCCGGTGGGATTTAAACTGAGATTGTTAACAGAAGATTTACAAGCTTTTGCCAATAATGAGGATACAGCCAAACAAGCGATCGCTCAACTTTACATTGATGTAGTGCTTGAACCAGGAGAAGGCATTGTTTGGGAAGTGGAACCAACACCAGAGGGGTATGATCAAGAAATCTTACGGTTTTGAATAAATCTCGAAGGGAAGATGCGGTAATTGCCATTCAAGATTCACTGATTTTTCCCTGGGGTTAAACGACTCATTTTCATTTTTATGGAAGTTCTGACAACGAAAGCGGAAGTTGCTACAAGCAAGGTAAAACAAAACTTGTGTGTATACCGTAGCGCGAAGAAGAGGGGCTGGGGTCAAAATAGTACTCATCGAACTCACCTAACTCACCTAACTCCAGTAGCTAGAGTACATTTTTACAACTTATCAATTCTAAAAAATACGATAGGATTTCCATTCACAATTGTTTCTTTCACCTTTTTCATTCCAAGTCTTTGCGCTACTTTTTGCGACTCAAGGTTTGGCAGATCACAGCTTGCTACAACATACTTATAGCCAAGTTCATCGAAACAATACTCTTGGATTTTAGTTGCAGCTTCAGTAGCGTAACCTTTTTTGAGCGCTTTAGGCAACAAGGCATAGATTAACTGGGGTTGTTCTTCATCAAAGAAATACCATAAACCAACAAACCCAATAACTTCATTATTGCTATCTATCTTGATCAACCAAAGACCAAATCTTTGTTCTTCAAAGTACTTTATGCTCTGCTTGAGCATTTCTTCAACCTGTTGTAGAGAAAATATTTGGTCGTCACATAGATACCTTCTCACATATGAATCAGTAACAATCAAATGGAGTGTGCTAAGTTCACTCTCCAAAATCGGTGTCAAAGCCAACCTCTGCGTTTTAAATATCATTTGTAATGCACTACCTGTTAATTATCTTGTTTTTTAAATAGCCGTATTTTAATTACAATCATTTCACCCACAAGCTTAAAACTGAGTCTTCGTATTAATTAACAAACTGAAAATTTGAGTTGTATATCTGAAATTCAATTTAATTCAAAAACCAGTCTGACAAAATCTATTCTCACTCCTGACTCCTGACTCCTGAATTAAACCATTGGGTACTTGAGCAACAAGATGAACATTACCTTTATCCATCACCCATCCTTGCGCCGGGAGAATGGGCTGTTGATGTTGGGCTAACTTAGTTGGTTTTGTTGGTGTGTTTGATTGGTTTTCTGTTTGCTCATCCAGCGTTACCCATTGAGTAATCACTGCCCTTTGACGCAATGGTTCACTAGGATTTAAAGGTAGTCCTCCCCGTCCTGTCACCACAAAACTATTACTTCGCCCACGTCTTTGAGTACAACCTTGAGTAATTTGGTTTGAAGCATCAACTAAATTAGCAGGCAGTTCTACTATTCCTTGGTTGGGGTCAACATCAGGTGTGTTGAGTTCTATAGTGCCGTCTACGCCTAATTCTGAACTAGCGGTTATATCATTCAAGAAAGTTGAACTTTGACGAGGCTGAATATCAAAAATACCAAAAGCTTGAATATTTACTCTCCCACCTTTGCCACTGAAAGCATTAGCTGTAATATCACTATTTTCATTCGGAATAGCAACGATAAAACCATTGGGAGCATTGATGGTAATGTTTCCACCGTCCCCGCCTTGCCTTGCTGTGCCTGCTGAGGTAGAGATTGTGCTGTTGCGGCGTAACAGTAATATATCTTGCACTTGCAAGTTAATATCACCGCCATTTCCCGATGTTGTAATTGCTGAAATCGCTGCTTGGTTATCTAAACGAATTGAACGGGCTGTTAAATTAATATTGCCTGCATTCCCAACTGCTTCAGGCTCGACACTAGTAAATGCGCCACTGGGGCTAATGCTATTCATGCTATCAAAGGCGATCGCATCTGTTACATTCACGTTTATATTGCCGGCATTTCTTTGTCCTAACGTGCTGGCAGATAATCTCGCACCATCACTGACAAAGAGTGAATTAGCTTGAATGTTAATATCGCCACCCAAGCCTGTTGCTTCAGGTTCTACACTGCTGAATATACCACCAGCATTTCCATTTTCGGCCACTCCTGCCAAGGATACAGCACCGTTGATTTCCAACTTCACATTCCCAGCATTTCCTTGCGCTTGTGTGTTGGAGTTGATTTGAGCGCCATCTTGCAGCGATAGTGAATTAGCTTTGATAGTGATATTTCCACCAGAGCCAATGCCA
Organism: Nostoc sp. CHAB 5844; assembly: GCF_020829595.1. Taxonomy (GTDB): domain Bacteria; phylum Cyanobacteriota; class Cyanobacteriia; order Cyanobacteriales; family Nostocaceae; genus Nostoc_B. The sequence continues at coordinate 24,878 of NZ_JAIVFW010000039.1, forward strand.
TAAACTTGGCTCCTGATAGCACTTATAAATCCCGTACTATCTATACCTGTCAACAATACAGAACCAGTTTCAATTGTTATATCTCCGCCTGGTTCAGAATTGCCGGTGCTGGTGTCCAACTGAGCGCCATCGCGCAAGGACAGTGAACTAGCTCGGATAGTTATATCTCCACTTTTACCGCTAGCACTAAATTCTGCGTTAGTAAATACGCCACTGGATGATCCTTGTGAGTCTATTCCATTGAAAATTACAGAATCAGTAGCTTCAACAGTTACATTGCCTGCATTTCCCTGTCCTCCTGAACTTGAAAGAAATCCAGAACCATCAATCAAGGAAAATGACCCAGCTTGGATCATAATATTTGCACCATTACCAATTCCTTGGCCTCCAATAAAGGTGAATGTACTACTGCTTCCTTGAAACGTTACAGAATCTTGAGCTTTTAGCGTTACATCACCTGCATTTCCTCTGCCATTAGTCAAAGACTGTAACCGAGAACTATTGCTGAACAAAACTGATTCACCTTGGATGGTTATGTTTCCCCCATCACCTATCGAGTTAGAATTAACATTATTGATAATTTGCGATCGCTCCTCAAATTTCACGTCTCCTGTAGCATTCAGAGTAATATCACCTGCTTGAGAGCCAACTTCCCCCAATTCTGTACCTATCCCAGCAACTAGAGAACTCGCATTTACAATATCTAAATTCCGCGCATTAATCGCAATGCTACCTCTATTTTCTGCAACAACATTGATTGTAGAAGCATTAGTCAATGATATATTTGCTCGCGCTACACCGCTAGGAAAACTTAACTGTAAATTATTATCAAAGTTTAATCCGACTGTTCCTGTTGCTGCTAGTCCTCCTAATTCCACTCTACCGCCAGGAGCCTGCAAAATTCCGCCATTTAAACTGACATCACCGCCTACAAAAGTTAAGGATTTTCCTGGTAATACTTGCAAACCAAGATTACTATCAATTGACTTATCAGTATCTAAATCTATTCCTCCGTTACCATTAATTTGAATTTGTCCTGTTTTGCCTGTGAACTGTAACCCAATTGGTATGCTGAGAGATAGTAAGGGTGTAATTTGATTTACCTTGGCTCTGAATTCTCTACCATCAGCAAATTTTAAGCTATTAGCTGTAGTTGCTAAAAAGGAACCCCCGATATTTAGCTTGGCATTAGGTTGAAAGATAATACCTTGGGGATTAATTAGAAATAGATTAGCTGTACCATTAGCACGAATTAATCCATCAATCTGAGAAACTGAATTGCCAGTAACGCGAGTAATGATATTCTGCACATTGGCTGCATTATTAAAGATAGCTGTGCCGTTAGTAGGTACAGAAAACTCTTGAAAACTGTGAAAAAGATTGCTTCCGGTTGGAGTCCCACCATTGATAATCATCGTGGCGTTGTCTACTGCTCTCACACGGGAATTAATTGGTAGAGTTGCATCTGGTATGATTTGGGCAAGTAGGCAATTTGACCAAAAAACGGTGGCGCTACTAATAGTCATCCCCAATATTTGCAGCCAATAGTGATTAGTCATTTGTAATGCTCCCTTGATTCACACCATTTCTGCGTCTCCTTTATACTTTCCTACATCTTGGCTACGAATTAATCTGATTTAGCGGATCGATTTTAAGCTTTCAGTCTTCTGCACTAGAAAATCAGTGAAGATACTCATAATCGTGCGCTTGCGTAATTTAATATTGGCGTTAATAGACATACCTGATTGCAAGGAAATTTGACGTTGATTAATCAGTAATTTCTGTCCATTTAGCCGCACTTTTGCTGAAAAACGCCAGAAATTATAAACTTGGTCTGGCGGTAAAGCATCAGAGCCAATTTCGATTAGTTCGCCTTTGATATCACCATATTCTTGAAAAGGAAAAGAATCAATTCTGACATCTACTTGTTGTCCTTTGTGGACAAAACCAATGTCGCGGTTGGTGATATAAACATTAGCAACTAAGTTATTGTTAGGAACAAGTTTGAGTATTGGTTCACTAGATTGCACTACAAATCCTGTGGCTTTGACTTTGAGTTCAAAAACTTTACCATCGACCGGAGAAGTGATTTTTTGATATTTGAGAGTTTGTTGCGCTTGCGTTAACTTACTATCAGTTTCTCCAATTTGGCTATTAATTTCATAAATTCGTTTTTGATTTTCGACTATTATTTTAGTTAACTCGCTATCAATTTCGGCAATTCTTTTATCGTTATCTGTAATTTTTGCGAGTAAATCTTCTTGCGAAACCGCCGCAGTATTAATGAATTTTTTCTGGTTTTGAGAAATTGCTAACTGTAATCGCTGTTTTTCTTGCGTGAGTTGAATGACTTCTGCTTGTTTAGAATTTACTTCCTCCTCTTGTCTTAAAGTTTGGATTTTGGGATAAGCACCTTCTTTATCTAGATTTTTGAGACTTGCGTAAATTTGGCTATTAATTGTCAGCAATTTTTGGGCGCTTTCTAACTGCGCCTGTGTTTGGAGTAATTGCTGCTGTGTTTGTTGAGTGTCTAACTTAGCTGTTGCTAGGCGTGATTCTAATTCCTTTTGACGATTTTGCAAGCGCAAATTTTGCTCTGGTGTCAGGCTTAGTCCAAGTGTTGTACCGTTTAATTGAGCGCGATACAATTGGTTTTCAGCAAAGGTAGCAGCCCGACTTTTTGTTAATAAAGCTAGTTCTGGTTTAATTTTGAACAAAGAAGTTTGTTTTACCACTTGCTGTTGTGAAATATTGCCTTGCAACTGACGGCGATAAAATTCATTTTCCAGTTCTAATGATTGTTTAGCAAGTAATTGAGCCGCCCGACTTTGTTTTAATGAAGTTAATTCTGCTGCCGAAGTAGTTTGTTCTAATGTAATGAGTGTTTCACCTTTTTTGACTAGCTCTCCATCTTTAACTAAAATTTCTTTGACAACACCGTTAACGGGTGCTTGAATTTCTTTAACTGCACCTTGGGGTTCTAGTTTACCAGTAGCATGAACTGATTCTTCAATTTGGAATACTGAAGCCCAAATAACTGTAAGGATGCTCACTCCGATAATAGTCCAAGCGATCGCTCTCGACCAAGTAGAAGTTTGTTGTAAAAGAACTGGTTGATCAAATTGGATATTCATAATGAAGTATGAAGTGTGAAGTGTGAAGTGTGAAGTGTGAAGTGTGAAGTGGAGGATATAACCAACAACAAATGACAAATGACCGAATAAGGCAAAAGTAAAAAGTTAAAAGGCAAAAGAAAGAACAAGAAAAAATGGTAACAAGCCCCTAAATTTATTTATGGAAAAAAATAATATGTCCTTATTAAATCCCCTAAATTTATTTATAGGGATGATATTTTTACTTTTTACTTCTTAAAAATGACTAAACTTGCGTTTCCTGTTGTTGATATAAGCAGTAGTAAAAACCTTGACGTGCCATTAATTGTTCATGAGTGCCTTGTTCGACTACCGCACCTTGATCCATCATGAGGATGATATCGGCGTGGCGAATTGTGCTGAGGCGATGGGTGATGAAAAATACTGTTTTGTCTTGAAAGGCTGCTGCTAGGTTGCGGCAAACTTGGGCTTCGGCATTGTAGTCTAGGGCGCTGGTGGCTTCATCAAGGATGAGTAGTTGGGGATTTTGCAGTACGGTGCGGGCGATCGCAATTCTTTGGCGTTGTCCTCCAGATAACCCAGAACCCCGCTCACCAACACGGGTATTATAACCGTTGGGCAAGTTCATAATAAAGTCGTGGGCAAATGCTATCTTGGCAGCCGCAATAATCTGTTCATCGCTGACTTCGGAACTACCTAATGCAATGTTTTCACGTACTGTACCGTCGAATAACAGTGTATCTTGCAACACCATGCCAATTTGACGGCGGAGGGAGTAAAGTTCAACTTTGCTGATATCATAGCCATCAATCAAGATTTTGCCGGATTTGGGTTCGTAAAGTCGAGGGAGTAATTTTAGCAATGTGCTTTTACCAGAACCACTTTGTCCGACAATGCCGATAAATGAGCCAGCCGGGAAATCTAAATTAATATGAGATAGTTGCAAAGGCCCGTGTTCGCGGAAGCTGAAGCTGAGATTTTCATAACGCACACTACCTTGAATGCTCGGCATGAGGATATTTTGTGTCTCGGTTTCTGTTTCTTGGGGTGTGTCCAAAATATCAGCGATACGTTGCAGAGATAAGGCTGTTTCTTGGAAGTTCTGCCAGAGTTGCATCAAGCGTAATAACGGACTGGTGACATAACCTGCGAGGATGCGAAAGGCGATGAGTTGTCCTAGTGTGAGTTGCTGATTCAGGACGAGAAAAGCCCCCACCCACAGCACCAACATACTAGAAAATTTGTTGAGGAAGCTGCTAAAAGAACTAGCAGTAGTTTGCGTAGAGACGGTTTTGAATCCGGCACTAATGTATCGTGCATAACGTTCTTGCCATTGCCAACGCGATCGCATTTCTAAATTTTGCGCCTTAACTGTCTGCATTCCTCCCATCACTTCTACTAAGTAGGATTGAGTTTCAGCGTTGCGTTCGGCTTTTTCTTGCAATTGTCGTCGCATCAGTGGCGACACTATTAAGTTAAGCAAACCAAACAAAGGTACTGTTGCCAATGCTACTAAAGTGAGAATGGGACTATAAATAGCCATAACTACGATGTAGACTACAGAAAACACTGCATCCATCACCACAGTTAAAGCTGTACCAGTCAAAAAAGAGCGAATGTTTTCCAGTTCGTGAATGCGCGTTGCCAATTCCCCCACAGGATGACGCTCAAAATAAGATAATGGCAAACGCAGCAGGTGATTAATGACTTCCGAACCTAATGAAAGGTCGATGCGGTTGGTTGTATCTGTAAACAAATGCGTGCGAATATTGGTTAATATGGCTTCGATTACCGCTACTACCAGCAAAAAGATGCCAAAAACTTCCAAAGTATCAGGACTATTACCCACCAAAACTTTATCAATAATTACTTGAGTAACTAGAGGATTTACCAACCCAAACACCTGAATCACAATCGAAGCTACCAGCACTTCAATTAGTACCTTACGGTAACGACGGAGTGCGGGAACAAACCAACTCAAACTAAACCGCGCCTTGGGAGTGTTTTTAGTAGTTTGTAACAGCAGCACTTCACCCTCTTTTCCCCAGTTTTCGGCAAAGTCTCGCAGTTTATAACGCAGCAATCCCATTTCAGGAACCGCAATTAATAACTCTTGGTTGCTATTTCTGTAGATAATTGCAAAACTGTCTTGCCAACCAATCATTACTGGTAGTTGCAAGCGACTAACAGCAACGGCGGGAACTTGCACCATTTGTGTAGTTAATCCCATCAATTCGGCGGCGGCGGCGCAAAATTGCAGAGATATATGGCTTGTTTTTTCTTGTTGTTTTGTCAACACTCGCCGCAACACATCGCGGCGTAAAGGGATATTAAAGTATTGGCTTAACATCGCAAAGCAAGCCAAAGAACCATCTAACGGGCCTCTACCCCGAATATAAGGATATTTCTTTTGTTTAACTTGGGTAGTTGATTCTGTGCTAGTGGTAATTTCGGAAGCGTAAGGAATTTCAGCAGGTAACTGTGCTGTAGATGTAGTAGGATTTTCTTGAAATAAAGATTTTGGCAATCCTACTAAACGCATATTTGTATTAAATTTCCAGTGTTTGACATCATCAATATCTAGACGACTACCTACAGGAAATTCAACATCAAAATTACTGCTAACTAACCACAAAAATTCTGAGTTTAATTGCTTGTGGGCTAATTTCTTAGCAGGAAATGTTTGAATAATTGCAGCTTCTGTTACTGCTTGGGCAAGCTTAACTAAATTTTTGCTACCATCAGCCCGACGGTTGAGTTCTTCTATAAGTAATTGATAAACTTCTACAACCGTAATTTGTTGATGTAACGCTTGAGTAAAAGCTGATTCCTGCTTGAGTAGTGGGAGAAAATCAGCAATCGGGAAATTGAGAGTAATAACTTCAGTAGAAGCGATCGCAGTTTCACAAGCAATCCCGCGCACATAACTTAACCAACCCAAAACTTCACCAGGAGAAAGCAACTTTAGTGTTACAGGATTGGGTGAATCAGAATTATAACCTAACAGGCGAGCTTGTCCCTGGTAGATAATACTAATCTGAGTGGGCATAGCTTGTTGAGTTACTATCACTTGCCCAATGCGATAACGCAGAAATTGTACTTTATTGAGTAAATTTTCTCTAACAGTTTGTGACAGATAATTGAAAGGAAATAAACCTGCAATATATTCTTGAAGGTCAATGGTTGTGTTGGTCATAATATTTACCAGGGATTTTTGATAATTTAACGAACCGCAAAGGACACGTAGACGCGATAGCGGCTTCTCGCAGAGTAGAGCGCAAAGAGAAGAAAGAAAAGATTAAGCTAGGTTTACAACTTATGCAAGGAATCTCTAAATCTCTTCCTTTGTGTCCTTTGCGCTCTTTGCGGTTCGTTTCTTGATTATTTCACTAAACAACTTCTGTAACCTGTGGTGTTTTGCTATTAACTCCCATCCATATCTTCTCTTCGGCTGACAATTGATTTATTTGCTGTTGCAACCAAATTTCAAAATTCTCTTGCAACAATCTTTGGCGCATAAAATCATCTAATTGTGCAGGAATTAACTTTTCTACACGAACAATTACCCATACATTTCCCCAAGGTAAAGGTGATTGAACTACACCAACTTGACTTGTATAAAGTAACTGAGCAAAATTAGGCGTAATGCTACCAAATTCCACTGGGCCAATGATTCCACTTGTATCAGCTTCCGGCCCTTGAGAATATTCTTTTGCCAGTTCAGTAAAAGATTGTTCTCCTTCATTAATGCGAAAAAATAATTCGTTGGCAGTGCTTCTATTTTCAGTCCGAATCAAAGAGTAAATAACTTTATCTAGTTGTCTTTTGCGTTTAAGAAAGTAAGATTCTATTTGCTGTCCCCAAGTTGTTTGTTTAAACTTTTCAATTCTGAGTTTACGAGTTGCCAAAAGTATTAATTTTTGTTGATTCCAACCATAACGAAAGCACCAAGCTTGTATTTTATTTTCAGTTGTTAAATCCCAATGTTGATAAAATTGCTCTAAAGCCTGATTTATTTCTGTTGGTGTACAAGTAATTGACTCAATTGCAGAATTGATAATACTTTCACATAAAAATTGTGGGACTAAGTTGTAACTAGCTAATAAAGGAATAATTTCTGTAGGTACAATGATCTCAACTATTTGTAAAGCTGTATTCATCTTTAGGGAAATATTTGTTATGTGCAGTTATAAAATTTAGAAATGCAAGCAGTAAAGTTTTAATATAAGTTCTACCGCTTGCATGATTCACATAATCTTGAAAGCATTCCCGGAAAAGGCTTTCAAATATCACTCACTACTAGCCTAAACTGATAAACTTAAGCTTCAGGAGTGGTGAAGTGGTCAAATGCTAAGGAGTACCCAGTTTGTCCACTGAATTGATTGACTTGCAAGAAGTAGTTACCAGAATCTCTAATGTTAGAAATTACATCCGAGGCAGTACCACCTCTGATAGAACTTGCAACTATCTCACCTGAATCAACAATGCGATTATTGTTAGAGTCTCGAATTAGTCGAATGTCAGCATCAGCGAGGAGATTGCTGAGTGTAATGTTTACTCCTTCAAACAATCCTAAAGAGAACGAGTAAGTATCTGAGGTATCAACATTGCTGACATTATTACCGCGAGTAACATCACCTGACAAATTGCCAAGTTCAAACTCTCTCGGCAGGAGGTTATTATAACCAGATACCGAGTTAGGCGCAGTTGCAGACACAGCAAAATCGTAAGTTACACTACCTGAACTACCAGGCGCAAAGCGACGAACTTCAGCAAAATAAGTACCTGCGTCTAATCGGCGGTTAATTGCGTCATCTCTATTACCTGAGGCATTGGCAAGACCAACTACTAGGTTGCTGGATAGGTCGCCTGAATCAAAGATACCATTACCGTTGTCTCGATAAAGTATTATGTCAGCATCATCACCAGCACTAATATCTGTCAAAGCTAAATTGACGTTTCTAGTACTGTTAATTTGAAATTGAAAGACATCAGTAGGATCGCTTTCATTTACACTGAAGTTGTTTCTGACAACAGGGGTGCTGCCTATTACACCAAAATTACGAAAAGCCATTTTTTCTCCTTTATTTAGAGTGTTGTTCGTGATTTAGACAAGCAATGTAGGTTGGGTTGAGGAACGAAACCCAACACGCTTATCTAGATTTATGTTGGGTTTCACTGTCGTTCAACCCAACCTACAAATATCGTAAGTACTTAACCGGACTTGATATAACAAGTAAAGTGAAGACTGTTTAGTATGAGTTGAGTATTGGGAAACTCATTTCCTCAGCAATTAGGTGTTACAACTATCCATACGTGCGATACTGAGGTTTATGCAAGATGCAAAGAAATTGGTGAAGTGGTCAAAAGCCTTTTTAGACCAGTACAACGTCTGTACTGACTGAAAAACCAGCAGGTCTGTTGTCGATAGTTGCAAACAACTGTCCTTGGTAAGACAAACCACCAGTAATGTTGTCATAGCTAAACTGATTCAGGCTAGTAGCACCAAAACCAATTTTGCTAATAACAACTTTATCTCCTTGTGTCCGGCTGAAGTCTGCGATCGCATCTATGCCTTGCACTCTAGAGTATGAGTAAGAAGAGAAGTAGAACTGATCTCTACCTAAACCACCACTGAGTACATCATTTCCTAAACCACCAGATAACAAGTCGTTGCCAGCACCACCATAGAGCCGATCATTGCCAGCACCGCCATAAAGTCTATCATTACCAGTACCACCATAAAGGGTGTCGTTGCCCTCGTCGCCATAACCAGTTAACGGTGTGGCAGTATCTCTACCATCTAGTAAATCATTACCTGCGCCACCTGTGAACTGTACGCTGGTGATGCTAGTTCCAGCCAAGCTGTTAACATCAAAGATGTCATCACCACCTTGTCCGTTGACTTCAAACTTTTCAGCAGTATCGACAGTCAGGGTAAATGGCACTAAGTTTAAGCGGTCAAAAATGGCTCTACCTTCGGCATCTCGTTGCAAGCGGAAGTTATCACCGACACCTGCACCATTCACTTCAACGACATCGTAACCAGCGTTACCACTGATTCTGTCGCTACCATCGCCGTTGTTCCAGATGAGTCGGTCGTTACCTGCTCCACCAGCAAATGTATCATTACCGCGATCGCCAATTATGGTATCGTTACCATCACCACCGGATAAATAATCAACCCCATCACCACCCCGGATTAAATCGTTGCCAGCATTGCCATAAAGCCGATCATTGCCAGCGCGGCCTTCTATAATATCGTTACCTGCCAATCCAAAGATCTGATCTGCGTCATCAGTACCAATGAGAGGCGGGTAGTATATTCCGTTTTGAGTTGTGCCGTTGTCGTTGAAATTAGTACCGTATCTAGTAACCATTTAGGTTTTTCCTCAGATTGTCAAATGTCACACCTATCCATACGTGCGTTACTAATGTCTATGCAGACTACTTTTGACCTGAGCAACAGTTATAAAATTTCTTAATGTAATTGTGTTGCGAATCAATACATTGTTAACGTGAATTCGACAGACCTCACCCTCCCAACCTCCCTCTCCTAAAAGGCGAGGGAGGAGCCACGAAAAATCACGCTTTTACTCCCCTCTCCTCGTAGGAGAGGGGCTGGGGGTGAGGTCAAAAAAGGACTCATCGAACTCACGTATTGTGAATGCGAGTCGATACATTGTGAATGCAGGGCGATGCATTGTGAATGCGAGTCGATACATTACGATTGCAGCTCGATACATTATGAATGCGAGTTGATACATTACGATTGCAGCTCGATGCATTAATAATCAAACAATGACGAATTATGATTACAGCCAATTCCCAACTAAAACATAAGCTGCCCAATAACCAGGACGGCTATAATTGGGATACTTTTGCAGAAGTGTTAATTGAGCGCGACGCAAAGCTTCTGCTTTGGTAACTTTGGCAGAGACTAACTGACGATAAAACTCACCAACTAAGATAGCAGTAGAGCGATCGCCTACATTCCAAAGACTAGCCATTGTACTCCTTGCACCTGCACGTACAGCAACTCCAGCCAACCCTAACGTGGCGCGATTATCTCCTGCTGCTGTTTGACAAGCACTCAAAACCAAAAGTTCTAAAGCTTGTGAGTGCGTTTCATCTCGACGGCGTAACAGCAAATCAAAGTCAGCAACATTAATTGGCCCATCTGTTGCCAAAATAAATGTATCTTCAGGACGAGAACTAAATTGTCCGTGGGTTGCTAAGTGAACCACATTAAACCCAATCGAATTAATTTTACTTCCTAGTGCTTTACTACTAAAATTTTCATCTAAAAGTTTTGTTGTAGCTATTCCTGTTTTTGCAATCAAGTTGAACTCAGATTTAATTTCCGGTAAAGGCGGGAATTGTGCAAATTGAGATGGCGGATTTACTAAGCCTCCGGCTAGAACTTGCAACTTTTCTTGTGCTAAAGACTTGGGATTTTGTAATTGTAGTCCTAAATTTAAAGCAACAGCATATTTCTCAACTAAATATTTTTTTCCATCATATAGTGCTGCCATTGGTACATTTCGCAATGCCCCATCTAGGACAAACACTAAAGTATTCACCTTGCCACTTTGTAAGTTAAGCTCAATTGGTTGAATCAGCCAAGTATATATTTGTTGAGATAGAGATTGAACTTCTTCAAGTCTGTCAGGCTCAGTTATATATTGCCGCAGTTGCCCCAAAATATTTTCTACTTCTGTTTGAGATTTATTGACTGCATAGTGTTTTAAGGGTTGCTGGGGAAATTTGATAATAACTTGTAATTGTTCTGGTAAAATAATGGGATAAATAACAGCGGTTGTAGGGTTATCTTGATCTACAATTTCGTCTAAAACAACTTTTGTAACGTTCAAGCAAGCTTCTCGAAAGAAATTATCTAAATCGGCTAATTGCAGTGCTTCAATTCTTTGGCGTGCTTTGTCTAAAGTTTTGTCGTTTAGCTGATTTTCCGGCACACTCAAAAGCAATGCTACAGATTCACGATAAACAGGTTCTACACTTTCTTTAAAGGAAAATTGCACATCTCGATTAACAGCTACCAGATCATTTCTCAGAGACTGCAACTCATTTACAGCTTCATCATACGCTGCGATCGCTCCTTGAATATCTCCTTGTTGTTTGAGCAAGCGTCCTAATTGCCAATACCAGTTGTAAGCAATATCTGGTGCATTTACAGAGTTCGCTAAGGTAAGTGCTTGTTGTGTTAGTTTTTGCGAATTTACCCATTGTTTATCATATTCATACAACTTGCCTAAAGTTCCCATAGCATAAGATTCGGCGCGTTTGTCTCCAAGTGTTTGTGCTAGTTTTACAGATGTAGCTAATATTGTTGCAGTTTCTTTTGCAACGTTAGGACTGTCTTTTAACTCAGCACTTTTAATCAAACTCTGAGCAAAATGAATTCTGGCATAAACGGCTATTTGAGACAAAGGTAATTTATCTAGTTCTATAGGAATTTGTGCTAACAAAGGTTTAGCAGTTGACCACTGCTGTGTATTCAATAGAATAGTTAAAAGATTGATTTGTGCTTGGACTTTAGTGAATGGTGAAGCAGCTTGAGCAATTGCTTGTTGATAAAAGGCGATCGCATTTTGATTGTCTTGGGCAATTTTGGCAGTGTTTCCCAAACTGAGGAATGTAGCGCTAATTTCTGGGCGAGACTGCAATTTTTGGGCAGTTTTTAGACTTTGTTGCAGAACTTGATGTGATTGGGCTAAATCTCCAGTTAACTGGAGTGCATCACCAAGCGATCGCAATTCTATAACTTTAATCAACGAGTCTGGTTGAGATTGTAAATCTTCACTGACTGCTGTCAACATATTTAAAGCACGACGGTAAAATCCTAATATCTGCAATGCTTGTGCTTGATTAATGCGACTACGAGTGATGCCAGTGCGTTGGCGTAGCCCGTCGTAGACATCGTTAGTTTTAGTATATATTGCCGCAGTTTGTTGCCAAGTTTGTAATGCTTGTTGAGCTTGCCCTTGCTCCAATTGTATACTTCCTTGAATTTCCAACGTTTGAGCCAGAACGTGCAAGTGTTGTTGAGAATTTTGCGTACCTAACAATTGCAAACTCTGATTAATTGCTGTGTTTGCTTGAGCAAACATTCCCTGCTGTTGGTAAACCAAAGCAAGATTACTCAACGTTAAAGCTTGCCTCAACTTATCTCCTAAAGCTTGATATTTTTCCAAGACCTTTTGCAAAACATCTTGTGCTTCTACTAATCTTCCTGCTTCATACAGTGCTTTTCCCCTTTCTAATAAATCTTTTAAACGTACTTCTGGTTTAAGTTCAACTGCATGAGATACTGTTACAACAGTTGGAACAGTCACAAAAATGAATGCAGTTACTACCAATAGCAAAAAGTAAACAGATAAACAAAGAACATTCCATCTTCTACTATTTCTTTTTTGCTGTTTACCTTTGACTGACTTTGCAAAAAAGTCGAAGGGTTTTTGCGTCATATTACCCTGTCCTTATCATCAGTCAATAGTTTAGTTGCTTTACCTACACAAGAACTAGGTTTAATTGCTCCCCGCCCAACTTACAGTGTACTCGGTAGCGATCGCGGTGAAATCAGGACAAAAGCTTTTGGCATCTTGCTAACAATGGATGCAAAGCAATGTGTACAGGCAATTCAAATAATTGCTTCGCGTATAGCTAATCAAATTCATCCACGTCAGTAATTGCTTTGTGAATTATGGCTATCTTTTGGTAACGCTTATGTGAACTGAGTTCTGCTCCAAACTCTTGTAAGCCTCTGGTAATCTCCACCAAGGAACATTAGGATATTCATGATGTTCTTTGTGATAACCAAAATGGTAGCAGGTTATAAATGACCAAAAAATAGGTAATGGAATACTTCTTGCACAATGCACATTCGTATATCCTTCTTCGAGTTTTCTATGAGGTATGAATGTGCCAAAATAAAATAATTGGATTGAGCTACAAATAGATGGTAAAGCCCAAAATAAGATTAGATTAACTTCACTTATATTAAAGATATATCTCAGAACAATATATACAGATATAAATCCGATATGTTGTTTCCAATTCCAATAGGATTTTATGAAGTTAAAATACCAAGCAAAAAAGTTTTGGTATCGATTATCGTAAAAATCTGGATCATCTTTAGTAGCAGGATAGCGATGATGGAACCAATGCTTTTTTAGTAGCTCTTGATAAGAAAATAGCCCGTACAATAATACACATATTTTACCTATCAAATTATTCACTTTAGGATTTTGGGGAAAAACTACGCCGTGCATGGCATCATGAGCAGTAATAAATAATCCTGTATATAAGAATGTCTGCCAAAGCATAGCCAGAGCTATTAATGGAATTTGAACTTTAGAAGTATCTAATAAAAAGAATAAAGTTAGGCTTATTGCCCACAAACTTAAAATAATACAAGCAATAAAAATTCCTTTATTAGTTGTGGTTTCGGCATTTATATCAAAATTTATCTGTTCTAATTGGGATGATACTAAATTAAACTGAACCATGCCTTGACTCCATATAATTACCCTAGCCCACGCCAGTCGCGCGACTGTCGGGAAACCATGCGCGGCAGTTCCTCCTGGGGACCCACTCCGTTGCGGTGCACAATCACATCTCCAGGCTGCATATAAAAAGACTCCATCGGAATTTCACCGGAAGCTATCTTTTGTAGTCCTTCTTCACGCGGTAGCAGATGAGTGCCTCTGGCCATTTGACACGGGCCGTTATCTACGGTTACTTCCACAAGCGGAAAGTTGACTGCTAAGGCGTAAAGTGGTGTAACTAAAGGTTGGGACGGTCTACTACTGTTTCTAAGATACAAGAGTTGCTTTCCTCGGTGTTTAAAAACACTAGAATTTCCTCCCATTCTAGTTCTGATAACGGTTGTACTTCTATTTCCATAGCAAAGCAATCTCTAGCAGCAGCAATCAATGCTGTTATAATTTGTTCTAGACTTTGAGAAAACTGCACGTTAGTAAATGGCTCTATACCAAATACCTTGGCAAACAGTTCTGCATCTGGTTGCCAGCGGATGGAACCATGCTGCAAAATTACGCTACCACGCCGCAGTTGGGCGCTACCAATCAGTTTCGCGCCATTGGGTAAAATTAAATCTGCACCTGTCGCCGTGCCGAAACAGTTAGGGTTATGGATGTAGCCTCGCCCAGCTGTACCATAGCTTAATTCAACGCCCAGCGATCGCCATCCTTGAATCAAAAACTCACAAATTTTTGCGTAGGCTTGTAAGCGGTTTCCAGGCAAACCAGATGTAATCACAGCATAAGTTAAATCGCCTTGGTGTAATACTGCCCTTCCACCAGTGGGACGGCGGACTAAATCTAGTTTTTCACCTTGCCAAGTTAAATTATGCCAATCTTGGGGATATTGCCGTTGATGATAGCCGAGAGAAATAGCAGCTGGCGACCAAGTATAAAAGCGCAGAGTTGGAGGATGCTTTTGTGAATGGTGCTGTTCTAATAACCATTTATCGATAGCCATCTGTAGATTACCAGAGGCTTTTAAGAATGGAATTAGTCGCCATACCTGCTTGTTAGACATTAATTAATACTTAAGCTGCACCAAACTGGGATTGTAAAACTTCATCGTTGTTGTCGGCGATTGTGGCCACAATTGTAATTAGGCGTGAGACTTCGCCAGGAGATAACTCAGCTAGTGTACGTGTTGAGATCACCACGACTTTGTTTTCAATTATCCCAAAACGAGCTTCAAAAGTGCTTGAGCAGTTCATCTCCAAAAGTTGGCGCATTAATTTGGGTTCATCTTTGGCGGGTAACTTTAACACTACAGACCAAACTGTGATTGTGTCTTCATCGGTTTTACCTGTGAGTTGGACAAACACTTCGACGCTACCGTAGTTAAACTTCCAGAGATAACCACCGTCTGGAGTATGGCTAACCATTGCGCTGTCGTCTTGTTCTAAAGAGTCGATGACGTTTTCAATAACTTCTAGATGGTTGATAGTCGCTGTCTCCTCGATTAATTCCTGAAGTAATTCATCGTTAGTAAGGGTTTCTTGGTAGCTTGCCATAAAAATTTTTGATTCAATAAGTTTACTAGTTTATCTACACATACTTTAACGTGAGTTAGATGGAGTTCAAAAACAGCATAAAGGCGTATATTGTTCTCGATCATGACATCTATATATGTACATGGCTGGTGTAAGTTCTGGCGATCGCCTCAGTTAGGTAAATCATTGATATAATCTTTTTCCACAATGTAATAAATTTATTTACCAAAACAGTAAATTAGTGCTTGAATTGATTAAATTTTCGATAATCTAACAAATTTGTTTACCAAAATGGTAAACTTGTATTATTCCACTAATTTATGGAAATCACCTTTGCTAACAGCAAACTGCAAGAACTCTGCGAGCAACAAGACCTAGCGGAAAAAAAAATTGGGTAAAAACTGTGCCAAGAAATTGAGAAATCGGTTGCGTATGCTGAGTGTTGCTAGTTGTGTTGCTGAATTAGTTGCAGGTCGTCCTCATCCCTTAAAAGGAGATAGGGCAGGTGAATTTGCACTAGACCTAGAAGGTGCTAAACGACTTGTGTTTCAGCCAGATAACGATCCCATTCCTCTTTTAGAGGATGGAAGCATTGATTGGTCAAAAGTTACTGCTGTTTGTATTGTTTTCATCGGAGATTACCATGACTAAGACAACCCGACCCTTTACTCCAGATTGGGTATCTTCCCCTGGTGATACCATCGCTGATGTATTAGAAGAGCGTGATTGGACACAAGCAGAGTTAGCAGAACGTTTAGGATACACCACAAAACACGTCAGCTTGCTGATTAACGGCAAAGCACCTATTACTGAAGAAACAGCCCTGAAATTAGAACGAGTTTTGGGGAGTACAGCAGCATTTTGGCTCAGATACGAAGCCCAATATCGGGCGGCTTTAGCCAGAAAAGAAGAAGAAAATTGCTTAAAGGAGTGGACATCTTGGTTAGATCACTTACCAGTCAAAGAATTGATGAACCGAGGTGTAATTCCCAAGTGTAGTTTAATTGCCAAGAATAAACCAGGAGTAGTAAAAAGTTTATTACATTTTTTCGGTGTGGCTTCCCCGGACGAGTGGCGAAGTTGCTATGCAGGTATGGAAGTTTTCTTTCGTCGCACCCACGAAGAACAAAGTGATGTCGGTGCTATTTCCGCTTGGTTGCGTTTGGGTGAAATAGAAGCAGAAAAACTAGACTGTCCCAAATACAGTAAACCAAAGTTTGAAAAAGCAGTGCGGGAAATTCGCGCTTTGACAGTATTATTACCAGAAGAATTTAAACCACGGATACAACGGTTGTGCCGAGAAGCTGGGGTTGTGCTGGTTTTAGTACCATCAATTAAAATGGCGCAAGTCAGTGGTGTCGCACGGTGGTTGAATCCGCATAAGGCACTGATTCAACTATCACTGTATGGTAAAACCAATGACTGCTTTTGGTTTAATTTCTTTCATGAAGCAGCGCATATCCTGTTACATAATAAAGAAAATATTTTTCTCGATGAATGGGATAGTGGGGAAAGTTTAAAATCTGAGCAAGAACAGGAAGCTAATCAATGGGCGCAAAAATTTTTGATACCACCTGAGTACGAAGGAGAATTAGCGCAACTTAAATCCAAAAATGATGTGATTGATTTTGCAAATCGTATTGGCATTCATCCTGCTATTATTGTAGGTCGGTTGCAATATAATCATCTAATTGATCACTCTTGGATGAATGGCTTAAAGGTAAGTTTGTGTTTTCAAGATGTACAAATAGAATAAGTAAAACCTCTTCCTTACGATACTTTTAACGTTCAAACATTAACCTACAAGTTACGAATTGGTATGTCATCTCTCTCTCAAGCTGTGCAAACTTGTGATGTGCGTCAATTGGGGATTAATCCTCATCATTGGTATGTAGTTGCACGTAGCAGTGAGGTTGCAAATAAACCTGTGGGAGTGGTACTTTGGCATCAGGCGATCGCACTTTACCGCGACGCTACAGGCAAAATTCATGCCTTGGAAGACCGCTGTCCCCATCGGCAAGTTAAACTTAGTCACGGACAAGTTATCGGTAATGAATTGGAATGTGCCTATCACGGTTGGCGTTTCAATTCCTCCGGTGAGTGTACAGAGGTTCCTTATTTAACTGCAAATCAAAAACTACCAAACTGTCAAATTCGCCGCTACCCAGTTAAAGAACAAGATGGTTTTATCTGGTTATTTCCGGGTGATGCCGAACCATCTGTAGAACCTTTAGGTTTACCAGAGTGGGAACATTTAAATTATATTGCCTCAGTTTCAGTTATTAACTGTCAAGCTCATTATTCTTATTTAATCGAAAACTTGATGGATATGTATCACGGACATTTACATCAAGATTTACAAGCTTGGGCAGCAGCATCTTTGCAAGATATCGACGAAAATGATCACTGTGTAGATGCTCATTATACAGCCCAAAGTTATTATAAAATTGATAAAATTTGGTCAATATCTCAGTTATTTTTTCCGGCGTTACGACGATTACATCCTGAACCATTGGATGTGAGTTATATTTATCCGCATTGGTGTTCTACATTAGGCAAAGACTTTAAAATATACTGTTTATTGTGTCCTGTAAATGAAACACATACCAAAGCTTATTTAATTCATTTCACATCACTCAATGCCTTTTGGCGATTGCATAAATTACCTATATGGTTTCGACGGTTTGTTAAAGATAGTTTATTTAATGCAGCCCAAAAATTACTTGATGGTTTAGTAGTTCAAGATGTCCAAATGATTGAAGAAGAACAGCAGGCATATCTACAGAATCCTCAAAGAAAAAATTATGAATTGAATCGGGCCTTAGTGAGTGTGCAAAGATTGATGAGGAGTCAACACAATTTGCAATTACCAATTCGCAATTCGCAATTATAAAATCAGTGAGGGCTTGAGACCCATTAATTAACAATTAAGCAATTAAGTGATTTCTTATATTTAATTGCGAATTGCGAATTTATCTTATATTAGAAATAGAGGTTTGATAGTTGTGGAGTGGCGATCGTGAATACTCAGGAATTCCTGCGATTGATCGATAAACAGGTCTCATGTCCGCAAACCCTGCCAAAAGCGCTGCAAGCTCTGTGGTATGACAAAAAAGGTAATTGGAACCAAGCTCATGAAATAGTCCAAAATGCTAGTGATGTTGACAGTGCTTGGGTTCACGCCTACTTACATCGTAAAGAAGGTGATTTGAATAATGCGCGTTACTGGTATCGTCATAGTAGTCAGCCAGAGTTTATGGGTGAGCTAAACCAGGAATGGGAACATATTACTTCTCTATTACTGAAAAAGGTCAACACGACTCATGGATGCTGAACAACTTAAGCGAAGTTACGCCGCAGGCGAGAGATATTTTCCCGCAGCCAATTTAAGTAGAGCCAGGTTAATCTCCGCCTACTTACCGGGAATTAATTTGTGGGGAGCAGACTTGAGTCAAGCTAACCTCGCCAAAGCCAAACTTTGGGGAGCAGATTTAAGTCGAGCTAATCTTGCAAAAGCGAATTTAACAAGAGCTAATTTATCCGGTGTTAAATTAAAGGAAGCAAATCTTCGCGGAGCTAAACTCAACTTCACTAAGCTGTATGGTGCAGATTTAAGTGGAGCTTATTATGATGACAGCACCCGCTTTTCGAGAGGATTTGACCCCATAAGTAACAATATGCGGAAGTTCTAAGGTTGGTAGGGTTGACATATTAATTACTAAATAAAGGCAGAAAATAAGAGTTTGATAGAGCAATGCCATTTATTTATGGAGTTTACCTTATGCCTTCTGCCTGCTTATATAGCGGTTCTCACTGAGAGTGCAATACAGTCGTCACCTCACCCCGTATTTG
This sequence comes from Nostoc sp. CHAB 5844, assembly GCF_020829595.1. Classification (GTDB taxonomy): domain Bacteria; phylum Cyanobacteriota; class Cyanobacteriia; order Cyanobacteriales; family Nostocaceae; genus Nostoc_B. The sequence goes on from NZ_JAIVFW010000039.1 coordinate 43,895, forward strand.
CTGACGCAAACACTCCCCTCTCCTTACCAAGGAGAGGGGTTGGGAGTGAGGTGAAAAATCTATTTCATGCAAACGAGAACTACTATAATTCCTCTGCTTCAAGTAACGGAAAAGTTTCGCCTGCTAAGTAAGCGTCAAAGTGTTTTTGGAAGTACAACCAAGAAGTCATATCTTCCCCATCAGAAAATGCTTTAGGAGCTTGTTTATATAAAGGAACGCGGTGATTAATTTCATCTTGCAGTAGTTGGGGTAATTCTGCTAAACCACCAACTTTGCTACCAAAAGCGCTATAGATAAGATTACCAGAGCGATCGCCCATTTTCATCCAAGGCAACCATTGACCAATCCTATCCCAACTCAGCTTCAGTTGAGAAACTGAACTGAGTTCTGCGTTAAATAAATCTGCGGTTAGTACAGTTAATTTAAATAATTCTGCTGCTTGATAAGTTTCATAAGGACTATATTCCGCAAATTTGGCATCTTCTGCTAAAGGATTTGGATATGTAGGAAAAATATCAAATACAAAAGTTGTACTGTCTGCCTCAACTTGCGCTGGAAATTTACCTTTAAAATGTCCTTGCACAGGATTATTCGCAACATGTAACACAGGGAGAGTTTCACTAGTCCAAGGATTTTCCCATTTTCGCAAAATCTCTTCTGTTTCTGGGTGTAAGTAATAAGTTAATTCTCTAGAAGTAAAATCCCAGCTACCTTCTTCTGTAGAAATGCACCTACTAACACTTACACCCATCATCTTAAATAAAAGTTTTCTCTTCTCCCCTGGAATAAAACTGTAAATTTTACCTTGCCAATTTAAGAATGTAGATTCACTAGCATTGAGGGAAGAACGAGTTTTTACCCAATGTTGAGCCTCGAATTCTTGAACTTCTGCTACCATATATCTCCTAATTAACTGACTAAACAAGTCAAAATGATGAGTATACTTAGCCCTTGTCTTATTTTTCTTTTTGCCTGTTGGTACTATGTTTCATTTGTTAAATCTGTTGATAATTCATGGTGTAGTAAGTTTTTACCCTTTTTCTTAGCACTATACATTAAATTATCGGCTCTTTCTATCATTTCAGTTACTGAAGCTGGCGGTTTAATAAAAGTAATTGCACCAATGCTAAAGGTTACAGGCCAATTTTGTTCTTGCATAGCAGATGACAAGGTTTTTTGTAATCTTTGTAATACTACTTCTGAAGCATTGTAACCAGTACGTGGTAATAAAATAGCAAATTCATCGCCACCAATTCTGGCGATTACATCAATTTTACGCAGATTATTTTTAGCGTTTTCTGCTACTAAACATAGTAGGCGATCGCCTACAGTATGCCCAAACTGATCATTAACTAATTTAAAATTATCAACATCGAAATAAGCAATAGTTAAAGGTTCTTTATGTCTTAAAGATTTATGAATTTCTATATTTAATATTTCTAAGAAAAATGCTCTGTTATTTAATCCAGTTAAAGCATCAGTTCGAGCCAGATTTTCTAAATTTTTTAACGTAAGTTTTTGTGCTGATAAAAGATAGTTGGTAAATAAAAAAAACACTAAAACAACAACTGTATTCCAGTAAGGAACCAAAGGATGTAAATAGTGAAAATTTGGTCTTTGATTTACTAATAAATTTGTAATCGCACTAATCAATGAAATTAATATACCACTGTACTTATCAGAAAACCAGGTGGCAATCCCAATAGGAATTAAATAGAAAATTGCTATTAAAATTTCTGGTGGTATTTGGTAGTCTAACCAGCCTACCAAGCCTATTAAAAATAAACTAAGGCAGTTTATGCATGATTTAGGTTGATTCTCTAATATTTTGATTAAATTCATATTCCCTCAGCTTAACTGCATCATTGTTTGCAGTTTCTTGTAGGTTATAAGCTTACCTTTACTTTTCACACAATCATATATTCTTTAGTTTGTCAATGTTAATACAATTAATTATATTAAGAGAATAATCCACTAGCGGGATATTAAAAGAGGTAATTCTTGATAAAAGATGGTTGGAAATGTCATACTCAAGTTACTTTATGCAACATGACAACTTTTATAAATAGTTGCAGTTAGGCAATTTACAAGTAAAGCGTTGCTTCTATTATGGAAAAATTTTTGAACCAAGAAACATAGAAATTTTTTAATCAAGAGACCTCGATATCAGATAATGTACCTCATGATTGTGCATTTCTCCGGATGAGCGAAAAAACGACTGAATAATACTTCACATCAATTCTCTACACCAAAACCTATGGAACTGCCTCAACGCGTATCAATTCGCTACAAAGACACTTCCTATAATATGAGTGAGATACGCCTAAAAACTTTTCAACTTGCATTCCGAATTTGGGAAGAACAAAGTAAACCCAGAAAAACTGAGCTTTATGATTTTATCTTGAATTGTCTCAAACAATTTGACCGCCAAGACCGTTTTATTGTGTCATACCTATTCTTAGAATTGACAGATATGATCCGTAATTCTTCCTTAGAAAGAGGTATGAGAGAGGTACTAATTAAAACAGCTTTTAGAGAGTTTGCTTGTGCATTAACAGATTTTGAAAATGCTGAAAAATAAAACAAACTCTTCTACAACAGGACTTTAGTAATACGCAAAATCTAAGGTTTTGAGTAGAGACGTAGCAATGCTACGTCTCTACATGATTTATCTGGATCATTTTTTTGTGAAATGGTTTTACACTCAGTCTCAACAGATAAGATTTATATGGAAGTTTTTATTTATATTTCTAGGTTTTTATGAGGGATTTTTACAGTAAACGTTGTACCATAATCAACTTGACTTTCTACAATAATTTCTCCTTCATGTCGTTCTAAACATTTTTTAGCTACTGCCAATCCTAACCCTGTTCCTGCAATATTCTCAACATTCCTTCCTCGATAAAAAGGTTCATAAATTTTTTGTTGCTCTGCTAGTGGAATACCGATTCCTTGATCAATTACTTGAAAAAAAGTAGCTTCTATTTCAGTCTTTAAAACTAAGTAAATTTTTCCTTTATTACTAGAATACTTAATAGCATTTAATAACAAATTGCTGAGGATAGAATATAATAATTTTTCATCAAGCATTGCTCGTGAGTTGCCACCCTGATTAATAAACTCTATCATGTGTGGTGTTGTGCTGAAAAGCTGTAAATCTTCTACTAAATTTAAACAAAAGTTTTCTAAATTTATTAATTGTGGTTTATAGTCTAGCTGCCCTGCTTCTGCTCTAGTCAACGTTAATATATCTGTTAATATATGATTAATAATTTTTGCTGAAGATTGAATACGATAAATATTTTTTAATTGTTTTTTCTCTAATACATTCTCAAGAGTTTCACGTAATAATTGAGATGAAAGTAAAATCACACTTAAAGGTGTACGAAATTCATGAGAAATCATGGAAAACAATTGAAACTTTAAGTCACCTATTTTTCTTTCTTGAGCAAGAGAAGATTCTAAAGCGCTAATTTGCTCACGCTTTACCCATTGGCGTTCCAGGAGCAGAAATAAACTAAAAATTACAAGTAAAGTTAAAATTATCCCTGAAACTTCTAGAAAAATTCTTAAATGAATACTTTGTTTTGCTTGCTCTAATGAATTTTGGAGATAATCTTGTTCTTCAGCTTTAATATTTGCGATCGCAGGCAATATTTCTTCTCTAAGTTTAACACTGCGAACAGTCAGATTATTTTGTAATTCTAATGCTGTTTTATCTTGTTGATATATTTTTATTGATTGATCTAAAAGAGCTAATCTTTGATTTACCAAATAATTTAAATGCCTAAATCGCAGTTTTTGGCTTGACGTAGCATATATTTGCCCTTCTAAAAGTTTCATTTCCGACTGTATATTTGCTGCTTCCTGTTGATAACGCTGTAAGTCTTGAGTACTACCTAAAAAAATATATCCTCGCCTAGCTGATTCTGCGGCTGTCATTGCGCCAGAGAAATTTGTCAAAGTGTTCAAAGTTTGATATGTATGCTGTACTCTGTTAGCTCCATGTTTAATTTCATCGATATTTTTAAATGAAGCAAAACAGACGAGTCCCATCAGCAACAAGGTTAAACTAAAACCTCCCACAATCCATCTATTTTGGAAAGGCCATTTTATCAATTGCTGAGTCATAAATTGAGTTGAACAATAGTTACTTATTTATGCTTATTTTATAAATAAAAGCTAAAATAAACAGCACAATGAAACTGCAACAACGATAATATTAACAAGCAGCTAATAACCTACAGTAGCAATCAGACTACCGCCTACAATTTAAGTTTTGACTTTTATCTTCTTGCACTAATATATTTGCCTATTGCTGAATAAAGGATAGAATATGCGAATTCTCATAGTTGAAGATGATACTCAACTGGCAGAGGTACTAGCAGAAGCGCTCGGCAGACGGCAGTATGTGGTAGATTTGGCTAAAGACGGTGAAGCAGCTTGGAACTCAGCAGAGTCAATGAAATATGATTTAGTAGTGCTAGATGTCACTTTACCAAAGCTAGATGGAATTAAGTTTTGTCATCGCTTACGTACTATTAGCACTAATAATCCTGCACATCGTAACTCTAGCACACCAGTATTAATGCTAACAGCCCGCGATACAGTAGCTGACAAAATTGCTGGGTTAGATGCTGGCGCAGATGATTATGTAGCCAAGCCATTTGATTTAGAAGAACTAATGGCTCGGATTCGTGCTTTACTAAGACGAGGTAGTTCTACTAGTACAGTTAGTCTCATTTGGGGTAAGCTGCATCTCAATCCCAGTAACTACGAGGCTACTTATGATGGTCAGTATCTATCATTAACGCCCAAAGAATATGCAATTTTAGAATTATTAGTGGCTAATGGTAGACGGGTACTCAGCCGTTCTAGCATTATAGAACAAGTTTGGTCAGTTGAAGACTCTCCCGTAGAAGAAACAGTTAGGTCTCACATTAAGTGCTTGCGGCAAAAACTTCGAGAATTAGGTGCGTCAGAAAATTTTATTGAAACTGTTCATGGACTGGGTTATCGCTTGAAATCATCATGATCTACCTCAAAGTTTAACTAGTATTAAAAATTATGCGTAGATTTATTGCACAAATTCTACACATTTTCTACACGATAATTCCATGTTTGTGTAATATTCTCGTATTTAAGTTTGAGGAGAAAACTATTCGATTCAATTTCTGGCTACGCATCTTTAGCTAGAAAACACACGACTCAAAACTTAGAAAATCCAGATATGAGTAACCAAATTCTTTGTTTTTACCAAAACAAAACTAACCAACTTCAAATTGCTCGCATCTTCAATGTTGCTAATTTCCATTTTGAGCAAGTAGTGTTTTCAGGAGAAAAAATTTTATTTGAAACTGTTCCCGAAGCTGAATTACAAATTGATATTAATACTCCCATAGGTGTGATTGTGACAAAAACAATTATTTGTCGGGATTTAAAAGTTTTAAACTGAACATGAGAAATTTTGACTAATTTTAATAGTTCATATTTAAATGTTTATACATTAACACTGAAATTAAATTTGTTTGAACTGATGAAATAGAGGTGAACCTTTTTATGAATATGAAAAAGTATGATCGTGGTAGTGGTAGATTCCATAGCAGTTAACAAGCTTCCGCCGTGAGTGTCAGCGTTCGACTGAGCGCTCACGCCGAAGTCCGAACGGTGACAGATTTAAAAGTCTTTTTCTGTCTAACTTTTATTAATTACCAATGTCCCAACTGCTTTAACTATTGCTATACATATATAGCCGTAGCCAGATAGGTTAGGACATTCTAAAACGCTAAAACCAATTGACTGCAAGCATTTCACTTTTGACTTTTGACTTTTGCTATATATTGAGAATTCAGGATACCAAATATTTGGTATCCTGAATTCTTCAGTGATAACTCTTATGGCGATACCTGAGCAGGCTTGAAATTCCTGGCTTTGTAGAACATTTCTAGGCTTTGGCGATCGCCGACGAAACGCCAATGCCAAGGTTCATAACTCACACCTTGTACATTATCTTTAGGAAAAGATATCTCAAAGCCGAAGCGGGCTGCATTTGCTTGTAGCCAACCAAAAGCCTTGGTTCTATCAAAGTCAGCCTGGAGATTAGTACCTGGTGCTGCTCCATCTCCGATATCCACAGCATAACCAGTGTGATGTTCGCTATGACCAGGAGGCGCACTCAAGGCGGCTCTTTGGGCTGGGGTTTGATTTCGCTGCGCCCCCACATTAAAAAATAATTGCTCTTGTTCCTTCACAGAGCGAAAGCCAGAAATTGGTACTAAAATTACACCTGCACTCCGTGCTGCTTGCGTCATTGCCCGATACTTTTCTGCAGCAGCTTTTCGCATTTTAATCTGCCCATCTGCAGTAATTGGCACTAACTCTGACTCTGGTGCTTCTGGGTATGCTAAGTGTCCCAACACTACATTATTATCTTGAGGATTTCCATTACCAGTGGCTGGAGTTGTGGTCACAGAATTTGCTGGTGACGATTGAGAATCGGCGGTTTTTTTCGGTGCAGTGAGAGAAAACAAAAAACCACTAACTACAGCCAGCAGGATAAATCCCGCGACTCCCCCAATCAGCAACACTAGAGGTTGTAAGGGTGTCTTGGATGCGACATCAGGAGTATCGCGTAAAGCCACTGGAATATCATCACCTGAATCATCTGACGAGTTGGGGGGTTTTCCAGAAAACCCAGCTTTATTCAAGGGTTAACTCCTGCTTTTGTGCAAAATTTATAACAGACTGTAGACTGGACAGAGATTAGCATATTCGGTACATTTTACATCTGTATTTCTCGGCAAAATTTTGACAAACCTCCTAGAACTATACGTCAAACTGGTAGGCTTAATTTTATTAGGACTTTTCCTGGGACGGAAACTGCCTGCCACAGTTCCACCTCGTTTGGGTCAGTTCCTTTTTTGGGTGGGAGTACCTATAAGTATTGTTGCTTTTTTACGTCAAGCTGACTTATCGGCACAAATTTGGATTGCACCTGCGATCGCTCATTTAGCCATTTTCTTAGGCGCATTTTTGGCCTGGTTAGCTATTAAAGGACAAGCTTATCTTACACATACAACTTTCCAACACCCAACTCAGGGAAGTTTTATTCTAGCGGCAATGGTAGGTAACACAGGTTATATTGGCTTTCCTGTCACTTTAGCAATGGTAGGCCAAGATTATTTTGCCTGGGCTTTATTCTACGATTTACTGGGGTCACTATTTGGCGCTTACGGTTTGGGTGTAGCCCTAGCATCTCGTTTTGGCTACGGTGGAACAAACTACTGGCAAATTTTTCAAGCGATTTTGATTAATCCTGCCTTGTGGAGTTTTGGTTTTGGCTTACTGTTTTGCCAAATTAGTCTACCTATTAGTGTGGAATTTTATTTAGAGAAATTGGGTTGGATTGCTGTAGCTTTATCTTTAGTATTAATTGGGATGCGACTTTCCCTGCTCACTTCTTGGCAAAGACTACCACAAGCTACCGTCAGCTTGGCAATCAAAATGCTGTTAGTTCCCCTGATTCTGGGCAGTGCTTTATCATTTTTTGGTATAACTGGTTCCGCTGCCAAGGTAATTGTTTTACAAATGGCAATGCCGCCAGCATTTGCCACAATGGTGCTGGCCGAAACCTTCAATCTTGATCGCGACCTCGCAGTTACGTCCTTAGCATTGGGAGTTATATTATTGCTGCTGACTCTGCCTGTTTGGTTGTGGTTGTTTTGAATTGGTCATTTGTCATTTGTCAATAGTTAATATTTCTTTTTTACTTTTTGCTCCTGCCTCCTAGTCACTGAGCGAAGCCGAAGTGTGCCTCCTGCCTCAGCACAATTGACTTAACTTTGCTGCCAACTCTGCCGGATTAGTATGTTCGTAATGTTCAAAGGGTTGGTGAATCCAAGGATTATCAGGTAAGTAATCGACATAATAATCGGGCTTGATGACCGAACAGGCTTTATACCAAATGACGGCGCTGCGAATTTCTGCAATGGGAGAATCAATATTTTCTTTTAGCCAAGGAATAGTTTGCTGAAGGGTAATGCCAGAGTCTACCAAGTCATCAACTAAAAGAATGTGGGAACCTAACTGTTCAGTAGTCATCGTCAAATGATGAGAAAACGTGAGATTACCTCTCTGTTGCTTCCCAGGTCCACTGTAGGATGATGTAGCTAAAATTGCCAGTGGCTTTTCATAGATCCGAGAAATAATATCTCCCACTCGCAGTCCACCTCTGGCCAGGCAGACAATTTGGTTGAATTCCCAACCAGATTGATAGACCTGAACAGCCAGTTGTTCAATTTTATAGTGGTATTCTGACCAAGAAACGTAAAGGTCTGGCATAAAAAAAGTGATTTTGAGGTAATACTTATAGCGATCGCAAATTTTTTATTTTAGTATGAGTGCAAGATATCATGAACGATTCTGCTGATGATTCTGCCCAAAATGCTGTTTTGAGTGCAAAACTGAATTTTAAAACAAAACTGGCTTATGGTGCAGGCGATTTAGGGCCAGCAATTACTGCGAATATATCGATATTTTTCTTGCTAGTTTTTTTTACAAATGTCGCTGGTCTGCCCGCAGGTTTAGCTGGTAGCGTGTTGTTGATTGGCAAAATCTGGGATGCTGTCAACGACCCATTTGTAGGAATGTTGACCGATAAAACAAAATCTCGGCGTTGGGGTCGTCGGCTTCCTTGGATGTTATATGGTGCAATTCCTTTTGGTATTTTCTTTTTCTTGCAGTGGATTGTACCGCAATTTAGTAGCGATCGCAGTACTAATATTTGGGCTTTGTTTTGGTATTACGTGGTGATTGGGTTGATTTCTCAGGTGTTTTACACTGTTGTAAATTTGCCTTACACAGCAATGACTCCTGAACTTACTCAAGATTATGATGAACGCACCAGCCTCAACAGTTTTCGCTTTACTTTTTCGATTGGCGGCAGTATTGTATCGTTGATTTTAGCGCAAATAGTTTTTTCTCAAATTGCTGACCGTCAACAACAATATTTTGTTTTAGCAGTAATTTGTACTGTAATTGCGGTTGTCTCTTTATATTGGTGTATTTTTGGAGTCCGCGATCGCATCCTGGCATTTGAAGCCAAACGCATCCAACTTGAAGAACCGCCATCTCTCCCATTCTTGGAACAGTTAAAAATTGTTTTTACCAATCGACCGTTTCTATTTGTGATTAGTATATATCTTTTTTCTTGGTTAGGTGTGCAAATCACAGCCAGCATCATTCCCTATTTTGTCATCAACTGTATGGGTCTTAAAGAAGCAGATGTACCGACAGTGATGATTGCTGTGCAAGGAACTGCCTTAATCATGTTATTTGTCTGGAGTGCTTTAAGTAAAAAACTTGGCAAAAAACTCGTTTATTTTCTAGGGATGAGTTTATGGATTATTGCCGCTGCTGGACTATTTTTCTTACAACCTGGTCAATTAGTTTTGATGTATGTCATGGCTGTGATGGCTGGTGTTGGTGTGTCTACAGCTTATTTAGTTCCTTGGTCGATGATTCCCGACGTGATTGAATTAGATGAACTCCAAACTGGACAACGTCGCGAAGGTATATTTTATGGTTTCATGGTTTTGTTACAAAAATTTGGGTTAGCTTTCGGACTATTTCTAGTAGGAAATGCCTTACAAGCTGCTGGTTTTAAAGAAGCTGTGGCTGGACAAAGCACTCTACCCATTCAACCAGAATCAGCACTCACAGCTATTCGCCTGGCTGTTGGCCCTTTACCAACTGTTTGTTTAATTTGTGGTTTAGTTTTGACATATTTTTATCCAATTACTCGTGAAATGCACGCAGAAATTTTGTTAAAACTGCAAGAACGTCAGGAAAACAAAGAAAGTTAATCAGTAGCAAAATATAACATAATTTAGAATTCAAAAATTTTTCTAAATAAATGTTTTTCTGCACTATTTGAACTGAAACTATCTACAATAATATGTTTTTAATACTATAGAACAACAAGATTCCCGACTTCTTGAAGGATACAGCTGGCGAATAGGGGGTCATACCCCTCGTTTACCTCCGAAATGGCTTGTAGAGACGTTGCAATGCAACGTCTCTACATCTAGCGGGATGGCGAAATTTCGTGAGGTGAGGAGTTATACCCACCATTCACCATCCTTGAAGAAGTCGGGGATTTGAACGTCTGATATTTTCCCAAAATTAAACATATTCAAACTGATAGTTATTGATTATGTGCCAACTGCTAGGGATGAACTGTAATGTTCCCACAGATATTTGCTTTTCCTTTGAAGGTTTTTCAGCACGCGGAGGAAAAACAGACGATCATAGCGATGGTTGGGGTATTGCATTCTTTGAGGGAAAAGGATGTCGGCTATTTTTAGATGACAAACCTTCTATTACATCTCCAGTAGCGGATTTGGTACGGCGCTATCCCATCCACTCTACCCATGTGATCGCCCATATCCGGAAAGCGACTCAGGGCGAAGTAGCCTTAAGAAACTGTCATCCTTTCCAAAGAGAACTGTGGGGTAGGTATTGGGTATTTGCCCACAATGGCAATCTACCAGATTTTAATCCCAAGAACATGGGTTTTTACGAACCTGTAGGCAATACCGATAGTGAAAAAGCATTCTGCATCATATTAGAAACTTTGCGAGAGGCTTTTCCTGACGGTAAACCTCCCTTAGAAAAACTTGATTTTGTTCTGCGTCAAATTACTGCTGAAATCGCAAAAGTAGGTGTTTTTAACTACTTATTATCGGATGGAGAACACTTTTTTGCCCACTGTTCAACTAAACTCACCTACATTGTGCGTCAAGCCCCATTTGCAGCAGCCCACTTGATTGATCAAGATATGACGGTAGATTTTCGTGAGTTGACTTCACCAAGCGATCGCGTCGCCGTCATCGCCACTACTCCCCTCACCGATAACGAAGTCTGGACAACAATTCCACCCGGAGAATTGCTAGTCTTTCAAGATGGATTACCCCATAAATAACCCTCTTCTATCACGTCTTGAAGATAGGAAGCAGGAATTAAAGCCTAGGGAAGAAAACATTGTCATGCTTAGGAGATTAGGAAAAAATACTTGTCTCTAGTCTTTAATCCTTAATTCCTTAGTGTGAAATTGGTACAAACCTAAGCCAAGGTTAAAGTAAATAAAAATTAAAAACCTAAAACAATTTTTTAATAAAAGTTTAAGATTAAATAAAAATAATTTAAACAAAATTTTTGATTTATTTCTCAATTTTGTGGCAATAATCCAAAATACAAACTTAGGTTGATGTATCCAGAATTTTTATAAAACATAAGTTGTATCAATGAGTTATAAATTAATTGTAAATTTTAAAAAAAATCCAATAGTGACAAAAAAATTAACAATCTTTAGCAACAATTACAAATTGCAAAAACCTGACCAAAAACTATAGAGCCTAGCTCATCCAGATAAAGAAAGAGATTAACAATCTTTTTATTTTTCATTCATGCTAGATATAGCTGTAGCCACATAGATGAGGACATTGTTGGTTGCTCAAAGCTTTGATAAGACTAGATTTATACTCAGCACTTTGCTAAAACGTAATCTCAAACCAAGGAGATTAAACTACGCGCTGCGTCGCTAAAATCAATCTCCGCTCTCCATTTCACTTCCTTTACCATATTTCTGCGCTATCAAAAAGTTAAGAATACACAAATACAAGTATAGGTATGTTTATGTATATACCTTTGGTAGCTACTGTGAAGAGTATGTAAAGATGCTTTTGACGAGAATAGACACCTCAGTAAATATACAGTACAATTTCAATTAATTATTGAGATATTACCTAACTTCTAAGCTAAATAATCATAGGTAATAGTCCACAGTATAAGTGTGGAAGAGTCTTTCTGTGTCACATACATCTTTAAGCTTGATTGTTCAATACTTTATTAGCGATCGCTAATGATCAAAGGATGGTTGAAATAAAACCTAAATAGGAGTGTTTTTCTTAGAATTATAGAGGCACAGAGAATGCAGAGATAACAGATAAGAATATAATGCATACCAATTTTAGAAAAAGAATACAGCAGATAGCTTGCTAAGAGCATACATTCACTCTGTGAAAATGCTCCAAAAGTGCAGCAGTTATCTTTTACAAAGTATTAATGTATATTCAATAATATTGAAATTGGTATTATTTAATAGCACTTTTACTCGCTTTCCACTGCTTAGATAAGTTTCTAAGTTCTAGATAGTTATATCCTGCTACTAGCAAACTGTTCAGAGACTTTTAAAAACACATTCATAACACTTAACAATAAAACTTAAAAATATGTTATGTCTGTGAGTTTCTTCAGAACCAGTAGGTAAAACTTTAGAAAAAATTACTGTCTTTCTATCAGCCAATATGCTTCAGTTAAATATGTTTGTAAATTTGTGAAAGCAATATAGAAAGCTAACATAAATTTGCAAATTGTGCATTGAAAATTTAACTGAACTGTATTGCTCAATGGTCACAAAAAATATGCTGAAAGCGTCAACTCTCGGCAATTTTTTTGTCTATTAAAAAAGCACAAACTGCGATTTGAGAACTTTCAATTTACTGGAACAACAATTGATTTATTTAGGTAAAAGTTATGGCAATTATCAATGGTACGAATGGCAATGATAACCGCATTGGCACAACTGGCGATGATATTATTAGAGGCTTTGCAGGGAATGATACTTTAGCAGGTAATGGCGGCAACGACATTCTAGAAGGTGGCGCAGGTTTTGATACATTAAACGCGGATAATTCTACAGGTGATAACACACTCAATGGTGGTGCAGAAGATGATTACCTGAGTGCGGTAGCTTCATCCGGCAATAACACCCTCAACGGTGGCGCAGGTT
>NZ_JAIVFW010000039.1:56842-67317 GCF_020829595.1 Nostoc sp. CHAB 5844
CAACGCCAGAGGTGGCAACGACATACTCAATGTGAACTTTTCCCTCGGCAATAACGTCCTCAATGGCGGGACTGGCAATGATGAGTTGTTGGCTGTTGGTGCATCAGGTGATAACACACTCAATGGTGGTGCAGGTTTTGATACATTAAACGCGGATAATTCCACAGGCGATAACACACTCAATGGTGACAGTGGTAATGATTTTCTTTCTGCGTTTGGTGCATCTGGTAATAACACCCTCGACGGTGGTGCTGGTAATGATATACTCATTGGCGGTAATGGCAATGACTTTCTAATTGGTGGCAGAGGTAGTGACAGCATCTCTGGAGGTGGCGGTACAGATACCTTTGTCTTCAATAGTTTTAATGAAGGTACTGATAATATTCGTGACTTCAACGCCACTAATGAGATCATTCAGATATCGTCTGCTGGTTTTGGTGGTGGATTGTTAACAGGTTCGCTCTCGATTAGTCAGTTTACTCTGGGAACATCTGCAACAACAAGCGATCAGCGATTTATCTATAACAACACTACTGGTGCGCTGTATTTTGACCAAGATGGTAACGCTGGTGGATTTAGACAGGTGCAATTAGCACAACTATTTGGTACGCCTTCACTAACTACAAGCAATTTTGTGATTGTTTAAAAACTTTCACAAAGTTAAAATAGTCGAACAGATAAAGGTTACGCTAATAGCGTGACCTTTTATTTATTAATTAGTTGTTGAAGCGATCGCCAATCATAACCGAATATTTTACCAGTTGTAAAAAGTAGATATCCGATAAAAAATAAAATCGATGTAGCCAGTAAAAGTAAGAGGTTAACTGAGGCGAAAAGACTTCCCGTAAATATAATCACGAGAACTCCTAACACAATCAAAACCCAGCCTAAATTGCGGTTGATACGTTGCTGACACAACACAAAAATTCCGGCAAAACATAGAAGTACGGCGGGAAGACTAAAAAATAGGCCGATTCTAATATTTGCAGTCAAAATAACGATGCTGGCAACTATTAAAGTCAAACCCATTAGCTTGGTTGTTTTATCTACCACGGTTGGTCTATTTTGCTCAACTAGTTGTGGAGAAATTTGAGTGATATTAGAAGAGGTAAGCAAATTTTGCGGATGTTCTAGTTGATTTTGAAAAATAAAAGTTACATTATGACCTTGCCCAAGTTCGATGCGATCGCCTACCTTTAACTGATAGGTAATTCCAGGTTCTAGCTTGATATCGTTGAGAAATGTCCCATTGGAACTACCTAAGTCTTCAATCAAGTAATTGCTACCATCTACCAAAATTTGGGCGTGAATGCGAGACACAACCTCAGCATTTGGCAAACTAGAAACGTCAATATCAGGCGAATTTTGATCATTTGGCTTACCAATGCGAATAACTGTCAGATTCGGTGGTAACTCAAAAGCAGTGTTTGTCTGGACATGGAATAGCTCTAAACTTAGCCCTGTAGTGCTAAATTGATTGATATTTTGCATGGCTTACCGTTATAGTGCTGATTCTATGTTAGATAGTTTAGGCGATCGCTGACAGCTTTTCTAATTTCGGTAGAGGCGTAATTAATTGTGTCTCTACCTCGTAATTAATTCAGTTTTTAATTTATAGCAATCGAAGCATAGGTTAGGACTATATTGGTTGCTGAAACTCCTGATAATACAAAGTTCCTACTCAGCAACGCCACTTGCTTCAACGGAGGGAACCTCACGCCAGTGACGCTCGCAGACTCGCTACCGCTTCGCTAACGCTCAAGTCGAGCCACTGCGTTGGACGGGTTTCCCGGCTTGAAGCAAGTGGCGTGGAAACCCCCAAGACTGAGCTGCCGACGCTCCTACGTCGCTAACGCTACGCTAACACCACACGACTGGCTCCGCAACGCAGTGGCTCCTCAGCACTTTGCTATAACGTTACAGGAATTTGAATGATAAACTCTGTACCTTTGCTTAGTTCTGAGATACATTGCAAGCTACCGCCATGTTTTTCTACAATAATTTGGTAGCTAATAGATAATCCTAAACCAGTGCCTTTACCTACAGGTTTAGTTGTAAAAAATGGATCAAATAAACGGTTTCTGATTTCTTCTGTCATCCCATAACCGTTATCAGCAATGCGGATAGAAATAAAATTATTATCCAAGAGTTCTGTTTGAATCCGAATTGTAGGCTTGGGTAATTCCTGATCAGCATTAGACAAGTCTTTTCTCTTAATTATTGATTCTTCCAAAGCATCGATCGCATTAGTTAAAATATTCATTAATACCTGATTTAACTGCCCAGGATAGCAATCTATTAGAGGTAAAATACCGTACTCTTTAATAATAGATATATTTAAACCAATCCCATTGTCTTTCCAGCGATGGTGCAAAATTAACAAAGTATTGTCAATACCTTCATGGATATCAACTAACTTTTTATCTGCTTCATCAAGACGGGAGAAGTTTCGCAAACTCAAAACAATTTCTCGAATGCGATTAGTTCCCATTTTCATTGAATTTAGAAGTTTTGATAAGTCATCTGTAATAAATTCTAAATCAACTTCTGCTTCAAGTTCGGCAATTTCTGGGGTTGGTTCAGGATACTGTTCGCGGTAGACATTTAACAGATTGAGTAAGTCTTCCACATATTCATTAGCATAAGAGAGGTTGCCATGAATAAAGTTAACTGGATTATTAATTTCATGAGCAACTCCAGCTACTAATTGTCCTAAGCTAGACATTTTTTCATGTTGAATTAGTTGAGATTGAGTTTGCTGTAATTGATGCAAAGCTTCAGTAAGTTGTTCAGCTTGCGCTTGGGCGGCTAAAGTCGCAGTACGGCTTTGAGTATATAATTGAGCGTGATCAATTGCGATCGCTAGTTGATCGGTCACAGCCTGCAACAGTCCAATATCACTATTACTCCAAATGCGATCGCCATGACAATGACTGCAAACAATCGCTCCAAATTCACCAGCATGACTCTTAACTGGTAATAGCAATTGAGAAGTAATGCCAAACTCACTCAGGAGTGCTTGCATATGTTGCTTATTGTGCAAATCTCTGTGAATATTATCAATACAAACTAGCTCTTGATTTAAGAGCATTTTTGTCAAATCAAGATTATGTTGCAGTGATAAATTACCTAATATAGAAGGTAAATTAAGATTCCGGGCTTCATGGGTAATAGCTAGGCTAGGTTGATAAGAATCTGGGATGTATTGTAAAAAGTAACAACGATCAACTTGTAATAAACTGCGAATTTCCTGAACAGCAGTTTCTAGAATCGTATCGAGGTCAAGAGAACTACGAATTTGACTAGCTAGACGCAATAATAATGCTTCTCTACGACTCAACAGTTCTTCTCTAGCCCAAATTCTATCAATAGCAACAGCAATATTATTAGCAATCCAATTTAACAAGTTATGAGTAGGTTCATTAAATAATTGCGGACTAAACAAAGCCATGATACCAATTAACTGCTGCTCAACAATTAAGGGATAGGCAGAAAATCTCAAAATCGAAAATGCTGTATCCAGTAAATTATCTGGATAATTCACTCTGACTTCTTCATTTAAAATTGGTTGATAGTTTTGGGACATGGCGCTAACAATTTTGTTAGCGACAACTATATGATTGGGAAACTCTTGGTCATTTCTTAAAGCATTACAAGTAGTGTCTTGACAATGAACACCAGCTTGCAATTCTAGCTGCTGTGTTTGTCGCTCAAAAGTCCAGATACATACAAAAGCAACATCTAAATATTTTGATATCGTATTTGTGCAACTTTGGAGAATGTCTGAGAGTGTACCACTTTGAGATAAAGCTAAACTGACTTCTGCACTTAATAATGATAAACGCGATCGCTCCAACAAAGCTAACTCAGAAAGCTTACGCTGTGTAATATCTGTCCGAATAGCTACATATTGCTGTGGTTTACCATTAGCACCTAACATCGGTGTAATGAGAGTATCTACCCAATAAAAACTGCCATCTTTAGCTTTGTTTTTAACTTCTCCTCTCCAGATTTTACCTGCGGCAATAGTCTGCCATAAATTGGCAAAAAATTCTTTAGTATGATATCCAGAATTAATTATGCGATGGTCTTGCCCTAACAGTTCTTCTCTAGAATATTGCGAAACTTGGCAAAATAAATCATTAGCGTAATTTATCCGCCCTGTTGCATCAGTAATAGCTACCAAAGAATGTGCATTTAAAGCAAATTTAAATGATTCTAATTCTTTGATAGTTTTTTGTAATGCTATTTCATTTTTTTTATTACCGGTAATATCACAAGCAACAGCATAAATCAGCTTTTCTTCAATAAATGGTGTTGCAGTCCATGATAACCATTTATAGGAACCATCCTTACATAAATAGCGATTTTCAAAGCGAATTGTTTCAAAAGCAATTGCCAATTTTTGGGCTTCTAAAATAGTAGCTTCGCAGTCTTCTGGATGTACAAATTCGATAAATGGCTTACCCGTTAATTCTTGATTTGACCAACCTAGTATTTTTGTCCATGCTGGATTTATTTCTTTAAAATAGCCATCAAAACTGGCAATACATAATAAATCTAAAGATAGGGAAAAGAAGCGAGAATATTGTTCTTCTGATTGAGTTTGTGTTAATTGAAATTGTGTTTTCATATTCAATATTGTCCGTTGTATTTGACTGTGTAAATTTTGAATGAGAATTATTTTATTTTCACAGATTCAAAAGTCATGCCAATCAAGTAAGTAGGAAGACACAAATAAGCTTAACTATCTATATCAGTCAAGGGCAAAATAGCTAAAAACCTCTTTCCTCCTGCCCTCTGCCTCCTGCCTTGTTTTAATTACAATTATTTATGTCCCTCTACTTACTAGTAACTCGACAAGATAAAATTAGTCGGTTAATAGCAATAAAAAATTATTACTGTCCACGGCAGTTTTTACACTTCCGTGCTACATTTTGCTGTGATTACATTCATCTGATAACTTTGTGTTGTCGAGTACGAGAGTTTTTTGTTACCCAATCTTCTAAGTATAGATTTCCCAAAAAAATTATTAGGTGAACGTGAACTATTCAAAATTAAGATAAGAAGTATTACAGAATATGATTTAATAATTTTGCTAATATTTAATAAATATTAAGTTATTTCAGATTTAAGCAATACTTCCCCGTTTACGTGCTTCCTTGTAGGAAGTGCCGACATTTTTTAAACCAGCTTTAATCATTTGTTTTTCCAAAAGGGCAAAGAAACGCGCTTTATCGCCACCTCTTACCACAGCTTGATTATGCGCTTCTGCGATCGCCACTGGGTAGCCATATCCTTTCTGCACTTGCGCCAGCATTAACCCCAAAGCTTCATCAAACATGGCTGTATTCTCTGCAACCCAGGCTGGCACTTCAATTCGGGCAATTTCCGTACCAACATGAACATAACAAAAATAAATGCTTTGCCCTTGATAAAACTCTAAAATTCGGGCATTACTCCGCCACAAAGGGCCGCGTTGTCCTGGTTGGAGTTGGGTTGACCAAAGTGACGTGTCTCGTAAAGGTTCAAAAACTTTGCAAGGGACTTTTTCTAACTGGTTGGGACAATAACTTAAACAGTCGGGAACTGGATGGGGACAAGCCATCAACCGTAAAAAGTTAATCCCTTCAACATTACGAGAAGCACTGAGATAACCCATTAACGGAATGTTTGCCTCACGCAGTTGCTGCCAAGCTTGCAAAATCGGCGGTAAAATGCGATCGCGTGCATCCAGCGGTAACTGTTCTAAAAACCAATAAACTAACGAACCATCTACCATTGCTAAGGTTGGTGCATCTACTTTGGCTGCACAGGCCAATTCTGCCAATACCGTCGCTTCACTCGCAGTCCGACAAAAACTCATCCACTCCTCAGTTCTAATCCCCCACTGCCGAGATGTATATAAATCTTCTGGGCGGTAAAATACCTCTGGCAAACTATCAAGCAGGGGATGGCGGTTTTGGCCGTAGTGTAAAACTACTCGACCAATATTCAAGAGATAGCAATAAGCAATTTCGTGGTGGCTGGGAGCAATTTGTGAACCGTCCGTTGCGATGACAGTATGCACCTTGGGCGGAGTAGGGATATTTATGCGAGTTGCTAATGGCTCAATTGGGGTAGCATTAGCAAAGAGAATGCGATCGCGCCATTTCTCTTGACGGTCAATTAAATCTTGCTGATACTCGTAAGCATTTATTAAATGTTGTTGCGCTAATTCTAAACGCTGACGACCAGCAACAGCTTCTTGTGATAGATGCTGACTTAAACCTTGCATTTGTCGCGCTAATTTTGTCAGGTCAAGCATAGATTTTTAGAGGTTACTCATCCTAATGAAGCCATTGATAATCAAGCATAAAATATAATTCAAGACATGGCTTATTGGTCAAATGACCACAAAATGTTACCTATGGTAAAATTTGACCCTCATCACATACTACCTACCAGTGCTGAATTGCCCTGTTCGGATGATACACCTGTGGATAATGAAGACCAGAATTTTATACCTAATCTTTTGTTGTTTCTTCTCGAATCTATTTGGGCAAATCGCAACGACTGGTTTTTTAGTATAGACATGGGTATCTATCATACAACTGGAGTGAGTCATTTAGTACCAGTAGTTCCAGATGGTTTTTTAAGCTTGGGAGTAGAACGACGCAAAGCAGGTAAATCACGTTCAAGCTATGTTGTCTGGGAAGAACAGGATATCGTACCGCAGTTTGTTTTAGAGGTAGTTTCTAAAACACCAGGTAATGAATATGATAGTAAGCTGAATACCTACGCTAAATTAGGAGTGCTGTACTATGTCATCTACAATTCCCAGTATTGGCAACGTGACCAACAGCAACCATTTGAAGTTTACAAGTTAATTGCGGGAAAATATCAACTGCAAATTGGCGAACCATTTTGGATGCCCGAAATTGGATTAGGAATTGGACGCGCCAACTACATATCTGGAGTAGTTCAACGAGAAGTTTTGTATTGGTATGATCAGACTGGCGATCGCTATTTAACTTCTGAAGAAATTGCTCAAACCGAAAGACAAAAACGAGAGAAACTAGCAGCCAAACTCAGAGAATTAGGAATTGATCCAGAAAATATTTGATGAGATAGAGACGCAAAATTTTACGTCTCTACAACTTTTTTACAACCAATCTGAGAAGTTCTTAGCAAACTGCGACAGCGATATTAACTGAATCCGCTCGTCATCTTGAGCCGCTTTCCTTTCTGGTTGCGTATTATAGCCCCAATCTGCCAGGAAAAGTTTCACATCATTAAGATCAGCTTGCTGTTGCACTAACTGCAAAGTCTTAATTCGGTCTTCGACAAACCATAAACTAACCGGCTGTTGATTGGCTGTCTGAATTAATTCTCGCAGAATTTCGTATTTAGGGCGTTTAACTTCTTTGCCAAAAATCGCTGTTGCAGGTAAATTTATGCCTTCTTGTTGTAAAAGTTGCTGCACAAACCGCCCTTCTTTAGTAGTGACGATAAAAAACTCTACATCACTAGCCAAAGTCAATTTGATTTTTTCGATCACGCCTGGATAAAATTTGTGCAGATTTAGCCAGCCTCCTAAATCTGTAGCAATCCATTCATCTCGCAGGTGGTCTAGCTTTGCAGCGATTTCTCTAGCCTGCAACTTATTATTTAACAAAATTTGTGGCGCAATTGTCACCCATTCCTGAAGAATCTGCTCATCAGACATTCCCTCTAACAAAGCTTTAATTAAAACAGACATTTCCCAACCTGTTTCAATCACAGGTCTAAGACGATAAAATCTCAAAGCCAAGTCATCAGGTGGAGTGTCGTTAGCAGGCGACCAAATTTTACAGTAGGTAAGCCATGCTACCTCAAAATATTCAATTAGTCCGTCGCAAATTACTCCGTCAAAGTCTAAAGCTAAAATTGTAGGACTACTTGCGGTCATTGTTTTGAGGATGAAAACTGCTTTTGTCAGCTTACCTGAAAAATCAAAAAATGGTAGTAACTTTTGTTAGTTTTTTGTAATTTATAATTTCTGCAAAACAAATTCATCTGCGGTTACTTATCTCTGCTTTTACCTCATGCCTGCCAGAATTGTCATAGTCTAATGATTTTGATTAATCAAGTTAATACTTCCCTAACTAATAAATCTATTACATAAGTAGATTTTATCTACGTAGCCTGCGGCAAGCCGAAGAAGGCGCGTCTACATCTGCGGTTAATTATTTATTTGACTTCCGCAATAACATTAATATCTTTTAAAAAAGAAATTAAAAAAAGCTTATTTGATTTTTTTGATTCTTTAAGTCTCTGCATCTTTACGAGAAGTAAATTAATACCTAGATGACGCAAAGTACAAAATCAACCAGTGCGAGATAAATCATTGACTTTGAGGAAAAATTATGATTACTCAATCCGAAAAAACGACCTCACCCAAACTGTTGATGGGCAACCCTGCTCCTATTTTGGAAGTCAAAACCTTAGATGGAAGCGTCTGGAAACTAGCCGAACAAACTCCTCAAAACTACACGATGCTTGTGTTCTATAGAGGTTTACATTGTCCCATTTGCGAACAATATATTACCGATTTAGAGCAGAAACTTGATGCTTTTAAAAAACTAGGTATAGAAGCGATCGCTATTAGCGGCGATTCCTTAGAACGAGCGCAACAATTTCAAGCAAAAGCCAATTTTCAAAATATCACAATAGGCTATGAATTGACTCCCGATGATATGCGTCGTTGGGGACTGTATCTCACCAAAGGACATTTTGAAAGTGAACCTGCTTTGTTTAGTGAACCTGCTGTGTTTTTAATCAAGCCCGACGGTCTTTTATACTTTGCAAACATCGGTACTCATCCTTTCTCCCGTGTAGATTTTGGTTTCTTGCTAAACGGACTAGAGTACATTATTCCGAGAAACTACCCTTTCCGTGGAACTGAGTGGTAGTAATTTTTATACTCAATTACCGTTTATTTTGTTGATCATGATGGGGTAAGGGTAGAAAGTTTCTCTATCACTTACTCCACAAAGATATATCAGGCAAATAATAAATTTAAATACAGCAGTTTCGATATTTGTGAAATACTGTAGAGACGTTACATGTAACGTCTCTACATTGTTTTGAGTTTTACACTTGTACCTCATGTACCCAAAATATGCTGTATTTATTGAGTTATACGGGACAAGTCTTCTTTCATTTTTACTTGATTCTCAATACTTTCTTGTAACAGATAATAGAGAAAATGAGGTGTGTTTAAATTAGCTAACTGTAAAAGTCTTTGATAAGCTTTACAAGCTGATTCATCATTTAAAATTCGGTTATGGATGACTCTTGTCCATTCAGGTGCATTTATCATTAATTGAGGCACAATCTTAACAAAAGCGCCAACTTGTTTTTCTATGTCAAAAGATTCGAGAAAATGAATTAAGCCGAACATTACTTCTGGCTGCTGACATTGATCATCTAACAGCAGATGATATGCAGATAAATTTTGCTCATCAGGATTATCAGCTACTTCAGCTAAAGCATTTTCAAATTTTGTAGCTTGTTCTTCAGTCTGCATTAAGCGACTTTCTGTTAAGATTGCCAATAAATTATCTTGATTCATAGGTTTATATCTCCTTTATCAAAAATCCCCGGCCAATTTAATTTATTCAGTTGAATTAATCTTTGCAAACTTTTCCTAATTTCTCTATTATACAAACCTTGACGCAGGTAAATAGAACGCACATCCCAAACTTCTTGGGCTAATATTTCTCTGGTAGATAAGCTTAAATTAGGAGATTTACCGTAAGAAACTGTTTGCCGATGACGACCTCCTTTTCCTGGCGATAAATGTTCCATAGTGATAGCAATTCCTTGATTTGTGGTATAACCAGGAACTTTAGCTTTCATAAAAGCATCCGCAGGTATATGATGAGGTGTGAGATTATCGCCTCTACGACCAAGTTTGAGTAAATCCCCATAAGTGCCTATACTGCCTTCTCTGGGAAGAAGCTCACGTTGATTATTAATAGTTTTTATTCCTCAATTGATAAATAGTTACTGCTAAACTATAGCGATCGCCCGTGAAATCAAAAATCGTCTTGGTGAGGGACATTCACTAGGAAATCTAGGTCTTGCTTACTATTCTCTGGGAAATTATAAAAAAGCTATTGAGTATCTACAACAATTGTTAGCGATCGCGCGGCAAATCAAAGACCGTTTGGGTGAAGGAGCAGCACTAGGAAATCTCGGTAGTGCTTACTTTGGGAGACTACCCCAAAGCAATTGAATACCACCAGCAGAGTTTAGCGATCGCTCGTGAAATTCAAGATCGTCTTGGTGAAGGTATAGCTTCTAAAAAGCTAAGCTGTTGTACATTTAAATTGTGATAACAGCGTCACCTTTATTTTTGATTTTCCGCCCCCATTTAATAATTAACTCTCCTTCATTTAAAAGTTGATGTAATAAATATTCTAGCTCTTCAATTGATTTAAATAGCCGAT
>NZ_JAIVFW010000003.1 GCF_020829595.1 Nostoc sp. CHAB 5844
GGAGCTAGAAGTTATCCAGACTTAGCAAAAGCAATTGAAACTGCTTTTAATCAAGTCTCATTAAATGATATTCATAATTGGTTTACCCATTGTTGCTACTGTACCTCACTAGACTGAGAAACGCTATATACTATTATTTGACACTTGTAACCTTTAGGGTTACAATAATTGTTATTGACATATTTATGATCAGAAATTTCAAGCATAAAGAATTAAAAAAGCTGTTTGAGGATGATAATAGAAGTGGTGTTAATCCAAATCATGCTGAAAAGTTATTAGATTTATTAGATAGACTAGATGCTGCATTTGTAGCTGAATATATGAACTTTCTCGGCTCAAAGTTTCATCAACTAACAAGAAACAGAAAAGGTGAATATTCAGTTGAAGTCTTAGGGAATTGGCGTTTAACTTTTGTTTTTGAAGATGGGGATGCTTACGACGTAAATTACGAAGATTATCATTAGAATTATTAGCATGACTACCAATAGAAAACCAAGACATCCTGGTGCTTTGATTAAACGCCAGTATTTAGAACCTTTAAATATGACTGTTACAGAACTGGCTAATATTTTGGGTGTGTCTCGCAAAACAGTATCTGAAATTGTCAATGAACGTGCAAGTGTAACCCCTAATCTTGCTTTGAGGTTAGCTAATGCTTTTCAAACAACACCAGAACTTTGGTTAAACCTCCAGCAGAAATTTGACCTTTGGTGTGCAAAACATGAATCGGAAGAGTGGAAAAATATAACACCTATTGAAATTATTTCAAATATGGGTTGATGTTGTTAGTTAGCAAAAGCCCTTTGTAGGTTGGGTGAAATAGTTTTTAATAAAAATCAGAAGTAAAGAAAAACCGCAAATCCACCTATAACAACATTTACAAATGTGATTATAGAAGCTTTTACGGTTAAAAATTACCACTTTTATGGTTCTGAAAACAAATTTAATGCACTAACTCAATCGCCCGCTTCGTCAATGCCTCAGCAGTCAAACCATTAAAAGCCATCAACTCACCAGCACTGGCTGTAGTTTCACCACGTTTCCAGGCAAAAGTATCGCGCTTGCTGTTACTTCTTAACATAATTGGTTCTAGCATCGCCGCAGCACCACCAGTTACACCAATTAGTGCGTCACCACCAAATAATTCGGCGAATTTTGCATCATCAATAAAACCACCATCGGGTTCTGAACAAGTGTTCCAAGCAACATCACCAGAACGATATAAACGGCGGGGGTTAATAATAGAAACTATCTTCACCCCGATACCCTCATTCTCTAAGAAAGCTGCTGCTTCAAATACAGGAATTAATGTCATATCGCCAATAACGGCAAAGACAACTTGCTTTCCGCCAGCAATTTCATGTAATAATATTGCACCATCTTCTAAACCTTGTTGAGTTTGTTTTAATGTTGTGCGAATTGGTAAGGGTGATTTACTGGCAGTGATGACAATTCCCTTATTTTTTGTTGTCAATGCCCAATTATAACAAGCTTGGATACTGTTAGCATCAGTTGGAAATAATGGAAAGACATTGCCATTTCGCATCATCGATGCAAAGTAAGCTTCAATTTCTGGACGTTGGTGAGTCCAACCATTACGTCCTTGTTCTAATGCGCCGGCAGTAAATAATGTAATTGTTGAGGGAGTGTGACGGCGTAATTCTGCCATTGCTTGGGTGACTGTTTGCCAAATTGGTAAACCGTTGATGGCAAAAGATTCGTAAGAACACCACAAACTTCTTGCACCCATTAACGATAAACCAACGGCTAAACCTGCACAAGCATCTTCACTTAATGGTTCATAAACTTGACCATTTGGTGCTTGGTTATATAAGTCGTCGGTTGTCGGGTGAATAATCTTTAATGCTTGGTTGATGTTGCCAATTCCTGATGCTTCATTACCGTCGGCGTTGGTGACGAGGAAATTTTTATCCTTTTGTCCGACGATACCAACTAATCTTCCCATTGCGGTTGTCGAAACTTTTGGTTCGCCACCAACTGTATATTCTTCTAATGGCAATTCACCTAATTCTGGCAATGGTAATTCAAATTCTGTCACAACTGTTTTGGCTGCGGGGCCACCACCAGCGCGTTCTGCATTGGTTCTGACTAATTGCCAAGCTTCTTCTGATAAGGCGCGTCCTTGCAATGCACTGATAATGTGAGGTGCATCTAAGGTGTCTTTGGGATAGAGGTTGTGAGATTTTGCACCTCTGGCGTGAACGCCTGCGCCTTTGAGTTGCTTGATAATGAATACGGTTAGCTTTCCGCTAAGTGCGGAACGTGCGGCTTTATCAACAGCAACTAGTACAGCTTGGGTAAAGGCGAGGCGTTGCTCGAAGGAAAAAACGGTACTATCAACGTAGTCTCCTGGTTGATTTTGATCGTCAAATTCTTTGGCATCTACAAGAATGACTTCCTCAAAACCGTTACCTTGCCAGTATGCTTTCATCTGTTCGTTGGTTTTGAGAGAAACCATACTGTGATGTTCTTGGCTGTAACCATTCCATACCAGCACGGGTAAGAAGTTGGTGACGCTGGGATAGGCGGTGTTGAAGTGTGCGATTGAACTCATAATATATGGTTCACCCAGTCCACCATCGCCAAGGGTGAAAGGGAAAAGTTTATCTCTATGCAGGAGTGCAGCCGCCATTGCAAAGTGTTGCCCTTGTCCCAAAGGCCCAGCAGGTGCGAGAATGCCGGGAATGTAACCAGAGAGGTGTCCTAAAAGTCCGTGCTTTTCGCGGAAGCGATCGCGCAATTGTTGTACTGTAAAAATGCCCATGTCTTCTAAAGAGCGATCCAAAAACATGGCACTATAAAATCCAGGGGCGTGGTGTCCGACTTCCGTAATAATATTTTTGTAGCCCAGCATGACTAAGGCTGCATACGCTTCTGCTTGGCTGGCAAACCCGCCTGGATGCCCTGATGCTTTACTACCAGTGATTTGCAATGTTAGGTAACGCAAGGCATCAGCAGCAAGTAAAGTTTGATATACGGCTGCGGTATCTGTCGGAGATGCGATCGCTACTTTATCCAAATCTATCGCAGGTGTGGCATCATAAGTGGCAAAATCTGGTAGCGCTTGGCCAAAATATTGAATTCCTTCGCAAAAATCAGGAAGCGCGGCAGATGCCTTTGGTGTAATTGCTGTCATGCTGAGTACCTTATATGGATGAAGGGAAAATGTAGATGCCCGTTGAATTTAACAGAAATTTTACATCTTCGGGGTTGTCACAGTTGATTGCATTTTTCCAACCACAGGATAAGTAGTTTAAATGATTGCTACAGAAAAACTTATATAAGGCAGGGAACAGGAACGGGGAATGGGCAAGACTAGAGGAGGGTTCACAAAAAACATCATTAGTCATTAATGATATTTTTGACTGTGGTGAATCTAGGGATAAATTTATCTCACGCAAAGGCAAGGCAGCGCGTTGGGGAGACACTTGCTCCAACGCGGGTTCCCCGCGTTGGAGCAAGTGTCGTCGGCTCTGCCGACTTGAAGCGACTGCTGAGCAAAGACGCAAAGAATGTATCTTTTGTTTTAGTCAAGAATCTCAATTCCATTGCCTGTTCCCTGTTCACCATTTATACTCCCACCTGTATATACCATCTTATAGATCCTTTTTTGGGGATGTAACGTTTACAGTAACGTTTATGGGACGCTATGAGATGAGAAATTCATGCCAGAAGAACGCAGGTTGGAAGAACAGTTAATATCACAGGAAGCCGAACGCAGGCTATCCAACCAACTGGATGAAGCTGAACAAATTGATGTAGATGTGCAGACTGATTTGTTCAAGATACTTCAAGGACAGGCAGATGGAGTTTCGCTCAGTGGTCAGGGATTAGTTATCAAAGAAAATATCCGTGTTCAAGAAATTAAATTACAAACAGATAGTATTGCCGTAAATCCTTTAAGTGCGATTTTTGGACAGATTGAACTGAATGCACCAGTGAATGCGATCGCCCGCATTGTTATGACAGAATCTGATATTAATCAAGCATTAAACTCAGAGTTTGTTCAAAGTTATGCAAAAAATTATGACTTGAATGTAGAAGGCGAAATTGTCAACTTTGAAATGCAAAACATGGCATTATCTTTGCCATTTCCCGGCAAAGTTCAATTTCAGGCAGTAATACAAATAACAGAAAAAGGTAATTCTCGTCCGCTTAGTTTTACAGCCAGATTTTGCCCCCGAACTAATGCTAATCCCATTATCCTTGAAAGCTTTGATTGTCATCAGGGAGAAGGTGTGACTTTAGAACTAGTTTTAGCGCTTATGCATAAGATTAAAAAATTAGTTAACCTACCATATTTTACATGGGATGGAACAAGGTTTAAAATAATAAATATGGAGATAAAACAACATAGTTTAATACTTTTAATAGAAACAAAAATGCGAGAAATACCTCCTTCTCTCTTGGAAATTTCTAATTAGCAAAATCAACACAGCAGTAGTTGATTACCATTAAATAAACTCAAGGTTGTAATTTCTTTTTCTCCTTTGTAATATTAGCAAGTTACTCTATATCTAAGACTACAAATATGCAAGAGTATGACGTTGTAATTATCGGTGCAGGACATAACGGACTAGTTTGTGCAGCATATTTGCTCAAAGCTGGCTATAGCGTCCTACTTTTGGAAAAGCGTTCTGTACCTGGTGGTGCAGCAACCACTGAAGAATGTATACCCAATGAAGCCCCCGGATTTAAATTTAATTTGTGTGCCATTGACCACGAATTTATTCACTTGGGGCCAGTAGTTGAAGAATTAGAACTGAAGAAATACGGCTTAGAATACCTGGAATGTGATCCAGTAGTTTTCTGTCCCCATCCAGATGGCAAATATTTCTTAGCACATAAATCTGTAGAAAAAACTTGTGCAGAAATAGCCCGTTATAGCGATCGCGATGCTAAGAAGTATGCCGAATTTACTGACTATTGGCAACGGGCGATCGGTGCAATGATTCCTATGTTTAATGCACCGCCAAAGTCAATTATCGATATCGCTGGTAACTACGACATTACTAAAATCAAAGATTTATTCTCAGTGATTGGTTCGCCAAACAAAACACTGGATTTTATTCGTAACATGATGACCAGTGCTGAGGATTTACTCAATGAGTGGTTTGATTCCGAATTTTTAAAAGCACCACTAGCAAGATTAGCATCAGAATTAGGTGCGCCACCATCACAAAAAACCATTGCTATTGGTGCAATTATGATGGCGATGCGTCATAATCCTGGCATGGCTAGACCGCGCGGTGGAACTGGCGCATTAGTAAAAGCTTTGGTAAATTTAGTCACTAGTAAAGGCGGTGTAATTCTCACAGATCAGCACGTAGAAAAAGTGTTGATTGATGATGGTAAAGCTGTTGGTGTACGCGTTACTCGTGGTAAAGAATATCGTGCTAAATACGGCGTAATTTCTAATATTGATGCCAAGCGGTTATTTTTGCAAATGACAGATAAAAGCGATATCGATGCAGCCGATCCTGATTTGTGGGAAAGATTAGAACGCCGCATTGTCAACAACAACGAAACCATCCTCAAAATAGACTTGGCTTTAGATGAACCTTTGCGCTTTCCTTACCACGCGCACAAGGATGAGTATCTCGTCGGTTCTATCTTAATTGCAGATTCCGTTGCTCACGTGGAACAGGCTCATAGTAAGTGTACCTTGGGAGAAATCCCTGATTCTGATCCATCAATGTATGTAGTTATGCCAAGTTTCCTTGACCCCTCATTAGCACCTCCAGGGAAACATACTGTATGGATTGAGTTTTTCGCACCTTACCAAATCGCTGGTGCAGAAGGAACAGGTTTAAAAGGTACTGGTTGGACTGATGAATTGAAAAATCAAGTTGCTGACAAAGTAGTTGACAAATTAGCTACTTATGCACCTAATGTAAAAACAGCAACTATTGCCCGACGTGTGGAAAGTCCCGCTGAATTGGGAGAAAGATTAGGTGCCTACAAAGGAAACTATTACCACGTTGATATGACTTTAGATCAGATGGTGTTTTTCCGCCCCTTACCCGAAATTGCCAACTACAAAACTCCAATTAACAATTTATTCTTAACTGGTGCGGGGACTCATCCAGGTGGTTCAATTTCCGGTATGCCTGGACGCAATTGTGCGCGTGTCTTTTTACAATCTAAGCATCCCATTGCCCAGACTTTGAAAGATGCGAGAGATTCGATTAAATCAACTGTCGGATCTGTGTTTGGCATTATTTAACGTGAATTCGACAAACCTCTCCATGACTCCCTCACCTTTTAGGCTATCCATTAGTCAGATCTTTCTTTACAATCTTGAAACCCTGGTTTTACAACCATCTTAGAGACTGAGAGGTTAAACATACTTGACAAACTCGCGCTTAATCTTCTCGCTAAAACTATGTTTTTATTGAGAATTAAAGACGAACGAATCAGGGTTATAGAAAACGTGAGTTAATACTCTCGCAAATGTTGAGAATGATCCGGGTAATGGATAACCTACGAGGAGAGGGACTCTTACAGGTTTAGGTTTTTCATGTGGGCTTCGTTCTGATAGCCCACAAGCTGCAAAAACCGTATTGTCTAATCGCTCACCCTTTCAAAATTTTCAAACAAAGTACCAGGCCCAGCAGTAGATGATATGTTGACTGTACGAATTTTCTCTCCTTTATCAACAACCACACCAAACAGTTTGTTTGTAAATTGACCTCCATTCAAATTCAAGAGATTGAAAGTAAGTTTAACTGTGCAATCTGGTTGAACTTGATAAGTTCCTAAAATGTTGCCTTCCGCAGCACTGCCTGCAAGAACACTAAAACCGCGCCCACTAAAATTGCCCTGCCCATCAAAACGAACAAATCTGACTGCGGCGGCTGGAATGAAAGGAGCTTGCTCACCAAAAAAACCACTGACTTCAAAGACGTAGGCTCCTTTTAAGGTTGCATTTCTACACTGTCCATTATCTGCCAATACTTTGTTTGGACTCATGAACAGCGAAACAGGCAAGGCAGCCAGAAAACCCATTGCTAATATTGCTGCTTTCATATTGCTTTGTTTTTTTGTAAATTTGACTATGTTTTTCGTAGCTTAAAACACCACATCTATTTCAGTAGACCGCAGACTTTTGCGATCTCTGTCAAATGTTGTACAAATAATTCACAATTCGCAGAGATGCTCGGAAAGCGTAGCGTCTCCGACAGAAGACAACCGCCTAACGAGTCAAAAATCGCCCTTCGCAGTTTAATTGCGAATTGCAAATTCATGATTGTAAATTGGCTAGTGGGTTATATAGCAGTTCTCGTTTGCATGAAATAGAATTTTTTCACCTCACCCCCCAACGCCTCTCCTTGGTAAGGAGAGGGGAGTGTTTGCGTTAGCAAATACGGGGTGAGGTGATGACTGTATTGCACTCTCAGTGAGAACCGCTATAGTTGCGAATTGGAGATGACCAGTATCAACCTTGTTTAATTGGGCGAATGCTGGTTCAACAATTAGTAATAATATATACCAGTAATATTTGGCTTTGCATCGGAACATCTAACTATTTTTTTTGCATAAAATTATAAAATTTTGATAAAAATTAGCATCCACTTACTTAAATACATTGAGATAGAAGTGTAAGTAGAACAACAGAAAAAATTAAACTATGTGAAGAAAATTAAAAGGTTACGGGGCGTTGCTTTCCACTTTTTGCCTATAACTTTATTTTCTTTTGAGAAAGCGGTGGATAAATTGTTTGGAGTGGAAAATCCAGATGTCTGCGCTGCCTAAAAAGCGATCGCGAATTGAAAAGAATGTGAGTGCAAAAAGGTTATTTGTGCTGTACTCATAAATTTGATGTAAAAAATATAACAAAAATCTAGCATAATTTATTATTTAAATAATTGAACGAGAATTTCTCAAATTTTATGTTTAGATATTAAAAATATTTATTAATATCTAAGTGCAGCTACATTGTTTTGGCATTTTGTTGATGTTGTTTGGATTTTCGTATTATTACTGCTTTACTTGTGGCGAACATAAAAAGTTTCAAAAAATAAGATTATTTCCAGGAGAAATTTCATGAAGTTATTAGCACAAGAGTTACCATCCCCAAGAGCAATTCAAGAAACTCCACCACCTGGTACAAACCAAGACCCACTCATTGCCCGAAATTTACAGAAAGGTCAGTATGTCGGCATTATAGGACTTGCGATCGCCCTAGTTGCGGCTGTAGGCTTTTTTAGCCGCAGAGTTGAATACGCGATTATGTTTGCTATTGCTCTGAGCGCTGTTCTCATTGCTTTCTTTTTATTCATTTAATGGTCAATAGTCCATAGTCCATAGTCAAAGTACAAAGAATTCGAGCTATTGGCTTAACAGTGAGAAACTGTGATCGCTTTCACCTGTGTTCATTTCCTATTGAATTTATTTCTATTACTCCACAGCCAATACTATCTGATAATGAAGAGTCTTAAAAAGAGTTAAATTCTGAATTACTGTATCTTGAGCTTGCAAAAATCGCTCTGCCCATTCCTGACTATCCTGGGGATTTAATACTTTTTCTCTGGCTAATTCGACAAATGTCCTCAACGAGAGTCATGATCCCAATCCCAATCGGGACACCCAAGATTAAGAGGCTACGCAACCCTAAGAAAATTGCGGGTTTACCGGGCTTGAGTTGAAACTGCTGCAATAACCAACTAAAAGAACGTTTATTTGTGGATGGCATTGATGCTGGCAACTATATGAATCCGGTTTGATTACTGATTTATTGTCCAAAAATGAGAGCATTTATGGAATATGCCTCAAGGAAGAAAACTGCGATCGCACTCAACTCAAGTAATATCATGTCCGCTAAATTGTCTACTGAATTTACTGGCAGTTGAAGATGCAGGTATTCAACACAGGAGTTGCAAATACCAGTCAACATGATTTATCTCCTAAAACTGGGTTGAGAAAATACTGCCTAGTTGTCACGATATGATTTTTATGGTTCTTCAGTACTTGTTATGCCAAATTATTAATAATAACTCATAAAAAATATTGAAAAATGTATCAGTACAAAAAGCTGAATATGAAGAAATATTATGAGGATTGAAAAATAGTAAATATCCCCGGCTTAAGAATGAAGAAAGCTTAAACGAGGAGCAAGTGAATAAACTTATCCAAGTTAAAAATGTATCTCCTGTATTAAAAGTAATGCATGAACTAAAAGAAAAGATTAGAAAAATTTTTAATAAGACAAATGATGGGTATACGGGAGTGTTTAAACTAGGTATGTGGTTATCGAGAGCTAAAAAACATTTTCCCAATAGCAACAACACTATTATTCGTTGGTTTGATGAAATTATTGCTTACTTTGATAATGGGACAAATAGTGGCATGGTTGAAGGAATTAATAACAAGCTTAAACTGATTAAACGTTCTGGGTATGGATTTAAAAGCTTTCAAAATTTTAGAGTCAGATGCTTATTAAATTGGCATTTTATTTATTAGTTTGGCATAACAAGTACTGAAGAGCCAATTACTAAAAAACTAAATGTTAAAGAAATACAAACAAAAAGATAGAGACTGTATTTTATTGTTTGGTTAATTCTAATCATTGAATGTATATTTGTATTTTTGTTTTGAATAAAGTTTTTACGCCATATCCTTAACTTACTAAACTCTGCAAAGCTAACAAGCCAGCACCATAAGCAGGTTCATACCTTGGAAGTATTACCTTTACCCACGGACACTGATTAACTATAGCTGTTGTAAATCTCTCATGTATTTGAGATTTACCCCGCCACACACTACCTGTAGTCACAATTTCAAAAGCTGAGTTAGGACTAAAAATTGCCTCAATAACTGTAGATGTAGCTTTTACTAACTCTTTAACAGCATCGTCAATTATACTATTAGCTAATTCATCGCCTGAAGCTGCTGCTAAATCTACAATTGGTGCTAAAGATGCAATTTCTTTAACTCCCCATTTGCGTGGATATATTACTTCTATTAATTCTTCTATATTTTGCAAACCAAGATGCTGTTTAAAATCATTTACCAAACTTGTTGATATTTCACGCCCATCATAGGATTTTAATGCTGTTTGCATACCAGCAACAGCAATTTTATAAGCACTACCTTCATCACCTAAAATGTATCCCCAACCGCCTACTCGTTTCGTTTCTCCTTGTTGGTTTCGACCAAAAATTATGGAACCAGTACCCGCAGCCACGACAATTCCTACATCCTGACCAACTCCGCCAACTAAAGCAATCAACGCATCATGGCAAATTACAATATTAGTTGGCTGTAAATTCCAAGTAATAGGCAGGAATTGACTGTTTTTTAATTCCTGCACCATACTTTTAACTACTTCAATATCTCCAGAACGTCCCACACCAGCTAAACCTAAACAGATGGCTGCTATTTTTATTGTATTGGTGAACTTTAATGCTTCATTAGCAGCTGCATTAATAGCAGAGTGAATCGAGTTTACTGCTGCTTCAATACCGATGCTTTGATAGTTAGATGCACCTGCTTCACCACGACCTAGCACTTGATGACTATCATCCATCAAGATACATACGGTTTTGCTACCACCGCCATCTATTCCTAAAACATAACTCATGATGCTAATGTGCAGGAGATTTTTTCTGCGTTTCTTCTTTTAAAGGAATGAAAAATAAAACAATCATTCCAGGAATAGTCAGCAAACAAACCAAGCTGAAAAACAATGTATATCCTAATAGGGGTTGCAAATATCCACTGACTATTCCAGGTAACATCATACCTAAAGCCATGATGCCGGTAGATATGGCAAAATGAGATGTTTTATATTCACCTTGAGAAATATACATCAAGTAAACACTAAAAGCTGTAAACCCAAAACCATAACCAAATTGCTCTAATGAAACCAGCGGATAAACTAAGGTTAAAGAAGGTTTAGCATAAGCCATATATACATAGAATACATTTGGTACGTTCAAGGCTAAAGCCATAGGGAAAAGGCATCTTTTTAAGCCATATTTGGCAATTACTAATCCTCCCAAAATACCGCCGACAATCAGTGATATCACGCCGAATGTACCGTATACTAAACCAACATTCGATGTTGATAATCCTAGTCCACCTGCTTCTGGTTTATCTAACAAAAATAAAGAAGCAAACTTGACAAGCATTGCCTCACCAAATCTGTAAAGTAAGATAAATGCTAGGATGACTAGAATTTTTTCTTGGGCAAAATAGGAACTAATGATTGTCCAAAAAGGGATACTATCTGTGCTTTGTAGCTGCCGTGACTTATCTGAATCTGGTAACGGTAAACTGAAACGGTGAAAGATACAAAGTATGGCTAAAACGACGGCAGAAAATCCAATAGCTAAAGTCCAGCTTAAGGGAATATTGTTGAGGTAGCCTTCAAGCTGACCAGCTAAAACTACTAACAGTCCTGAACCAAAAATAACTGCAAGTCGATAAAATAGCGAACGAATTCCAACAAAAAAGGCTTGCTGTTCTGGAGTTAAAGCTAGTAAGTAAAAGCCATCTGTGGCAATATCAT
Organism: Nostoc sp. CHAB 5844; assembly: GCF_020829595.1. Lineage (GTDB taxonomy): Bacteria > Cyanobacteriota > Cyanobacteriia > Cyanobacteriales > Nostocaceae > Nostoc_B. The sequence continues at coordinate 11,534 of NZ_JAIVFW010000003.1, forward strand.
AAGTTGCGGAAATAAATGCTCCCACTGTTAATGCTGCGAGGGAGATAAAGAAGAAATTAGGCAATTGTAAGCAAAAGGCTATGAAACCTAAGCAACAGAACATTCCTAGTTGGGTATAGAGTATCCAGGTTCGTTTGGTGGAGTAAGTATCAACAATTGGCCCCCAGAACATTTTAATGACCCAGGGGAGATAAAGAAGACTTGTCCACACGGCAATTTGTGTGTTGTCTACGCCGAGTTTTTTGTAAAAGATGACGGAGACTGAGTTGATGATGATGTAAGGTACACCGGAGGCAAAATATAAGGTGGGGATGTAAAGCCAGGGGGAAGGTGAACGTGACATAAGGTATTTTTTTTAACGAACCGCAAAGGGGAGGCAGCGCGTTGGGCGGCTTTGCCGACTTGAAGCGACTGCCGTCGCGAAGGACACAAAGGAAGAGTTAAGAAGAGAGGATAATGCGTTTGATGCCATCTTTGAGAAGAGTGACGTTGAAGTTGATGAGTAAAGCTAAAGGGTAGTTAGTCATTTTAAGGTAGGAGAGGACTTGAGCTTCGTGAAGGGGTATTAAGTTTTGTACAGCTTTCAATTCAATAATTAAGGAGTCTCCAACTAAAAAATCTAATTTGCCTTCACCTATTGGACGACCTTTATAGTGTATTTTTACTCGATGTTCAAACTTATGAGGAATTTCACGTATGATAAATTCCTCTCTCAAAGCCTTGTGATAAACTTCCTCCAAAAACCCAGCCCCTAAAACTATATGTACTTCAATTGCCGCCCCAATTACTTCGTAAGCTAATTTCTCTAACTGCTCATTCAAATGTCTCATCTTCTCTTTTCCTCCTTTGCTTTGCGTTCTTTGCGTCCTTTGCGGTTCGTTCCTATCACAACCCTGTGGCAAAATTTATTAAAGTTCTTCCACACATAGTTTTCCCAGCATGACCGCAACTATCTCGAATCTCCCCAGTCTCTACGATCCCTTTACCACTGAAGCTAAGTGGCAAAAATTTTGGGAAGAAAACCAAGTTTACAAAGCTGACTCTAATCACAGTGGCGAACCTTATTGTGTTGTGATTCCACCGCCGAATGTTACTGGCAGTTTGCACATGGGTCACGCTTTTGAAAGTGCGCTAATTGATGTTCTTGTACGCTATCACCGGATGCAGGGACGCAATACTTTGTGGCTACCTGGAACTGACCACGCTAGTATTGCTGTCCATACGATGCTAGAAAGACAACTCAAGAAAGAGGGTAAAACTCGCTATGAGTTGGGGCGTGAAGAATTTCTCGAACGCGCTTGGCAGTGGAAGGCAGAGTCTGGGGGAACAATTGTTAATCAGTTACGCCGCTTGGGTGTGTCGGTGGACTGGTCGCGGGAACGGTTCACTTTAGATGAGGGCTTGTCTAAAGCTGTGGTGGAAGCTTTTGTGAGTCTTTACGATGAAGGGTTAATTTATCGTGGCGAATATTTGGTGAATTGGTGTCCGGCTACTCAGTCGGCGGTGTCGGATGTGGAGGTGGAACAACAAGAGGTTAATGGTAATCTCTGGCATTTCCGCTATCCGCTGACAGATGGTTCTGGTTATGTGGAGGTGGCGACGACTCGACCAGAAACCATGCTTGGTGATACTGGGGTAGCGGTGAATCCTAATGATGACAGATACAAGCATCTGATTGGTAAAACTTTGACGCTGCCAATTATGCAGCGGAAAATTCCGATTATTGGCGATGAGTTGGTTGACCCGACTTTCGGTACAGGTTGCGTGAAGGTGACACCTGCCCATGACCCGAATGATTTTGAAATGGGTAAGCGTCACAATCTGCCGTTTATTAATATTCTGAATAAAGATGGAACTCTGAATGCCAATGCTGGGGAGTTTCAAGGACAAGACCGTTTTGTGGCGCGAAAGAATGTAGTATCTCGTCTTGAAGCTGATGGGGTTTTGGTAAAAGTAGAAGATTATAAGCATACCGTTCCTTATAGCGATCGCGGTAAAGTCCCCATTGAACCTTTATTATCTACTCAATGGTTTGTCAAAATTCGCCCAATGGCAGACCGCGCCTTAGAATTCCTCGACCAACACAGTTCGCCTGAGTTTGTCCCCCAACGCTGGACTAAGGTTTACCGTGATTGGTTGGTAAGTCTTAGAGATTGGTGTATCTCCCGACAATTGTGGTGGGGACACCAAATTCCGGCTTGGTACGCTGTCAGTGAAACGGACGGACAAATCACCGATAATACGCCGTTTGTTGTAGCGAAATCGACCGAAGAAGCTTGGGAAAAAGCCAAAGCACAATTTGGTGAAAATGTCCAGATACAACAAGACCCGGATGTGCTGGATACTTGGTTTTCTTCAGGACTGTGGCCGTTTTCCACTTTGGGCTGGCCGGAACAAACTCAAGATTTAGCTACCTACTACCCCACGACTACTTTAGTTACAGGTTTTGACATTATCTTTTTCTGGGTTGCCAGAATGACGATGATGGCTGGTCATTTTACAGGTAAAATGCCGTTCCAGACAGTTTACATCCACGGTTTGGTACGGGATGAAAACAATAAGAAGATGTCGAAGACGGCGAATAATGGCATCGACCCGTTGATTTTGATTGAGAAATACGGCACAGATGCTTTACGCTACACCTTGGTTAAGGAAGTCGCCGGTGCAGGTCAAGATATCCGTTTAGAATACAACCGCAAAACCGATGAATCAGCCTCGGTGGAAGCAGCCCGCAACTTTGCCAACAAGTTGTGGAATGCGGCGCGGTTCGTAATGATGAATTTAGATGGGCAAACTCCGTCCCAACTCGGTCAACCCCTCAGCACTGAATTGAGCGATCACTGGATTCTTTCTCGCTATCATCAAGTTATTAACCAAACTACCAATTACATCAACAACTACGGTTTGGGAGAAGCAGCAAAAGGAATTTACGAATTCATTTGGGGTGATTTCTGCGACTGGTATATTGAACTCGTCAAATCCAGGTTACAACCAGGTGCAGACGCGACATCCCGACGCGCCGCCCAACAAATTCTCGCCTACGTGCTGGAAGGGATTTTGAAATTGCTGCATCCCTTTATGCCCCACATCACTGAAGAAATTTGGCACACACTCACTCAACAAAGTGCAGAATCCCAGCAAACTTTAGCTTTACAAGCTTATCCTAAAGTCGATGCCAGCCTAATTGATCCCGCTTTGGAAGAACAGTTTGAACTGCTAATTGGCACAATTCGCACAATTCGTAATTTACGGGCGGAAGCGGATGTCAAGCCAGGGGCGAAAGTGAAGGTGAATTTGCAAACCGACAGCGCCAAAGAACAGCAAATTCTGACCGCTGGACAATCTTACATCCAAGATTTGGCTAAGGTGGAAACTTTAACTTTTGCTGAGGAGCAAAAAAGCCCAACTGTAACGCGACCATCGCAATGGAACTGGAAGACAATTGGATTAATTATTGTAGGGTATTTCTTGCTCAGAACTGGTTTGGTTTTTGGGAATATAGTTAGTAAGATTCCTGTTGTTGGTACTTTCTTTGAAATTGTCGGTTTAGGCTATAGTCTTTGGTTTATTGTTCGCAGTCTGTTGTCTGCTAAAGCTAAACCAGTTACTACAGTCATAAACCAAACATCAGCACCAGAACAAACCATTGCTGGGGTAGTTGGTACAGTCCAAGTAGTAATTCCTCTAACTGGTGTGGTTGACATCGAAGCGCTACGTGCCAAATTAGAGAAAAGCATCAGCAAAGTCGAAGCCGAAGCCCAGTCCCTGAGAGGTAGGTTAAGCAATCCTAAGTTTGTGGATAAAGCCCCAGCTGACGTGGTAAAAGGAGCAAAAGATGCCTTAGTCGAGGCTGAGAAACAAGCAGAAATTTTGCGCGATCGCCTACGCGGTCTAGCATAACTGTAATGGGTAATAGCAGAGTAGCTCTCAAAACTCTCCGCAATTACCCATTCCTAACTGACAATTTCCAACTTAAAATCAGTATTTTAATTTTGTTGTTTAATATAAATTTTTGTACTTATTTTTTAATTTTTAATTGTAAGCTGGAGCAAAACGACGATCATGCTATATCTAGCTCAGGTACATAAAAACGAATTTTTAGACCAGTACCAGTTGCGCTTGTTAGCACGTCAAGAAGCTGATAACCTCTGGGCAATTATTCCTGAAGAAGCTTTTATTCTGCTAGGGAAAGGCAAAAGCATGAGTGAAGAATTGCTGGTTTTAGTTGAACTTTCTCCTACAGGTGAAATCGAAAAGTTAGAAGAAGCTAGTAATTGGGTAATGAATTTAGTTCAAGCTTACCTCACTACTGGCATTACTCCAGAAATGTTACAACAAGAAGCAGAACGCGCTGAACAGTGGCGACAATCTCTAACTTTACAAAATCAAGACTTGGCGCGTCGTTCTTTAGAATTGGAAGCCCGCCGCGAACAAATTCAAGCTTTAGAAGAAAGCCTCAAACGCGAGAGAAACGGTAATTACAAAGATGAGGCTGCTGATAGTTAGGTTGTCATTTGTTATTTGTCATTGGTTCTTTTCTCCGCCAGCCTATTTAACTCCCTACTCCCACCCCAAGTTACTATCTTTGACTGCAACTTGGGATGTGTTCTGCTGTATGAACTATATGGGGTAAGAACCATTAACCTATTAATTGGGAATTGACATAAAATCGCAAAGGATGAATAATCCTGTGATACCAAGGTGCAGTTTTTAAGAGTGATAGCTGGGTGCAGCAAACTGTTAACCATCGCATACTTACGTATGTAAAGTTATTTTTTAACAGAAAACATACGTGTAGCAATTTCAGAAAAATGAAGTAATATGACAGCTAACTTAAGCTTTTGTTAGCCGCATTAGACTGTTTATCGCGTTGTTCCAAGTGAGGTTATTTTTAGCATCATGAACGCCTTCCAACCATCTAGACCGCCGTTACAACCTATACAGCAGCCTCGAACTACACCTCGACCAAAGCGCCATCTTCGCCAGCGTTCTCATCAAGTAATGGCGCTGGAAACAACAGTTAAGATAGGAGTCAATTTGGCAATCTTAACAGCAGCAGTGTCGGCTCTGACACAACTTTTGCCTTATCACTGGTCACAACAAGAAAGATTGCGTGAAGTTCGCACTGAAGTCAAAATTATGGAAGGGCGTGTTAGTACTTTACAGGCAGAATTTGTCCGCAATTTTGACCCTCGTCAAACAAAAACAATTACAGAACAGCAAGGATTTAGATTTGCACCTAATCAGCGTCCAATCGTGTTAATGAATCAGGACGGCAAAGAAATTGAAGTCTTAAATTCCTTACCCTAACAAAATCTTGGTTAATTTTAGGATTTGGAATTATTGTAGTTCTTTCTATGCATACTTGCGTATATAGATGTATATACATCGAACATATATAAAGTGCGAACAGCTAATAGCTAATTTTTGACAATTTAATGTATTTATCATCTAATAGCTATTAGCAATACAGGGTTGTCATCGTAATTCGTAATTCGTAAGTCTCTAGCTCTTACTTTCTAGACGGTTTATTCCTCCACTCCCTATTCCCTATTTTCCCGACAGCAGATTATTTAACCAATTTTCGATTTGTAACCGTAAACGATAACCCGGAACATCAACGCTATTATCTAGTGAGGGTAGTTGCGCCATAGCACGACGATAATCAGCGATCGCACAATTCCAGTCACCCCAAAGATGATAAGTCCGGCCGCGTTCTGCCCAAATATGCGCTTCTAACTGACCAAAAAGCAGTGCAACTTCAAAATTCTCAATTGCTTCTTCATATTGTCCCAAGTCGCGGAAGGTAATGCCTCGGTTAATCCAGGCTCGCACATAACTGGGATTCAAATCAATTGCTTGGTCATAATCAGCCAATGCTGCTGCTAATTCTCCACAAGCGGCGTAGTAATTGGCACGATTATTATACGCACTTGCTAAATTGGGATTTAAATCTAGTGCTGTGTTGTAGTCACAAAAAGCCTTTTGCTTTTCACCACTTTGAAAATAAATTAACCCGCGATTGTTGTAATCAACAGCGTTGTGGGGATGACGACGAATTAATTCATCTAAGAGTGCGATCGCGTGAGTATAATCTCCTTGTTTCGCTGATTTCAAAGCACAAGAGCGTAAATAACTTTCTTTTATAGCAGATTGTCCTCTACCATTAGCCTCATACCTTAGCAAATCTAATGTATTATTTACAACATATTGATGACAGTTATTTTGCTGATTCTCAGAAGTTAAAAATGAGTGACTATTCATATTTACCCGCCTCAGATACTCGCACTTAGAAATTAATTTAGAGTTTTATCTATGGTGGTAGTTCTGCCCCAATGTTATTTATAATGTGCTTTTGACTACTTGATAATAAGTATCTCAGCCTAAATAGTAGGCACTACAACCAGTAAAACACTTGGTCTTATACCTACAATTCATGCACGAACTTAGTAATAGATACTTCACTCGCAAGTAGAATTCCAGAAAAAAATAAATATCATTCTTGACGGGGATTAGGAATAGGTACGGCGTAAATATAGCAAAGTGCTGAGGAGCCACTGCGTTGGGGAGACGGTGCCGTGGTGTTAGCGCAGCGATCTTCGACGCAGGAGCGTCGGCAGTGCGTTGGGGAGACAGCACCGTGGGCGGCTCTGCCACGCCAGTTGCTACAACGCTTGGAACCCCCGCAACGCACTGGCTCGACTTGAGGTGACTGTCGTCGGCTTTGCCGACAGTCACGCAACTGCCGCGCATGGTTTCCCACGCCAGTCCGCACAACGGGGAGAACCCCCGCAAGCGGCTGGCTCGACTTGAGGCAACTGTCGTCGGCTTTGCCGACAGTCACGCAAGTGGCGTTGCTGAGTGTTGAGTAATTCTTCAGTTATGACTCGGCACTCTTTACTGATATATTTGCGTCGCTTTGAGCATATGGTAGGTAATGATTAACTGAGTCAGAGCCAAGGGGTAACTTTGTAAAGTTTCTCCAGTTGTGCCAGCAATTTTGCCTAGTTCTGGGTTACTGTCGCGATCGCATACACTGCGTAAATGCGGCATATCAGAACAGATGATATGTTCTAGTTTATTCACTTGTTCTAAATTGGCGTGACCATCAACTTCCAAGACATCCACGGGTTTATTCATATCTCGGTCTAGTCCCAAACGAATCGCTGAATCAGAAAAACCACTGGTCAAATTGATAATCGGTGTAAAATCTGGATGAGGAATAGTCGGACGCAGGACTAAACGCACGTTGAGGTGTCCATTCGCTTCATCCTCGTCACCGTTAGGTGGATAGAAACTCACTACGATATCTGACCATTGGCGTTGGGGACGAATAAATTGTTCTGAGTCTGGTTCACGCTTCTCTAATTCTGCCAAAACTTGGTCAGGAGTGTAGCCGCGTTTTTGCGTGTCTCGTTTCACCTTCCATTTGGCGCGTAATGGTTCAGGGGGTGCAAGATAAACTTTAACATCGTAACAGTCGCGGGCGGTACGGGTAGAATAACCAAGCAAACCTTCAATAATCACAAATTTATTTGGCTTAATGTACAGTGGTGCCTCAAAAGTTCCAGTTTTGTGACTATAAACAGGTTTGAGAATTGGTTGCCCTGTGCGGAGGAGCGACAGGTGCTGCTGCATAATATCTAAATGGTTACAGTCTGGGTGTAAAGCTGTAATGCCAATTTCGGCACGTTGCTTGCGATCGTAACGGTGGTAATCATCTGTACAAATGAGCGTGACATTTTCTGGACCAAGTACCTGAGCAATCCCTCTGGTTAATGTTGTTTTGCCAGCAGCACTATCACCCACAATCCCAAGAATTATTGGACGGCTCATTACTCACCCCCGACACAAACAAATTTAGTAATAAATTTTGCAGACACCGTTGTTTTATTCTAAAAGGGAATTAGCAAGTAACTAATATCAAAGTCCTGTCTGCAACATCTCTATACATAAAGTTATCAAACAGAATTCAGGAGTCAGGAAGCCCAAATTCAGTATGAATTCTGTGCGACACTTCGACAAGCTCAGGGCATCGCAGTGCATCGCTGGTAGATGAATAAGCGGGTTTAAGACACCCACTAATTGATTCTAACTTCTGAATTCTTCAATTGTGTAATTGTTTGTTGCCAAAATAATCAAGTATCTGACAGGAAGATTTTTTGTCTGTGAACGATCGCCAAAGCAGAGATATTTTTTCCTCCTTTTGGAGCATAGGCAATAAATTACACAAATCCCTACTATGACAGAAGTAGAGAATTAATCTGCGCCAGTCAAGAAGTATTAAGGGTCAGGTGCATCTAGCTGACTGTGCGTTATACCGAAGAAAGACGGCAATGTTGGGGATCATTATAGGGTAAGGATTATGGTAACTTTAAATGTTTCGGAGTTGGATCAAGTTGATCAATTTCGTCGCTTACAGTCAACTTTGCGCGATCGCTGGAAAACTATTGAGCTATTCGATAATAGTGAAGCAGATATAGTAGTTGTTCCTTCCCTGAGCATCGATCAGTGCGAACTCCGAAAAATTGAAGGTTGCGAACATTATGAAGAGAGATTATTATTCTCCCTGATGCGGTTGCGAAACCCGCGTACAAGGCTGATTTATATTACATCAATGCCACTGCATCCCAGTATTATTGACTACTATTTACAACTGTTGCCTGGCATTCCATTTTCCCACGCTCGCAATCGTTTGTTGCTGCTTTCTACGTATGATTCTTCGCTTAAACCACTCAGCCAAAAAATTTTAGAACGTCCCCGGTTGCTAGATCGAATTCAGCAAGCTTTAAGGCTAGAAAAAACATTTATGGTCTGCTATAACGCGACAGATTTAGAAGCAGAATTGTCTTTAAAATTGAATGTACCGTTATATGCAGCCGCGCCAGATTTGCAAATTTGGGGAACAAAAAGTGGCAGTAGGCAAATTTTTGCCGAAAGCAAAGTTCCGCATCCAGATGGCAGTCAAAGAGTCTGGAATTCTCAAGATTTGGCAGAAGCTGCGAGTAATTTATGGGAACGCCAACCAACATTACAACGGATGGTAGTAAAACTCAACGAAGGAATTTCCGGAGAAGGTAACGCACTGCTAGATTTAAGACCAATGATGCATTTAGCACCAGGGCAAGCTTCGAGTGAGGAAAGAATAGCAGCAATTAGCGATCGCTTTTCCACTATGCGCTTTCAAGCTAAACAAGAAACTTGGGCCAATTTTTCGGGACGGATTACTGAGTTAGGTGGAATTGTCGAAGCATTTGTGGAAGGAGAAATCAAGCGCTCGCCTAGTGTTCAAGGACGCATTACACCCACAGGCGAAGTCGAAATCCTCTCTACCCACGACCAAATTCTCGGCGGCCCTGACGGTCAAATTTATCTCGGATGTCGCTTTCCCGCCGATGAAACCTATCGCTTACAATTGCAACAATTAGGCTTAAAAGTAGGCAGAAAACTGGCAGAAAAAGGCGCAATAGAAAGATTTGGCGTTGATTTTATCACCGTTGACCAAGGCGATCGTAATTGGGATATTCAGGCGATCGAAATTAACTTGCGTAAAGGTGGCACTACCCATCCTTTCATGACTCTAAAATTGTTAACTAATGGGCGCTATGACCTTTCTACAGGCTTGTTTTACAGTCAACAAGGTCGTCCTAAATACTACGTTGCCACTGATAACCTACAAAAAGACCGCTATCGGGGATTATTACCCAACGATTTAATGGATATTATTGCCCATCACAGGTTGCACTTTGACAGCGGCACAGAAACAGGCACAGTTTTTCATTTGATGGGATGTCTCTCTCAATTTGGCAAATTGGGCTTAACTAGCATCGGCGATTCTCCCCAACAAGCAGAAGATATTTATAACAAAGTTGTCAAAGTTCTAGATGAAGAAACCCGCAGCGACAATCAAAATTTTCCCCTATTTTCTGATTACACATTCCCCATAGCTTGGGAGGGATACAGTTAAGAAAGTGTGAAGTGTGAAGTGTGAAGTGTGAAGTATGAAGTATGAAGTATGAAATTTTGTTCTTTAGCTTTCGGCTTTGTGACACATGACAAATGACCATTGACAAATGAACATTGACTCTTGACCATAGGTTAAAATCTAGTCAGCGTTTGTATTGTAGCGGTTGTGTCCCAAATCCCTCAGAGGGCGGTTCACTGCATAAATCCTGATTGTCAACGTCCCTACCCCCAACCTTGGGGAAACAAATTTTGTAACAGTTGTGGCGCATTGCTACAGCTGCTAGACCGCTATATCCCATTGCAACCACTGGGTTCGGGTGGTTTTGCTCAAATTTACACAGTTTGGGATGAAAAAAGTCAAACAGAAAAGGTGCTAAAAGTTTTGGTGGAAGAGTCACCAAAAGCCCAGGAATTGTTTACACAAGAAGCAGCAGTTTTAATTAGTTTGCAACATCCTGGTGTTCCTAAAGTCGAAGCTGACGGTTTTTTTCAGGTAAATGTGACTAGTCCAAAACCACGCCAATTAGCTTGTTTGGTGATGGAGAAAATTAACGGGCCGACTCTGGATGAAATACTGAATAACTATCCTCAAGGATGTCCGGAGAATTTGGTACTGAACTGGTTCACCCAAGCTGTCAAAATTTTACAAGAATTGCACAAATGCCAAATTGTTCACCGCGATATTAAACCTTCTAATTTAATGTTGCGGATACCAGCATCGACTGCACCGCCAACTCAAGCTAGAACCGGGTGGGAACAACTAGTATTAATTGATTTTGGTGGTGTAAAACAAATTAATGCCGCAATGCTACGTCGAGAGTCGAGTTCAACTCGATTATTTTCTTCTGGTTACAGTCCGCCAGAACAAGTATCTGGGGGGAATGTGGGGACGGCAGCAGATTTTTACGCCCTCGGCCGGACAATGATTGAATTACTCACAGGTAAATATCCACCAGAGTTAGAAGATGTGCAAACAGGGGAATTGCGTTGGCGGAATCGGGTGAATGTGAACTCACAGTTCGCCAATTTACTTGATGAAATGGTAAAAGAAGACGTGCGATCGCGTCCAGCTAATGCAGCGCTCATTCTCAAACGCTTGACAAAAATCACAAAATCTGCAAAACCACAAAAATCAACTTCAGCCAGCAATAATTTAACACTGCTTCAAGGAATTGAGCGAACTTTAGCCGATTTTCTGCAAGCTATTGGCAAAACAATCTTGTTCATAGCCAAAGCATTCATCAAAATTATTCAAGCTTGTGTGGCGGTAATTTGGGCAATGCTGCTATCTGGGATAGGCGCTTGTTTAGGTACAATTATCGGTTTTTTTGTGGCTTACCGCACAATTTTAGGCGATCGCATTGTGGAATTAATCAGACATCAGCTACCAGAATTGATTTCTAATTCCCAAACTCCCTTTGGTGCAGACATTTTATTATTTGTCAGCGCTGGCTTAGGAACCGCTTGGGGACTAACAATATCTGGGTGTTTTAGTCAACGACGGCGGTTTTTGGTAGCCTCAATGATGGGTATGATCAGCTATGGATTCGGTTGGTTATTTTGGCAACTTATTTCCTCAAAACAAAGCAGCGATGGTTTGGTAGCGATGATTGCCGTTTCCGTATTTTTGTTATCTCTCAGTTTCGGGTTTCGCAGCCATCACATAGTTTATGCTTTAGTTGCTGCCTTTGGTACAGCCAGCATTTTTTCCGGCTTATTCATTTTAGGCTTCCCCGCCACAGTCTTTAACTTTTCGCCTCACGCATATTGGACAGAGTTAGGCTTACCCTTGGCTATGTTTGGTTTTGTCGCTATTTTGATGAGCTTTTGGTTGGGAGTCAGTCACTACTTAATTGTGCCGGGACTACGCTTTTTGGGATGGCGTTAATAAAAGCCTCAAAACAAGATCCCCCCAGCTACTTTGTTCTTCTAGCTAGGGGGATCGCATATGTGATAGTCTATAATTGGTTCTGTATAGTTCCTTACGAATCGATTCTAAAACTTAAATTTGGTTTTGTGTAGACTCAACCTCAGAATTTATACTATTTTAATAGCTTCTTCATTGTCACTTCATTGCTAGGATTTGCTGAGTCAGCGGTATATGTGTATATGTTAAGTATGGCAGTAGCTCGACACTTAACTTATCACCCATAAAAATATCCGTAAAATTTATGAAACTTCAGATGGCCAGCCTTGTGGCTCTAATAGTTTGTACGGGGTTAACAGAAAAAGCCTTGGGGCTGAATCAGCAAGACCTAGAACAGTTAAAAACATCAGGTGTTTGTTCTAGATGCGATTTGAGTGGTGCTGACCTAACTCAGTTTAATTTAGCTGGTGCAAATTTGCGCGGGGCTAACCTAAAAGGAGCCAATTTATCTCAAACCAATCTCTCAAATGCAGATTTGACTGGTGCAAATTTAGAAAGTGCAGTTGTGAAATCTGCCAATCTCACGGGTGCATCCTTAACAGGTACAAATTTAACATCAGCATCTTTAGAAAATTCTGATCTGTCTTTTACAGGTTTTATCGGTGCCAATTTGACTGCTGCAAATCTGTTAGGCGCTAAATTATACTTAACTAATTTCCGGGGAGCGAACTTCCGACTGACTACCTTGCCTGTTGGTCACGTCACTTCTGATAAACCTTACTGGTGGTCAACAGAACGTCTAATTCCCAAACAATGCCACAAATTTAAAGCTGAAAATACACGAGGCACAACTTGTTATACACAACAATCGGAAGTAGAGAATAGGAAAAACTAGGTCGCCACTTTTTCTACTTGGGGAGCTAGTGCGTTGTACTAGCTCCTTAGCACTTTGCTATAATCACCAATCACCAATCAAGAACATTTTATTCATTAACACTTCTTTATCATGGGAAAAAAGCCCGTAACTGAAATTGATTGATGCTAACCCTTATTAAAGACATAGCCACAAAACTAGCGCCGCGTTTAGTTGAAATTCGCCGTCATATTCACTCTCATCCAGAACTCAGCGGTCAAGAGTACCAAACAGCTGCCTTTGTGGCTGGGGTTCTGTCTTCTAGTGGTCTGCATGTGCAAGAAGGTGTTGGTAAAACTGGTGTGATTGGGGAAGTACAGGGTACTGGTGCTGATCATCGTTTATTAGCTATTCGGACGGATATGGATGCTTTACCCATCCAAGAACGTACAGGTTTAGAATATGCTTCCCGTACAGACGGCGTAATGCACGCTTGTGGTCATGATGTCCACACCACAGTCGGCTTAGGCACGGCAATGGTATTATCCCAAATCGCAGATGAGTTGGGCGGTAAGGTAAGATTTTTATTTCAAGCAGCAGAAGAAATTGCCCAAGGAGCGCACTGGATGGTGCAAGACAAGGCAATGGAGAATGTTTCTGCGATTTTAGGAGTTCATGTTTTTCCTTCTATACCCGCAGGTTCGATTGGAGTACGTTACGGGGCTTTGACAGCCGCCGCCGATGATTTAGAGATTACGATTATCGGTGAATCTGGACACGGCGCACGTCCTCATGAAGCAGTTGATGCAATTTGGATTGCTTCACAAGTGATTACTGCTTTACAACAAGCCATCAGCCGGACTCAGAATCCTTTGCGTCCGGTAGTGCTGAGTATCGGAAAAATTAATGGTGGGAGAGCGCCCAATGTGATAGCTGATAAAGTGCAGTTATTGGGAACCGTGCGATCGCTGCATCCTGAAACTCGCGCTCATCTCCCCAATTGGATTGAAAATATTGTGGCTAACGTGTGTCATGCTTACGGCGCAAAATACCAAGTTAATTACCGTCAAGGTGTACCCAGTGTCCAAAATGATTATTCTTTAACACAGTTGTTGCAATCAGCCGCAGAAGAAGCTTGGAGTAGCGATCGCGTCCAAGTTTTACCCGAACCCTCTCTTGGTGCTGAAGATTTTTCAGTTTATTTAGAATATGCTCCTGGCTCTATGTTTCGCCTGGGTGTAGGTTACAAAGAGAGAATTATCAATTACCCATTACACCATCCCGAATTTGAAGTTGATGAGTCGGCAATTTTAACGGGAGTTGTAACTATGGCTTATGCAGCTTACAAATATTGGTTGTAAAAGCGAACAGGGAACAGGTTGATAGCAGTTGTTAGTTAGGTTAAGAAATAAACTAATCCTAAAACACAAACACCAAGAGACTTTCAAGCTTGTTCCCTGCTATGTAACCAACAGCCAAAGCCGTGATTGGTAGAATAAATGTACAAAATACCAAACAATGCACAATTTAAACAAAATGGCAGATGCAGTCAGCGCCAACCTTCAAGACTTAATTGATCGTGTCGAGCAAAAAGGTGAGCGCATCGTCATAGAAAGACAAGGTAAAGCAGTTGTCGCCATTATTGGATTAGAAGACCTAAAACGACTAGAAGCTTTAGAAGATGCGATTGATTCTAAGATATTATGCCAAGCCGTTGCTGAAAACAATGGCTTCACCACCTTAGATGCAATTATTGCCAGTCGAGAAGATGAATGAGTGAACGTTACACTCTCAGGATTGCCAAAACTGCTGAGAAAGACCTATTAGACTTGCAAGCCAAACAGTTCAAACAAGTCGTCTCCAAAATCTTATCTCTTCAAAGCACTCCCCGGCCGCAAGACTGCAAAGCTTTAAAAGGCTATGAAGGTGGTTATCGTGTTGACTCTGGAGAGTATAGAATTCTCTACACCATTGAAGACGAAAATCAACTAGTAGACGTGTTCCGGGTTGGTAAACGGAACGATGATGAAGTCTACAAAAATTTGTAATTAAAAGTACAGCATTAGCTCTTGGAAGGTATAAAAAGCTTTGGTAATAATTAATTAGTGCAAGAGTTGCGTGAACTACACAATTAGGATAAAAGTAATCTTGCAAGGCTTTACTGAACTCATAATATAAATTTTGCAGAAAATAGAGGAAAAATACTCAATTTATTGAGCTTATTTATTTTCCAAATCTAACTATGGTGTATTGAATTCTCAATTTTTATAGCAATTTATATTGCACATTCTCTAAAAAGGTTATAAATTATTAGTCTATAGGGGAAAATTAAAATTGTAGTTGCCAAAACCAAATACTCATACGTAATTCTACTGAAAGCTATTTAGGGCTGGCTGAATAAACAGAAAACCTTGATAAATCAATGCCTTAAGTGGGAGAAAAGGTGAATAAGGTGCCAGGAAAAAGACTTGATATCACAAAAAATCAATCACTTTTTCGGATTCAAGAGATTTAGGGAGAGTTTGTAACTCTCCTCCTGCCTCCTGCCTCTTAGCCCTCACGAAAAGACTTTTTCAGCAAACCCTATTTAAGCTTGACATAGCCTTAAGTTAGGTTATGAGATATATTTTGATTTTCAATGATTCTCAACATCAAAACAGAACATTAATTAATCGGAAAATATATCTTGTCTAAATATTTTCAGTAACAATGTTATTACTGGAGGTGAAAAACTGAGAACTATAATTCACCAAAATAATAATTGAGTTAAAGCAAAATAATTAACGTTGAAATTGTTAATTACAATCAGCAAAACTTGCTTTTAGAATAACCTATTTCTGCTGTTTTATAAATTCTCTTGGTTATGAAGAGGATAGCAGAAAGTCGGAAAATAAGGCGCATATACCAACAATCTACACCCTGTATGGAGTTTTTTTTGCAATGCAATTAGAGAATTTAGTAACAGATGAAACTACAGAAAAAGCGGCATGGTCAGCGCTAGAAAAATCGATTCTCTACTATCGAGGGCGACCGATTGGCACAGTAGCAGCTTATGATAGTTCTGTAGAAGCACTCAATTATGACCAGTGTTTTATTCGAGATTTTGTCTCTTCAGCATTAATTTTTTTGGCAAAAGGGAGAACAGATATTGTTCGTAATTTTTTGGAAGAGACTTTAAAGTTACAACCAAAAGAAAGGCAATTAGATGCTTATAAACCTGGGAGAGGTTTAATTCCAGCCAGCTTCAAAGTTGTATTCGATAATAACGAAGAATATTTGGAAGCAGATTTTGGAGAACATGCGATCGCCAGAGTTACACCTGTTGATTCTTGTCTGTGGTGGATTATTTTATTACGTGCTTATGTCGTAGCGACAAAAGATTTTTCCATAGCTTATCAGCCAGAATTTCAAAATGGTATTCGGTTGATTATGGAAATTTGTTTGGCAAATCGTTTTGATATGTACCCAACACTGTTAGTTCCAGACGGCGCTTGTATGATTGACCGTCGCATGGGTATATATGGTCATCCTCTAGAAATTCAAGTTTTATTCTACACAGCAATGCGGGCAGCGCGGGAACTACTAATTTGCAAAGGCAATCAAGATATTGTCGCCGCAATTGATAATCGCTTACCCCTCTTATGCGCCCATATTCGTCAGCATTATTGGATAGATATTAATCGCCTCAATGCCATTTATCGCTTCAAAAGTGAAGAGTATGGCAAAACAGCTGTTAATCTATTTAACATTTATGTAGACTCTATTCCCTATTATGAATTAGATAAATGGCTACCTAGAAAAGGTGGTTATTTAGCAGGTAATGTTGGGCCATCACAGTTAGATACTCGGTTCTTTGCCTTGGGTAATTTGATGGCGATTATTTCAGATTTAGCTACAGAAGAACAATCACAAGCAATCATGACTCTGATTGATGAAAGATGGGATGATTTAGTCGGAGATATGCCGATGAAAATTTGTTTCCCAGCTTTAGAACATGAAGAATACAGAATTGTTACCGGATGTGACCCGAAAAATATACCTTGGTCTTATCATAATGCTGGCAGCTGGCCTGTCTTGATGTGGATGTTGACAGCAGCAGCAATCAAAACTGATAGAACCAGTTTGGCCAGAAAAGCAATTGAAATTGCTGAAGCACGTATTGGTGAAGACGAATGGCCTGAATATTACGATGGTAAAAAAGGTAGATTAATTGGCAAACAAGCTAGAAAGTATCAAACCTGGACTATTGCTGGTTTCTTATTAGCGAAGGAGTTAATCAAAGACTCTTCTCATTTACCATTAGTCAGTTTTGATAAATTACCTCCAGAATTAGTTTCCAGAGCATGTGAGTTTGAAATTGCTAGTGTAGATCCTTAGAAGACGTTTGGAACGCCATAAAGTATACTCAATTCGCCGATTCAACCCTCTCTCTTGCAAGGACTACGGTGTAAACACATCTCTAAAAATGCCACCTATCCTGTCCAGAATTCCAGTTCCGGGCTGATAGTATGGAACTTTCGCTACATGACTTGGAATTCATTCCGAGACGGGATAGGTATTGCGGCTAATTTTGGTAATTGATTGGCTTTTTCTAGCCAATGCAAAATTTTAACAACGCTTTCATCAATGGTTTCTTTATCTGTGTAACAAGTAATTTGAGGATTTAGCGGTTCTTCATAGGGGTCATCAATTCCCGTAAAATATTTGATTTGACCATTGCGGGCTTTTGCATATAAACCCTTGACATCCCTAGCTTCACAAACTTCTATAGGTGCATTGACATATATCTCAACAAAATTTTTGGTAGAGTGACGCAACTGGTCTCTGACGGCACGGTAGGGACTGATGAGAGACGCTATAACTATCACTCCATTGCGGCTGAGTAGGTTTGCAACGTAACCCACGCGTCTAACATTAATATCGCGGTCTTCTTTTGTGAAGCTCAAGCCTTGAGAAAGATTTTGGCGAATAGCATCTCCATCTAATAATTCAACTAAGTATCCTTGTTCGCGGAGATGATTTTCTAATTGCTGTGCAATTGTAGTTTTGCCTGCACCACTGAGTCCTGTTAACCACAAAATTACACCATTTTGTTTCATATAATGATATTTCCTTTTCTTGAGTCAAATGTAGCGATCGCTTAAACTTACACCATTGTCTCTCCAGAACAAAGTTTGCGTTTTTAAAGGGGATTTCAGAGGAGCAAAAACTTTTTGCTACCTCTAAGAAGACTTTTCAAACATCCTCTTCTAATTAATAGCGGCTTTTTTATTTTCTAATTTTTTAACAGTCACAGCTTAAAAAAGATATCATATAAGAAATGGTGAAAGTAGAAATTTTAGCTTTTACTAATAAATACTTATTGAAATATTGCTAGGCATCAAATACGGCAATATACTCATCTTTAATAAGTATTGAAACATAAGATAAAACTTTGGCATAACTAAATAACTGTATTCTTCACTACCAAATTTCCGATAAGCTGGAGTTTTTGTAATGCAAAGAGAGGAATTAGTGATAGTTGATGATATTGAAAAACAAGCATGGCAACTCCTAGAAGATGCAATAATTTACTATCAAGGTCGTCCTGTAGGGACTGTAGCAGCTAATGATAGATCACAATTTGCATTGAATTATGACCATTGTTTTATTCGTGATTTTGCTGCTTCTGCCTTATTATTTCTGATTAAAGGTAGATATGATATTGTCCGTAATTTCTTAGAAGAAACCTTAAAATTACAGCCTAAAAAACAACTTTTGGATGCTTACACACCCACTCAAGGTTTGATACCAGCCAGTTTTAAAGTTGTATCAAATAATGGTGAAGAATATTTAGAAGCAGATTTTGGGGAACATGCGATCGCCAGAGTCACACCAGTTGATTCTTGCCTATGGTGGATAATTATATTACACGCTTATGTAAAAGCTACAAAAGATTTAAAGTTCGCTTTACAACCAGAGTTTCAGCAAGGAATTGCCTTAATTATGGAACTCTGTTTGGCGACTCGGTTTGATATGTCGCCAACACTATTAGTTCCAGATGGCGCTTGTATGATTCACCGTCGGCTGGGTATTTATGGTTATCCTTTAGAAATTCAAGCCTTATTTTATGCAGCCTTACGTGCAGCGCGTCAGCTATTAATTTGTGCAGGCGATGAAGAAATTGTTATCGGTATTGATAAGCGATTACCTCTGTTACAAAATCATATTCGTCATCATTATTGGATAGATATTCAGCGTTTGAATATTATTTATCGGTTTAAAGGTGAAGAATATGGACACAGCGCCACTAATTTATTCAATATATATGTTGATTCAATTCCTTATGCTGATTTAGCTATTTGGTTACCTAAGCATGGTGGTTATTTAGCAGGTAATGTCGGTCCTTCACAATTAGATACTCGTTTCTTTTCTTTGGGGAATTTGATGGCAATTATTTCTTCTCTTGCTAGTGAACAGCAATCGCAAGCAATTATGACTTTGATTGAAGAACAGTGGCAAGATTTAGTAGGAACAATGCCTATGAAAATTTGTTTTCCAGCTTTAGAAAAAGAAGAATATAGAATTTTGACTGGCTATGATCCAAAAAATATTCCTTGGTCTTACCATAATGCTGGTAGTTGGCCTGTTTTATTGTGGTTCTTAACAGCAGCCGCTCAAAAAACAGGTAGAATAAATATAGCAAAAAATGCACTGGAACTAGCTCAATATCGACTTAGCGAAGACCAATGGCCAGAATATTATGATGGTGTTAGAGGAATGTTAATTGGTAGAAAAGCCAGAAGATATCAAACCTGGACAATTACTGGTTTTTTGTTGGCTAAAGAATTGATGAGTCACCCTGAGTATTTAGAGTTATTTAGTTTTGAGAAATTTGATGTAGAAAATGCAGGCTATGCTTGTAATTTGTAGTTGGGAGTAAAAGTTCAGAAAGCTGCTAGTCTCTATCCCACTAATACAATATAATTCTATGAGAGGTTGCATATTAACACCCTCAGACTGGAAGTATGGGGCTATACAAACAAAGCCTGCCTTCGCAGGCTAATTATATCCTTCTTTATATCGATTTGGTATTAGAAGTTATTAGCTTATGGATAATATTAAGTAAATAATAAGTAGCTTTTGTATCGAAAATTGCAAAATACTTTACCGTAATCTAGATACTAGTGTATATTTTTACTTAAAAATTACGCTGACCCTAAAACTTGATTAGAGATAATATAAATAACAATCTTCAATTAAATTGAATGCCTTTAATCAACTTTGCACTTTTAGTTTAACAGTTACGAACAATGGTGTTGTGCTTTTTAATTCTTGTGTGTATTTGTTTAATCACAGGCTATTTTTTACTCAAAGAAAGTCAGCGCGAAATTGCACATTTGTTAGGCATATTTGGAACTATCAGCCTAATTTTAGCTTTAGTTTTAGCTCCTTGGCAGATCCTACTTATACTATTGATACCAGTGTTTATTAGTACAAATTTCAAATATCATACAAACAAGCTGAACAGCACACAAATAGAATATCCACAACAGCCTATAAGCAAGTTGAGAGCAGATCATCACTTAATCTACCGTGGTGTTTACTATTGTACTAAATCAGATGGATTAACAGTATCACCAGGAACCTATCAGTTGAGTTATAGGGGAAGTACTTATTTAAGTTGTATAGATGCTCAAACGCCTAAATTAACTCCACCATTAGTAACTTGCCAATTAAGGTTTAGAGGGAGTCCTTATTATATAAACAAAACTACACCCATCAAAAACCAACGTAGTTCATCAGAATTTGAGGCAATCACTACAAATTCTCTACCTGTAGCACATTAACAAGGTTGACAATTGTTACTAATAAGCTTGCTTCTAGTGCAATTATAATTGCCACTCCTACCGCATAATTATCATATTGTTGATAAGTGGGATATGTTCTCAAAAGTTGTCAGAATGTAAGTAAATACTTTTAAAATTTCAAAATCAAATTTTTTATCTCCCCAAACACAGGGGAAACGCTTTCATGACTAATCCCCGTCAAATAGCATTTATCGCCTTGCGAGATGTTCACAAAGGTGCTTATGCTGATGTCGCTCTAGATAGAGTGTTGCAAAAAGTAAAATTGCCAGATAGCGATCGCCGTCTAGCGACAGAATTAGTTTATGGCAGTGTCAGAAGACAACGCACTCTTGATGTTCTAATTGACCAACTGGCGACTAAAAAATCTCACCAACAACCACCAGAATTACGTACTATCCTACATCTGGGTTTGTACCAACTGCGCTACCAAGAACGAATTCCCCCCTCAGCGGCTGTGAATACAACTGTCGAACTCGTCAAGGAAAATGGTTTTTCTGGACTTACGGGTTTTGTCAATGGTTTGTTACGCCAGTACCTTCGTCTTGCAGACAACTCCCCTGAACCTCTGAAATTACCAGAAAACCCAGTAGAACGTTTAGGTATTTTACATAGTTTCCCCGACTGGATTATTCAAGTTTGGTTAAATCAAATTGGTTTCGCGGAAACAGAACAACTCTGTGAATGGATGAACCAAACACCAAAAATCGACCTCCGCATCAATCCACTCCGCACTAATCTAGAACAAGTAGAGACAGCGCTACAATCTGCGGGAATTTTAGCGAAAAGAATTCCTCATTTACCCCAAGCTTTACGATTAATTAGCAGTACTGGGGCGATGCAAAATTTACCTGGGTTTACTGAAGGCTGGTGGGTTGTCCAAGATGCCAGCGCCCAACTAGTAAGCTATTTACTCGACCCGCAACCAAGTGAGGTAGTGATTGATACCTGTGCAGCCCCAGGCGGAAAAACAACTCACATTGCCGAATTAATGCAGGATCAAGGTAAAGTTTGGGCATGCGATCGCACTCCTTCAAGGTTGCGTAAACTCCAAGAAAATGCTCGACGGCTAAATTTGCAATCAATTGAAATTTGTACTGGCGACAGTCGCAACTTGCCACAATTTTATCATGCTGCTGACCGCGTGTTGCTGGATGCACCATGTTCTGGTTTAGGAACCTTACATCGCCACGCCGATGCACGTTGGCGACAGACACCACAATCTATTCAAGAACTCTCACTACTGCAAAAGCAATTGCTGTCACATACATCAAATTTTGTCAAAAACGGTGGTGTAATGGTTTACGCTACCTGTACACTGCATCCAGTAGAGAATGAAGATGTAATTTCAGGTTTTTTGGCTGAAAATATTGAATGGCAAATTGCGCCGCTCGAAGTTAGTTCACCCTACTCTATTTACTCTACACCTCAAGGCTGGCTCAAAGTTTGGCCTCATCGTTGGGATATGGATGGCTTTTTTATGGTGCGCTTAAGAAAAACTAATGATTCCGGGTGATCACTACTGGGGATTGTACGATTTGATGGAAGCCCCAGTCTACCACAGGAGGCAGCAATGGTTACTGATTCTAATGTAAAGAACTTAGTTAAAATCTTGATTGGAGCCGCTTGGATTGATGGGATAATTCAGCCAGAAGAACGACAATATCTCCGCGAAATTGCACAAGCCAAAGGTTTGGCTACCGATCCAGAGATTAAGCCTTGGCTTTACGAATTGGTACCCGTACAACCCAAAGAGTGCTATGCATGGGTGAAAGAATATCTAGGCGATCGCCCAAGCTTGGAAGATTGCGAAAGTCTCATTGAAGCCATTAGCGGCTTGATTTATAGCGATGGTGAAGTAGCAACCGAAGAAGCAAGACTCCTGACACAACTTCAGGATTTAGCTGAACAAGATGGTTCTGCTCAACAATCAGTTCATAATGCCTTGCTCAAACAAATTCAAAAGCTTTATCGTCGCTGGGTCGAAGTTCAAAATTAAATAGTCAATAGTCAAAAGTCAAAAGTCAAAAGTCAAGATCCCATTTTCTACAACTTTGACTATTGACCTTACCAATTTTGGATTTTGAATGTTGCACTGTTTTTAGTTCAAGCTCTGCTGCAATGACAGCAGAACAAATCTAAAATCCAAAATTGTTTGACCATTGACCATTGACCACCTAAGACTTCGGTTCACCTAGACCCGGAGTTTCTTCTTTTTCTACCTTCGGTACAAAGTCTGGACGTTCTTTGCTTTCCCAACCAACTGGGCGTTTAGAGTTGTACCAAGCAATAGAACCAATGGTGACAGCAGCAATAAAGCCAACTACATACACCAATGTAAAAGCAAAGGGAAAATTACCTCCGCCTGTTGCTACTGAATCTGCTGCCTGCATTAATATATGCATAAGTATATGCTCCTGTTTTACGCAACACTACTTAAGACACTATAAAACTAAAGTATCACTTACATCCCCCCCAAGTTTGAATTGCTTGGTCTTTCAGTAGACACAGATGAGTAGAAACCTTGTATTGCAAGGTTTCTGAAAAGTTGGTTAATCAAAAAATTATCAAAAAAGAATTCAGCAGCCAGGCTTCGCCGTGAGTTTCGACAGGCTCATACCAATTCACGAAAAATTTGATGCACATAAAATCTGTAGAGACGTTGCATTGCAACGTCTCTACAAAAAAATTCGTTTCATCTTTAAAGGAAATTGTTATCAGTTACCGCGTCTGTCTCTACCCTGAGCTTGTTGAAGGGTCACGCCGAAGTCCGAACGGAGCCAGAATTCAGTATATAGACGCGCAGCGGCTTAATTTTATTTTTGATGGAATGGTCGAATTTACTAAAAAAGCTTTGGGAAAACTATTGCAGATATCTTTAATATATGCTCAAAAACTTCATTCTTATGTATGGAATAACACAGTTAATAATGGTAAAAATGCCAAAATAAATCCCTGCCACGATTGCCAATTCATATTTGGCGTGGGTTCTGGTGGTGCTAGTAAAGCATCGATTCTTTGTTCGAGGCGATCGCCTACACCAGTACCTAAAGCCGCACAACAAACCTCAGATTCTGGTAAGACAGAAGTTTGGCTAACAACCAATACTAGCGATTCTGCTAACAGCAATGGATCTACCTGAGATGCAGCGTAACTGTCCGCGCGGAGTTCTCGTAACGCTAGTAATTCTTGCCATAATGCATCTGTATTGGGTAGCCAAGCTGTGCAATTACGCATCCAACCCAACCAGAAAAACCAAAATGTATCGCGGTAATAATGATGTCCTTGCTCGTGTGCTAAAACACTTTCTACATGAGCAGGTGAAAGAGTTTGCAGCAGTCCTTGACTCACTACAAGTTCTGGTTGCCAAAAACCAATTTGACCAGCAAACAGTGCTGGTGTGTTGAGCAGGCGGACTAATTTCCCATCAAGATTAACTAACGGAGCATGACGGGCAGATTCTACAGATTGCCAACCTTGAAAAGTTAGTTTAATGCACAAAAAGGCAAAATAACTTAGACCAATAAGTGCTAAATCATAGCTGAACCAGCCTGTGTAGGCTCCACCCATTTTCCCTTGTGGCCCCATACACAGCAACGCGATCGCCGTCATGAATATCAACAAAGGCGGAAAGAGAAATAAAAATAGCGATCGCCGCCAGCGCAAGTTCCAATTACCTTGAGGATTAACCCAAGAGCATCTCAATATCCAAGAGACTGTCACAGCAGTCAAAATCATAATTAGATGCATTATTTTTCCTCCCTGGCTTGGCGTGCAGCTTGAATGCGCTTGGCGATCGCTTCTATTTGCTCTTGTGCAGTTTCATCCAGACTATCAGCAAAGGCGGCGATCACATCAGGATTACCTACTGCTAGAAACCGTTGTAACTGATCGTGAGCTTTAATAACTTGAGCTTGTTGCTTACTGAGCAATGGCCGCCAATAAAAAGCTCGTCCTTGTTTATCGCAGGCCAGCCAACCTTTTTCTGTTAATCGACGCAAAACTGTAGTGACAGAAGTATAAGCTAATTCTCGGTTAGGATCAGCCAAAATGCGATCGTGTACATCTTTGACTGTAGCTGAACCCAGTTCCCAGACAATATTTAAAATCTCTGCTTCTAAAGGGCCTACAGACAGTTGTTTTGGGCGGTAGTCGGGTAAAGGTGCCATGTCGATTTTAGATCCTAGAGTTTAGATTGGCAGATTGTTGCAAAATTCCCCTCTTGATTCACCAAGGTAGAGTTATTATAGTGCAACGACTCTACAATTTTTTCTCAATAATTACTTGATTAAAACTACTGTTTAGTTCAAAGCTTGTGTCAAGGCTGTAATTGCTTGCTCCCGCCGTTTCATTTCATCTAAATATTCTTGAGCAAGATGCTCACTCATATATTTTTTAATTACCTGATAAGGGTAAAGAGCCGAATAGTAAAGAATAACTAAAGCCTCGTATAAACTTTCCCCAGAAGTATAAACTTCCCATCCTTCTAGCACATAGACATCTTCTTCTGCTTGATCACTTTTTAAAGGATAAGTAAGATATTTACCTTTTTGCTGTTTAAAATCTTTTTCTAACTGTCCTAAAAAAGCATCTAAAGCAGCAGTTGAACTTCCTTCTCCCAAGAGTCTAATATGCGGTGTTCCTGGCATAGGCTCTGCCTTGTATTCTACCCTTGGAGGATTGCCATTCCAGGCACTCATCATTTTAGCTTTGAAGTCTTTATTCATATTTAAGTAGCCATCATAAACTGCGTACACCAAGACATATGAAAAAGAGACTAGGGTTTAGAGATTAAGGACATTGACTCATAATCATCTTGTATACAGGATATTGTTGATAATACACCTTTCAAGTCTATTGAAGCGTTTCAAAACTACATTGCACAGTCAAGAACTTAAACTGGAGTGTCAAACAGTTCAAACACAATATTCACACTTTAGTCAATCTTTTACCTCATTGCTTCATTTATCACTACTACACCTCAAAAGGCAATTGCTCACACTTCCACAAATACGATAAAGGATCTGAAGTCATGTTTGCTCTAATTTCCTCAGAAAAGACTCAATTACCTCCTGGTGCTGTGGTGCGGCTACCTGCTAGTTGGCAAGAGTACCAGCAACTTTGTGAACAACGGGGAGATGGTTCAATTCCCCGCATCAAATATCGTGATGGAGAAGTATTGCTGATGTCACCTTTGCCTGTACATGGACGAGATGCCAATTTGGTTGCGGATGTTGTCAAGGCTCTTTTAGATCATGATGGAAGGGAATATGATGCGTTTACCCCTGTGACTATGACTCTACCTGAAGAAAGCGGTATTGAACCTGACTATTGTTTTTACATTGACAATTGGCAAGCAGTTTTGGGTAAAAAGCGGATTGACTGGAGACAAGATCTCCCGCCAGATCTCGTAATTGAAATTGACGTAACTAGTTATTCCGATGTCCAAGATTATCTTCCCTATCGCGTTCCTGAAGTCTGGTTATTCAAAAAACAGCAGTTATTGATTTACCAATTGCAGGGAACCGATTACCAACTGCAAACCCAGAGTCGCTATTTTCCAGAGTTTGATTTGCACAGTGCGATCGCCCAGTGTGTCCAAATCGCATATCAACGCAACACCAGCGCCGCCATCCGCTATCTTAAACAACAGTTAAGTAACAGCTAAAGTCAAGGCTTTTGTCCTCATTGCCTAAGTCTTGCCATAACCTCCAAAAAATCCTATTGCTTGAATTGTCATTATGACTATTAACACAAATTAGAATGTATCTCGATAATAATATTTAGAGCAGGTGTATCCAACGCGTGAAGTTATTCTTATACCACACTCCGGAATTAACTCCTAAGGATGAAATTCCTGACTGCGCGATCGCAGTCGATGTCTTGCGAGCCACTAGCACAATTGCTACAGTCTTAGCGGCTGGAGGCGAAGCAGTACAAGTCTTCAGCGATTTAGACAAACTCATACAAGTTAGTGAACAATGGCCAGCAGAAAAACGTTTAAGAGCCGGAGAACGTGGCGGAGCCAAAGTTGCTGGCTTTGAACTCGGTAACTCTCCCCTAGACTGTACACCAGATTTAGTCCAAGGTCGTCGCTTGTTCATCAGTACCACTAATGGTACTCGTGCTTTACAACGAGTACAAAATTCTCCATCTGTATTAGCAGCAGCTTTGATCAACCGAGCAGCGATAGTGCAGTATCTTTTAGAAAAGCAACCAGAAACAGTCTGGATTGTTGGTTCTGGTTGGGAAGGGAGTTTTGCCTTAGAAGATACAGTTTGTGCTGGAGCGATCGCTCATAGTATCGTCGAAAAATCTCAGGTGTCACCTGATGAATTAGCTGGTAACGATGAATTGATTGGGGCGATCGCTCTTTACTCGCAGTGGCAAGATAATTTATTGGGATTGTTCCATCATGCAAGTCATGGCAAACGATTGTTACGTCTGGAATGTCATGAAGACTTGAAATATTGTTCCCAGACTGATATTTTGGATGTTTTGCCTATACAACGAGAAATAGGAGTTTTAAAAAGCAAAAATTAAAAATTATTCACATATAATCCAATTTTCCCAAGTCTTTTTTCTCTTGTTATCTTGGTATCTTACCGGAATTTTTCAGGGTTCAATGTATCAAATATATCTGGAAGTTTAATCTTTACGCAACGCTTGTTCTGTTTACATTCATCAATGATCAAAAATATCCCTGGTATTTATACTAGGGATAAAATATCAAACTATTTAATATATTATTTATATTTTTATAAAAATAATTTAACTAAACCTTTTTACCTATATCCTCTTATCCCAGCGAAAACCGTTGTAACAGATGGTATAAGCTAGTGCAGATTCAGTAGATAGTATTTTTTACCATATTAAACCTTATTTTTGCAGTTTTACCTCTACTTATGGATGATTTTGATGGAAAAAATCAAAGTTGGCGCAATAAGATTTGCATTATTGTGCTAGTTTTAAACATATCTTGCTGTGACCTCATATTTGGCTGATGGTTGCCATGAGTGGTAATATGCTCAATGAGAAATTTAGAACCTGAACAAAATACCAGGGAAAACAGAAAACTCGAAAATTTTAGAGAATGCTGAAAAAGTTATGAGGAAGCAATATGATTCGGCTCATAGCAAGGCAGATAAACTTCTTTATGTTTCTGAGGTAGCTTATTAAAGCAAAGACCTGCTTTTTTAGCTATTTTTTTTGTAAATCAACCCCTGGGTTTTTAATCGTGTACAAGCGCAAAAATACAAGTATAAGAGAATGGTTTGACTCAAAGAAAATTTCTGTAGTTTTATCCAATACAACCAGATTTATAGCATGAATAAAAAATGGGCGGTCAAGCGAATAACCATCAACCTGGCATTAAACGAAGCCAAAAACTTGGAAAAGTATTGTGACCAGACAGGAAGACCAGCAACAGATGTAATCAGGGAGCTGATACGAGGATTGGCTACTCAGAGGTCTGAGTAGTATTTAAGCTCGGTCTATATTTGAGACTAATATGTGATTTCTTCGTCTATGACGTTTAGGATTTTCTCAATCTTAACTGTTCAGAGTCGCTAGGAAAAACTTAGCTCATAGATAACCCCCGAATGAGTTCTTCAATCACATTCGTGACTGCTTGACCTGTTTGCTCACAATACTTTTCCAGGTTTTGGGCTTCGTCTGGAGTCAAGTCTACAGTAATTTGCTTGACTACTGGTTTTTTACTGGTGGTTGTAAAATCCGAAAATCCAAGCGCAGCTGTTTTATCCATAATTGTTTAAATTAGTGTGGAGTTTACTAAATATTGCCAATTTTGAAACATCTTTACCAGTGAAAATCAAGATTTTAAGCTTAAAGTTAAGCTTTTTACTTATCTTTTTGTTAAAAAATTTACTTTGAAAACAAAGAAATCAGTTTTTAATTCAGTCACTGTTATCGTTGAGTTAGAACAATATCACTGTGACGTTAAAGTATTTTCATAGTAAGCCATTTGCATATCTGTTAATATCGTTTCTTGATAATGCAATGTATCTATTGTTGTAGAGACGTTTTATGGTACGTCTGTACGCAATTTATTTGATGCAGATTCTTATAGAGTTAATATTAACAGCATAAGTACTAGCCAATATGCCGCAAGTATGAGAATGTAAAGGAGAGCATGTTTAATAAATGTTTAAGTAGAAATGAATCAACATTTATTGAGTTAGACAAAGTAGTGATGGAGATAACAAATAGTACTTGGGTACATCAACCCCAACCGGAGAATAGTGGTAATTGCTTCACTCAAAAGATGATTGATGCAGATACTTTAGCTAAAACCCGAAAACTTTTAGATGGGGCAATAGTATCTGCTTGGTACGCAGTGAAGTCGGAGCGTCGACCACCAGCCTTAACCCCTACACGTTGGGTATGGCGACTTGCAGGTTTTTACCATTTATGCCATTCTACGCCGCGATTGATGGAAGAAGCGCGATCGCGTTTCGCTTTAGCAAATCGTCAGACTTTGGCGCAGTGGGCTGCACAGAAAGCCAGAGAAGAGGCAGGTCACGACTTACTCGCTCTGCGGGATATTCGTTCAATGGGGTATAAAGCCGAAGCTGTTGTGGAAGTGCTTTTTCCTCCCGCAGCCAAGACTTTGGTGGATTGTTTTACCCGATGTGTACAGGATGCAAATCCCATAGATTGTGTGGGCTATTCCTATACGGCGGAACGTTTAGGCATATGTATAGGAGAGGGTTACATCCAAAAAGTTAAGGCATTGCTACCACCTAGTATCAATGCTACCCGTTGTCTACGTATACACAGTGGTGTTAGCACTACTGAGGTACAGCACGTAGAGGAGACAGTGGCGATGATTGCAGGGCTGACTCCCCAAGAGTGCGATCGCGTGGCGAAAGCCTGCTACCACGCGGCATTGTTGCGTTTTAGCCCACCTCAAGAAGCTTACATAACAGATGAGGAGATTGAAAATGTCTTAAAACTACTAAAACTGTGAAATAAGCACAAGTGAGACTTAGCTAGCAACTGCTGACTTACTCACCAAAAAGCCAAGCTTAAACTGTGTAAAAAACCTTTAGTAACATACAATTCAATACAATTACCAAGGAGAAGACCATGAAAACAGCAACTTTAAAAATTACAACTACCCAGCAGCAAACTTCGACTCCTGATGATTCTGCTATCAACCAGCAATCTTTGAATCCTCACGATTCTGCTAGTCATCTCAGCGAAAATAGCTTAGAAAGCTTAGATGACACAGAGCTAGAGTTAGAAAAAATCATGTTCGAGGAATTTGCATATGGATTACCAAGTGACATTCCTATGGCTGATTGGTAATTGTCATTAGATTTTTAGTTGAGGCTGTCAATATAGCAGTTCTCGTTTGCATGAAATAGATTTTTTCACCTCACCCCCAACCCCTGTCAGGTGTAGGTTTTTTACCCGAAGGCTAAAACCCTGATGATTACGTGGTCAATATGTAGGATTATTAATCTCATCTTTCTTTGTTGTGTATGAATCCATAATTTTTTACCTAATTCTCAAACAGTGATTCAAGTATTCCAGCGATTGGACAATTGAATGTTTAAGTTTTGAGCGGGTTCAAAACGCCGATTTTTAAGTATGGACTCATGCTCACGTAAAAAACCTACACCTGTCAGCCGCCAACCCCCTCTCCTTACCAAGGAGAGGGGAGTGTTTGCGTTAGCAAATACGGGGTGAGGTGACGACTGTATTGCACTCTCAGTGAGAACCGCTATAGTCAATAGTCTAAAAAAGACTGATTTTTGATCATTGACTGTTGACAACTCTAACCTTGATTTAGTTAGCAGGACTTACGCACTGTATTTATTTTTTAAGGCAGGGTATAAGGGTTTTGGTCACTTACACACCATACCCTAACCTAAACCCTTGATTTTTCGTCTCATTGCGTAAGTCTTAATCGTTTTTCCTAAACAATTGCCCCTAATCTCTTAAGAGTAGCAATAGTCGCAGCAGTTAAACCTGTGACTCCTCTAATATTCATTCCCTCATAAAATTTTTTAGCTTTCAAAGTTTTTAAACAATTGCTCGTATTTATATCCCAAAGTCGAATTGTCTCATCAGCACCACTACTAGCCAGGATTCGATTATCTGGACTAAAGGCGATTGACCAGACCCAAGCTGAATGTCCATATAACGTTCTTTGATATTTAGCTGTATCAACATTCCATAACTTAATTGTGTAGTCGGGACTGCTACTAGCTAAAATCTGACCGTCTCGACTAAAAATCACTACTTTGACGAGTCCATTTTCACAAACCATGAAAGTTTGCAGACAAGCACCCGTATTCACACTCCACAACCGGACTGTACCATCATAACTAGCACTTGCTAGTAGTTCGCCATCCGGACTAAAAGCGATTGACCAAACCCAATTTGTATGTCCCTCTAATGTTCGTTTGCACTCACCAGTGTTAATATCCCACAATTTGACTGTCTGATCCCAAGCACCACTTGCCAGTAGCCTCCCTTGAGGACTGAAGGCAACTGACTGGACAGCAGCACTATGCCCCAGAAAAGTTTGCAAGGCTTGGCCCGTATTTGCATCCCATAACCTCACGGTTTGGTCATTACTGCCACTTGCCAACAACTGACCATCCAGACTGTAAGCAACTGACCAAATTACAGCAGGGTGTCCCTGAAGAGTTTGCAAAGCTTGCCCAGTATTGACATCCCACAACTTGACTGTTTGATCATCGCTACCACTTGCGAATGTCTGACCATTTGGACAAAAGGCGACTGAGCGAACAACAGCATTATGTCCCTGAAGAGTTTGCAAGACTTGACCGGTATTGACATCCCACAACCTCACCATTTGGTCGTCACTGCCACTCACCAACATTTGACCATCTGGACTGTAAGCAACTGACAGAACTTGACTAGTATATCCACTGAGAGTTTTTAGACATTGACCAGTACTAACGTCCCATAGTTTCATCATTTGGTCGTCACTGCCGCTGGCCAGCAGGTCTCCTTGTGGACTAAAGACGACAGAAAATACTAAAGTTGAATGTCCTTGAAGGATTTTTAAGCACTGGCCAGTATGAAAATCCCACAACCTCACTGTGTGGTCAAGGCTACCACTAGCGATGAGATTGCCTTGAGGATGAATGGCAACTGACCAGACGGCAGCATGATGTCCTTGTAGAGTTTTAAGACATTCACCAGTCTTAATGTGCCATAACTTCACTGTCTGGTCATCACTGCTACTCGCTATTGTCTGTCCATCAGGACTGATAGTAAGTGAGCGGATGCCATCACGATGTCCCCACAAAATTTTAAGACATTTACCAGTGCTGATATCCCACAGGCGAATCGTGTCGTCATCACTGCCACTCACCAGAGTCTGGCCATCCAGGGTAAAAATTGCACAGACTATCCAACTTGTATGTCCTTTGAATGTTTGCAGGCATTGACCAGTGCTAACACTCCACAGCTTTATTGTATGGTCATTACTACCACTTACTAGTGTGTTGGCATCTGGACTAAAGGCAACTGTCCATACTTCGTGTTCGTGTCCTTGTAAAGTTTGCAGGCATTGACCAGTAGTAGCATTCCACAACTTTACTGTGTGGTCGCTACTACTGCTGGCCAAAATACTACCGTCGGGACTAAAAGCAAGTGATGGCACCCAGTTAGTGTGACCTTGAAAGGTAAGAACTTGCTGGCCATCTGTAACTTGGTATAAACGAATCTCGCCATTAGTATCGCCCATTGCTAATAGTTTGCCATTGGGGCTAAAGGCTATTGACAAAACCCCACCAAAGGTTTCAGCAAAAACAGATCTGGCTAAATCAGCGTTTTGGAAATTAACATTGTGCAATTCTACATTCCGCAAGTCTGCTTGCCAAACTGTCAATTGTGAAAAATCATAGCCTGTCAAATCTGTCTGTAGTTGACACAGCAAATTGAGAATATTTCCACCTGTGTATCCTGGTTCTTGTGGTGATTCTTCTCTAAGTTTGATTAATATTTTATTTAATTGATTTTCAATACCTTTTTTACTTCTTAAAAGAGTGAGTAGCCCATCAATAATTGGTTTAAGGATGAGGCGAACTTGAGTTTCTCTAATATAGTCTTTTCCACTTGCCTTGATGAGAGTATGGCATCGAAAAAGCTGAATATTCTCAGCGACAATTTCTTCACAGACTTGCTCTATGATTACCTGAGTCACATATTCCATGACTACAGGTTGTAAGGTAAAAGTTATTGTGTTTTTCTCTACTAGCGATCGCCTTACCAAAGATTCTAGAGCCTCTAGAGATTTTTGTGGTGGCACTGGCGATAAAATATCCTCTCGCAAGTCTGATAGCGCCACTGGCTCACGATTAATTGCTAACCAGTACATTATTTCTTTTTCTAAATCTGACAAGCGCTCAAACTGCTGATCTAAAATATCACGAATATCGCCAAAAACAACTGTATTCTGTTGTAAAAACTCAGTTACATTCCCACCAAATACATCTTCAATGGTTGTAGCAACTATTTTCAAAGCTAATGGATTACCGCCATAAGATTCAATCATGGCTTTCCATTCATCTTCTGCGGCTGATAATCCTTTGACTTTTAAAATTTCTTGTCCTTCTACTACCTTCAAACCACTTAATTGTAAAGAGCGAACTGGCAGTGCTTCTCCTTCCAATAATGCTATTTCTTGAGGTTTTTCCCGACTAGTTAGTACTAGGCAACTTTGGTGAGTGGCTTCTCCTAAACGCCGGAACAACTCACCATACCCTTCATATCCTTCTCGATATTTTCCGGCTCGACTGCCATATCGTAGAATGGACTCTCCATTGTCAAGGATTAACAGACAGCGATGGTTTCGCAGATAATCAATCAGCCGTGACATGCGATCGCTTAAACTTTCTGGTAAGTTAGCTTCTGTTTCTTGCTCCTCCGATAAAAATTGCAGCAGCTGAGTTATTATAGCTTTCACAGGTGGAGCTTCGCGTAGCGATCGCCAAATTACATATTCAAAATCTTCCTGAATATTTTGAGCCAACTTTACAGCAAGAGCCGTTTTACCAATCCCACCCATTCCTAACAATGCCACCAATTGGCAACGCTCATTCAGAATCCATTGCTCTAATGTGGTAAGCTCCTCTTTACGTCCATAAAAAACTGGTAAAAAACTAGCATCACCCCAGTCTAAACGAGTATTTGAGCTTAAATAATCACTTTCATCTATTTTTATGTTAAAAACTAGAAATAGTTTTTCCAGAGTTTTTTTATCAACTCCTCCTTCCCGATTTAATACTTTCGAGATTGTGCTTGGATGTAACCCCGAAAGTGAACTTATATCTTCAAGTGTGTAGCTATTTCCGAAATTTTCTTTTGCTTCTGACTGACGCTTTGCCTCCTGAAGTTTTTGCAAACCTCTAGTAGTAAGTGCAACGCCACGCTTGCGTCTCCAATTCTGTAATACCATGTATTAAAAATGTATTAATTATCACTAAGCCCTGATGTTCTTGGCTTTCTAACAGAAGAATGTAGTAATTCTAATTTATTCACAAAAATATATAATTCAAAATCTTTAGCTCAAGCAAGTTTTATTTTATTATGTTTAATAAAATACTCTTAGCCTGAAATAGTGCCAAATTATTCTGAATTTATCAAAACATAATTCAAGAGCTAGAGTTTATTCGGAATGATGTTACACACAGAAGTAAGTACATTAAACGGAATTTGGGCTGTATCTTAGCATATACCACAGCAATGATCATCAGCATCTTCTATCCGCATCAAGTGGAAGGTTATTTTGTTTACTGTTTGCCTTTTGCTTGATTTTATCTCCTTAAACCCTGCCTAAAGCTTTGATTTTTTGACTCATACCGTTGAACTATATCTGATACTCATAGATTTCTCATCAAGGCTTACAGCTAACTGTGCGCCCTTAGCGAATGATTTGTATAGTTATTAAATTTAAATGCTATCGCAGGGAATAGGCTTGAAAGTCTCTTTATGTCTTGGTTTGATGATTAGTTTTAGTCCTAATCTAACAGGCAACTGCTATATCAATGGGTAGTTCCAATAATTATTACTTACGTATTATACATATACAAAAATCCCTTGGTATATCAACCAAGGGATTTTTTTCACTTTCAAAGTGATTGAGTATCAAGTTTAGCGAACATTCGCTAAGAGTAACTCACGCGTATCTGACCTGTGAATTTTGACTTGACCATCATCATCTACATCTACAATAGCTGTGTCGCCATTGCCAATTTCGCCAGATAGTAGTGCTTCAGCTAAAGAATCTTCTAATAGGCGCATAATTGCCCTACGTAAAGGTCTTGCACCATAGCTGGGGTTATAACCTTCCCGGACTACCAACTCTTTAAATGCTTCGGTAACTTCCAAGGTGATACCTTTTTCGGTTAAGCGGTTAGCTACATCGCGGAGCATAATGTCAGCAATTTGCTTAACTTCATCCTTAGACAGTTGAGTGAAGACAATAATTTCATCAACCCGGTTGAGGAATTCTGGACGGAAGTAAGTTTTGAGTTCCTCATTAACTAAGTTGCGGATGCGATGATAACTAGCTTCAGCTTGATTATCAAATTCAAAACCTAAACCACCGCCACCTTTTTCAATCACCTTAGAACCGATGTTAGATGTCAAGATGATTAAGGTGTTCTTGAAGTCGACGCGCCGACCTTTAGCATCAGTAAGTTGACCGTCATCCAAGATTTGCAGCAGCATGTTGAAGACATCGGGGTGCGCTTTTTCGATTTCGTCGAACAGCAGCACTGTGTATGGTCTGCGTCGCACTGCTTCGGTGAGTTGTCCACCTTCATCGTAACCGACGTAACCAGGAGGCGAACCAATCAGCTTAGATACGGTATGGCTTTCCATGTATTCGGACATATCCAAGCGAATCATCGCGTCTTCTGCACCGAAGAAGTAGGCCGCTAAGGCTTTGGCTAGTTCTGTTTTACCAACTCCTGTAGGGCCGGAGAAGATAAAGCTGGCAATGGGACGGTTGGGATTTTTTAACCCAACTCTCGCACGACGAATAGCACGAGATACAGAGGTAACTGCTTGTTCTTGACCGATTAAGCGTTGATGCAGTGTGTCTTCGAGGTGTAACAGCAACTCTGATTCAGATTCTGTCAGTTTGTTAACTGGTACGCCAGTCCAAGAGGCGACGATTTGAGCAATGTCTTCTTCGTCAACAATTGGGGTAGAAATACTTTGCTCTTGGTTAATTTGCACTTCCAGTTCTAGTTCTTGGTCGCGAAGTTGACCTGCTTTGTCAAAATCTTGAATTCTAACGGCTTCTTGTTTAGCTTTGGTGATACTGGCCAGTTGACGCTTCAGTTCCTTGTTGGTAGAACTCATAGAGTTCCGCAACCGAACGCGAGAACCAGCTTCGTCAATTAAGTCTATGGCTTTATCTGGCAAGAAGCGATCGCTAATATAACGATCTGATAATTGGGCTGCTGCTAATACAGCCGCATCAGAGATTTCTACTTTATGATGCTGTTCGTAAGCACCACGCAAGCCGTAAAGAATTTGAATGGTTTCTTCAACTGAAGGTTCACCGACCAAAATTGGTTGGAAACGCCGTTCTAAAGCCGCATCGCGTTCGATGTGCTTACGGTATTCATCAAGAGTTGTAGCGCCAATGCACTGGAGTTCACCCCGTGCTAAAGCTGGTTTGAGGATGTTGGCTGCATCTAAGCCGCCTTCTGTACCACCAGCACCTACAAGGGTATGAATTTCATCAATTACGAGGACGATGTTACCGACAGAGCGGATTTCGTCCATGATTTTTTTCAGGCGTTCTTCAAAATCACCACGGAAGCGAGTTCCTGCCACTAATAAGCCCATATCTAGGCTAATGACTTGTTTATTCAACAATAGGTCAGGAACATCTTGGTTAACAATACGTTGTGCTAAACCTTCTGCGATCGCAGTTTTACCAACTCCTGGTTCGCCAATCAACACAGGATTATTTTTTGTCCGCCGACCGAGAATTTGAATAGTACGCTCAATTTCTGTTTCTCGACCAACTACAGGGTCTAGCTTGCCTTCTTGTGCTAGTTTGCTGAGATTTCTGCCAAACTCTTCTAGGGTTAACGCTGGCTGGTTACGCCGTGGACTATTCGCACCGACAGCCACATTGGCATCTTCACCTAAACGACGTAGAACCGTAGTCCGAATTAGTCTGAGGTCAACCCCCAGATTTTGTAGAACTTTGGCTGCAACACCTTCACCCGCTTCAGTTAAACCTAAAAGTAAGTGTTCAGTGTTGATGTAGTTATGTCCTAGACTATGAGCTTCTTTAAACGATTGCTCAAAGAGGTTTTTTACTTTAGGAGTAAAAGGAATTTCTGGAGGTACAAACCCAGAACCTCTACCAATAATTTTTTCAACTTCGCGTCGTGCTTCTTTGAGGGTAACGCCCAACTCACTCAGCACTTTGGCAGCAACTCCCGTTCCTTCTCCGATTAAACCCAGGAGAATTTGTTCCGTTCCGACGAAGTTGTGTCCCAGGCGACGTGCTTCCTCCTGAGCTAACATGATTAC
Source organism: Nostoc sp. CHAB 5844 (assembly GCF_020829595.1). Classification (GTDB taxonomy): domain Bacteria; phylum Cyanobacteriota; class Cyanobacteriia; order Cyanobacteriales; family Nostocaceae; genus Nostoc_B. Next base: position 48,633 of record NZ_JAIVFW010000003.1, read on the forward strand.
TTTAATTGCTTCGGAAGTGAAGTGTTCAAACATAACGGGTTCTTGCTCCCTTGCTGCTTGGACTTAGGGGTGATTTGATGTTCACCCTCATTAAAACTTTTTGTATTTTCTTAAAGACAATGTATCTTTATTTATTATTGACTGGCAGTGGTGACAGCCGTAAGAGTTAAGGTGTGTTTGCCCTCATGTTTAATTATCTTGCGACGGAAGGAATCTCAACTCTAGACTCAGAATGAATTAAGAATCAGACTAAAGGTATAAACTATGGCAGAACCGCACGGAAGTAAAGATCAACAGCACCCACTTTACAACCGCGATCGCCCCTTTATTGATATTCTACTCGCTCAAGAAGCAACAAACTATAATTTGGCAGAATTAGCGCGGTTACGCATCCGTTATCAAGGCTTTCCCGGAGCGCGAGACATCCAAAAAGACCTAGATAAAATCTTGCAACAGTGGGGTTTAACTGAAGCTGAACTTTTTGCCAAAACCCGCCAAATCCACGACTTAGGAGGGATTTACAAAAGTCGTGGCAAAAAAGAAGAACAAGATTGGAATTAGTCTGAAGTCTGAATACAGTTGCGACAGCAGGTGCTGTGCTTGAGGTATGTAGGTGCGCCGTAGCTCTAAAGTTATGTAACGGGAAAATGGCAATATCGGGATATCAGGTACACTGTCCTCGTATTGCTACTACTTTTCGCAAGGATCATCCTTGGGTGGATGCTAGCCTCCCTGCATCCACAACTGCCTAGATTCCTGAATGAATCCTTGATTGTGAAACTCATCATTAAAATCCATTCTGGAACAAGTGGCGCGACCTGTAGGTGTTGTTCCAGTAATTTTTAGTCCGCCATCTATCCAAATGAAAAGACAAGCGATCGCAGCATTATTACCTAATATCAGGGAGAAAAGTACGTTAGTAGAACAAAGCCCAACAAAGCGAGACTCCTGCCGTCTGCCTTTTGCTTCTTTTGATAAAGTACAAATTAGGTGCATCCATCTGCGGATAATATCACCAAACCGCACTCAGGAAAAATTTTGCCTATGACCCCTTGACACTCCAGTGAACTGGAGAATTCAAGATTAAATCAGTCTTGAATACCACTTGAGAATTGGGATTAGTCAGATGGAGAATGCCACACTTAAGCTGCGCGGTATGAGTTGCGCCTCTTGTGCCAAAAATATTGAAGATGCTATCAGTTGTGTCCCAGGTGTGAGTGAATGTAGTGTAAATTTTGGTGCAGAACAGGCAACAGTTGATTATGACCCTAGAAAAACAGATTTAGAAACCATCATTGATGCAGTCGATGCCGCAGGTTATTCTGCCTATCCCCTGCAAGAACAAAATCTGATGGCGGGAGAAGATGATGAAGAGAAAAAATATCGCCAGAAAGAATGGAATGATTTGCTGCGAAAGGTGAGGGTAGGGGGCATCATTGGCTCAGTGCTGATGATTGGCTCACTACCAATGATGACAGGGTTACACCTACTTTTTATTCCAATGTGGTTGCATAATCCTTGGCTGCAATTAGTTCTCACTACTCCTGTGCAGTTTTGGTGTGGCAACACTTTTTACGTCAATGCCTGGAAGGCTTTTAAACGTCATGCTGCCACAATGGATACGTTAATAGTTTTAGGTACAAGTGCAGCATATTTTTATTCCCTATTTGCTACCTTATTTCCTGGCTTTTTCATTGCTCAGGGATTGATGCCAGATGTATATTATGAAACTGTGGTAATTGTCATTACCTTAATTTTGTTAGGCCGATTGTTTGAAAATCGCGCCAAAGGCCAAACCTCAGAAGCAATCCGCAAGTTGATAGGTTTGCAGGCGAAAACTGCTCGGTTGATTCACAACGGGCAAGAAATAGATGTGCCGATTGAACAAGTACAAATTGGCAATGTAGTGCTGGTTCGTCCAGGAGAAAGGATTCCCGTTGATGGCGAAGTGATTGACGGGACATCCACAGTTGATGAAGCGATGGTGACTGGGGAAAGTGTACCAATGAAAAAACAACCAGGGGATGAAGTCATAGGTGCAACTATCAATAAAACTGGAAGTTTTAAGTTTCAGGCAACACGAGTTGGTAAAGATACTGTACTGGCGCAGATTGTCCAGTTAGTACAGCAGGCTCAAGGCTCAAAAGCTCCAATTCAAAGATTAGCAGACCAAATTACTGGGTGGTTTGTGCCAGCGGTAATTGCGATCGCCATCCTTACCTTCATCATTTGGTACAACATCATGGGTAATGTCACCCTGGCATTGATTACCACAGTTGGGGTGTTAATTATTGCTTGTCCTTGTGCTTTGGGTTTAGCCACACCAACTTCTGTCATGGTAGGAACAGGTAAAGGAGCAGAAAACGGCATTTTAATTAAAGGAGCCGAAAGCTTAGAACTAGCGCACCAAATTCAAACAATTGTGTTAGATAAAACAGGCACAATTACCCAAGGTAAACCGACAGTTACAGATTTTGTCACAGTTAGTGGTACGGCTAATGGTAACGAAATCAAGCTGATACAACTAGTCGCCTCTGTAGAACGCCATTCCGAACATCCACTAGCAGAAGCCTTTGTCAGATATGCTCAATCTCAGGAAGTAACCCTAGCAGATGTCCAAGATTTTGCAGCCATAGCAGGTAGTGGTGTACAAGGTATTGTTTCTAACAGTCTTGTACAGATTGGTACACAACGCTGGATGGAAGAATTAGATATTAATACTCAAGCCTTGCAACAAGACAAAGAACGCTTAGAATACCTTGGTAAAACCACAGTTTGGTTAGCAGTTGACGGCGAAATCCAAGGATTGATGGGTATTGCTGATGCTATTAAACCCACTTCTACCCAAGCCGTGAAAGCATTGCACAAACTCGGTCTAGAAGTTGTGATGCTTACAGGTGATAATTGCCGTACCGCAGAAAGTATTGCCCGTGAAGTTGGTATTAAAAGAGTTTTAGCAGAAGTCCGTCCCGACCAAAAAGCAGAAGTAATTAAGTTGCTGCAAGCAGAAGGGACAAGGAAGAATTACTCAGCAACGCCAGTTGCTACAACGCTCTTAACCCGCGCAACGCACTGGCTCCTCAGCACTCAGCACTCAATTGTGGCGATGGTTGGTGATGGTATTAATGATGCACCAGCTTTAGCACAAGCCGATGTTGGTATAGCAATTGGTACTGGTACAGATGTAGCGATCGCTGCCAGTGACATCACCTTAATCTCTGGAGATTTGCAAGGCATAGTTACAGCAATTCAACTCAGCCGCGCCACAATGCGTAACATTCGCCAAAACCTATTCTTCGCATTTATCTACAATGTTGCTGGTATTCCCATCGCCGCCGGAATTCTTTTCCCGATATGCGGTTGGTTGCTTAACCCGATCATTGCAGGTGCAGCAATGGCTTTTAGTTCAGTTTCTGTAGTTACTAATGCACTGCGTTTGCGTAACTTTCAAGCTAAAACAATTGTCTAGGGAGAAGCAACAATGTGGAATAGCAAAACAATTATTAGTAGTATCGCCAGTTGCGGATTGATATTGAGTTTAGCTGGTGGTGTAGCGATGTTTAACGACAAGCCCTTGCGCGTCTATGCCCAAATCCCAAACCCAAAGGAATCACAAACCACTCAGTTCCGTCGCATTGAGCAACCACTGTCAATGAAAGGTGCAGTCACTGCGGTCGGTTTGGCATTAATTGGTTTAGAAATATGGTGGTTTCTATTAAGTAAGCCCAAGTCCCAAAGTGATCAAGTTCATAGAAAATCAACTAAGTAATGAGACGGGTGGAATTTGCGATCGCTAGTGTGGCATCAAATAAGCTACAACATTTAGGATGTTCGGCTTGCAGTTTTTGTTTGAGTTGCCACACGCCTTTTTCTAGTTATAAATTGAATTAAGCTATTTTTCCGATGCAGCGACTGATTAGACAGATGCTTCGCCATTGTTATTTGCTGCTTGCATCTTTTGCTCAATTGCTGCTTGAATCTTGGCATCAAAATCAGGAGCGTCTACAGTCGTAATTATCTCGTGTGGACGCTGATTGAGTCTATCCAGGTAAAACCGAAGCGCCATCTTGTCATCACGATGTTGCAAAAAGTACCGTCTCAGTTCTTCATCAGACATAGCAGCATAATCAACCTGACTCATCAAAACACCTCCCCATTAGGCGTAATCTGGAACTCTAGATTTTCAGTGTTTCCAGCCCATTGACCCGTCAAACGTTCAACCCTAGCTCGTATTTTGAAACAAGCTCGCACAGATGTAGATCGATTTCTTGATCTGTTGTAAACAATATTATTAGAGTCAAGGTCTAGTTTAAGGATGGCGTTGGGCTAGATATTGATACATTTGCCAACGTGCATCGACTTCAGAGCATGACCTTTAAGATTGTGATCAATCAGAAAAATCATACCCTAGATTCGCGCTTTGCCTTAACTGCCCACAGTTTTTGCCAAGCAGTTTCAGTTCCAGGCTTAGGTGGTTGTGCTGCAATTCGGGCAATTAACTCACGATTTTGCTGTTCGTAATATTGCTGTAATTCTTCGGCTTCTTTGAGAATTTGTTGATACTCTGCTTCCACCTCTGCACGATTATTCTCAATGTAAATCAGAGCAGCATTAATTTGTTCCTCTGTTAAATCAAATATAGCGTTTCCTAAGCAACTGAGGTACACCCAAATCTTGTTTACCAAGGTTAGTAGCTTTGAAAACGTACCTCACTAGGTCGGGAACCGCTATAATCCTTGGATAAACTTAGGCGGATATTTAGCTGTGACGTAGTCCATCACATCGTAAAGGGTGACGCGTGTGCCTGAGATTGTCAACCCGCGCTCAGTGCGAATAATCAAGACTTGCCCTTTCGATGTTGGAGTCATAGCTATACCCCTTTGGAATCTAGCTTTATGCTATCTTAAAAGGGAATGAAGTCGGACATTGCCAGAGTCAAAAAGGTAGTTCTAAAAGTTTCTTTGAGCTAAATATTGATACATTTGCCAACGCGCATCGACTTCTGCTTGTGCTTGTTGTAATAACTGCTTGGCGACTTCTGGTTTACTCTTGGTGAGCATTTTGAAGCGATTTTCTTGATACATTGATGCTTCTACAGATTGTGTGGGTGATGTATGAATATCCTATCTCTCTGCTCTGCATACCTTAAAATTGTAGAGTAAATGACTTCAAGTACAGTTCCTATGAGCGTTGTAATCCCTGACGATATTCTCCGAGCAACAAGAATGACGGAGGATGAATTAAAGTTAGAAATTGCCATTATGCTCTACAAGCAAGAAAAAATTAGTAGCGGCAAAGCTCGTGCTTGGACTGGACTGACAGTAATTGAATTTCAACATGAACTTGCCAAGCGCGGACTTTGCATTAATTATGATGTGGAGGATTTTCAGGCAGATATTAAAACTTTGCAGTTGATGAAGTTATTGTGATTGTTGTTAGTGATACATCACCTATTACGAACTTGGCAGCTATCAAGCAGCTAGATTTGCTGCAAAAACTTTATGCTCAAATTATTATTCCAGCAGCGGTTTACAACGAGATGGTATCTGTTGATCAACTTGTTCCTGGTGCTGTAGAGGTGCAAACCTTTGCTTGGATTCAAACTCAGACAGTGAGGAATTTACAACAAGTAATTATAATTCAGGAAAGTCAAGAAAATATTGACTTGGGTGAAGCTGAAGCGATCGCCTTAGCACTAGAACTGAACGCTGATTTAGTTTTAATGGATGAACGTCGAGGGCGTATAGTGGCAACAAGTTATGGTTTGCAAGTCACTGGGTTATTGGGAGTGCTTGTACAAGCTAAACGGAACAATTTAATTCCAACTGTTCAACCGCTTATAGATCAATTGATTGAGGAAGCTGATTTTCGTGTCAGTGATCAGTTGTATATGGCTATTCTGCATATTGCAGGCGAGTAACTTTTGTTAGATTTCTGATAGTTAAGAATTGCGTTGGGCTAGATATTGATACATTTGCCAACGCGCATCGACTTCGGCTTGTGCTTGTTGTAATAACTGCTTGGCGACTTCGGGTTTACTTTTAGTGAGCATTTTGAAGCGATTTTCTTGATACATTGATGCTTCTACAGATTGTGTAGGCGATCGCATATCCAACTGTAACGGATTTTTACCCTGTTCTCGTAATTGGGGATTATGGCGATACAACAACCACCGCCCTGATTCTATCAAGGCTTTTTGGTGATTCATGCTGGTGGTCATGTTGATACCATGAGCGATGCAATGGCTGTAGGCAATAATTAATGATGGGCCGTCGTAAGCTTCGGCTTCTAAAAATGCCCTGAGAGTATGTTCATCTTTTGCGCCTAAAGCTACACTCGCTACGTAAACATTACCGTAGTTCATAGCCATTAAGCCTAAATCTTTCTTGGGTGCAGGCTTACCACTGGCGGCAAATTTCGCTACGGCTGCTTTTGGAGTAGCTTTGGAAGATTGACCGCCTGTATTTGAATATACTTCTGTATCCATCACCAAAATATTGACATTGCGACCACTGGCTAACACATGGTCAATACCACCAAAGTCAATATCATACGCCCAACCATCACCGCCGATAATCCAAACGCTTTTCTTGACTAAGTAATCAGCAAGTGCTTTGAGATTTTGAATTTTGGATTTTAAATTAGAGTCTATTTCTGAACTTAAAATTTTATCTAATTTTTCTTTTAATAATGCGACACGTTCCCGTTGTTCCCAAATATCTGCTTCGGTTTTTTGGGCAGCATTGAGGATGGAATGAACGAGATTATCATCTAACTCACTGCTTAATTGTTGTAATAATTCTGCGGCAAATTCTGCTTGTTTATCTATAGATAAACGATAACCAAAACCAAATTCGGCGTTATCTTCAAATAAACTATTCGACCAAGCCGGGCCGCGTCCGTCGGCATTGGTTGTCCAAGGTGTTGTGGGGAGGTTGCCGCCGTAGATGGAAGAACAGCCTGTGGCGTTGGCAATTAAAGAGCGATCGCCAAACAATTGTGTTAATAATTTTAAATAAGGTGTCTCACCACAACCAGCGCAAGCACCAGAAAATTCAAATAAAGGTTCTTGTAATTGTTGTTGGCGAATTTGGTTTAATTTTAAATGTCTGCGGTCAGGGTTTGGTAAGTTTAAAAAGAAATCCCAATTTTTCTTTTCTTGTTCTCTTAAAGGTAATTGCTGTGCCATATTAATGGCTTTTTTCGTAGGTTCAGATTTATTTTTAGCAGGACAAATATCTACACAAATAGCGCAACCTGTACAATCTTCTGGAGCAACTTGAATAGTAAATTTTTGATTAGCAAAATCTTTATCTTTGGCGTTCGTTGATTTGAACGCAGATGGTGCATTAGCTAACTCACTTTCTCGATAAGCTTTGGCACGGATGGCACTGTGGGGACAAACCATCACACATTTACCGCATTGTACGCAGACATCCGGTTCCCAAACGGGTATTTCTTGCGCTACATTGCGTTTCTCCCACTTGGCTGTACCTGTGGGGAAGGTTCCATCTGGTGGTAATGCGCTGACAGGTAAATCATCGCCTTGCCAAACCATGATTTTACCCAAAACTTCTTGAATAAATTCTGGCGCACTCACAGGTAGGGAATTAGTAGAGAATAATTCCTCATCTATCCATTTACCTTGTTCTGCGGTGGGGACTTGCACCTGATGCAAGTTATCCAAGGTCATATCGACCGCTTGCAAGTTCATGCGGACAACTTCTGCACCTTTCTTACTGTATGTCTTTTCGATCGCCTTTTTGATTTTGGCGATCGCTTCTTCTTGTGGCAATACTCCCGCTAAGGCAAAGAAGCATACTTGCATAATTGTATTGATGCGTCCCCCCATACCACTGTCGCGGGCGACTTGGTTGGCATTAATCACGTACAATTTCAGCTGCTTATCTAAAATTTGCTGCTGCACTTTTAGGGGCAGATTTTGCCAAACAGTCTCTGCATCAAAAGGACTGTTCAATAGAACAGTCGCCCCAGTTGCAGCCGCTTGCAGTACATCTATGCGTTCTAGAAATACCCAGTGATGACAACCAATAAAGTTGGCTTTGTCTATTAGGTAAGTAGAACGAATAAGTTGCGGCCCGAACCGCAAGTGAGAAACAGTCATTGAGCCGGATTTTTTGGAGTCGTAAACAAAGTAACCTTGAGCGTAGTTATCGGTTCCCTCACCGATAATTTTGATGGAGTTTTTATTCGCCCCCACTGTACCATCGGAACCCAACCCGTAGAACATCGCCCGGACGACGTTATCGGGTTCGATGGAGAAGTTGGGGTCAAAATTGAGAGAAGTGTGGGTAACGTCGTCATGAATACCCACAGTGAAATGATTTTTCGGTCTTGGTTGGGCGAGGTTATCGAAGACGGCCTTCACCATCGCCGGAGTAAACTCCTTGGAGGAAAGGCCGTAACGACCACCGACAATAACAGGTGGAAGCTTATCTCTACCACTACCGCGTTCATCACGGATTTCGTGGATAGCTGCTACCACATCGAGATATAGTGGTTCGCCGGCGCTACCTGCTTCTTTTGTGCGGTCTAAAACCGCGATCGCTTGTACGGATTCTGGTAACATTTCCACAAACCTTTGGACATCAAAGGGACGGTAAAGACGCACTTTCACCACGCCCACTTTTCCTTTACGGGCGTTGAGATAATCAACTGTTTCATGGACGGCTTCACAACCAGAACCCATTATCACAATTACCCGTTCCGCATCTTCCGCACCGTGATATTCAAAAATGCGGTAGTATCTACCTGTGCGATCGCCAAATTTATCCATGATGTGCTGCACAATTTCGGGACAGGCGTTGTAGTAAGAGTTAGCGCCTTCCCTTGATTGAAAGTAAACATCAGGGTTTTGGGCAGTACCGCGTAATACAGGACGATCTGGGGTTAAAGCACGGGCGCGGTGTTCTAAAATTAATTCGTCAGGAATGAGCGATTTAATATCGTCATCGGAGAGTAACTTCACCTTCTGCACTTCATGAGAGGTGCGGAACCCATCAAAAAAGTGCATGAAAGAAACTCGTGATTCTAGAGTTGCGGCATGGGCAATGAGGGCCAAGTCGTGACTTTCCTGCACTGAAGCGGAACACAACAAAGCCAAGCCAGTCGCCCGCGCCGCCATTACATCACTATGATCGCCGAAAATTGATAAAGCATGTGTAGCCAAAGAGCGTGCAGCCACATGAACAACGGTGCTAGTGAGTTCCCCAGCAATTTTGTAGAGGTTGGGAATCATTAATAACAGCCCCTGAGATGCGGTGAAGGTAGTACTCAAAGAACCTGTTTGTAATGCCCCATGCACTGCACCAGCCGCACCGCCTTCACTTTGCATCTGCACAACGCTGGGAACCGTACCCCAAAGATTAGGACGATTTTCTGCTGACCAAGCATCTGCCCATTCGCCCATTGCTGAAGAGGGGGTGATAGGGTAGATAGCAATTACTTCATTTAATTTATAAGCAACACGGGCAACAGCTTCATTCCCGTCGATGGTTGCAAAGGTTTGGCTCATAATTGTAGTCCTAGCCTTTAAACGGCACTATCAGACAGCGTTGTGATACTAATTAGAAATAGTTAAAGCCTGGAAGTCGGTGTGTCATATTAGCTGCATCAAACTGGAAAATCCAACATATATAGGTAGGATTTATCCCTGGTAATAATAATATTTGATTGACCGCTTGCGGCTTTGAAGTTGACTCTAAATAGTGAATGTAGACCTTAGTATCTCATCCCAAAGACTTTATTTATTAATATCTATTAGCAATGTACTCAGGAGCAAAAATAATCTCTATATAAGAGTTTTACCTATATGCTTATCATTTGTAGGGGGACAGGTTCGGGATTTTATTGAACCGTAAAAGCCGCTTTATGTAATTATTTAATCTATTATATAATTTTAACTAACTATATTTAAAAGCACAAAATTAAAGTTTGAAATATGCCTATATTTATGCCTTAATTACGAATTATTATTGTCTGATATTTTTACTTTGTGGCTGAGGTGATCCTGAAGATGGATGGGGAATAACATGATCTCGTAAAAATAGTAAAGGAATACTCAGCAATCCTAAAATCATCACGACTGCGGTAAGAATCCAAACTGGTAAACGATTAGGTCGATAGTCCCCCCGTTCAATTTGCCAAAATACTTGATTATAACGCCATACGGCTAATGTGATCGCTCCTACACCAACAATTACTAAAGCAACTCCTAAATTTTCTGAGCTAAATAGAGGATCAACCACAGGTTCTCGTTGGGTAATTACCGTATTTAATTGGCGTAAAAATAGACCAAATCGCGCAATGGCAAAACCAAAACCAATTAAAGCAATGGAAGTTCTCAACCAAGCGAGAAAAGTTCGTTCATTGGCTTGATGCTCCCGTTGACGGTCAATTTTATTCATGAGTAATTTTCCTGTGGGTTCATTACTCATAGTAGTGTTATTACCTGTGAAGTGAGGTAGAATGACTATTACTTTTTTGAGTAACTGTTGTTATGAGCATTCCACTTATAGACCAGTCCAAAGAAGAAAAATTAGTAACTCTCACCGATGTTTCATGGGAGCAATTCAAAGGCATTGAGGCACAGCTAAAAGATAACCGCAAAGTCCGGCTGTCTTATTTCTCAGGAATGTTAGAAATTATGTCGCCAGTTGGTGAAGAACATGAGTTCGTCAAAAGTACTCTAAGCTTGTTACTAGATGCTTACATGAGAGAGAAAGGTATCCGGTTTTACAAGCGAGGCGGCTACACTTTAGAAGAACCAGGGTATGCTTCTGGTACACCAGATGAATCTTACAGCATTGATGTAAAAAGAGAAGTTCCTGATATCGTAATTGAAATTGTTGTTACAAGCAGCAGTATTAATAGAAAAGATTTATACAAACCTAAGAAAATACCTGAAGTTTGGTTTTGGAAATCTAATCAAATGAAAATATTCCATTTAACCGAGGATGGTGAGTATGAAGAAGTAAACCGCAGTAAATTCTTTCCAGATTTAGACCCAGCTATATTACTGCGATATATCGCCATTTCTGACCAGTACGATGCTGTACAAGAATTTATTCAGGCGGTGCGACAATAATTCTCCTTAATAGGATTGCTGAATAATAAGATGAAATTACTATCTATTAAATAGACCTGTTGCACAAATCATATCATGTCCGGTGAAAGACTATCATTAAAGCAGCTTCAGGTGCAGAGGGGCAGGGGAGCCAGTGCGTTGCGGTGAGCAGTCCGTTGGGCGGGCAATGCCCGACAGTCACGGAACTGCGTTAGCGACGCTCTTGAGCGTCACCCGAAGGGAGGTTCCCTCCGTTGTAGCAACTGGCGTGAGCAGAGGGGAAGGGTTTTTGGGTTCTCTGCATAGATTCGGGAATTATAACTAATTAGCCGGACTAGATATCACATTATGCTTACTAAACAGGTGAATTTTCTGTAACTCTTTGCGCCTACCCTTCAGGAAGCCGCTACTCTTCGAGAACGCTTCGCGAACGCGTCTTTGCGCCTCTGCGTGAGGTAAATTCTTCATATTCTTGGTAAAGACAAGATAATGTGGTGTAGTTGCGATCGCCTCGACAACCGATACCAAATTGCCAATGTCGGTTGTGCTGTAAAATCACGATGTACAGTGTGACGCAACCAACAGACTCTCAAGCAATTCCCAAGTTCATAAGCCAATAGCCAAGTTTTTTCGTAGCAGACTAAATCACTTATCCAAATTGGTTCAAGGTCTTCATTCTCAGCCATTTTATTGATAAAGTTAGCAAAAGCGATCGCATCTTCCCGATGTTTCTTAATTCCGGTAGGTAAATGGGTTTGGGCATATCGCCAAAACAAGGTATTAAAATTTTTTCCCAACACTTTAGCAGTACGCGGTAACAATTCGTGTATTTCTCCTAGCCGCTTCCACTTCAATGAATTGGCAAATATATTTACCTCCTGCGCTGAAATTTGTGCTAACTGCTGTGCTTCATCACAACTCAAGCCTAACTCTACAGCCACTGCTTGGGGGTTCGCAAAAAAACGCTCTCGGAATTCAGAATTAGTATAAAGTTGTGCTAATACTTGCTGAGTTTGTGCTAACCCCATCTTTGATGACTCCTACCAATTTCTCGTGCTGTTTGCAGTTCTCCTGCTATTTCTGTAAAAGGCGGCAAATTTTCATCTCGTTCTAACACTATCCCTTTCACTGGAACACGAGCCACTACTTCATCCATTAATTGCCATACTTCCGTTGGCGTTGACTGGGAATGACTATCAATTAATACGCCATCATGCCAGTGTCCACCGACGAAATGTAACTGAACAATGCGTTCCCAAGGTAATTCTTTGAGAAAATCATGCACATCATAGCTATAATTCACAGCATTTGTATGTAAATTTGTCACATCCAACAGCAAACCACAATCAGAACGTTCTACAACTTCTGCCAAAAATTGGGCTTCTGTCATCTCTGCACCAGGAAGTTTTACCATGTAGGTAATATTTTCCAGAATTAACGGCACATCAATAAAACGCCGTACTTCGGCAATATTCCGACACAGCACTTCTACCGCCTCTTTGGTGTAAGGTAGCGGTGACAAATGCCCAATATCGACTCCGCCAGCTTTCGTAAAACAAATATGTTCACTCCACCAAGGTGGGTTAAGTTGCTTAATTAGTGCTGCAAGTTTGCGTAAATAATCTGTATCTAAACCTTCAGCACTACCTAGCGACAAATTAATCGCGTGGGGAATTATTGGGAAATGTGCAGCCAGGATTTCTAACTCCTGTTGTTTCTTTCCAGGCACATCTAAATAGTGTTCGGCAACAATTTCGAGAAAGTCCACTTGCTGACGGTTGAGAAACAAATCACTTTTGAATGGTTCTCGAAAACCCAGCCCGACACCTAAAGTAGGGAGATGAGATAGCATAATTTTTTAGTCTCCACCGCCACCGCAGCCGCCACAACCACCACCACAAGAACTACCGCAGGAACTACCGCTGCTGCATGAACTACAGCCAGAACTACTACTACATGAACTACTAGATGATCTGTTGCTGCGGCTACTTGTCCTAGAATAAGCTGGCGGAAAGAATGCTTTGTAGTAAGAATCGTAGGTAGTTCCTGCCAGAGATTCAACACCAAATAGTGCCACTACTAGTAAGTTGTTGCTGAGTATTGAAGTTTCTCGCAGTTGGGCGAAGGTTGTTTGCAGTTGTTGCAGATACCTTTTTCCGAGATGACTGAGAAACTTGTGCTGACTCACAAACCACAGCAAATAGATAATGGACGACACACCAATAATTATCAAAAAACCAACGTTATAGCGTCCCTTACCCAAAGCTATCAGCAGCTTATAGCCACCCAAGCCAAAAATTAACATCGCGCCAACCAAGCCGACTTTAATATTCCATTCTTGCCACTTAGCACCATACAGCAGTTGTTCATTATGCAACTGTTCTTGATAAGCCTTGCAAAATGACTGTACACACTGAGTCGCTAACCACAGAGATGTTTTAGCTGTAGCAGGTTCAGATAACCTCTCAAAAACTTGTCGTTCTACTGGTTGTAAATTGGATGTATCAGGATGATTAGGTGCTTGGCTAATAGTCTGTTCGCTAACTTGCAAATAACCTTGCTGAATCAAGTTGAATAATACTAAATGAGCAACTCCTGTTGCTTGAGAACGCAAGTAAGCAATTTTGTAAGGATCTGGTTCAGCAGGAATCAGTGGTAAAGGCTGATTTTTTGTCGGATCTTGGACTAAACGCTCACACAATAATAAAGTTGCGACGATAACAGTACCATACAATAGCAGAAAGTTTGGCCCATACATATCTGCAACTGGATTGTGCAGTAATGCATCCATTTCTTTTACTCCTTGTTAGGGAATTAATGAAAGTATCCAAAATTTAATTTCAAAATCTTAGCAGCGGTTTTTTAATACATCTCGCTTTTCTAACTCTGCATAGCATTATACCATACTCAGTCTTAGCCACCACCACAGCCACCGCAACCACCGCCACCACAAGAACTGCCGCCACCGCAAGAACTGCCGCTACTACAAGAACTGCCGCTACTAAAGGAACTACCGCTACTACAAGAACTACCGCTACTACAGGAACTGATACTACTGCAAGAACTTTCACTACCACCGCAGGAGTTACAGCCACTACTGTAAGAACTCCCACTACTTATATGATTAATAGTTGCTGCTTGGGGAGCAGAATTTTGAGACATTTTAGCTAACTTAGCGTATATGGTTTCAGCAAAAATTTCTGTACCAAAAATGGCTATGGGTAGCAGCAAATTAAACTCAGGTTCATCTGGTGTAATTTTCAAAGTTTTTCTTTTGAGTTGCTCAAAAGCTTGTTGAATGCGTTTGAGATAAGCTCGTCCTCGTGTGCTGAGTCTTGGCGGTTCAGAGACTTTTTCCAGGATGATTAACGAGAGTATACCCATAATAATCAGAAACCAGACATTGGTATATCCGTTGATCAATGCTATGGAAAGCTTGTAGATACCTAAACCTAGAATAATAAATGTCCCGATTTTTTTGATACTGGTTATTATTTTTCTGTCTGTTGCTGGTAAAAAAAGTTGTTCACTAAATAGCTGTTTTTCATATACAGTGCAGTACTCGAAAATTTTAATTGAAAAATTAAATATATGATTAATGGGTGTTGGTAACAAAAAATGGTGAAAAATCCTACTTTCTAGTGGAGATAAATTATTGAAATTAGGATGATTGAACGAGCCACTGACTTTATTTTGAATAATTTGCAAGTAACCATTTTTAATTAAATTCACAACTACTAGCCGCGTCACCTCATCTTGCCCACCGCGTAAATATGCAATCTCATAAGGATCGGGGTGAGCAGGAATAAATGGTACAGATAATTTTGCTGTTGAGTCATGGTTGACACTCCAATAACTGGCAAGTAGTATTACAGCAATAATCAAGCCATAAAATCCCAAAAAGTGAGGCCCATACATATTGGCGATCGCATTGGATAATGGATTAGGCAACACCACAATCAGCAATAGTCCAATGATGCCAAGCAGCAATTTATCCATTGCCAATATTTACTCCTTCTACCATCAATCTGGATTGTACTGATCAGTTGCTACAATCCCAAACCATAATTTTACGGAAAAATCACTTATTAATAATTCTCAAGTTAGTGCCACATCTTTTACAAAAAGCAGCATCTACATCATGAAAAGCTAAACCACAACCTGTACACACTTTTTCTATTTGATTAGCGTTTTTTACCAAACGCTTAATTAAATCTCCCACCTGCCAAGGAATTAAGGCTACGCCAGTTAAAATCATCAATACTGTTAACAGACGACCGACTTCTGAAATCGGTGTGACATCACCAAATCCTACAGTCGTCATGGTGACAACCGAAAAATAAAATGCATCCAAAAATGTACTGTAAACTTGGGAATTTACTGGATGTTCAACTTGATAAATTAACCCAGAATAAACAAAAATAATGGCAAATAATGTAAATAATATCCGCACGAAAATCAAACCATCTTCAGTGCTGATGCTGGCAAACAAAAACTTCTGATCGATAAATCTAATTAATCGTAAAATCCGAAACCATCGGAGTATAAGAATAAAGCTGATATCTACTGCGCCTAGAAAAAACGGTAAAATCGCCATTAAATCAATAATTGCATAAAAGCTAAAAATATACTTAAGTTTGTTTTTGGCACTCCACAAACGCAGTACATATTCTGCTGCAAAAATAATGAGGATAGCAGTATCAATCAAATCTAGCTGAAATCTAATATGCTCAGGAATATTATAAGTTTGTGCCACAAAAATTCCTGATGAAATCAAAACTAAAGCAGCAATTGTAAGATTGATAACTTTACCTGTAGGTGTTTCCAGGTCTGTTAAATAAAATTCTGTTTGTTCTCTACTTAGTAACATATTTGTTTTGACCTTTAACGTCTTTACTGACATCTCATAGTTCATGAGATATGATTGAGCATAATTTTTACCTACTGTTACAGAAAATGAATCAAGAATATTTTATGCGTTTAGCTTTGGAAGCTGCAAAAAAAGGTGATTGGCCTTATGGTGCTGTGATTGTCAAGGATGACGAAGTTATTGAGGTAGCATATAATACTGTCCTGCGAGATAGCGATCCGTCAGCCCATGCAGAAATCAATGTTATTCGCAGTTTAACAGCTAAACTCAAAAATCCTTGTTTGGAAGGTTACACCATATATACGACTTGTGAACCTTGTCCTATGTGTGCGACAGCTTGTGTTTGGACTGGGATATCAGAAATTAACTATGGTGTTTCCATTCAAGATTTAGTCTCGATACATGAGTCGCAGATTTATATTTCTTGTGAAGAGGTAATAGCTAAGTCTTTTAGAAACATCAAAGTCACAAAAGGTGTTCTAAAAGATGAGTGTTTGGCTTTATTTCATCAACCCTAAATACTGTAATCTTAGCAGAGGCAAAATGTCAAAAATAATTGGTTTGGACGGAATGACTGTAGAAGACGTGAATAAAGAGTTAGCAACTGGTGCTAAGTTTATTGTTTTTCTGTATTGCTTTTCGATAGTAATTTTAACTTTTAAGCGTAGCTCTCATATCTATTTTATTAAATCTGGAGAAAATACTCTGAAAAAAAGCTTAAAATTTACCTTAATTTCTCTATTTTTAGGTTGGTGGGGTATACCTTGGGGCATCATATATACAATTCAATCTCTGGTGACAAATTTCCAAGGTGGCAAAGATGTTACACCTCAAGTAATGTCAGCGCTGAGACAAGAGTAAGTTTAGGTAACTTGAGATTTTAATTAGGCTCATTTAAATAGAATAAAAATGTATTGGCGATAATAGCAGCCTGAGTGCGATCGCGCAAATTTAACCGATTTAAAATATTGGTGACGTGATTCTTGACTGTTCCCTCAGAAATATATAATTTCTGGGCAATTTCGCGGTTACTAGCACCTGTCGCAATTAACTTTAACACCTCTTTTTCTCTGGGTGTAAGTTCAGTTAAACTAGGCGGGACAGGCTGTGATTGATGGACGCTATTCGGAAATTGAGTCAACAGTTTTTTAACTATTCCTGGGCCTAGTTGAGTATATCCTTTGTGAACGGCGCGAATTGCCACAGCTAATTCTTCTGATGGTGTATCTTTTAATAAATAACCCATTGCACCATTTTGTAATGCTGCTGTGACATATTCATCATTATCAAAAGTTGTCAGAACCAAAATTTTGGTGTTCCTAAAATTTTGATTAATTTCTTGTGTAGCCGCAACTCCATCCATAATTGGCATTCTAATATCCATTAGTACTACATCTGGTTGTAGTTTTGCCACTAAGTCTACAGCTACTGCACCGTTTTCTGCTTCTCCGACAATTTCTAAATCTGGTTCTAATTTTAATAATTCTTTTAATCCTTGACGAATTAAATGTTGGTCATCTACTAGCAAAACTTTAATCATTGCATGAAACTCAATAAAGGAATATCAACTATAATTTGACAGCCAGAATTAGGAGTAGTGTTAATGTTAAATTCACCACCTAATGCTAAAGTGCGATCGCGCATACTTTGTAAGCCGAACCCAGTAGTATTTTGCTTAATATCAAAACCTCTACCGTTATCTTGAACCATCAAACGTAAGCTTCTTTTAGTACTAGTAAGTTCTAGTATAACTTCTGTAGCTTTTGCATATTTTGAAATATTTGTCAATGATTCTTGGATAATGCGATAAAGGGCAATATTAATTTCTGTGGGTGGTGGTTGCTCAAGATTAATAAAACAAATTGGAGCAATCCCATTAGCTCGATAAAAATCCTCTAAAAGAATAGAGATTGCTTGTTCTAAAGTTTTTTCTTGTAAAGGATTAACCCGCATAGTTGAAACCGACTGGCGAACATCTTTTAAAGCTTTAGAACCAAGTTCTTTTGCTCTGGCTAAAAATGTTTTTGCTTTTTCAGGATTAGATTGCCACAATTTTAAAGCAGTTTCTAATTGTAAATTTAATGCAGTTAAAGAATGTCCTAAAGAATCATGAATTTCACGGGCGATGCGAGTGCGTTCATCTAGGGTAGCTTGATTTTCAATCCGCAACGCATATTGCCGCAGTTTTTCATTAGCGATCGCCAGTTTTTCTCGACTCTGCCGTTCCGATAATACTGTATTCATTAATAATAAAACAAAAATTAAACTTAATCCGAATAACAGCGCTGTGTTGAAAGTGATAAAACGAAAACGCTCTTGTGCTTGTGGTGGTAAAGCGTGGGGTAAACGAGTATTAAGCGTGATTAAAAATAAGGCAAAAGATAAACCTGTCACAACTAAGCGTCCAGGTAACTGAAAAATTAAACAACTGCGAGTTACTAAAATTAGGTAGAGAAATGGAAACAATCGAGCAGCCCTACCACCAAAAATGCCAGTAGTAAATAGTAATAAAATTTCAATAGCTGTGTAAATTATCTTATTTATATGATTACTTGTAGGTAATCTTAACCCCATTAAACCAAAAATAATTAAACAACCAGTGGTCAGTTCAGGAAACTTACTGGCAAATTTCGGTGAAATTTCAGGCAAAGTAGATGTCGAAATAGCCAGAACTAGTAATATCCATTCTAAATATAGTAAAAACCGAAATGGATGATTGTTAATTTGAATAGGACGACTCATACTAATTTTGAATTTTAGATTTTGGATTTTGGATTGAAGTTTTACTAGAAAATACTCACTTTACAAATACCTCTGAATTCTTTCTGTTGTAACTGTAATTTACAAATTATTGTTACTCAAATAGCACAAAAATAAAGTATGACTTAAGTCATGGGTGTAACCATGACTTTCTCCTCATGTGATTACTCAGGGTAAATTCCTATGATGATGACATCCTCAACGGGAAAAGAAAACAAGGTAACAAATGAAGCTGAAGTCATTGTCATTAATTGCTGGTGCGATCGCTCTTACTCTCACTACAACCTCCCTCGCTGTTAAAGCCCAAACACTATCTAATTCACCTCTATTAGTTGCCCAAGCGCCAGAACAAGGGCGTTGGCAAGGTAAAAAAGGCCCTTGGGCAGAATTAAATCTCACGGATGCTCAAAAGTCTCAAATTCAGCAAATTCAACGCGAGACTCGCACTCAAATGGAAAATGTTCTTACTCAAGAACAAAAAGATAAATTAAAGGCAGCTTATGAAGCACGCCGCGCCCAAAGAGAAGCAAATCAAGGTCAGCCACGGCAACCAGGACAGCGTTTAGGTCGTCGTTCAGGTAAGGGTTTTGCTGAGTTGAATTTAACTGAAGCACAGAAAACTCAAATACGGCAAATACGTGAGTCTTCTAAACAACGCATACAAGCACTATTGACTCCAGAACAAAGAACAAAACTTGAGCAATTACGTCAAAATGCTCAACAGCGCCGTCAACAACCTCGCTAATTCTGCTACACCCAACCAGCGATCAGGGTGGGTTACTCCACCCTCCACAAAACCAAATCTATGCAACCCGATATTGCTTCTTCAAATTCCACTCCTCGCCTCCAACAATTTTTAGATAAACTCGATCGCCTTACTGAAGCACGCGGACAAAATGTACCACAAATTGTCTATGTAGAAAAATTGCGATCGCTACCTGCTGGAACTTTTGGTAAAACTTGGGTTGAATTTCTCGATGCACACAACCTCAAACCTTTCACTACAGGTATCCGCCGCAAACAACTTCATGATGGAGTTCATGTCTTAACTGGTTATGGTGTAGATCTCATTGGCGAAGCAGAAGTACAAGCATTTTTATTAGGCGCAAAATTTAGATTATTTAACGTTCTATTAGGCTTAGGGCTATTAAGAGTTATTCATAAAAATCTCAATTCCCGCCAAGAATTTACTTGGGAAAGATTATGGCAAGCGTATCAGCGCGGTCGTCACTCCAACTTTGACCCAGATACTTGGCAGCCAGAGTTAGTTTGGCATCTACCACTAACCGATGTGCAAGCAATGTTTTCTATAAACAAATAAATCTTTTTACTTCAGGACTTACTTAGCCTTCCTTGCAGAAGATAGCGAGAGGAGATAGGTTTTATCTCCTTTCGCATTCCCTACCTTCCCAACTAAAGCGTGTTTGCAAATTAGGATTGTCGGAGTTTCAATAAATCAGGTTAGTAGTATCAGAGATCCAGTCAATATATTTGGACACACGGGCATAGTATTCCCATACTCCATACAGACCATATTGACCTTGTTCGTCGTCATCTTGCCATGAACTAATCCCAGCAATGAATAAGCCAGCTTCTGTTTTGATTAATGCAGGCCCTCCACTATCTCCAATACCGCTCACCCCTTCTAACTCTGTAGTTTCAGGTGGCTCATCAAAGCGAAACACAATCCACTGCTCATCCACTCTTTCAACCCGGTTAGTTGCCATTCTTAGCAAACCGTCGCTTTTTTCTATTCCAGTGCGTCCAGTGCCAAAATCACCTCGACCTACAAAAGTTGCAACTTGTCCCAGTTCGTCATCATGTTGATAAGGAATTATCGGTTCAACGCCTAATACAGGTTCAATGAGTTCTACTAAGGCAATATCATTTTGAGCATCTTGAGGCTTTGAACCTTGAAAATCTGGATGGAGAACAACCTGCTCGATACTGTAACGTTTTTCAGCAATCAACACTTGATGTGAACTGGGAATATTTTTAGCAGTGTGCGCTGCGGTAATTGCCCATCGAGAACTAATAAGTGTTCCCAGTCCATCAGTACCGAAGAAATTGAACACACTTGGATACTGGTTATCTGCAAGTAGGTAAAGTTTTGGATCTAGGTCATGCCGGATGATCATGCGTAATATTTATCTGGCTTTACACTACAAAATGTTACACATAATTACACTCACCTTTTACATAGCTCAGGTAGAAAAATAGCATATACCAACACTGACAAACAGCTACATTAACTTTCTTCCAAGTTTGGAAACACGTCCTAGATTTACTCTTACCCCAACAAAATAGGCAACCCCTTTAGGATAAAGTTAGGAGTTAATTCAAACTTCTAACTTTTTTTATATGTCCAAAGAATTCGCTATTGGTAGTAAAGTCCGGGTTGTCGCATTACCGCCATACGTTAAAACAGCCGACCCTATGCCGATGTTACGTCCTCCAGATGTAATACATCTTGGTGAAGAAGGTATAGTTCTTGACCGCCGTCCTGGAGGCTATTGGGGTATCCGCTTTACTAGAGGCGCATTTCTCCTGGATAGCCAATACATTGAAAGCACAGATACCCCTAGCGAATCTGACCAAGATGATAATAGTCTTAACCAAGAATTGTAAACTTATGTAAAGTTGTGATTCTGGTCTGCACCATGATTTCTCGTCGCAATTTTTTGAACATCTTATTTGCCAGCTGTTTTGCCCTCATCAGTTGGTTAAACTTTTCGCCTGCGGCTCATGCGCTGGGTGGTAAACTACCAACGGTGAATCAACCCGCACCAGAGTTTACATTGCCGACTAACACAGGCGACGGCAAAATCTCCCTTTCTGACTTGCGTGGGAAGTGGGTAGTGCTTTACTTTTATCCCAAAGACTTTACTGCTGGTTGCACCATCGAAGCACGACGTTTTCAGCAAGACTTGCCCAAATATTTAGAAAAAAATGCTCAAATAATTGGTGTCAGTGCTGATGATGTAGATTCCCATGCTGAATTTTGCGATTCTGAGGGATTAAAATTTCCGCTTTTAGCTGATACAACTGGCGCAGTGAGTAAAGCTTATGGTTCTTGGATTGGTTTTGTCTCTATGCGCCACAGCTTTATCATTGACCCACAGGGTATCTTGCGCGAAACTTTTGTCAAAGTCAACCCATCAGTTCATAGTCAAGAAGTGCTGGCAAGATTAGAACAATTACAATCCTCCGCTTCTTAGATGTTATAGCGGGAGGCAGGAGGCACACTTTGGCTCCTTTCGGCTTCGCTCAAGGCAAGTCGCTCAGTGACCAGGAGGCAGCTATGCTGGAGGTAAAAGTATTACTCTTGCTAGCTTTCACGCTTGTCATTATGTCCTAACAGATCTGGTTACGGCTATATCTATGTTAGGACTTACGTATGAAAACGAAAAACTAAGGGTTTGGGCAAGGGTGTATGGGTGTGTGGGTGTAGGTGTATAAGTCTTCAAAACCCGTACACCCTATACCGTTCGGCTGACGCTCACGGCGAAGCCCTTTCACCTTACAACGCCAGTCGCGCGACTGTCGGGAAACCCTTTCGGCAGTCGCTCATGGGGGAAACCCCCAAGACCGCGCTGCCTCACCACGCGGCTGGCTCCCCAGTCTTAACAGACAATCTTTGTGCGTAAGTCCTGTATGTGTCTTAGTAGGGAATTTAAGCCATCAAGACACATAGATATCAAAGATATTTGCGCTGCTTCAACTGATTCGCTAGGCTATTTGTATCCTCTTTCTTCTATAGCCTGCTATGGATTTTGAAGGCAAAGCCACCGCCACAACCGCTACAAAAAATACAGAATTTCCTCAAACAGTAACGGCACGTAAACCACTCCAATTGCTACGAGATACTGAAGCTTTACTACGTCGCTCTACCGTAGCAAAATTAGTGCCAATTTTGCCACCAAAGCTGAGTAACAGAGTGCAGGAAGTCTCTACTGTTGCAGAAGAATCTTTGCAAGAACTGGCAGAAATTGACCTAGAACAAATTAGTGATTGGGAATTGCAGCCTGCACGTTTACGTGTGGGTTTAAGCTTTGTGGGTTTTGGCGCACTGATGATTCTAGTGCTGCTGCTGTACTTGAATACGTTGCATCCAGAACTGAGTACAGTTGGGCAGATTCGCCAATATTGGTATCAATATGTTTGGTTTGTTTGCTTGGGGATAGCGGGGATGTTTGTGATTGGTCGAGAAACAATGCGACCAATTACCAAGCCAAAAAAACTCAAAAAATGGTAAATAGGTCGGTACAAATAAAGTCAACTAGAGAAGGTCGTCAGTTGTCATTGGTCAAGTTTTTAAGCATATTTACTTTTTGTAACTTAGTTCTGTCTATTTCCAGTAACTTATTTACCACAGGCGATCGCATCTTTATATTTCACACTTCATACTTTATATGAATCATGATGCTTTTATTGTGCCACCAAGTACAAGGATTTCTCTGCAAAAAAATTATGACTCTGCTTATACAGCTAATTATCATGAAAAAACTGACGCAGCGATTAAATTAAAATCAGACATTGAAAGATTAGCAAAGTATCAAGATATTCTTTATGCCCACAATCGCTATGCTTTGCTAATTATCTTTCAAGCAATGGATGCTGCTGGCAAAGACAGCACAATTAAACACGTAATGTCTGGGATTAATCCCCAAGGTTGTCAAGTCTTTAGTTTCAAAGCCCCAAGTACGGAAGAATTAGATCATGATTATCTCTGGCGCTCAATGAAGGCTTTGCCAGAAAGGGGAAGAATTGGCATATTCAATCGCTCTTACTATGAAGAAGTGTTAGTAGTTCGCGTTCATCCAGAAATTCTGCAAAAGCAGCAACTTCCTCACTTACCAAAAGCAAATAAAATCTGGCAACAGCGTTTTGAGGACATCAATAATTTTGAAAAATATTTAGTAGATAATGGAATTATTGTTTTGAAATTTTTTCTGAATGTCTCAAAATCTGAACAGAAAAAACGATTTTTAGCGAGAATTGCGATGCCAGAAAAAAATTGGAAATTTTCAGCTAATGATGTTCGAGAAAGGGCTTTTTGGTCAGATTATATGGCTGCTTACGAAGATGTTTTTCATCACACTAGCACCACATATGCTCCTTGGTATATTATTCCTGCTGATCACAAATGGTTTATGCGTATGGCAGTTGCTGATATTATTTGTTCTAAATTAGCATCTCTTAACTTGAAATATCCTACTGTCAGTGAAGAAGACAAGCAGCAACTTCTACAAGCAAAATATGCCTTAGAACAAGAAGAATAACCATTGAATAAGAATCCAAGAGTCAGAATCAATCAGTAATTCTGAATTATGACTCCTAACTACTGAATGCTGTATTGATAATTGTATCAATTTCATCAATCTACATAAACTTTTCTAAATCTGCTCTACCTCAAGGCTGATCACAAGTTTATGCAAATATGTCATTCTGAGCAAAGTGTAGATATTCATAATTTGTCTCCGTGTGACTACATTAAAACTAAAATTCATTAGATATGTTTATGAATATAAATTAATCTTCTAAATTAATTAGCTTCAACCAGCTTGAATGCTGTAATTCTTTACAATTTACTCAAATTTTTTTGATAATTTTAAGATACAGTCCAAACATCGATTGCTTTGGCATTGAATTCCTTGATGACAAACAAAGGAACTAGCTATGGATACTGCTGTTAAATACGACATTGAAATAATAAAAGAAGAAGCACGTCAACTGGTCAAAAAGGGACTTATTAGCCGTCAACGACCAATTTATGCTTTGTGCAAGTATATTCCTGAACGTGACTGGGCTGTTTTTGAACTTGAGCTAGAAAAAAACGAATTTTTGCTCAGAGATAGAATTATTGACTTATTGGGTAGCGAAAACTGGGAAGAAGATGGAAGTTAATTATCCAGGTTGAATCAGATTAACAGCATCCCAGAAACACAGCGTAAAGTCGGAAAAACTTTTTGTATTCGTCCGTTTTCTGTGAGTTTTAACTACAAAATACGAATTAGTATTAGTCTTGGGAGTGATTTTGCGGAAATAGATAGGCGATCGCAGCCCAGCCAGAGATAGTAAGTAAACTTACTAAACAAGAAGCCAGAAAAATACTAGTCATCTCAAAAATTAATTAAAACTCTATTTTGTATATCTTCAAGCTATCAATTGAGTATGGCAGTCATGCGACTAGCTTGTGACAATTCTTTGTACGCTGGAAAGTTTTCGCTGAAATTAAGCTAAAGGTAGACAAAAACGAAATGTACTGCCAATTCCTAATTCGCTTTCTACCTGAATTTGTCCACCTTGTAATTCAACCAAATAGCGAGAAATAGTTAAACCAATACCAGTTCCCCCTGAATTGCGATCGCGTGATTGATCAGCTCGCCAAAAGCGCTCAAATATGTGTGATAAATCTTGCGGGGCAATGCCTATCCCAGTATCAATCACGGCAATCCAAAGTTTCGAGACTTCCGTCCAAGCTTGGACTGTAATTGTGCCTTTGCTAGTGTAGCGGATGGCATTTCCTACAAGGTTAACTAATATTTGTTCAGTGCGATCGATATCCGCCAACACCATAGGTAGTGATGATGGACATTCCAAGCGCAGCACTGGCCCATCTTCTAACAGTTGTTCGCTAAATCTTTCTACTAGAGATTCTAATAAAGGACGCAGATTTATTGGTTGTATTTTAATTGGGAGATAACCAGCTTCTGCTTTAGAAAGTTCTTGCAAATCATTAACTAATCTTTCTAAGCGTTTAGTTTCCTTGGCCAAGCGCCGATAAACTTCAGGCGACGGTGCTATTTCTCCGTCGGCTAATTCTTCTAAATAACCGCGCACAACTGTTAATGGTGTCCGCAGTTCGTGAGTTATATCACCGATGAGTTCTCGTCGCCGTGCTTCTACACCCTCTAAACTGGCAGCCATCCGATTAAAACTAGTACCCAAGCGATTCAGTTCTGGAATATCAGACTGAGGTAGTCGCGCTTGTAACTCACCAGCAGCAAACTTTTGCGTAATCTGTTCCATTTCCGTCAACCGCAGCATAATCCGTTTGGATACCCAATAACTTAATCCTCCCGCCGCCGTAGTACCAACGATAACCGACCAAATAGTGCTGCTGCGCCAAGCTGTTTCAAAACCTTGAACCAGTTCAGTCCGAATATGAATTAATTTCAGCCCTCTACTTTCTAATCTCTCCAAGTGCAGCACAAAAAAGCGCGGGGAAGAAACTTTGCTAATAATGACAAGACTAATTACTCCCACAATCATGACGACTAAGTGGGAAAAAAATAAACGTGATGCCAAAGGCAAGGATTTTGTCCAACGCCAACTCATTTTAAGTAAAAAGTAAAAAGTAAGAAGTAAAAAGATAGTTCCCATAATTAGAATTAGGGAATTTCAAGCAGACAGTTTTTTTCATTAATCAATTACACAGCGTGTGATCCTATAAATATTAGACCTCTTGCATAAATATTTTTTTGTCTCACGCAAAGGCGAGGCAGCACCGTGGTGAGGCAACGCGGTCTTGGGGGTTTCCCCCATGAGCGATTGCCGAAAGGCTCTGCCACGCTAGTTGCTACAACGGGGGGAACCTCCCTTCGGGTGACGCTCAAGAGCGTCGCTAACGCAGTTGCAAAGTTGCAAAGAAAAGTTCGCAAATAAGGACTTTTGCAAGAAGTCTATTACTTCTTTTTTTGCCTTCTTGTTTGGTTATCACGCTCACATTACAGGAGAGTCTTCAAATTTATAACCTACACCAACAACAGTTTTAATAAATGAGGGGTTTGCTGGGTCAGGCTCAATTTTTTTCCGCAACCGCGCTACATGCGTGTCAACAACTCGCTCATCACCAAAAAAATCATCCCCCCAGAGTTTATCGATTAATTGAGTGCGATTCCAAACTCGCCCAGGGTTGCTGACAAAGGTACTTAAGAGGTTAAATTCTAAGTTTGTTAAGTCTAAAATTTCTGCTTCTTGGGAATTTAACTGGCGAGAAGCTGTGCGTTGTTCAATATCTACGATAAAGTTTTGGGTACGAGTTACTTGATGTTGTCCACCTTGGCGGAGACTACGCCGCAATAGCGCCCGCACTCTGGCAACTAATTCTCTGGGGCTGAAGGGTTTAACCATGTAGTCATCAGCACCAGTAGATAGACCAATGACGCGATCTATTTCTTCACCCTTGGCTGTCAACATCAAAATATAAGGGTCTTTTGTACCGGGTTTTTGCCGAATTCTGGCACAAACTTCTAACCCATCCAACCCAGGAATCATTAAGTCTAGGATGATTAAATCAGGTGGTTGCTCTTGAAACATCCGCAAGGCATTCACACCATCGCGGCTCATGCGACAAGAAAATCCTTCTTTCTCTAAAGAATGTTGGATTAACTGAGCAATTTCAGGTTCATCCTCAACAATTAAAATATCCATTGCAATTAAAATTTAACGGAATACGCAGAGTTATTTCCTGGCTTGTCATTGTACTCTAAAAACCTGCGATGGTTTAGGAGCAAGGAAATTTACAGGTGAGAATTAGACAGCGATCGATAGTTGTAACCTAAATGAGAATCTTTTTGAATTTCTTGTTTAATGCTATCGAGATCAAGAAAGTAATCTGCAACATCAATCAAGCTGTCGCTAGTCATGGATCGCAAACTCACAACTTCAACTCGACCACCTTTGCTAGTGACAGCTTCAACAGCATAAGCTAGAGCGCCATCGCCACTCACTAGGATAGCAGTATCGTAATAAGGCGCTAAAGTGATCATATCGACAGCAATTTCTACATTCAGATTGGGTTTTTTAGAATTGTCTGTCACCTGAGCTTCTTTGGTGACAACACGATAACCATTACGCCGCATCCAAAACAGAAAGCCTTGTTGTTTTTCATTTGCTCGTGGACGTGCTGGGGTTGGTCGTGCAACATCAACTATCGTGTAAAAGAAAGCCCGCAACAGTCGTGAACCAGAGGTTAAACGACAAAGCAATTTGAGATAGTCAATTTCAATGCCTAGTTGTAAAGCTGCATGAAAGAGATTGACACCATCAATAAAAATAGCAACTCGCCCACGGTTTAATCCGTTGATTGTAGAACTGTTAGTTCTAGGTTCTCTGTTGTGATAATTTTCACTTTTGGAAGTATTTTTCAACACAATTTTCCCTGATGAAGGCGATTCTTGTTCCAGGTGTTTATATGCGTTGCTGGCTTTGGTAAAATTAGTGAAAGTCATTGACTCCTCGGAAATTTTAAATTTGTGAAGGCTGTTGAGCAATTACTAAGGAAATATCTGTGCTAGTTTATTTACCTAGCAACAAATGATGTGAAGCTATTTGTGCCTCAGACGTTATCTATCTAAGTTGCACAATTAATTGCAGAGTTTGTATTGTGTCATTAATCATTGATATTGATGAGAGAAACTAGAAAATGACTAATGAATTTATACTGAGAAGCATTAGCTTAATACACAGGTATTGTGTTAATTTTGCAGATTCCAAAAATGAGCGCTCCAGAGCGGTTAACTCTGATCAGAGCGGATTTTACGAGGTATTCCCTTTGCTTACAAATATAAGGCTCTTTACCTATTCGCACTGCATCTCAACTTACCACAAGATGCTAACACCTGCTCAAAAGCAGCTTGCTGTGATGTGAATAGTAAAGAGCGATCGCATCTATATCTTATTGTACAACTGGATGGCAAAATTCTTCAATCAAAGCCAGCTTTGTCTATTGATATGAAGAACTCAAAATATATAATCATTCAAATTTCTATATTTAGACAGATGGCATTTATATTTTTTTAAACTTAACAGTAATATCAATGACAGTAATATTTGATGATATTTGCTATTTAAAGTTTATCTGCTCCCAAAATCAGTCAAATCAGCAGTTAGCTAATTTGTCATCAAGATAACTTATCGATTTCACCTTTAATTCTTCTTAAGATGGAGTGCATTCATAGAGTAATAGAGCTAAATTTATATCTAGACTAGTCCACAAAAATGTCTTTGCTCATCTCCTCCAGTGGTTATTTGACCCCGGAGGTTATTTTTTGTAATGGGTAATTGGTTATGACAATTAATAAATTTATTTGATTAACTAAATTACTCTCTAAATAAAAAATTAAGAAATGCTAAGTAAGTTTCTAATTTTTACTTAGTTGCATGTTATTCTGACGATAATTTGTGCTTGAGGCAAAATGTTAGAAAAAGTACAGTTTTTTCTCAGCGAATTTGTTTTAAGCATATCAATCACAGAAATCAAATAATTTTCTCAATTTGAGGAGATAAACCTTTGTTTTCTGTTGAATTCACTTTGTTTATAACACGCTAACAAACCGATAACACGATCGCGCCAGTTTTTATTCCGCTTTAACTGGCGCTTTTTATGTTTTGATAATTGGTCATATCATGTCCGGGTAATTAGTTATAATTCCCGAATCTATGCAGAGAACCCAAAAACCCCTCCCCTCTGCTCCTGAAGCTGCCTTAATGATCAGTCTTTCACCGGACACGATATCATTGGTCAGGTCTTGACCAACTGACTTAATTTTGACTTTTTAGCCCCAAAATTTCTAGGAGCGATCGCTCTATCGCTGCACTAACGAACTGATTACCCTGCAAATTCATGTGAATAGTGTCATGATATAACGCTTGAGCGTTTGCAGTCGCATTAAACAGCGGCAGAAAATCTATATAGGGGATTTGCTGGGTTTTGGTAAACTCACTCAAACGTTGACGCGCGTGAATTTCGTAATCACGGGGGCCGGGTTCGCCTAGTTCTCGTAGTAGGGGAGTCATGGCTAAGAGAAATTGACTCTGGCGTTGATGAGTTATGGCTTGAATTTGTCTAATCGCCTCTAGATTAACACCGACGCGATCGCCTGGTTCTTCTTGAAGTGCTTTCAATTCGGGAATTGGTTGTTGTTTAGTCACATAACGCTGCCATACTTCTACTAATCCTAAAGGCGGTTTAGTATTTGGATAGTTGCGATCGCGTCCTACTGGTAAGTCTGTAGGAGTATGAGCAAATAAATCGTCAGTATTAATTAATAAAACTACTACCTGAGCATCAAAATCCCCAAACCGCTGCAAATAAGCTAATTCGTTTCTTGGCCCCCAAGAATTAGCCGAAGCATTCAGGACTTCGACTTGTTGATATTTGTCAGCGATCGCTGATTTTAGCGAATTCATGATTAAGCTGGAGATGGTATTTTTTTGATCAGTCCACCAGCCACCATTAGCGATTGAGTCTCCTAACAGCAGCACTCGCAACGTCGAAGGTGCAGAGATTTTAGCGATAGAACTGCTACGCATCGAAAATTCGTTAATTTCAATGCGATTACCAAAGCGACAAGTGCTTTGATTTGGCGCTAATAAATAACCAATTTGGGAGTCGCCTATGTAAATAAGTGGATTACCAAAACCAAACAGCGATCGCAACGCCATCTCAATCACAACTAGTAGTGATATTACTACCAAAATCATGAATATTACTACTGTCACTTGTTAAACCTCATCTAATAGATTATGCAAATTCACAGGTATAAAGTAATCAACTATACTATATTTTTTCAGTGTGTTAGTTAAAAAGTATTGATTAATCAACTCGTAGATTTACTGAAAACGACCAATATGATTACTTCGTAGTCGGTAAAACTAAAGATATATTACTTATCTGTATAAACTGAGCTACTACCACCAGCGACATAAGTAAATTTAGTGATGTAGTTGTGGCAAAGCTTAAACAAAATAAAAGGGGAAGCTTAACTTGTTTTGCTAACAGAAGCACTACAATCAAAACGGACAAATTAGGACTCTAACGAAGGAGGATTTTAAACAGGATGTCCGACTTAAATAGAGGAATTATGAAATTTGAGGGAGCCGACTCCCCAAAAGTAGTTACTATTTCTACCGTATTGCTCTTAGGTTCGATTGCAGGCTTGATTATTTGGGCGCTGCAAGCTGCCTATGCCCTAGGTTAAGTCACAGGTGCTGAAAAATTAGTTGTTTGGTGGACACTGGCAAAAAATGGTTTCCGCCACTGCCAAGTGTCCATTTAGCACACCATAAAAATGCCCGCAAAATCGTTAAAAAACTTCAAAAAGATTTTAGACTTTGCGATTTGAGATTTTAGATGCAATATAAATCTAAAATCCAACATCAACAATGCTTGAACTTTGGGGTGCCTTAGTTATTTTAATTGCCTGCCCCTTATTAGGAGGCTTACCGCTGATAGCCTGGATTACCAACTGGTTGACAGGTAGGCAATTGTCACAAATAGGCACAAAAAACATCAGCGTCTCAGCCGCTTTTTATCATGGCGGCACATGGGTAGGGCTTTTGGCAGTGTTGTCAGAAGCCTTGAAAGGAATCGCCGCAGTTTTTCTGACTCGTGCTTTTTTCCCAGATGGATCACCTTGGGAAATAGTCGCCCTGATTGCTTTAGTCTTAGGTAGATTTTGGCTAGGCAAAGGGGCGGGTACAACAAATGCTGCCTGGGGATTTGTTGTACATGATCCACTCGTGGCGGTATTTGTAACTTTTTTGGCAATCACCACATTTCTGGTATTTCGTACCAAACAATTGGTGAAGTACGGAGTATTAGTTCTGTTTCCGCTATTTGTGATTGTCTTACATTCGGATGATTTATTTAGAATCATTGCAGCGATCGCTTTAGCTGTCTTACTGGGGTGGATTTATCGTCAAATGCCGGACGATTTAGATTTACCCGTGGAAGAGGCACAGACAGATACACAAGCGACATTAGAAACTTTGCCCAATGATCGCCCGATTTTGACTTTAGATGATGAGTTAAATGAGGCTGTAGTTGGGCAGAAAGCTGCTACTCTCTCGCAAATTAAGCGCTGGGGTTATCCTGTACCTAAAGGCTGGGTAGTTGTCCCAGAAGCTGATCCCGAAAAATTAATTGCTATCCTCCAACCATCAGAGTTATCACCGTTAATCGTGCGTTCTTCTGCCATTGGTGAAGATTCCGAACATGCTTCCGCCGCTGGACAGTATGAAACCGTGGTGAGTGTCACCAGCAAAGAGCAATTGCAAACGGCGATCGCTCAAGTACGTGATTCCTACAATCATCCAACGGCGGTGCAGTATCGTAGCGATCGCGGTTTACCAGAAACAGCCATGACGGTACTGGTGCAACAGCAAGTGCAAAGTGTGTATTCGGGAGTGGCTTTTACCCGCGATCCGATTACTCAACAAGGCGATGCGATCGTGATTGAAGCGTTACCCGGAAGTCCGATTCAAGTTGTCTCTGGACAAGTCACGCCAGAACAGTATCGCGCCTTTGTTGTTGAGACAGACAATATTTCTTCGATTCATCTAGAAGGTACAGGACAAGTCCCCCAAGCCATCCTCAAACAAGTAGCTTACCTCGCCCACCGCATCGAAAAACGTTACCACGGTATCCCCCAAGATATTGAGTGGAGTTACGATGGTCAAACTTTGTGGGTGCTGCAAGCTAGACCAATTACTACTCTGTTGCCTATTTGGACAAGGAAAATTGCGGCTGAAGTAATTCCAGGCGTAATTCACCCCTTAACTTGGTCAATTAATCGACCTTTAACTTGTGGAGTTTGGGGAGATATTTTCACAATTGTTTTAGGCGATCGCGCCTCTGGATTAGATTTTCATGAAACTGCTACACTGCATTACTCCAGAGCTTATTTTAATGCCTCCCTCTTAGGAGATATTTTTCTGCGGATGGGTTTACCGCCCGAAAGTTTGGAATTTCTCACCAGAGGCGCAAAATTAAGTAAACCACCCTTGCACTCAACAGTACAGAATTTACCTGGGCTGATGCAGTTACTCAAACAGGAGCTAAATTTAGACAAAGACTTTAAGCAAGACTACCGTGAGTTATTTATTCCAGGGTTATCGCAACTGGCGCATGAATCAATCGAAGAAATGGAGTCGTCGGAAATCTTAGGAAGAATCGACTTTAACTTAGAATTACTGCGGCGTGGCACTTATTACAGCATTTTAGCGCCCTTGAGTGCGGCAATCAGACAATCCATCTTTCGTGTCAAAGATGGGCAGATTGATAACAGTGTGACTCCAGAAGTAGCCGCATTGCGATCGCTCAGTGCTTTAGCCGCCGATGCTAGACAAGTATTACCTGAATTCGATCCAGATACAGTATTTGAACAGTTAGAACAAACTCCAGAAGGACAAAAAATACTTTACGACTTTAACGAACTGCTGCAAGATTATGGTTATTTAAGTGATGTGGGGACTAATATTGCTGTTCCAACCTGGAAAGAAGATCCCCGACCAATTCAGCAGTTGTTTGTGCAGTTGATTCAAGGTAATCAACCAGAAACAGGCGATGTCGATCCGATCAATCGTGCCTTATCAGGTAAACGCAAGCGTGGCTTTGTTCAAGAACGTGTGGATATTAAAGGACGTGTTACTGAGGTTTATTCGCGGTTATTAGCAGAATTGCGCTGGCGATTTGTGGCCATTGAGAAAACTTGGTTAAAAGCTGGTTTACTCCAAGCAGCAGGAGATATCTTTTTCTTAGAAATAGAGGAAATTAGACAACTAATTGCCGAAGTGGATACGCCTTTGAGAGAACGCTTACCAGAAATTATCGAATATAGGCGATCGCAATTTCTCGAAGATAGCAAAATTACCCAAGTCCCCATTTTAATTTACGGCAACACACCCCCGCATCCGCTTACACCCTCTCCTTTATACTCTGACCAAGTATTACAAGGTATTCCCGCCAGCCACGGACAAGCCGAAGGTCGGGTAAAAGTTGTGCGAAATTTACAAGATCTGCCCCAAATCGACCGTGAGACAATTTTAGTTGTACCTTATACCGATTCTGGCTGGGCCCCTTTATTAGTTAGGGCTGGAGGACTAATTGCTGAAGCTGGCGGTAGATTATCTCATGGTGCAATTGTCGCCCGTGAGTATGGCATACCCGCAGTTATGGATGTCAGAGGAGCAACTTGGTTGTTGCAAGATGGTCAAAGAGTCAGAATTGATGGGTCTAGAGGTATCGTAGAACTATCTAACGACTTAAGGCCACAATGATTACTACTTCCCTCAACAACTTGCCGGAAGAATCTGTTTCCCACAACCCTGAAATCAAAAAAAAGGTGATGTTACGCTTTGGCGATTTACCTCACCTGACTAATTTTTCCCAAGCCCGTTTTGCCCCCGGACACACCGCACCAGCACATACCCATCTAGATATGTGTGAGGTATTTTTTGTTGAAGCTGGTTCAGGGGTAATTCGTGTTGATAACCAAGAATATCCTCTGCTTCCAGGAAACTGTATCGCAATAGAACCAGGAGAAGTTCATGAAGTGATCAACAATGGTGTAGATGAACTAATTCTCACTTATTTTGGTTTACGAGTGGAAGTTTAGCAGGGGACAGGTAACAGGTCAGAGGTGACAGAGTTAAAAGTCTTTTGATGTCTAAATCTGATCATTTACCGATGTCCTAACCTAAGAGATTACGGCTATATCTGACTTCTGAATTCTGACTCCTGAATTCTCTATCCTCAATTTAATATTCCTCTGCTTGCCAATCAGGATTAGTCAGACTTGTAAGAATATGATCTTGCCATTTGCCATTAATTAATAAATAGTCTCTAGCATAGCCTTCGACAACGAATCCCAGCCGTTTTAGCACATTACCGCTGCGTTGGTTGTGTGGCATATAATTTGCCATAACGCGATGAAAATTTAAGTCATCAAATACATATTGAATTGCCGCTTTGAGTCCTTCTGTCATGTAGCCTTTACCTTGCTCAGTTTCTGCTAGGCTATAACCTACATAACAAAAATGAGCGGCTCCCCGAATAAAATTATTAAAATTAATAGTTCCAATGATTAAGTTAGGATTTTTTTTAGAAAAAATAAATAGCTTTAAAGATTGGTCATGAATGAATTCTAAAAAGGTATTTTCTAGTTGATATTGCCAATATTCTTCGGTAAAAAAGTTATCTCCCCATTTAGGATAGAATGGAGTCAGATAAGATTTATTCTCAATAAAATATCTTAAAATTTGGGGAATATCCTCTTTGATGGCAATGCGTAATAATAGGCGATCACTAGTTATGATTGGCAATTCCGAGTTCATACAAACTTGACTAACTGACGGGACTTACGGTTACAGTATTTAGACTTATTGACTTTTGTCATTCCGGCTGTATGCGGCTGCAACTGCTTGTCGAAAACCGTAAAACTGTTATAACAAGATTTAGGAAAATTAGCATTTTCTAAATTTGTCCTGTATAAATCTACTAAAACTTAAAACAATACACATATACTATAAAAAAGCGATCGCACTGTGCCAGGAGAGAAAATTCTGGAAATTGAGCGATCGCATTTTGTAGTAAATACAATACTTTAATAACTGTAGCTAAGTTGTAGCTTGAGGTAATCAATAAAATCTAGAAGTTCTGTCTCAGAGAGATGGTGGCGCGATTTCTTGCCATATTTTTGCTGCAAATACTCCCTTCCCTGCTTGGGAGTCCAGTTTAATTGTGATAAATATGTGTCAGTCTTAGCGATAAAATCTGCCCGAATTTCTGATGTAATTGCATTAGCCAACGTTTCTATTGATTCTAAATTTGCAGTTTTAGCACCGTTAATTTTTAAACTAACTTTTTGTCCTAATGCCTGCCAGTCTATTTCCTTATGTCCATCCCAACTAACGCCAACAGAACGATAAGTTATCGGATGATAAATTGTACAAAATACAATAGCTTTGTCGCCTGGACTAACTGCAATAGTTAGCGGCTGAAGCAATTGTTCGTAACTCAAAGCATTAAGTGAAAGCAACAAACCCTTCGAGAAATAAGATTCACTTCCTGAGCGAATAATATACGGCTTGTCTGCCAAAATATGCAAATCTGTTTTTTCACTTTTTCCCTGAGAAGTTTCTACTTCTTTCTTAAGTTCTATTTCCGTAATAATTCCAGTTAGTGCTCTTTCATAAATTGGTATTTGTCTTGCATCATCTGAGAGCATATACCAACAGTGATCACTTTCTTTACTAACAAAGATATACTGAGGCTTTGGGATAGAGCCGAACCCTAATTTAACTTCCATATTGCATGAGAATATTTAAGTAAATAAATTGCATGGCCAACAATATTTACAGATTGTGCCGACAACAATTAGTGTATTTACACATATAATTCCCTAGTCAAGCAAGTGAATTAACAACCTGATACAAAAATGTCAAAACACTACAAGCCACTCTCCTCAAGAAGTCTGTTGAGCAGAATGGCTTACAGTTACGTGAGATGCCCAATTAAATTAAAGGATAATCTAACTTATTTTTGGAAAGAGCTAATCAAGGTACATTAGTTGGCAAGGCTTTTCTTTGAAGTATGGTAAATTAGCCATTTCAGGCTAAACTTTCAGGTTCTACACCTAAAGCCTTTAACTGTTCTGCTAGTAGTTGCATTTTGTGTTCTGTTTGTATACGTAGTTGTCGCTCAAAATTTAACTGTTCTTCCATTTCTTGAATACGTTCTTCTGGTGTGAGCAACCTTTGTCCTTGCTCGTTATACCAATACAACCATTCTCTTGCAATACCTTGATAAATGCCTCTTTCTCGTCCAATTCCTAAACCAATCTCTGGTAGCCAAATGGGATTTCCTGACATTAAGAAATATTCACCATCTATTAACTGATATACCTCAAGAGGAGGCTTTTTCCGCCGCAGGGGTTTGTAAATAACGTAGTATAAAACTTCTAATTCTTTGGCGTAAAATTCTTTTTTGATACTGTATTCGCCATGACTGATTTGAGAAACCACCTCTAGTGCTAAAACTGGTGGCTGTTTTTCTTCCCACATGACATAACTGAGGCGCAAGTCGCCATCTACAACGCGTTTAACTCCTACACTGAGAAACCCATCAGGAGCGATCGCTGATTTTTTAGGGTCGTAATAAATACCCATCTTAGCGCCAAAAAACCAATCCCAACGCTCTGACCATACAAAAGCCAGTGTCGCTTTCAGCAAACTGGGAATTAAATCTTGTAGTTCGTTATCCACAGGTATATCCTCTGAGTCTGGTAGCTCTTCGGAAGATGGCAAACAGTGTAACGGGTTGTAGTTTAACATGAGTGGTCTTAGTAGATGCTATTTCTAGAAAGATTTTAGAAAATAATGTAATTTTGATGTGTGTAGATATCGCAAAGTTTTAATATCTCAAGTAAGACTGCGGTTTTAGATAAAATCGAACTAGGTAACAATCAAATTTAGTTTATAAAACTTTTGTCAAGTGCTATATAGCCAATTTAGTATAGAAACTGTCGAAACAATTTTTGGTATTACTATCAAAGAATCCGTGGGTATCTTTGCTGATATACCTCCAATAGAATATAGCGATTTTCTGGCACAAGCACTTAAAAAATATACACCATTGGCATTAGCGATCGCTACAGAAAAATCTCGTTCAGAATTAATTTTGACACCAATACTAGTAGAACTAAAAGAACAATTACAAAATCAGATTAGCTTATTCTCAGGAAGAGAATTTAATGTTAGTCCAGAAAAAGGCTTAAGTGGCTTTTGTGATTTTATTATTAGTAAATCACCAGAACAGATAATTATTAAAGCCCCAGTCGTTGCCTTAGTAGAAGCAAAAAATGATAACATCCAATCTGGATTAGGGCAGTGTATAGCAGAAATGATAGCTGCACAATTATTTAATCAACAAAAAGGTAATGCAATTGGAACTGTCTATGGTAGCGTAACCACAGGTACTAACTGGAAATTTATGCGCCTAACTGGGCAAGTAGTAGAGATTGATTTAAATGAATATTTTTTAAGCGATGTGGGAAAAATTTTAGGCATTTTAAAAAGTTTTATCCAGGCTAATAATTAGCTAATAAAAGCATGAATAAATGAAACAAGAATTTCATTATCCAAGTTGGCTATATTAAGAGCTTATTAATCATTGTTTACCGTGGGAAGAAGGTACGAGAATTAGCTTTAGCCAGTTCCATGAACAATATACAATACATGATTCCCATTGGATAGGTATCTTCTATAATGTTGCGTATGAACAAGCTGTGACATTAGCTATTGAATGGGACAGTGTATGGTTGCCCGAAAAAATTAAGAAAAGCACTAATATAATAGATAATTTGCTTTTTTTGTTTATTAGATTGATAGGTGTTGAGCAGATAAATACAGCTAATTATGTTGATATTGGATATGTTAGCCGGACAATAGCTAGTAGTGAGTTTGAAGAAGTACAGGGAAAAAAGTTTTTAGCTATTGATGATGTGTTTGGAGGTCAAATTAATATTGTTTATCAAGGTCAAGAAATTTTCTTGGCTGTAGGACAAGATAAAAGTATTTTAGCGATTTAATAGATGAAAGAGGTTATACCAATTCTCTAAAATTCGGCAACAGATTCAAACCCTAAAACTGAGATTATGTAAGACTTCCGTAATTACGAATTACGAATTACGAATTACGAATTGATATTAGGCGATCGCTTCAAAATTATACAAAAAAGGCGAGTATAAAACCCGCCATAAAAAAACTAAATTGAAGTTACCAATGCTTATCTAGTTACCAATTGTTGGCGCATTCAATGAAAGCTTGGGTGTTTCTTCTTTTTTCTGTGCCAATGTTGGCACAGAATCACGCAATCTTGCTGTCAATTGTACGGTTGTAGCGTCGTAAATTTGAGTCAGCAATTTGGGATAGAAACCAATACCAATAATTGGCACTAGCAAACAAGCTATGATAAAGACTTCTCGGGGTTCGGCATCGATAAGTTTTTGGTGAGAAACCAATTCCTCGTTTTCTTTACCATAGAAAATTTCCCGCAACATTGATAGCAAATAAATCGGCGTTAAAATTACACCAACTGCCATCAAGAACACTACGATGACTTTGAAGGTAGAGCTATAAGCATCGCTAGTGGCAAAACCAACAAATACCATTAATTCTGCTACGAAACCACTCATTCCTGGCAATGCCAAAGAAGCCATTGAACAAGTTGTAAACATAGCGAAAATTTTCTGCATCCGCTTACCAACACCACCCATCTCATCCAACATCAAGGTGTGTGTCCGGTCGTAAGTTGCACCGACTAAGAAGAACAAACTTGCCCCAATTAAGCCGTGAGACACCATTTGTAAAACTGCACCACTCAATCCCAAATCGGTGAAGGAGGCGATACCGATAGTGACAAAGCCCATGTGAGATATTGAGGAGTAAGCAATTTTGCGCTTGAGGTTGCGCTGGGCAAAGGATGTTAGGGCGGCGTAGATGATGTTAACTACCCCTAAAATGACGAGAACCGGCGCAAAATAAGCATGAGCATCCGGTAACATTTGGGCATTCATCCGAATTAAGGCATAACCGCCCATTTTCAGAAGAATACCAGCCAGTAACATATGCACGGGTGCTGTAGCTTCACCGTGGGCATCCGGTAGCCAGGTATGCAAGGGAATAATTGGCAATTTGACGGCGTAGGCAATCAAAAAGCCACCATAGAGTAACAATTGGAAATTGAGAGCGTAATCTTTGAGACCGAGCGATCGCATATCAAAGGTGACTGTATCGCCATAAAAGGCCATCGTCAACGCCCCAACCAAAATAAACAGCGAACCGCCTGCGGTGTACAAAATAAACTTTGTCGCTGCGTATTGCCGCCTTTTGCCGCCCCAAATTGCCAGCAGCAGGTAAACCGGAATCAATTCCAGTTCCCACACCAAGAAAAACAGCAGCATATCCTGCACGGCGAATACGGCAATCTGTCCGCCATACATCGCCAGGATTAAAAAGTAAAATAGCCTGGGCTTGAGGGTTACAGGCCATGCTGCTAAAGTTGCCAGGGTAGTAATGAATCCAGTCAAAATAATTAGGGGCATGGATAAACCATCTGCCCCTACTGACCACTTCAAATCTAGTTGTGGAACCCAGGCATAACTTTCAAACAGCTGCAAATCTGGATTGGAAAAGTCATACCCAGTATAAAAGGCGTAGACAATCAGTGCGAAGTCTATCAACCCAACAATCAGGGAATACCAGCGCACTGTTTTTCCATCTTTATCCGGGATAATCGGAATCAGGAGTGATGCCGCAATCGGAAATAGGATAATCGTCGTCAGCCACGGGAAATTAGCTGTATTCATCACAATTTGTCTGCAATCAAAATCATGTTTTTCAAGGAAGCCCTAGCTATTAAGTAGCAGCTTTTTGAGGATTTGGCATTTCTTGTTAGGTTGATTTAATTAAGTGGGTAATCTCCATTTTTTCTCTTAACGTATCTGCAAGAATCTGTGCGGCAAGCAGCAGCAGGGCATACGTTCCCAGTTTCACAGCTTTGGGACGATATCACAGCCTAGATTTATGGCAGAAGTTCGCTTTACAGATCCCTTTAAAGTAGATTCACGATCGCTCTCATCACTACAATAGCGATCGCACTGCAAAATTAAGGATTAGTTTTTCATAGAGTAAAGTGCGATTACCCGCGATCGCTTATCATTTATTTACTGTGTAACCACGTCGTCGTGATCAAGCTAAAAGATTGCTTGTAGAAGCCGAAAACTTAGTTAATGAAGCAAAAGCTCATATTGAGCGCATGATATTGGCAGAGGAAGATGTGACATGAAGGAGAGGAGCAAATATCAGCCACTCCTCGAATTTTTACGTGGCAGCGATCGCAATGAAGTAACTCTATCATTTACTGAAATCGAGACTTTAATAAATGATGTTTTGCCAGAATCAGCAAGAAATAAACAAGCATGGTGGAGTAACCGCAAACAAGGCTCATCACAAGCTTCAGCCTGGATAGAAGCGGGATATCGAGTTGAAGATGTTGATTTTGAGCGGCAACAAGTAATATTTCGTAAACCTCCTGATCAATATCAAGTTCAGCTTCAGGGAGATACTGTACTGTGGAATGCTGAGTTAATCAAAGCACTGCGACAACACATGGATTTAACACAAGCGGAGTTTGCAAAAAGGTTAGGTGTTCGCCAAGCAACGGTTAGTCAATGGGAAAACAGTGTATATGAGCCGACTTTAGCCACATCTAAGTATCTAACCTTAATTGCTAAACAAGCTAGATTCAAAATTTGAACTAAAACTATAATAATTACTAAATCTCACACCGTCGCCTGTTTTGCTAACCGCCAAGACGCAGAAGACCACTTAAGATTTTTGCGGCGAACTATTCCCAACGGAACTTTTGAGATGATGTTTGAACCACCAGATGATGTAAAAGATATTGAGGAATAGCTCGTACAGCGGTTTAATTTGAGAAGCGATCGCCTAGCCCAACCGGAGCATTGCTAAAAATGTATGATAAGCTTTTGTGCTGACAAGTTGCACAATTGAAATTTTGGGGAAAAACTTCAAACCCTCTCCCCTGCTCCTCTGCTCCCCTGCCCCCTTGCGGTCTCAACAAGCAAACTTTTGTGATTATTAGCTTACTGCTCAGTTATTCTTAAAAAGAAGCATCATACATCCATCAAAGGACACTGCAAATGCAAATTAGCATTGAGATACCCGATGACATTGCCCATCAACTCGCTAATACCCCTGACCAACTTTCTCGCCGCGCCTTAGAATCGCTGGTGGTTGAAGCTTATCGCCATCGGCAAATTTCTACTGCTCAAGTTCAACGGCTGTTAAATCTTTCTTCTCGACTGGCTACCGATGCTTTTCTTAAAGCCTATGAAGCTTACCTACCCTACACCGCAGCTGACTTAGAGCAAGACTTACAAGCTATTGACCAAGCGATTACTCAGCAATGATAGTCGTTTGTGATACTTCACCTTTGTGCTATCTCATCTTGATTGATTGTGTTGAAATTCTGCCTCAACTTTTCAGTCGCATCACCATCCCCAATGCTGTCTGCACAGAACTTCTTGCCGAAGGTTCTTACATCCAAGTTCAAAACTGGATTGCCAAACCTCCAAGCTGGTTAGAGATTCAAACTAACACGCCTCTATATATTGGTAACTTAGGCAAAATTGAAAATGGCATAGTTGTAGTAACAGCTTATGGCGTAATTGAAGATATGACCTTTCCATTAACATGAATAATTTCCGTCTTATTGTTCAACCAATCATTCTGTTCAATTTGATTAAACCTTGGCTTAAGGTATTTTCTCTACCCCAACTAACAAGCGGATTTTCTTACCTGATTAGCATCATGAATACCTTGCACAATCATCTATTTTTATCCCTTTGGTCAGACTATTTCTCTTTTTCCTCTGCCTAGAGTTACAA
The DNA here is from genome assembly GCF_020829595.1 of Nostoc sp. CHAB 5844. Taxonomy (GTDB): domain Bacteria; phylum Cyanobacteriota; class Cyanobacteriia; order Cyanobacteriales; family Nostocaceae; genus Nostoc_B. Next base: position 90,607 of record NZ_JAIVFW010000003.1, read on the forward strand.
AAGAAAGATAGTACTATACTGTCAACTACCAGAATACTGATTGCGTTGCAAAATCAGATTTTGGCGACGGTTAAGAGGTTTTTGTAATTCCCAGAGTGAGTAATACTCATCTCGATAAACAAGATTGATCCTGGATTGATATTGAGTGGCTATTTGTTGTCGCCAAGTATCGCTAAGGTTGAGGAAAAAAATCTGAGTATAGCTATCTGAAATATTAGGAATAATTTGATTCTTGAGCAGCTTAAAACGAACTCGCGGCTCTACAAAATAACTTAAAGAAAAAATATTGCCATAATTAATGCCCTCAGCGTCACTAATTAATAATGGACGTGCAGAACGATTAATAATTTGTGCAACTTGGACATTATGGTAACTTACGCCTTTATACCACCAAGTTTCAGCTTGATAATATACCCGCGAAGAAACTAATCCAGCAATAATTAATAGCAGCATAATTGTTTGCCAGATTCTTCGTCTTGCCAAACTGCCATTATAAAGTTGTGTAGCTAACAAATAAGCCACAGCAATTTGCATACCTAAATAAGATGGCAAAAAATATGGCTCAGAACCTAACTTTATGCCATCGTAAATTAAAGCTGGTAAGATTAACGGTAGTGATGGTACTACTATCAAAATTAAAATAAATAGCCAAATTTTGTAGTTAGTTGTGCGACACAGTAAATAAACAGCACATCCTACCAAAATTACAAAAAAAGCCCAAATTAAATAACTTGAAGTGCTGTCTAATGCCAAGTCTACATCAAAAAATATTCTGCTGACCTGTCTTAGCAAAAATGGTAATAAAGGTAGTGGTGCTAACTGTATTGATGCGCTATCATTTGAGAGCAAGAACTGAAAAAATTTAGCTAATCCAATAATCATCCAAGGAATAAATGCAAAAAAAGCGACAATGGATGCTAATAGATAAGCTCTGACAGTTTTAGTTAACCGAAATCTGGCAATTGTGATTACATAAATGCCATGTGCGATCGCCACAAATCCACTCCATATACAGGTGTAGAGACTTAATACTAAAGTGACTGTATAAAGGCTCCAAATAGTAAACTGATCTGGGCTTTGTTGCCTTTTGGCTAATTCATCTTCATGTCTAGATTCCAGTCGCAAGGCGCGAATTAGTGAGGCACTGCTGACGATAATAGTGACTAACCAAAGAATATATTCTTGGGCTTCTGTTGCATATATTAGGTAAACTGGGGAGACTGCGGCAAGTGCGATCGCTAACCAAGGCAGTGATAATGGTACATAAAATAATTCTCGACATAACCAATAAATACCAGGAAATACTAACAAGCTAATACAAGCTGATAAACTTCTAATTGCGGTAACTGAATTCCCAAAAATTTCTAACCAAAATCGGGCGATCGTATAATAAAGTGGTGTACGTTGTGGGTCTTCTTTTGCTAAAGACATAATCGTATCACTCAGTCCTTTTTCTTGATTAATACCTTGGAACTGAGCAAAACTTTCTGGAGTAATTACACGACTATTAAATAATTGCTGTTTGACTTCTGCAACTGTATAACCAGAAATCCGCAATGATGTATATGTTTCATCATGGGAATAAACTTTGCTGTCAAGATTAGAGAAGCGAAACAATATAGCCATCACCAGCAAAACAATAATTAAAAACCGCAACCAACTCGGAGTGAGTGTGTTCTGCTGCATAGTTATATGAGTTATGAAGATATTAGGGATTGCGATCGCTAGTCAAATTTACGGTCAAAGCTTTTTTAGCAAAACACTTGGGTAAATGCCATCTTGTGAAGTTTTCTATATTAGAGATAGTCAAAAAATCAATTGTTTTAAACTGCCGATCAATTGCTGGAAAACTACATATTTTAGCTCCGATACTCAAATAAGCGTGTAAAATTTTTGGAATTTCTACTTCGCATTTATCTAAGCAAGGTTGAGTGATTTCTAAACAGTATTGCGAATTTGGATAAACTAAAATACTCGAATGCATGAAATTGTTTTTTTGAAAAAAATGATATGCACAAGCAGCTTGCCTAGGCGATTGTGTCAGTAATGAAGCACAGCCAAAAAAATATTTGTTTTGACTCCAGATGAGATAATTTGCTAATCCTTCCCACAGTAATAGCAGCGCTTGACTGTTGCGAAATTCTTTAGCAATGCACGTCCGTCCAACTTCCACAGATGCTTGCAGCACATGATCAGGAATTGTGCTGAGATTAAACACATCAGCAGCATCAAAACCCAATCCTTGAGATGCCATTTGATAAGTTTGCATCCGATAAGTTCCAATTGTTTGACCAGTATGTTTGGAAATCAACATTAAATGATGACAAACTTCATCAAACTTGTCTCGATCCATCTGGGTTAGGCTAGAACTAGAAAATCCTAAGCCCAGTTCCAGATTAAAGACTTCAAACCGCAAGCGGAAGATAGATTCTAATTCTTCTTCAGTCGAGGCCAGCCGCAAGATATACTTATCGGTTTGAAGGACTGGAAAATCTGTCAAAGAAGAAGAAGGATTGAGTGAGTAATTAATGTTGCGGTAAGAAATTTCCATCTGTCTTCCAACCTAGATGTGCGGAGATATCCTAGTGAATTTACGTGCCTGACAAAGCAAACATTCGATGCACTGATAAGCCAAAGTGTTACAGGCGCGATTTTCTAGGATATATTTCCAGAAAGGGTTTCTGATAAATCTTGACTTGGTAGCGTGTCAGGTTTATCTGAGAATTCTCGCCAAACCTCTTCTGAAAACAGTTTTGATTTTCCCCATTTCGTCAACAATTCCTCTCTCCGTCATGATTCGAGAAGCTAGCAGAGTCAACAGAGTGAGAAATGGGGTGTTTTTATTATGCATTTGACTTGGAGAAAAATCTGGCAATAAGATACAGATTTTACGAATACATGGATTAATTTTGTTGTCAATAGACAATTTTCAGATATATGTCTCCACAAAATTTTAGTAGACAAATGCGTAGGTTGGGGAGCCACTGCGGTGAAGCAGCCCCCATCTTGGCGGTTCCCGTCGTTAGCGCAGCGTTAGCGAGTCTTCTCCCAAAGGGAGACGCTACGCGAACGAGCGTCTGGGGGACTGCTGAACCCGAAGGGTGGACGGGTTTCCCGGCTTATAGCAAGTGGCGTTTGAACGCAGTGAAACCCAACATTTACAAGACTTTGAGGTGTTGGGTTTCGTCCCTCAACCCAACCTACATCTGCTGGGTTTTTACTCAGCACTCAGCACTTTGCTATATCAATCACCTTGAGGATAATCATTCCATAAAGTTGTAATCTCACGTAAACTTTGGTGATTTCCATTACCTAAAATTACATGATCTAGCAAGGGAATACCCAACAACTGCGCTCCTGCCAATAATTGACGTGTCAATTCTATATCTTCTTGACTAGGTTCAACGTTCCCAGAAGGATGGTTGTGGGCGACTATTGCCCGTGTTGCGCCTTGACGAATTACTTCCCGAAAAATTTCCCGTGGTGAAGCTAAGGTTTCGGTAGCAGTACCAATGGTAATGACTTGTGTACCTAATAAACGGTTTTTAACATCTAATAACAATACAGCAAAACGTTCTTGCGTTTGCCACATTAAATCTTGACTAAGTGCAGCAGCAGCAGCCATTGGACTATCAATTGGTGTGCGGTCTAGAGGGCGGGATTGAAATGCACGTTTGCCCAGTTCTACCGCAGCTAGAATGGTTGTGGCTTTTGCCGGGCCAATACCAGGAACTTGCATTAACTCAGCAGGGGTAACTTCTCGTAAAACTGCCAATGGGTCACGTTGATGTTTGCTTAATTCTTGCAAAAGATATTGTCCCAAACCCACAGCTGAGAGTTTTCCGGGCCCTTGACCAGTGCCTAAAAGAATTGCAATTAACTCCGCTGTCGCTAAAATTTTAGGGCCATGTGTCATCAAACGCTCACGCGGACGTTCATTTGTGGGGATGTCGGCAATTCTTAGGCAATATGTCATAGAAGCATTCAGAAAATAGTTACCTAGATGGAACTATTTTTAGTTATCCCTTGTTTGCGCTCACAATTATCCTAAATTGAGAAAATCTTTAATTTTGGCATCTCAAGAGGACTCAATGAGAAATTCAGTCCACTGAAGTGGACTTTTGCTATCAGCCCGGAACTTAACAGTATCCTTTAGTTCCGGGCGGGATATGGTTCTTAAACCGTAGCCCGCTTACTGCGATATTCGCCAAATCTTGATGGTATTATCCTCGCTGCCGCTGATAATAGTTTTGCCATTAGCAGTAAACGCAACAGATGTCACAGTATTTTCATGTCCTTTCAATGTTTTGATGACTTCGCCCGTGGCTAAATTCCACAGTTTGATGGTACGATCGCGGCTGGCACTGGCTAAGGTCATGCCATCTGGACTAAACGCCACACAAGTAACGGTGTTAGCATGGCCTGTTAAGGTGCGGATGACTTCTCCTGAGGCGACATCCCAAAGTTTGATGGTGCGATCGCGGCTGGCACTGGCTAAGGTGGTATTATCGGGACTAAAAACCACTGATGTAATTGTATTGGTATTTCCCTTGAGTGTGCGGGCTGGGTCTTCTTGGTAGAGATGCCAAAGTTTAATGGTTTTATCAAAACTACCACTCGCTAAGTTACGACCATCTGGGCTAATGGTGACTGAACGCACCCAAAATTTATGTCCTTTGAGTGTGCGAATTAGCTTTCCTGTACCTAAATTCCAAACTTTGAGAGTGTTGTCATCACTACCACTCACCAAAATTTTCCCATTTGGGGTAATGGTTAGTGCTTGAATTGAATCAGTATGTCCTTCTAGTGTGCGGACAATTTTACCTGTAGTCAAATTCCAGACTTTAATGGTTTGATCATCACTCCCACTTACCAAGGTTTTGCCATTGGGACTGATAGTTACAGCATTGACTTTTTGCGAATGTCCGTTGAGGGTCAATATTTCTTTTCCTGTGGCAATATTCCACATTTTAATTATGCGATCGCCTTCGCCACTGCTCGCAATTGTCCGCCCATCGGGACTAATGGCGACAGATACAACCGATTTTGCTGTACCTGTGAGGGTGTTAGCTAAGGCAATATTTCTCACCGGAATATTGAGTGACTGACCGAAAACAACTTCATTTTGATTAGAACTAGAATGTTGCAGCTTCAGTCTCGATAACAAACTAGTTTGAATCTGGCGATATTGTTGATACCAAGAATCACTAAATCCAAATAACAGGATAAAAGCAGCAGCTAAAACTAAACTTTTTACGAAAGCATATTTAATAGAAAAAGTTGACCTTGGTTGAGTCACAGGAAATTTTCCTGATGACTGGCCTGCGGCTGGTAGGGCGCGTGGTAGTGTGGGAATCAAATCTTTGATCACTTCATCGGCTGATTGGTAGCGTTGGCTTAAGTCTTTTTGCAACAACTTATGCATCACGCCATCCAATTCTGGCGACAACGGACTACGCAAATATTGCCGCCAATTGTTCGCCCAGCCATAGCCATGTTCCATCCACAATTGAAAAGGGGATGTTCCCGTTAGCAGATGAAAACAAGTAGCCCCCAAACTGAACAAATCACTAGCTGGGTAAGCTTTACCGTCTCTGATTTGTTCCAAGGGCGAATAACCATGAGAACCAATGGATGTGCCACTTTTGTTCTTGACTTTCTCGGTTAATTGCTTAGAAGAACCAAAATCAATCAAGCTTAAGCGTCCATCATAACGACAGCGAATTAAATTTTCTGGTTTAATGTCTCGGTGAATCACACCGCGATCGTGAATGAATTTGAGTACAGGCAGTAAATCGAGTAAAATTGCCTGAATTTCATTGGCTTTATAAACTTTGCGCTGTTGTAACTCCTTTAACAAGTTCTGCCCATTAATAAACTGTTGCACCAAATAAAGGCAGTTATCTTGTTCAAAGTAAGCAATCAGTGTCGGAATTTGCGGATGTTCGCCGAGTTCTTGCAGTCGCTTTGCTTCTTGGGCAAATAACTCCATTGCTTTTTTCTGCGACCAAGTTCCTTGAAATTTCGGCGCTAATTGCTTAATTACACAAAGTTCATTGAGTTTATCGGTATCTTCTGATAAATAAGTTCTGCCAAATCCCCCCTCATCGGAAAGCACCCGAATCACTCGGAAGCGATTTCTCAACAGTGGCACTAAAGGGGTGCTACAAGTTTGGCATAACTGCTTGCCTTTGGGATTTAGGGGATTTGGGCAATCGGGATTTAAGCAGCAGATCATGATCTGACAGGCGCGACTGCATAAAAATTTTTACTAAGTTAACCCCGATATTTCTTTGGATAGGATTGACTCTCAAGAATGGTAGACCGCGCTGGTACTGGGGCTTGGGGAATTACTTATATAGTCGATTTTGGTAAATGCTAATGAGTTTTCCTCAATGCTGGAAAACCACGAGAGTCATGAGATGAATTTTATCGATTATATATTAACTTGCTCTACCAACAAACGACATTCGTTATCCATCACATTATGTTGGTAGCAATTCTAGAGGCTTCCTCCACCATTGCTTCAAGCTCAGGGTCGCTGCTAGTCATCTTGTTAATGATTTTTATTGCATCGCTAGTCTTCGCCATCCTCTTGTTCCTCTACGTAGGTGTGAATTTCTGGGTTTACTTCAAATAAAAGCTTTCGTGCGATCGCTCGTTCAATATCAAAGGTTGATTTAAAAAATAAACATTTGTTACCAGAATTTTCAGGCATTTATTATGTATTAGATGAAAACAATATTGGCTGACTACGGCAGGGATGTGCTGTATTTCTAAACATATTTACTTAGAGGATGTCTGAGAAGTCTCATTTCATACTAGCCTTTGCGACTGAAGTCGCGGCTACACAGACAAAACCCCTCCGGGTTCGCCAGTTGCCTGCGGAGGGAAACCCTCCCGCAGCACTGGTCTCACCGCCTACGCGGGTTCAAAAACTTTAATTCTCTATTAGTCCGCGTAGGCGGACTTCGTTTGTATAGTAGCGAATTATATTCGCCCATTACTTTTCAGACATCCTCTTATACCAATTGTATGTTCATCTCATTCACCCAATAAAAGCAGCGAATATACCAAACCAACTACTTTAAGTTAAAAATGTCATAGTCATCTGTCTGTTGTAAATCCAAATGACAAATGACCAATGACAAAGGACGATTTAGCTAAGGCTTTTGCGTAGCGATCGCCAATTTTGCACCTGGTACTTGTCGTACTTGATCCATCACCGCCACCACCTTACCATGCGTGACTGTTTCATCAGCATTCACAACTACTAATGCTTCTTGGTTATTACCTACCAAGGTACGCAATTGTCCTGCTAAACCATCAACAGTAGTGGGTTGGCGGTTGACACTTACTGTTCCATCTTTATCTACCGTGACGGTAATTTTGGCTGGAACTTGCTGCTGTCTGGCTGTCGCCGCTTTCGGTAAGTTAACTGGCAAACCTTCTGAACGAGTTAAAAAGAGCGTTGACATGATAAAAAATGTCAAAATCGCAAATATCACATCAATCATCGGTACGATGTTAATTTGCGGTGGTAAATCTGGCTCATCTTGTAGACGCATAGGTTCTGTCTCCTCGTTCATAGCGGCGACGATAGAGTAGCTCTAATTGTCCACCATATTCTTGCATTGCGGCAATCTGGCGTTGGTATAGCCCGCGAAAGGTGTTAGCAAATAAAAGTGTAAAAATAGCTACGATCAATCCTGAAGCTGTAGACACCAGCGCTTCACTAATACCTGCTGTGACTCCTGCGGTTTTCGTACCTCCCACATCACCCAGGTTTAATGAGCCAAAAGACACAATCAGCCCCAACACAGTACCTAGTAGACCTAAAAGTGGTGCTAAACCAATAATTGTGTCAAAAATATTTTGAAACCGTTTGAGAACTGGGATTTCGGCTTGCGCTTCACTTTCTAGCGCCAGACGAAATTCTTCTGGGGTTGGTTCTTCTAGTTGCAGTGCAGAAAGAAAAATGCGTGCTACAGGTAAATCTGCATTTTTTTGCAACTTATCCAAAGCACCAACAACATTATCCAGGCGGTAGAGATTCAACACTTCTCGAACTACACGGTTTTGTCGAGTATTAATCCGATACCAAAAACGCACTCGCTCGATAATTAAGGCGATCGCCACCACACTAAAGGCCAGCAGAGGCCACATGACTACGCCACCTGCTACAAACAAATCATACATGGGCATCAATATCTCTAAGAACTAAATGGACAACGTTACAGCTAGACTAACAGTTTATGCATCCTAAATGATATACCTTATCAATAAGGAATATAAAAAATCAAAAGCTCTGTCAAGTTAAATTTACTTTTGATGACATAATTATTAACACTATATGAATGACCAAGTAGCTCAAACCCTTGTATTTGACGTATTATCCTACTCATAAATCTGATAAAAACCAATTCAGATATTCTCTAAACTTTATTGCTTGACTTTTGTGACTGAATATTTAGGCTTGAATACATAACTAATAACAAATTGCAATAGAGGAGCATCGCAGAGAATAAACAAGTGTGTAGCGTTGGTCTAGAAGCGATCGCCTGACTTTGAGAGTTACAGTATATCTTGAGTGCCGACTCACCCAAAGCCAAACAAATCAAATCATTTTGGGTTGTAAGATACGACTACAAAAGATATGTCCTATTTTTTATTCTTGAGCGTCTATGGCTAAACTATTTGACTCCATAACTGAAGAATTGCAAGAGTTTATTGCTGCTCAAAACCTTTTCTTTGTAGGTACTGCACCTTTAAGTCCTACAGGTCACATTAATTTATCTCCCAAAGGTCTCGATTGCTTCCGCATCTTATCACCCCACCGAGTCGCTTATCTAGACCTTACAGGTAGTGGTAACGAAACCTCAGCCCATCTGCAAGAAAATGGTCGCATCACCTTAATGTTTTGCGCCTTTACTGAACCACCACGCATCCTGCGACTGTACGGCAAAGGATACGTAATATTACCAAATTCTCCTGATTGGGACTCGATATATTCAGTATTTCCTCAGCTACCAGGAACTCGTCAAATTATCGTCGCTGATATTGAGCTTGTGCAAAGTTCCTGTGGTTTTGGCGTACCACTTTACGAATACCAAGGTCAACGCCAGATACTAGTAGATTGGGCTAATAAAAAAGGAGAACAGGGAGTTCGAGAATATCAACAACAGAAAAATAGCATCAGCATTGATGGTTTACCAACACCATTAAGTCAATTATTTTAGACCTAAAACTCTGTGTCCTAGATTTTTATTTAGTCCAAAAAAGCTTGTTTTTTGACAGTTGACTATGTACTTTTGGCAAAAATAACATTTATCTGGAAAGTTCAGTATTTTTTACCTACCATTACAAGTTTCCTGGAATTATCGTCAAAAATCTAGATCTGCCAGTCCCAGTTTTTCCCTTATTCCTAATTAAATTTTTGGTAAAGGAACTATTCTGTGGTTTGCGTGTCTTGACGTAATGATTTGCCACGAATTATGATTCGAGTTTATTCCGGATCAACCGGGACAGCTTCGAAAATTGGTGCAAGTAAATTCAACTGTCGCTCAAATAATCACACGCATGAGATTACGCTTATTTCTGCTTAGCGTTGTCAGTATTGTCCTGCTTTCTTCTCCAGCAAAAGCATCTCGCTTAGAATCTTGGAGTTTTAATACCGCGCAAAATCAACTCAACATTACTACCAACTCTGGTGTTAAACCAAGAGCATTTTTAATTCAAAATCCCACGCGGTTGGTGATTGATCTTCCTGGTACAGAACTTAAAACAAATACAGTTCGGAAAAATTTTGGTTCAACAGTACGCGAAATTCGTGTGGGTAAGGTTGATACTACCACAACAAGACTAGTAGTGGAATTGGCACCAGGATATACCGTAGACCCCGGCAAGTTTCTGATTCAAGGCGACTCTTCTACTCATTGGATAGTGAAATTTCCATCGGTGGAACGCATTGATAACCGCATTGATAATCATGTTTCTTCTTCTAGTGAAGAGCAGATTCCAATTTCAGTTAGTGATGTTTCTTTGTTTGCTGGAGTTGTGCCTTTAGGTAAGGAAATACCACAACTGCGATCGCAAGTCAAAGCGTTGGCGGCTCGTTATCGTTCCCTTGACCCAGGAATGTTCTTTTTAGATTTGGATACAGGTAACTATCTAGATTTAAACGGCGAGAAAATCTTTCCCGCTGCTAGTACAATCAAGTTTCCAATTTTAGTCGCGTTATTTCAAGAAGTAGATGCAGGCAGAGTCAAACTGAATGAAACCTTAGTGATGCGGCGTGACTTAATAACTGGCGGTTCAGGAACAATGCAGTATAAGCGTCCTGGAACTCGGTTTGGTCTATTGGAGACAGTTACTAAGATGATTACCATTAGCGACAATACTGCTACCAATATGGTGATTGACCGATTGGGTGGTAAGGCTAAGTTAAATCAGCGTTTTCAAAGTTGGGGACTACAAAATACCGTCGTGCGGAATTTACTCGGCGACTTCAAAGGTACTAATACAACTAGCGCCAAAGATTTAGTACGACTGTCAGCATTAGTTGCTAACAATCGATTGTTAACTGATTCCAGTCGTGGCAAAGTCTTAGATATTATGCGTCGTGTTCATAACACAAAGTTATTACCGGCTGGTCTTGGTAAAGGTGCTGTAATTGCTCACAAAACCGGAACTTTAGGAATTGTACTAGGTGATGCAGGGATTATTCAAATGCCATCTGGTAAGCGCTACTTGGCAGGAATTTTTGTGAGAAGACCTTTTAATGATTTAAAAGCCAGAGATTTTATCAGTCAAGTTTCTCGAATTGTCTATGGCTATTTAGACCAACCAAGAGTAGCCAGCAAGTTTTAATCATTCTAGTGTAAAAAAGAAAAATTTTAATTGACGTAAGCCCCTGATATTAATTAGTATCTAGGGGTTTTTGCATACATATTAGATTTCTTGCATGAATCAAGATCCCTCACCCTAAATCCCTCTCCCAGACTTGGGAGAGGGACTTAAACATTTACTCCCCTTCTCCCAATATTGGGAGAAGGGGTTGGGGGTTGAGGGGATTTTTTGTATTCATGCAAGAGACTCCATGAATAGAATTCACAACGAGTGTATAAAAATGTCTTCCCCTTACACCCCTACACCTATTTTTAAGGCAGGTCTATTCATCAAGGAATGGTATGTTTGGCAGCAATTTTTCGTTACATTTTTTATAATTGTCTTAGAGAGTTATACCAATTCTTCAAAATGAGGTAATACCATTTCACTTTATGGATGATACAAATATCAGGTGTAAGGGCGAACAGCCGTTCCCCCCTACATATTCTTGTATGTGTATCAAGATTTTGGTGAATTGGTATAACAGATGTAAATCAGCAAAGTCTTGCTGCATCTAAGTTTCTGAATTACAAATTGGTATGACTGGTTCATGCAGTATTTGTAGACACTTGATGCACTATTTTAAGGAATGCTGCATATCGTACCCAAAATCTGGATTTATTTGTTATCGTGATCCCAAAGGAATCATTAAGCACCAACAAGATATAACAGATGCTGATTCAGCGTCAAAATGCCTGCTGGGTGTGAGATATCAAATTATTCAATAAAATTTAAAGCTCATTAAATAGAGTATTTATTTGGGAGGTAACACTTATGGTTACAATATCTCATCAAACTTGGTCTTCACTTTCTCAAGAGCGATCGCTCATTCTCTGGTTTGATGAAGTTGGCATTAAAGATATACATCTAGTAGGTGGAAAAAATGCCTCCTTGGGAGAGATGATTCAACAACTAACTCCTAAAGGTGTCAATGTGCCGACGGGGTTTGCGACTACTGCTTATGCTTATCGTTATTTCATCCAATCAGCAGGATTAGAAACGAAGTTACGTCAACTTTTTTCTGATTTAAATGTTGAGGATGTGAACAATTTACGCGAACGCGGAGAAAAAGCGCGATCGCTATTATTGCACACACCATTCCCAGAAGATTTGCGCGAGGCGATCGCCAAAGCCTACCAAAGTTTATGTGATAAATATTTAACCCAAACAGATGTTGCAGTTCGTTCTAGCGCTACGGCTGAAGACCTCCCCGACGCTAGTTTTGCCGGACAGCAAGAAACTTATTTAAATATTGTTGGTGTTGACGAAGTAATCACAGCTTGTCATAAATGTTTTGCTTCTATATTTACTGACCGCGCTATTTCTTATCGCCATACTAAGGGATTTGATCATTTTGATGTAGCTTTATCAGTTGGTGTCCAAAAAATGGTGCGTTCTGATTTAGCAACATCTGGAGTCATGTTTTCTATTGATACAGAAACTGGGTTTAAGGATGCAGCCTTAATCACCGCCGCCTACGGTTTAGGAGAAAATGTTGTTCAAGGTGCAGTAAATCCTGATGAATATTATGTATTTAAACCAACATTAAAAACAGGTTTTCGTTCAATTATTGATAAGAAATTGGGCAGTAAAGAAATCAAAATGGTTTATGTTCCTGCCTCAGAAGTCGATTTAATTGCTTGTGCTGCTGACAACGCTCATACATTAACAGTTAGATCAGATGATAATTGTAAATTAACAAAGAATGTACCTGTTCCTGAAAGCGATCGCACTAAATTTGCTCTCAATGATGAAGAAATTTTACAACTAGGGCGCTGGGCCTGCATCATCGAAGACCATTACTCTCTAGTCCACGGTAGTTACACCCCAATGGATATTGAGTGGGCAAAAGATGGCATTACCAATCAATTATTTATTGTGCAAGCGCGTCCCGAAACAGTGCAGTCGCAGAAAAAAGGCAATGTCTTGCGTAGCTATCGCTTGGTCACAGATAAAGATTCTACCCCACTCCCCTTAGTAACAGGACGTGCAATTGGCGAAGCTATCTCTCAAGGCAAAGTCTGCCTCATTTTAGATGTCCACAACATTGATAAATTCCAACCAGGCGATGTGTTAGTTACCGAAAGAACAGATCCCGACTGGGAACCAATTATGAAACGCGCCAGTGCAATTATTACGAATTCTGGTGGACGTACCTGCCATGCAGCAATTATTGCACGAGAATTGGGTGTACCGGCGATCGTGGGTTGTAGCAACGCCACAAAAGTCTTGCAAAATAATCAAGAAGTCACGGTTTCCTGTGCTGAAGGCGAAGACGGTAAAGTTTATCCCAGCTTATTACCTTTTGAAGTCAAAGAAGTTCCTTTAGAAAACTTGCCCCGCACTCGCACTCAAATTTTAATGAATGTAGGTAATCCCCAGGAGGCTTTTAGTTTATCTGCAATTCCCAACGATGGCGTAGGTTTAGCGCGGACAGAATTTATCATTGCTAATCAAATTCAAATTCATCCAATGGCGTTGCTTCATTACGACCAATTGCAAGATGAAAAAGTGAAAGCAGAAATCGCGGAAATCACTTCACTTTACGAAGATAAACCGCAGTATTTTGTCGATAAATTAGCCCAAGGCATAGCCAGAATTGCCGCAGCATTCTATCTTAAACCTGTGATTGTGCGGATGTCGGATTTTAAGAGTAACGAATATGCCAATTTGTTAGGCGGTAAACAATTTGAACCTAGCGAAGAAAATCCAATGCTGGGCTGGCGAGGTGCAGCACGTTACTATGATCAAGGTTATAAAGCCGCTTTTGCTTTAGAATGTCAGGCTATCAAGCGAGTCCGGGATGAGATGGGTTTGACAAATGTCATTCCGATGATTCCCTTCTGTCGCACTCCCGATGAGGGACGTTTAGTATTAGCAGAGATGGCAAAAAATGGGTTGAAACAAGGTGTTAATGACTTGCAAGTTTATGTCATGTGCGAGTTACCAAGTAACGTAATTTTGGCAGAAGAATTTGCAGATGTCTTTGATGGTTTTTCTATTGGTTCTAATGACCTAACTCAGCTAACCTTGGGATTAGACAGAGATTCAGCTTTGGTGGCGCGATTATTTGATGAACGCAGTCCCGCCGTCAAGCAAATGGTGAAAATGGCTATTGAAGCTGCCAAAAAACGCCACCGTAAAATCGGTATTTGTGGACAAGCACCCAGCGATTATCCTGAATTTGCCCAATTTTTAGTAGAACAGGGAATTGATTCTATCAGTTTAAATCCCGATTCTGTATTAAAGACGATGCTGGAAGTCGCAAAAGTGGAAAGTCCTGAGTCTTAAGTAAAGCGATAAATTTCAAATTTGTAGAGACGTTGCATTGCAACGTCTCTACATGATTTATATGTATCGTGATTAACGTGAAATGCTATTAGACTACACCAGATGTATCAATATCGAACGGATTCAATATATTAAGTTCAGCAATCCAACGAAAATCATCTACGTTTCTGGTGATCAATGTTAACCCATGCACCAGTGCAGTTCCGGCAATAATCGCATCGCCTACAGTCATACGTCTTTGTTGGCGCAGCGCCACCGCTTGATTTAAAACTTCTTGCGATATTGGTAGAACTTGAGCAACCTGGAAAAATTCTTCAAAATACTGGCGTTGCTGCTCAGAAAGTAGATGATAACCTAGTACCTCAAGATAACTGAGTGCTGATACCGCAGGTGAATACTCAGCAATTAATTCTCTCAACTGGGAATGTTCCGGTTGGGCTGCATAGATAATAATGTTACTGTCAACAAGCACGTTTTATCGCCCTGGCAGTGAACGGTCTTGACGAGTTTCTTTTTGCCAGAAAACTGGCTCAATATCACTCATAGTTTGAGTGGTAGCAAGATTCGCCAATATCTCAGCCATTCTTTTTCCACGCGTCTTTGTTTCTAAAACGGGTTTGTCATCAAGGAGCGTAACATGGACTTGGATTTTTTTCTCTCCAAATTCAGGAACTTCACTAATCCACTCCAAACAGTTTCCTTTCAACCAAGCCTTAAATGTTTTTAGCATAATTGTTTTAACTAATTCTGGCTTTACCTCATGATAACCCTACGCTGTATATACAAGGTTGGATAATTTATTTTTCATCCAAAACGGGAGGTAATCGTCCGATGGGTACGTTAGAACAATACAGACGGCTAATTTGCAACATTCTTACTGAACATACCAAAATTCCTTACTCTTACGGCAATATTCAGAATTTGCGATCGCCTAATATTCAGTCCGATTAGGGTGAGCAATGCTCACCCTAAAAATTTTTGTTAAGAAGCAGAACAAAGGGGAGAATAACTAAAGATTATTGACTAATGACGATTGACTAATGACTAAAAATTGGTTCCGCATTGGGTTAGCGGGTATATTTTTACTCTCACTCGCTGTGAGGTTTTGGGGACTAGATAGGTATAACACCTTAGTCTTTGATGAAGTTTACTACGCGAAATTTGGTAATAACTATCTCACCCACGTTCCCTTTTTTGATGGTCATCCACCATTAGGTAAATATATTATTGCGATTGGCATTTGGTTGGGTAGTCATGTCCCATTTTGGCATGATAGCGTGAATGGACTCACTGGTTCACTGCGATCGCCTTGGGATTATCGCTGGATTAATGCCTTTTTAGGTTCTTTTATCCCTTTACTAATTGCTGGGATTGCTTATCAGTTGAGTTTTCGTCGCAGCTTTGCCTTAATTGCTGGGTTATTTACTGCTGTTGATGGCATATTTATTGTTGAGTCTCGCTATGCGCTAATCAATATATATGTAGTTTTATTTGGTTTATTAGGTCAGTGGTTGTTTCTTTTAGCATTAAATAATCAGAAACAAAAACGTAAATTATTTTTAATAATTGCTGGTATTGCTTTTGGTTGTTCAGTTGCTACTAAGTGGAATGGTTTATTTTTTCTAGCTAGTATTTATCTTCTCTGGATATTTGCTTGGATTTGGCAAATATTAGTCAAAAAAATCAATGTAATTGATAATTCAGCAATTAGTGATGCAGAATTAAATCAACAAGCATCTTCACCACTGCATCAGCTAACACAATTGTATGGTTGGCAAGTTTTATTATTTTTAGGAGTTCTCCCACTGACTGTATATAGCCTGATTTGGATTCCCCATTTAAAACTAGATACAAAATATGGATTTATCGAAGTCCACAAACAAATTTTAGCTTTTCATGAACGTCTTGGTGGCAATAACGCTCAAGTGCATCCCTACTGTGCTGCTTGGTATAAATGGCCGTTGTTGATACGTCCAATGGCATATTATTATCAAACAGCCCAAAATGCGACTGAGCCATTACCTGTTTTAGGGCCTAATTTACCTGCTGGTGCTGGGAAAATTATTTATGATGTGCATGCAATGGGTAATCCTTTTTTGTGGTGGTTTGGTGTTGCTGCCATTCTATTTTTGCTAGGGATGCTAATTGTTTCGATGGTAATGTTTTGGCGGCAGCAAAAACGTTTTACTTTACCTAAAAATTTCACTGTCGATACATGGATTGCTTTGTACTTGGTTGTAAATTATGCTGCTAACTTAATACCTTGGATGAGGGTGTCACGGTGCGCTTTTATTTACCATTATATGACAGCTGTGATATTTGCATTTTTAGCGATCGCTTGGTTTGTTGATCAGTGCCTTCGTAGCTATTATCGGCCATTACAAGTTATGGGTGTCACCCTTTCTTTGGTGATTTTAGTGGCTTTTGTATTTTGGTTACCCATTTATTTAGGTTTACCTATTTCATCCGAAGATTATAGACTACGGATGTGGTTTAACTCTTGGATTTGATGCTATTTAGCATTAATCTAACTGTTACCTGTTTCCTTTTAAAGCTTAATACTGCTACATATATGCAGTGTAGACAATCAGCTATTTTTTACATTTCTTATCTGTATTTAGAGAGCCTGCCTGTTAGACTGAAAACGCTAGCAGGATAGATAAAAGCTATACAACGCAACAGAGGTATCAAAAGTTAGGTAGTAAAAAAACAGAATTGATGAAGAAAAATAAAGAAAAATTTTATAATTCATCATTCTATTTTTTAACTGTAAAAATTTGACTAATTAGTAGATTTTTAGAATAAAAATTATAAAAGCTTACATCTAGGAAGTGTCATAAAGTTATTAACCCAATAGGTTAAACCTATATAGAATATGCTTTTGATACTCTCTAGAAATAGAGGAGAATCCTAATGGAATTAAATCTACAACTTCCCAGCATTAATGTTACTGGCTTAAAAGAAGCTCCGATTCACACTTCTCGGCAAATACAGCCTCACGCAGTTTTATTGGTATTGGCAGAACCGGACTTACAAATATTACAAGTTAGTAACAATACTTGGAGTGTTTTCGGGATAGAACCGGAACAGATTTTGCAAAAAAAACTCGAAGATTTACTCGACTCGTTTCAACTTGAGCGGATTAAAGCTGGGTTAGCAGAGGATAATCTCGAATTTATCAACCCAACAAAACTTTGGTTTAGAAAAAAAGGTGATGAATATGTAGTTTTTGACGGAGTTTTTCACCGGAATCCAGAAGGAGCATTAATTCTAGAACTAGAACCAGCATTTTCGCAAGAAAATATCCCATTTTTAAGCTTTTACCATCTGGCAAGAACTTCTATTAACCAGTTAGAAAAAACCTCAAATCTCCGGGACTTTTGTCAGATAATTGTCCAGAAGTAATTCAAACTGTGAATTGGGGTGGTGATCCTAATAAGGCGTTTGAAGTTAACCAGACAGATGGAGATGTGCGGCTGTGTCCAAGGAAATCGTTTGAATTGTGGAAAGAAACAGTCCGCCTAACATCTTTACCTTGGCAACATGTCGAAATTAAAGCCGCGCTAGAATTACGCAAAGCAATTGTCAACATTGTATTGCGCCAAGCCGATGAGCTGGCTCAATTAGCACAGGATTTAGAACGTTCCAACGCTGAATTGAAAAAGTTTGCCTATGTCGCCTCTCATGACTTACAAGAACCACTCAATCAAGTGGCGAATTATGTGCAACTTTTAGAGATGCGCTATAACGAAGAACTGGACGAAGATGCCAAAGAGTTTATCAGTTATGCCGTCCAAGGTGTCAGCCTGATGCAGACGTTAATTGATGACGTATTAGCATACTCCAAAGTAGATACACAGGCGATCGCATTTCAACTAACTGAGGTCGAAACAGCCTTAGAACGCGCTCTCGGTAATCTCCGGCAGCGAATTGCCGAAACTGGCACTATAATTACCCATGACCCCTTACCAACAGTGATGGCTGGCAGTACCCAGCTAATGCAACTATTTCAGAACTTGATTGCTAACGCCATCAAATTCCGCAGTGAGCAACCGCCCCAAATTCATGTGGGAGCCGAGAGGTTAGAAGATGAATGGTTGTTCTGGGTGCGCGATAATGGTATTGGTATTGACCCGAAATTTAGCGATCGCATTTTTGTGATCTTTCAACGCCTACATACACGAGACGAGTATGCTGGTACAGGTATGGGTCTAGCTATCTGTAAAAAGATTGCCGAATGCCATCGGGGTCGCATTTGGGTAGAATCACAACTTGGTGAAGGAGCTACCTTCTACTTTACAATTCCAGTTGGAGGGCGCGAGCGTGAGCGTAGAAACGGAAGAAAAGCCCAAAACCATCTTTTTGGTCGAGGATAATAAAGCCGATATCCGCTTAATCCAAGAAGCATTGAAAAATAGCTCCGTGCCGCACCAAGTAGTGACGGTTAGAGATGGTGTGGATGCGATGGCTTTTTTACGCCAAGAAGGTGAGTACGCTGACGCTCCCCGCCCTGACCTAATTCTGCTAGATTTGAACTTGCCGAGAAAAGATGGTCGGGAAGTATTGGCAGAAATTAAAAACGACCCCCTACTCAAACGTATCCCCGTAGTAGTGCTGACAACCTCAAAAAACGAGGATGACATCTTCCACAGCTACGACTTACACGTAAACTGCTACATTACTAAATCTCGGAACCTCAGCCAACTATTCCAAATCGTCAAAGGCATCGAAGATTTTTGGCTGTCTACCGTCACCTTACCGTCAGAGTAAGTTAAAAGGCAAAAGTAAAAAGTAAAAAGAAGGAATCAGAAATAAAGCTAAAAAGTTCTTTTGCCTTTTGCCTTTTGCCTTTTACCTTTTGCCTTTTCACTTCCCAGGGCTTGAAACCAGAAAACTATGGCTGGAAGCTTAGTAAAAATCTTGTTAATTGAAGACAATCTGGCAGAAGCTAGGTTATTGCAAGAGTTTTTGCAGCAAGCCGATGCTAAAGAATTTGTGCTAGTTCATGTCAAGCGATTGCAAGAAGGACTCAATGAACTCAGTCGCATTAACTACGACATTATTTTATTAGACCTTACCCTACCTGATAGTCAAGGATTATCCTCTTTGCCAGTGCTGATTAATTGTGCCCCCAGTGTGCCAATTGTGGTACTGACAAATACTAACGACCAAGAACTGGCAATTGCAGCAGTCAAGGAAGGAGCGCAAGATTATTTAGTCAAGCGTCAAGTCAACGTCAATGGCTTGGTTCGTTCTATATGTTATGCGATCGAGCGTAAACAGCTTTTAGAATCATTACGTCAAGTTAATCAGACATTACAAGTGCGAGTTGAAGAAAGCAATGCGGAACTGGTAAAAGCTAACGAAATCAACCAATTCAGATCAGAATTAGTTTCTATGCTTTCTCACGATATCCGCCAACCCTTAAATACTATTCTCTTAGCAGCTGGATTACTCCAAAATAACGAAGATAAATTAACTCAAGAGAAAAAACGTAATCATTTGCAAATGATTCGCGCCGCTATCAAGAACATGGCACAAATGTTAGATGAAGTGTCGTTAATTGGTAGAGCAGATGCTGGTAAATTTCAATGCGACCTGGAGCCATTAGATTTAGAAATATTTTGTCGCCAATTAGTTGAGGAAGCGCAATTAAATCTTAAGGAGAAGAATCTAACTCTGGTTTTTGCTAGTTATGGAGAATTAGGTGAAGCAGTTTGGGATGAAACACTACTGCGCCACATTTTAGGCAATTTACTTGGCAATGCAATTAAATATTCACTACCTAATGGCAAGATTCAGTTTGAATTAATTAGCCAAGAAAATTCAATTATGTTTCGGTTTCAAGATTGGGGAATTGGGATTCCCAAACAAGACCAAAAGCGCATATTTCAGCCTTTCCATCGTGCAGAAAATGTGGGCAGAATTCTAGGTACTGGCTTAGGGTTGGCAATTGTAAAAAAGTGTGTGGATGCACATGGTGGCGAAATTATGGTAAATAGCGAAGTTGGAGTTGGGACGACATTTATTGTCAATTTACCTTTGCTCAAACTCTAAACTTTTCACAACTACTAGAGTAATGGAAGAGGGTTATGAATCCCATCGCAAATATGTTTATCTGTTTCTTGTACATTGGGATTGTTTTTGAGATAATCACGTAACCAATTACAACCCCGAACTTTTAACTGGTCAAAATCTAAAGTTTCCACATTCCAAAGTTCAACAAGTCCATCATCACTACCAGAAACAATTTTTTTGCCATCTGGACTGAAACTGATACTCCAAATAGCATAACCATGACCTTCAATGGTTTTGAGTTCTAGCCCATCTTTTACTCGCCAAAGCCTAATTGTACCATCCGCACTAGCAGAGGCGATGATTTTACTATCTGGACTAAAGCTAAATCTAGTAACTCCAGCATTATGAGCTTTTAAGGTTCTAATTTCCTTTCCGTCTAAACTCCAGAGTTTGATAGTTTTATCTTGACTTGCAGATGCGATGATTTGACCATCAGGGCTAAAATGAACATCTGTGATATAACTATCATGTGCTTTAAAAGTTTTGAAGTTTCGTCCTTGCAAGTTCCACAGTCTGACTGTGCCATCATTATGACCAGAAACAATTGTCTGACCATTGGGGCTAAAATTCGCACTTAAAATTTTACCCGCGTTTGCATTTAAAGTTCTCAGTTCTTGACCATTGATATCCCATAGTTTAACTGTAACATCATAACTAGCACTTACCAGGGTTTGGCCATTAGGACTAAAGTTTACATATCTAACTTCTTGATTATGTCCAGTGAATATTTTAATATTTTTTTGACTCTTTAAATCCCAAAGCTTGATTGTTTTGTCATAATAAGCAGTAGCAATTATTTTTCCATCGGGACTGAAATTAAGACTCCAAATCGCATTCCATTCGCTATTGTTATCTGCTGTAATTTGTTTGGTTTCTTGACCATCAAGACTCAATAATTTAATAATTTTGTCTTCTCCGACTGAGGCAATAGTTTTACCATCTGGACTAAAACTCACACCCCAAACAGCACTATTATGTCCAATGAAAGTTTTGGGTTCTATATCGCTAATATTCCATAGTTTAACTGTGTTATCAGCACTAGCAGAAGCAATAGTTTTACCATCCGGGCTAAAACTAGCACTCAAGACATAATAGTTATGACCTCTAAGGGTTCTGAGTTCTTTTCCATTAATACTCCACAACTTAACTGTTTTATCGGCACTAGCAGAAGCGATAGTTTTACCATCTGGACTAAAACTCACACTAATAGCAAAATTGTCATGTTTGCCAAGGGTTTTAATTTCTTTTCCATCTAAGTCCCACAATTTAACAAAAGTATCTGCCCCCGCAGTTGCAATGATTTTACCATCTGGGCTAAAACTTAAATCAAAAATAGAGTTTTGATCGGCTCTAAAAGTTTTAAGTTCTCGTCCATCAATACTCCAAATTTTGACGATACCCGCTAGATCAGCCGTGGCAATAGTTTTATTATCTGGGCTGCAACTGATACTCCAAACAGAATATTGATGACCTTTGAAGGTTTGGATTTCCTGTCCCTGAAAGTTCCAAAGTTTCACTGTCTTATCTCGACTAGGAGCAATGAATTTACCATCAGGTGTGAAACAAATACTGCTCATGTATTGCTCTTCATTTTGACCTTTTATAGTAATAATTTCTCTTCCATATACATCCCAAATTTTAATGGTATTATTTACAGTAATAGCTGCAATCATCTTACTATCTGGACTAAAAATCGCACCTCTAAAAAGCTGATTTGGCACAGTAAATTTTCTGATTTCTCTGCCATCAATACTCCAAAGTCTCACCGTGCTATCTTCACTAGAAGTAACAATGTATCGACCATCTGGACTAAAATTGACACTTGTGACTCCATCATTATGTTCTTCTAAGCGATTTCGTTCTTTGACGTTATAAACCGCGCGTTGTAATGCTATTCTTACATATTTCTTAGTGTCAGCATCTGCCGAAGTTGCTGATTGCAATTGAATAGCTGCTTTTAGGGCGGCGACTAAAGCATCAAGTTTTTTATTTGAGTTTAATAAAGCATTGGAAGATGTAGTCAAAGATTTTATTCGCTCCAGTTGTATATCTTTAACTATCGTATTTATCGAAATTCCAGCAACGATAGTTGCAACTAGGCTTATTGCTAATACTACTGCGCCAATCTTAATTCGTCGTTTGGCTTTTTGATTGGCTGCAACTAAAACCTCGTTCGCTTCTGCTAAAATTCTAGATTCTTCAGCTTTTACTTGCAATCTTTCTTGAATTTCTCGTTTTTCTAATTCCTGACTAGCATCTAAAAATCTTCTATCTAAATCACTTAAGCTTTTATCCTCTGCCCAAATCCGAGCATCTTGTAAATTTTTTCCCCGTAATAAATACAACTCATCTTGAAAGTTAGAAGCTACCCACGCATTTAAACTTTCAGGGTATGGGCGAAGATTTGCCAATTCTTTTTCAATCCATGCTTGATTAAATATCTCTGCATAGATGCCATTATAAACTCGCAGTTTTCCCTGTTGCCTGACAATTAACCCAGTCAGACGTAGTTGAGTTTGTTCGGGACTATTATCTGCGGTAATTTCCCCCTGGGTTAAGATTTGCTGATATAATCCTAATAATCGCCCTGTTTGATTTTCTGCATTTTGTAAAAGGCGATCGCGTATTGTTCTTAAATGTTGTGGTTCATCCTGTGCTTCCCAATTTTCAATGATTTGTGTTTGTACTAATTTCTCAACACATTCCACTTCGTAATCTGCGGGAAATGAACTTTCAGAAATACAAATTAATTGACAAACTTTTTGTGTTAAAAATGGCTGTCCACCAGTCGACTTTAACACTTCTTTCATTATCGCTGCTGGTCTATCAACTATGTCCTCTAAACCTTTAATTAAAGAGTCAACCTCATCTAATTGAAATCCATTTAATTCAATAGCTTTTCCAACATTAAAAGGTGTGCGATTTTGAGCAGAGACTAAATCAGAAGGAGTTGTCACACCCAATAAACAAAAAGTGAGTCGTTCGTATTCTGAATTATCTGATCTTTGGTTATAAAAAGCCCGAATAAAAGCAAAAAAATCATCTTTGAAGTTTACTTTTAAAATAAAATCAACTTCTTCCAGAAAAATGATTATTTGACCAGAAATTTCTGTTAAGAGTACATCATCAATTAGTTCATTTAATCGTTGTTGAGGTGATAAAAATTCACGTTCTCGACACCATTTTCCAAAATCTATTTTTCTTGATAACCCAAAACCCCTTAACAACTCAGAAATAAAATCTCCATACCATTGTGAAGGAGTAGTATGACTACTAATTTTCGATAAATCAACAGAGGCACATTTTATACCTTGTTTTTGAAGCTGTTTTGTAATCTGTACTCGTAAGCTAGATTTCCCCATCTGACGAGAATTGAAAACATAACATAACTTACCGTTGATCAATCCTTCATAAAGGTCAGCATCAGCCTGCCGTACTACATAAGTTGGATCTTGATATCCTAGACTTCCTCCTAATTTATAATAGTTAAAATTTGTCATAGTTAATTTCTAGATATATTTTTAACGAGAAACGTAGGTTGGGTTAAGCGCAGCGCAACCCAACATTGAGCTTGAAAGCTTAACCTATATCTTGGTGTTGGGTTTCCTTACGTCAACCCAACCTACTTAATCTACTAAATGTTTTGTTACTAGGATATATTTTTAACGAGCAGTAGAACCAGGAATAATCAATAAATTGATTGATTGCGCTGCAAATTTACTATTGATTGCACTATTACTGATAGACAGATTCGCTTGTTTAACAATTGAACGGAGATTGGCAGGACTATAACGGTAATATTGAGCATTTTTTCCTGCTTTAAAACTACCAAGATTAATTTCGGCTGAGAGTCCGGTATTAGATTTATTAATAATCATGAGCGTGAGGACACTATCTTGACTGCGTTGGGCTGCATAGATGGCAAGCTGTCCTTGATTGGTACTACTAGCAAAAATACTGGTATCACCAAATTTGCTACCTTTGCCATCGTAGTTACGGTACATCCTAAAGGCAAATGCTCCTGGTTGGTCGGCGGTTGGAGGTTCCCAAAGAGTTGCTAACCCCAAATTCTCACGCCCGAAAATTCCTAGTACATCTGCTTGGGCTAAAGCTCCATTCATAGTGTCAAGCGCACCCCAGTTGTACTCAGAAATGGCTAACTTTAAGCCAGGGTAATGTTGATTAACCCAATTACGCATACGCGGGATTAGTTGCACAGCAGTATTGCCATTTTCAGTATCTTTAATCCAGCTTTCATCAACATAGCTGGCATCCCAAAGAGAACGAGTACTACGGAGCCGGAGTGCTTGGGTTGCTCTATTGCCAACTGGTGAAAGTGAGACACCTTTTGCCTGTGGATAATAATGAAGGTCAAAATAGTCAATAGTACGCTGACCTGTTCGCTGATCATGGGCGTAGAGTTGCTCCAGATACCAAGCCACAAATGCTTTACCATCATGATCGTTGCGGTCAGCTTCAGCCGTTGCATCGGGATAATTAATATAGGATGAGTAGAAGTAGCGTGTCCAGCCATCCTGTACAGGCCCTAAAATTTTCGCGCTTGGATCGGATTGTCGAATAGCAACAGCATAATCAATATTGCGCTGGAGTAGTTCTTGATAGCTTAAATAGCCAGGGAAGACATCGCGGTGAGTTTCTCGCCAAATACCAGGTTCATTATCGAGTCCATAAAAACGAACACCACCAGCCGAGGATTTGCCAAACTTGCCAACCAGATGGGCTACCCAACGACGGACAAAATCAGGTTGAATCGCAATGCTGGTATCGGTTGGGTTATTGCCAATGATGGGTGAATTGTCAGAGCGAATGCCATTACCACAATCAGGATCGTATGGGTCGGTTGATTGTTGCTGACCATAGATACTGACTTTAAAGCCACAGTTAAAGGGATGATCGAGTGGGTTTGCACCAGTTTTTGCTTTAGCAACCCAGCCAATTAGTGGAACAGTGATTAATGATTGAATTCCGGCATTATGGTTGCGTTGCACAAAGCGATCGCTTGCGGAATTATTAGGAAGTTGTGAGCGATCGCTGTTAGCAGACGGGATGTTTTCATAATAGTAGTCTCTGCCAGTATTATAAAAATCATTCTCCCAATTGTAGCGGGTTGTAGTATTGCCGCCCCAACGACTAACTGATAGCTTGATTGCCTGATTTAGTGCAGCAAATTGGCGATCGTCAAGACCATAACCATTAATACCATAAATGAATGGGCTAATATTATGCCTAGCCGCACGAGGATTGATACTAAGTCGCAAGACATCTGCTGCTAGTGCTGGGTTAGAGCTACTAATACACAGCAGAATGCACAAAATAAACATCTTGCGAATTTGCTGGATGTGGGTTTTTGCGAACATAAAAACTCCTAATGCGTATTATCAAAAAGCAGGCAGTCAGGTTTGGATAGTGTTATTTTTCATAATTCTTACTTAGCTGTTAAACTTACAGCAAATTTGCAAGCTTGCCACGCCACTACAATTGAATGTCACTTACTTAAGCAAAAGTTGCGGCTCAGATCCCCGACTTCTTCAAGAAGTGGGGATCTAAATCCACCTTATTTCAGTGATATTCCACCCTACAATTTAATCTTTACTTGATAAACTCTTTCTGAAGAGTCGTGTTTGATTCAGGATGTTAATTCATCTGTGAGTCGAATTATGCACCTTAATAGTATGGCTGTCTATACATAAAATGTCAGGAGTTCAACAGCGTATTGAATCAGTCATGTCAAATAAGCTGAAACCCTCTTCTGCTAACCGTTTTCTCTTCCTTACCAACTGATGTAATATTGCAATTTGACTATATGTTAGCAGTGGTAATTAAAAGTAGTCTGGTGTGTACCTGACTTTTTATGACATTTTATGACTTTTTGATATAAAACTGGTTTTTTGTTTGAAAAATTTTTAGTCAAAAAACTGACTTTTTATGTATAGACAGCAATTAAATAAAAGCACTAATCTTAGCTAAAGGTTTAGCTTGCTATCAAATGAACAAGTCAAAGGAGTGCTAATATGGCATACGAGCGAAGAGTTACGGTGACTGCAAGTTTCGAGGGACAAGACTACGAAAACTTTGGAAGTAACGAATATCCACCACCATTTAACACAACAAGAACAGTGATTCTTACTGATGATATGCCACAGGGTTTGCTTAGTTTCCAAAATCGATGGGGAGGAGAGTGTCGTGCTGAATTTAATACACTTGTTCAACGTCTGACTAATGGAGATGTGCGTATATATGGCGATTTAAAGTTATTTGAAGGCACAAGCGAAGATACTAATGACTTGGACGGAATTACAGTAGTTGATTTCATTTGTCCTAAATCCTCCACCTTACCGTGGGAGGTTTACGTGAGAAACAATGATGAAAATGATGATGATTGGGCTAAGGTAAAGATGACAGTATCGAACTACCCCCATGTCATTGATTAGTAATAAGTAGAATGATTGCCAATCGCTAGTGTATACAGACTAAAAGTGCGATCGCCATCCTTGCTAGGTTGGGTTGACGTAAGGAAACCCAACACTATCTTGTAGTTAATTTACCATCTTTAAACTTCTATCCAATCATTTCTCTTTTACCAGAATATTCATGTTGGGTTACGACGCAAAATAGAATTGTTTGTTTAATATCAAAAATTCTCGTGCGTCTAACCCAACCTACACACTACTGATTTAATGTTGGGTTTCGTTTTGAATCTTACTTTGATGTTCAAAATAAGAACGTAATACTGCATTCATTAAAGACTGATAGTCTTTACTTTAATTTTTAAACCATTGCAAAACATCACTATCAATTCTTAATGAGATGGCTTGTTTAGTGATTGGTTGAACAAGTTTGACATTTTCCCAAAAATGAGCATCTAGTTCAGGAATATCAGAAGTATCAATATCTTCATCGGGAATATTCTGAATTTCTTCAAGTCGTTTGGCTGAGATATTCATGCAGACACTTTCCTTTATCGAATCATCATAAAAGACAGGATTACAATTATGAAATTCTCAAAATTACTTCCAACCGTCGGTATTACAATAACTTTAGCAAGTTATGCTATCATTAATAACTACCAAATAACAAAAGTATTGGCGCAGGGAATTCGCGGAAATTATTCGTTTAGTTCTTACAATTTTCCAGACCGCTATATTCGACATCGAAATTATTTAGGATATATTGAACCTGCCAATGATGAATTAGGAAGGAAAGATGCTACTTTTCGTCTTAGAAATGGATTAGCAGCTTCCAACTGTACATCATTTGAGTCAATTAATTTTCCAGGACATTTTTTAAGACATCAGAATTTTAGGTTGAAGTTGGCTAGAAATGATGGTAGTAAGCTATTTCGAGAAGATGCCACCTTCTGTCAAAGAGCAGGAGTTGGGGGTACAGGAACGTCTTTTGAATCCTATAATTTTCCTGCTCACTATATCAGACACAAAAATTTTGAACTTTGGATTGATCCTGCTGATGGTAGTGATCTTTTCAGAAATGATGCTACTTTTATTCCTCAACAGGCTCTTTACTAGCTGTTTTGATGGAAATAAAAATACATATCTTTTGAAGTCTTGCTGCTTTGCTTGTTTGCCCACAATCAAGTTTCCAAATTGAGAAGTAATTTTATGAAGACTTTAATGCAGCGATCGCTAATCACAATATCTTCTGCGATCGCTTTATCCCTGGTAGTTTCTGCTCCTTCCCCTGCTGGTCAGGTTGTTGGATGGTGGGGCGGTTATTGGAATTGCAATATAGACGGGCGACCAGCCCGCATGAGATGGAATGTGGTTGACGATAGCCAAACAACCTGTAACGGTGACATTTGCTCAACCACTTCTGGTGTGCGTTGGAAGGGCAGCTTTTCTGACAACGGTTCGCGCTGGGTGGCGTTAACAAATCCACGTGAGGGCAATCGCGGCGGATTGTACTTCCGTCATGCAGATGGCAATCAATGGTATTTACCCAAGCCCACAAATAATAGAACCAATGGTTGGACAACCTGGAATGGTCAACGCTATCCGCTCTCGTGCTGGAAATAGTTTTCAGTAGATGTAGGTAGGGTGCGTCAGTGCAAGAAAATCTAACTATCCCAAGAAATTATTCATACTGATGCACCTTTGCTTCTTCATTCATAATCATACACTTTTTATACTCTTTTATCTGAATATGGCTTTTCGGTCATTGACTATACAGAAGAAGAATGGAAATTAGAAGTGCAAACTAGCCGAGAAATAGCTTCGCCTCAATTCCCAAATAATTAGTTGGGTAAAATCAGAATTGGAGAATTCTGAACCCTAAAATAGCTATGCCGTGCATTAGCGTAGCTTACTGAAAGTATCGCTTTTTGAGTTGGAGCGTTTTTAATAGCAAATTGCTAATTCTATAAGTGTTCCCGAAAATATTGTCGATACAACTGACAACGTGGTTCCAAGTTATTGCGTACTCTTTTAACCAATCCCATACTATATAACTGATGTGCTGTATTGGTTGCTATAAAAACTGGTTCTGTTGCCGTAACTACTTGCTTAAATGCCTCCGCTAAATGAGGTTTTGCTTGCAAATAATTTAAAAGTCGGCGTAAATATTTCTCATAAATTCCTGCATTTGTAGGAGCATCTTGTCAAAAATTATCAAGAGTGTTTTCTCCAAATGCGAGGTGATAAAGTGCTAATCTAATTAGATATGGATGTCCGCCAATTAGAGACATTAATTGCTGCACTTGGGTTTCATTGTAATTAAGTTTGTGATGCTGGATTAAGTTTTTAACTTGTTCTAAGGTGAATTCTGGCAATGGAATTACTAAACCCACATTATCAAAGGGTGATCGATTTATATCTAATGAGCCATAATCTTCAGTAGAATGTACGACAATTAATCGTAATTTTTCCCAAATTTCTAAAGTTTTTGCTTCTTCATGCCAAGTACGTAACATAGCAAAAAAACATTGAGAAATTTCATGATATCTAAAAACTATATCGACTTCATCTAATGCTAATACCAAATTATTGTTAATTTGGTCTAAGATATTATCTTCAAAGTATACAGTGCAATTACCAATGCTATTTCTATACTCAGTCCAGGTTTCATTTAACAAACTAGGTAGTCTTAGTTTAAGACTAACACAATCGCAAAACCAGCGTAAAAATTTATCTAAGCTACTAAAATCAGCTGCTTCTAATTGCCTAAAGTTTATACGTACTGTACGATATCCTTGCTGACTTGAGTGAGCAATAATTCTATTAAGTAAGGATGTTTTACCCATTTTATGAGGAGCTTTAATCCGAATTAAAGAACCAGGTTGAAGGATTGTTGTATAACAAAGTCTTTCTTTTATTGGCGATCGCTCAATGTAAAATAGAGAATTGAGTGGCACTGGATCATCTGGACATTCTGGCGCAAATTCATTTGTGTCAGTTATTGCTCTGTCTTGATTTACTGCTGGCGTAATATTTTGATGCCTATAATATAAACGTTCGACTGCTCCAATGAAATTAGTTTTACTCACCTTTTCTTCTAAAACTTCTGAAAGTAATCTCCACAGATTGAAACCTACAAATTGCCGGAGATGTTCAGCTGTATAACGATTATTAGTGGTGTCGGCAATTTCTTCATAAGTTAGACCTTGCCATGAGCCTTCTAGAATGATTCTTTCTACATCAGTTAAGTATCTATTTATTTTCTGAAAGACAGCTGTATCTAAAATTCTTATTCCTTCTTCAAAGTTTATCATTTGTCCTAAGTATATGCATTTGTTATAATGATTTGGCGATCGCCGTAGTCATGTATCATCCATATATAACTATATAGATGTTAAGAGGTTGATTAGTATAGAAAATCCCAAAATACCCAGTTTTTTATTAGGTAAGACTTTCAGAGAACAATTCTTGATTGGCTCAAATTGCCGATAACTTGGCGAGAAAAGCCAGAACACAAAGCACCACATTCAGAATATCAGGAAATAGGATATAGGCGATCGTATTGTCCGAAAAAATGCGTTTTTTGGACAACAAGGATGCTGATTTAATTTTGGGTTTCCTTAGTTAGCTATCGTTCAATCTGTTCCATGCCACATCGTACTGTAAAAAATTCACTGCAATATCATCCTTGTTTCACAAACAAAGCCCGATAAATTGGTTCACCTTTATTTTGCGTAGCGATTTCTCTTTCCGTAGGAATTGGTAAGGGATTTTCTATTAACCATTCATCTGCACCAACTCGCACAAACGCTGGATTTTCTGCAAAGCGATCGCACATTTCCACTGCAACAAATTTCATATCTGATTGCAGAAATACAACTCCATCAACAGCTAAATAGTTAGCTAATTCTGCCACTAATTTTGGTTGCACTACACGACGTTTAGCATGACGAGTTTTAAACCAGGGATCGGGAAATTGAATAGTAACTCGCTGTAAAATATCTGGAGCTAGAGAAGATAACAAAGATTGCAAGGAGTTATTCGCATTGCCATACAAATAATGCATATTGGTTAAACCTAACTCAGAACGCAACTGATTCGCCTCCACTACCAACGGTTCCCGGATTTCCAAACCGAGAAAATTCCAGTTAGGTTCTACCTGCGCCATTTGCAACACAAATCTACCTCTAGCACAGCCAATATCTAGGTGCAGTGGTTGGTTTGCTTGTTCATAAACTTTATCCCACTCAAGAGGACTAACTGGTGTGCGATATTTTTGGGCAAGTGGGTTAACGTGTTGGCGGACTCTAATAGCGGCCAAAGTCGATACTCCCTGATTTGTAGATCAAAACTAAGTATACGATTATATAATAAATTGAATTTTTAAGTTAGATAATTGCTCAACTATTCAATTTTAAAACTATTAAACATACTCTTTTTATCAAGATACATTTTAAGACAATAATTTGTTAGTAATCTGGGCAATGTTTACTCATGATTTATGTTCAAATTTGTTTTCTATTTTTAGAGTAGCCAACAAAAATATAGTATTCCTAAATTATTCGTGAATAACAAGATCCCCGACTTCTTTAAGAAGTCGGGGATCTAAGCCTCATATACAAATGTTAAGCAATAGTTTTCCAGCAAAGTTGACAGAGCAAAGGTTATACTTTGTGGAAAAGGCTTTTTTTAACCTGTATTTTTAAAATTGTCTGCAAAACAATGGCTCTCAATTTTCGCTTTGCTGTAGTCAGCGACTTACACATTGCGCTTCCCCATACAATCTGGGATCATCCCAGTCGGTTTCATTTGGTGGAAGTTAGTATTCCGGCTTTTGAAAGTGTAATCGAACATTTAACACAACTTGATTTAGATTTTCTGTTACTTCCAGGCGACTTAACCCAGCATGGTGAACCAGAGAATCATCTTTGGTTACAAAAACGCTTATCTGAGTTGCCTTTTCCGGTTTATGTGGTTCCTGGTAATCATGACGTTCCTGTACAAATAGCG
Organism: Nostoc sp. CHAB 5844; assembly: GCF_020829595.1. Taxonomy (GTDB): domain Bacteria; phylum Cyanobacteriota; class Cyanobacteriia; order Cyanobacteriales; family Nostocaceae; genus Nostoc_B. Next base: position 122,301 of record NZ_JAIVFW010000003.1, read on the forward strand.
GATCAGCAATCCATAGGTTTTGCTGATTTCCCCTATTATTACCGCAAGTTTGGCTATGACAATCCTGAGCAAATTTATTACACTCATCAAGTGTTACCCGGAGTGCGGCTGATTGGTTTAAATTCTAACTTTTTCAACGAAGAAGGTCAGCAGTTAGGACGTTTAGATCAGCAACAACTAATTTGGTTAGAAGAGGTTCTTGCAGCAGCAACTGAGGAATTAGTGCTGGTAATGGTGCATCACAATGTAGTTGAGCATATACCCCAGCAGTCGCGCCATCCAATGGGCAACCGCTATATGTTGCAGAATGCACCTCAACTGTTAAAACTGCTGCGGCAGTATCAAGTCAAATTAGTATTTACAGGTCATTTGCACGTTCAGGATATTGCCTGCTGTGATGGGGTGTATGATATCACGACTGGCTCTTTAGTGAGTTATCCTCATCCTTATCGAGTTTTTGAGTTTCATCAAGATAGCTACGGCAGAGAATGGTTACAGATTCTATCTCATCGTGTGGAATCTGTACCTGATTTCCCCAATTTGCAACATTTATCAAAACAATGGATGGGCGATCGCTCTTTGCCTTTTTTAATGAAATTTCTGACTTATCCACCATTAAACTTACCATTAGAGCAAGCTCAAGAAATAGCTCCAATTTTACGTGACTTTTGGGCAACAATTGCTGATGGGGATGCTTTGTTTGACTACCCGCAATTTCCCCAAGAAGTGCGTCACTACATTCAAGCCTACGGTGCGATCGCCCGTTGTGGTACACCCAACCTCATTGATAACAACAGTACGCTTTTGTTAAATAAAGATGGGGGAGTAGGCGTGTATGGGTGTATGGGTGCAGGAAAAGGAGAGAATAACAAATGACAAATGACTCATCACTCATGCTGACGGCAAATGCCAAACACGGAGGTGTAACCATGTAGGAAAGTATTACCGCCTACAGGGCCAATTTCGCCACCACAGAAAAAGCCACCAATGGGTATATTTTGAAAGTAGCGTCTAAATAGTGAGGAATCAAAATTAGGTTTACCATAAAGCCCTTCACCTCTACCTACGCAAGAAAACATTAAAGCTGCAATCGGCGAGGATGTGGTGGTTTCTTGGCTGTGATATTTCTCCAGGAGAAATTCCAAGTCTTCTGCGGAGGCTTCTGCATCACGTAAATGAAATTGTAAACGTTGACCAGGGCGGACGCGATCGCCAATCGCGATCGCACCTCCGGTTGGATCTACCCCTAAAATACTGCGAATTAAAAAGTCTCCCTGCTGCAAAGACAACTTAAACTCATCCATTGCCACACCCACAAACAAAGAGTGCTGTGCTAAAGTCCGCTCTTGATCACTTAGACTGTTAATTAAATCTCGTAGTACCACCAGTGGTACTTGCTCATCCAGTTCTAAAACAATATTGCGTTCAGCTTTGGTAACTTGCATCGGTTGGCCAATTGGTCGGCAGCCTTGAGCCACAATAGTTTCGAGTACAATATTGCCAGTTAAAGCCAAGCCTACAGTTCCTTCACGGTAGAGGCGATCATTACAAAATAAAGTCGGTCGACCACCCATACCACCGCCACTGGCCTGTCCCCCGACAATCACTGAGCCAGGATAAGCAAAGTCTAGTCCTTGCAAGAGTTCATTGATTCCTGAGGAAAACGAACTAGACAGCAAAATGAACTGCGGTGTGGCGGATGGTTGGACTCCAATCAAATTAATCCAAGCATCTGGTGAACTGTCCAAATCAGGTAACTCTTCTGACAAAATATGAAAAACTTGCAAATTCACCCCTGGCAAATGTGCCAATGTTAAGCTCAAAGCAGCTTCTGCTTCTATCTCTTGGGTTTGTCCATTAGTTGTAGTCCCAATTACACCACCACCGCTACAACCAATCATCACAGGTACAGAAAGTTTTTCTGCCAGCAAAGGTAAAAGCCGGGAATACTCACTAGCAAAAGCAGATGAAATAAATACCAGCCCTAAATCCGCCGGTGCTGTTAACGAAGAAGTAGTTTGTTGCACCGCATCTGTAACAGCGGCTTCTAGAGAAGGACGGGTTGATAGGGCATTAGCCCACTGCATTTGATCTGCCATGAAATTTCATCTCTTCCTTTTTCGTCGTGCTTTTAGCCCAAGGTTTTGACGAGGCAAAGCCACCTAAAAGACTGCCTCACTGTACTGCTTCACCTCCTACATAGCTGCCTTTAAAGACAGTTATTCATCAATTCCTATTACTGCAATAAATATAGTTTATAGATGTACTTTCGCAGTACGGACTCTATAAAATCTTAAAAGATAGACAAAGATACAGTGTGGATAACCCAATTTGCTGTAGTTATTAATCATCCGGCTACCAAACTAAGTCGATTAACATAATTAGGTAGAATAATAAGTGATAGTACAGAAAATAGAAATTTTTGAATTTTTCTATACTAGTATTAACAACACACAACAAAATCAAAGCTATGAGCGAAACCAAAGCAAAAGCTGACATTCAAGAACAAATTCAACAAGAAGTAGAACAAGCTCGTGCTGTCTGTGATGTCTCAGGTAGCAATTCTGCTGAGTGTGCAGCAGCTTGGGATGCAGTTGAAGAACTGCAAGCTGAAGCCTCTCATCAGCGCCAAAGTAAGCCCAAAAATTCCTTGGAACAATACTGCGACGACAACCCAGAAGCAGCTGAGTGCCGGGTTTACGATGAATAGTCATTGAGTGGGTAAATTTCTGTTCATCCAACAGGCAAGCAACCAAAATCTGTTTACTGAGACCTTGTACTTCATGCTCTTTGGGGTACGTTTCGTAACCGACCCTCAATATAAGTTGTCAGTTTGTACAAGATACAAAAGTAAAAGATCTGCAAGTTGCTTGTTTTTTTACCTACAAATGAGTAAATTTCAGCCAAATGATGGATGAGGTAAGTACCTACATATTAATATTGTTTAAATATTTAGCAATTTTTAATTAGTTCCAAATCCTAGTATCTATAACTACTGTTTATCTCCTCTTCCTTGTTTTAGCGCTCAATTAGGTAATTTATTTTGCATGACTATTTAAAGTATTTGCTGAAGTATCCGTTATATTAAATATCTGTTCTTCATGCAAACTTTTTATTTATCGTCTGGCAAAAACAATGGCAGAAGTGTGGTTCCGTCCTTATATCTGGACTGATTATCGACTGGCAGTATTATTTACGTTGATTATTCCGCTAATTCTCCTAATTTGGGCATTTGTACAAAAGGCAGAAGGGATGCAACGTCTGTTAATGATTTATTGGCGAGTCGCTAGTCTTTTGGCAATTACAATCTACTTAATGATTGCTGAGTATCCAGTTAGCTTTATTTCCGGGTTAGTAGCACGTATTTTGATTCCCATTTCTTTATGGTTTTGGGTGGATCTCAATGATGAAATTGAGTATCAACCAAGTGGGCCGCTGAAACTGATTTTTACATCTTGGCGTTGGGCTGTGACAGTTTATAGCCTGCTTGGTGCGATCGCTTTTATCCCGTTTATCGGTTGTGCCTTTTCGGAAACAGCAATTAAAACTCCCTATTGTCGAGTCTGGTTTGAAGCGCCCTTACTCTTTAAAGACTATTTCCATCACAATAGCAAGCCTGCATTTCTCGGTTTTCTGGGCATCGTCTTTTTAGTGATTTATGTGCTTTACTTAAGCTACTTTGTTCTGATCAAGCTGGGCAAACAAGGACGTTCAGCGACACCTCATTAATTAACTAAATGACAAAGTTCCAATTTAATGAATAATTCCATTGGCAAGCGGCTAGAACAATACACCATCAAACGCCCCCAAGAAGTTTTATTAATCACGGTGGAAATAGCCGATGAACAAGACAAAATTGCAGTTTTCAAAGGTTTTTCAAGTTCTTTGATGCGCCCTACTGCTTTTGATCCTGATGTCCCAGTGCTATTAGATGAGGCCACAATTCTCAGTATTGATCGCATAGCCAGCCCTTATAACCCTGAAGCACCCCGCTATATTCAAAGAGGCATCTCTTGGGAAGCAATGCAAGCTTTGTTGGCAGAAGCCGGGGTATAAAGTATGAAGTGTGAAGTATGAAGTGTGAAATTTTATCTTTTTGACTATGGACAAATCACAAATGACCAATGACAAATGACCAATGACCAAGGCTGGATACACTTTACCTGTTTTTGCCTGTGCTGCGGCTGTGGCGGCGTTACATTGGTTACGTCAGCGTCAGTCGCTGCAAACGGTGGCGGTTGATTTAATCGCACCGCCGCAAATTGCCGAAATACCAATAGAACAAGTCGCGGGGCTATCGGAAAATATGGCTCTAGCAATTACTCGTAGTGACCCTGGTGATAATCTTGACCTCACACGCGATACACCAGTTTGGGCAATGGTGGAGTGGGGTGGTGAAGCCAAGGAAGCAGTCACTATCAAAGGTGGCGAAGGTATTGGGAAAAATGTCAATGCTAATGACCAGCCTGCCATTTATAGTTATGCTCAAAGGTTATTGCAAGAGAATTTGCGGCGGATGCTAACACTGGGTGAAAAAATCACCGTGACGATTATTTTACCGTTCGGGCGATCGCTTGCGGTGCGAACTTCTAATGCTGCCTTTGGTGTAGTTGAAGGACTTTCGTTATTAGGCACAACCGGGATTTCCCAACCCTTAAGTTCACCTGATCAGTTAGCGGCTTTTCGGACAGAATTACAACAAAAAGCCAGCCGTTTTGCAAGTTTGGTATTTTGCATTGGTGAGAACGGTTTAGATTTAGCGCAAAAACTCGGTATTAATCCCGAACAGTTAGTAAAAACTGCTAACTGGCTGGGGCCGATGTTAGTTGAAGCTGATGCTTTGGGCGTTAAAGAAATCTTATTGTTCGGCTATCACGGCAAGTTGCTGAAACTAGCTGGGGGAATTTTTCACACCCATCATCATTTAGCTGATGGTCGGCGGGAAATTTTAGCAGCCCACTGTGCGTTGGCAGGTATGAAGTCATCAGATATACAACAAATATTTAATAGTGCAACTGCGGAAACTGCACTAAAATATTTAAGAGAATTAGATGCTTCAGGTGATAGTGATTGGGTAAATCAAGTTTATAGTGCGATCGCTCAAGCCATTGATACGCGTTCTCAAGAATACATGCAAAATCATAATAACCGAAGCACAGCAGTACCAACTTGTGGCTCAATTCTCTTTGACCGCGATCGCAAAATTATCATAAAGAGCAAAACTGCTTGTTTCTTAATCGAAAAATTATGTTAACTTAATATGAATAATCATTAATAATCCAAATAAATAGCTTTTTCAGTAACCACTCTAGGGTAAGTTATTCCTTCTAATACCATGTCAGATTGATTGGCCGAGCAAACGCTTTATAACCTGCGTTTGTAGGGGACTCGTTTACCATTTACAAGCCGAAACAGGTAGATATAGTCAAGTGCTGAGTGCTGAGAAGCCACTGCGTTGCGAACTTTCCCAAAGTTGAAGCAAGTGGCGTTGCTGAGTAGCAAACCCAGTTCATTCAAGAACTTGAGCAATCAACACCGCCCTAATCTATGTAACTACGGCTATAGATGGTATTTTTGTCAGACTACTGTGCAACTATCTACTACTTCATTCACACTCCCCCATCATGAATACAGCGGTGACTCTACTAACCGAACAAGCGCCTCAACCAGTAGAAGAATTGAGGCAGCTTGAGCGTCAAATGATTATTATTCTCGACTTTGGCTCTCAGTATTCCGAACTGATTGCCCGACGCATTCGGGAAACTCAAGTATATTCTGAGGTTCTGTCTTATCGCACCACAGCCGAACAATTGCGGCAACTCAACCCCAAAGGCATCATTCTCTCTGGCGGGCCAAGTTCAGTTTACAGTGAAAAAGCTCCCCATTGTGACCCAGAAATTTGGCATTTAGGAATTCCTATTCTGGGCGTGTGCTATGGGATGCAGTTGATGGTGAATCAACTCGGTGGAGAAGTCGCAAAAGCCGATCGCGGTGAGTATGGCAAAGCCTCATTATATATAGATGATCCTACCGACTTATTAACCAACGTCGAAGATGGCACAACCATGTGGATGAGTCACGGAGACTCCGTGATCAAAATGCCGCCTGGTTTTGAAGTTTTAGCACATACAGAAAATACTCCTTGTGCTGCTATTGCTGACCACGAAAAGAAACTGTACGGCGTGCAGTTCCATCCCGAAGTTGTGCATTCTATCGGTGGATTGGCCCTGATTCGCAACTTTGTTTATCATATCTGCAAATGCGAACCCACCTGGACAACCGCAGCATTTGTAGAAGAAGCAATCCGCGAAATTCGGGGTAAAATTGGCGATAAACGCGTACTTTTGGCATTATCTGGGGGAGTTGATTCTTCTACTCTAGCGTTTTTGTTGCATAAAGCGATCGGTGATCAGCTGACTTGTGTATTTATCGACCAAGGCTTCATGCGGAAATATGAGCCAGAAAGATTGGTGAAGTTGTTCCAAGAGCAGTTTCATATCCCTGTAGAATATGTAAATGCCCGCGATCGCTTCTTGGATACTATTGCAGGTGTCACCGACCCCGAAGAAAAACGCCGTCGCATCGGTCATGAATTCATTAGTACATTTGAAGAAGCATCTAAACGCCTTGGCCCCTTTGACTATTTAGCCCAAGGCACACTTTATCCAGATGTCATCGAATCTGCGGATACCAACGTTGACCCCCAAACTGGTGAACGAGTAGCTGTCAAAATTAAAAGCCATCATAATGTTGGTGGTTTGCCCAAAGATTTGCGATTTAAACTAGTAGAACCCCTGCGGAAACTATTTAAAGATGAAGTCCGTAAAGTTGGTCGTTCTATTGGTTTACCAGAAGAAATAGTTCAACGGCAACCCTTCCCCGGCCCTGGTTTAGCAATTCGCATCATCGGCGAAGTCACTGCCGAACGTTTGAATATTCTCCGCGATGCCGATTTAATCGTGCGGCAAGAAATCAATCAGCGTGGCTTATACAACGAAGTTTGGCAAGCCTTTGCTGTCTTATTGCCAATTCGCAGTGTCGGTGTTATGGGTGATCAACGTACTTATGCCTTTCCGATAGTTTTGCGGATTGTCACTAGTGAAGATGGCATGACCGCAGATTGGGCGCGTCTCCCTTATGATGTTTTGGAAGTAATTTCTAACCGAATTGTGAATGAAGTTAAAGGTGTAAACCGTGTAGTTTACGACATCACATCCAAGCCACCTGGAACCATCGAATGGGAGTAATTAAATAGAAGTTTTGATGAGTAAAACAAAATTTAAATGAAAAATTGAGGTGGGAAATTCCCACCTTTTTTTATTTTAGATTTCGCGCAAAGGCGGGGCAGCGCCGTGGTGATACCAATTCATATCAAGTTCGGGTGACAAATTATTGGTAATATTTCCGCTTTTGTATCAATAACTTCAACTAATCGCAACCCAACGCTCTATTTCTGTCCAAAGCGATCGCGACATAATTTGCTTTAATTTAATACTTCATCTAATTATAAAAAACTGTGAACTTCCGGTGATATTGGGTTAGAAAAGAAACATAAAAATCATCAAAATCACTAACTGGTTAGAAAATCGTGCTAGTGCGATCTCCATATTCCATAGGCTGAGTAAAGGCACACAAGAGATAGCAGTCTAGTAAATCTATATTGCGCTGTAACCCAACACCAAATCATCACCAAGTTATTAAAGTTTGTAGCATATTGTATTACAATTGATAACCTTACAGACTTAACTGGAGTTCATCTAGGAATGCGAATTGAACCATACGACCCCTGCCACCTTGATGCTGTGATTCGTCTTTCGCTGCGGGCATGGACTCCGGTCTTTGATTCGATTCAGAAAGCGATGGATGCTGATGTGTACCGAGCATTCTATCCCGATAATTGGCGTGTGAACCAGCAAAAGGCTGTCGAGGATGTCTGCGCTGCGGAAGACACAAATGTATGGGTTGCGATCAATGCAGGTTCTACTGTGGGCTTTGTAGCCGTGAAACTACACTCAGAGGACAGCATGGGTGAAATCTACATGGTCGCAGTTGATCCAGACTTTCAAGGTCAAGGCATTGGCAGCGCTCTGATACAATTCGTTTTAAATTGGATGAAAGATACTGAGATGTCTATTGCTATGGTTGAGACTGGAGGTGATCCCGGTCATGCTCCAGCACGTCACACCTATGAAAAAATGGGCTTCGGGCTGTTCCCAGTCGCCAGATACTTCAAAAAACTCTAAGTGCGATCGCTCTTGTTTGCGCCTACTCTTCTTCTAACGGAGATCCTACGCGAATGAGAAGCCGCTACCGCGTCTATGCACGAAACTTCTAATAATTTCGTAACCAATTCAAAATCAAGTTTATTAACTCCGATACTGATATAAAAGTTCGCGCAGTGCTTCTTGGATCACTGTCTTAATAAGTGCGTTTTGCTACTGAAATGACTTCATACTAATTTTCGTTCAGACAACTGGCATTATTTAAAAATACAAAAAATCTACAACTGCTCGTTAGACAGTAAAGGCTCAAATGATTGGTAAGCTTCATAATTGCGAAAATGACGAACATACAAATCAACGCCATCTTCACATGAATCAAATTCATCATCCAAAACTGAGTTAACATCTACCACTTGTTTCAATGACCAAGTAATAGTTTCTCCATTTTCGTTTTTATAGCTAACAGTTTCATTCTTAGCATAATTCAAAGCTTTTGTTTTTGCATCTTCTAAAGAAGTAGCTTTAATTAAAACAAAGCTTTCTTGGTACAAAGGTTGATAATCAAGTGCATCTGAAGATGATTTGTACAAGATTATCGCTATGTAGAACGATTCTTTTTTATTTACGCTTTCAGTTTTCATCACAAATACTCCTAATAATTTATTTTTTGAATCTACCATCATTCAATAACTTCCAAGCTTTTTTCCCAAGAGCAGACTTATTTCCTTTGATATCTTCTAAATAAGATTTCAAAAACTCGCTGGGAAACTCTCGTCGAATAGATGCTTTTCGGCACACACTAATAAAAGTATCAGCAAATAAACTTAAGTTTTCGTTTGCTTCACAACTATCTCCTGGTCTAAATTGACTTATTAGTAAAAATTGCTGAGATAAATTTGTGTTGTTGTAATTATAGGTTAAAGTCTGGGAGTGAGCCGCAATAGGTTGTAAAAGCCATCCCACAGTTAACAGACAAACTATTGGTTTTGGTAAATATTTTTGCAGCATAGAGTTAAAAAATAGCCAAATTCTAATTTTTTCATAAATAGCGAACTGTTTGATCGCTGAAACCAATAGTAAACTCAACGCTAGTTTTAAGTGCGATCGCCCTATCATCTCCATAACACTGTGAACTTCCGGTGATGTTGGGTTAAAAAAGAAACATGAAAATCATCAAACCTATCACCAACTGGTTAGAGAATCGTGCAAGTACCCCTACATATAGCGGTTGGGTACTCGCTGGAATTGCTGTTTGTTTTTTTGGCGCTGCTGTCAATACGATGGCGGGTTGGCTGTACGCTATTAGCGGTGTGAGTGTGGCGCTGTTAGCAGTAGCGGCAGTTTTACCACCGCGATCGCTTGTTGGTTTAACTATCACCCGCAGTTCTATTCAACCTGTCTCTGCCGGCGATGACCTAACTGTAGAATTAGAAATCCACAATTCTACACAACAATCTGCTAGTTTGCTGCAAGTTGAGGATATTTTGCCCTTCGTTTTGGGTAAGCCAATCAAACAGGCGATTGAAATTATTTCTCGTAAAAATAGTTACCGTTGGGTCTACTACCAACCTACCCAGCGCCGAGGTATTTATCGCTGGCACACTGTCGAATTAGCTACTGGCGCACCTTTAGGTTTATTTTGGTGTCGTCGTCAGCGAGATTGTGGCGCGACAGCAATTGTTTACCCAACTGTATTACCTCTAACTACTTGCCCGTTAGTGGATGAAATGGGGCTGGAAGAGAGCAAAAAAGGCGATTCTATAAATAGACCTTTGCAGACTGCGACATCGGGATTAGTGCGATCGCTTCGTCCCTATCGCATTGGCGACCCCACCAGACTCATCCACTGGCGAACTAGCGCCCGTTATGGTGAATTACGAGTCCGAGAGTTAGAAGTGGTCACAGGTGGGCAAGAGATAGTTATTGCCTTAGATAGTGCTGGTATATGGCAGGAAAATGATTTTGAACAAGCAGTAATTGCCGCAGCGAGTTTGTACTTTTACACACAACGTATGGGGATGCCAGTAAAACTGTGGACAGCATCGACAAGTTTGGTGAAAGGCAATACCACTGTTTTAGAAACCTTAGCAGGGACAACATCTCAAGAAGATGTCAACTCCACAGAAGCGCCAAACTATCCTTTAATTTGGTTAACTCAAAATTCTCTAACACTATCTTTTCTACCCCAAGGCAGTCGCTGGATTTTGTGGCAAAATAATAATTCCTCAGATCAAGAATCAGTAGTAGTAAATCGTGATTACCCTGGTATTGTTTTGCAAAGCGAACAGGCTCTGCAAGCTCAACTACAAAAACCTTTACAAGCATTGTAAATGAGTATTTTATGTTAGGACTAAAGCTGCGTGTCATATTTTCTTTGTTTAGGCTGTCAATAGTCAATAGACCAAAAAACCTTGATTTTTGACCCTTGACCTTTGACCCTTGACTCTTCTACCAGAGAATAAGTGTGCCAGTTGCGTAAGTCCTGTTATGTATTCAATATTTCAATGAATGCTGATATGTGTAGGTTTTTGTGAGAACATCGTCATTGAATCTGATCAGGTTGGGGAGATATCCCCAGTAACAGCAGCTTGAGGCTGAGGTACAATGCAAAGAAATATTTAAATTATGAGCGGCCGATCCACATGATCACATCAGAAGTTAACACACATTCCAGCGATAAAAGCCTAGAGGCAATGCGGCATTTTTCTGAACAATACGCCAAGCGTACTGGAACATACTTCTGTAGTGAACCTTCAGTTACCGCAGTGGTAATTGAAGGGTTAGCTAAACACAAAGACGAATTAGGTGCGCCTTTGTGTCCCTGCCGCCACTACGAAGACAAAGAAGCTGAAGTCAAGGCTACATATTGGAACTGTCCTTGCGTGCCTATGAGAGAACGTAAAGAATGTCACTGTATGCTATTTCTGACACCAGACAATGAGTTTGCTGGTGAAAGCCAAGAAATATCTCTCGAAACTATTAAAGAAGTACGAGATAGTATGGCATGAGCGAAACTATGCCCCAAGAGTTTTGGCAAGGTGTAGAACAGTTCAACTCTGGACAGTTTTACGCCTGTCACGACACTTTAGAGGCTTTGTGGATCGAAGCCAATGAACCCGAAAAGACTTTTTATCAGGGTATTCTCCAAATTGCTGTAGCTTTGTATCATCTCAGTAATGGTAATCTGCGAGGTGCAGCCATTTTGCTGGGAGAAGGAAATAACCGTCTGCGCCGCTATCCAGATAGTTATGGCGGTATTAATGTAGACGAGTTATTCAGCCAAAGTGCAGAATTATTGACGGTATTACAACAAACAAGTGTAAACAATATATCCGCAAATGATTTGTTAGAAAATCCAGCCTTGCCTATACCTAAGATTGCGTTATCTAATGATTAGTAGAGACGTAGCAGTGCTACGTCTCTACATCTGGTGAAATTTGTATTTAGATGTTTACTGTTTGTCTGGTTGGCGTTGGTTTGTAATAGCTACTGGGAACGTCATTTTCTACTTGTAGCAGCGATTGTTCACCTGTAATCAATCTTGCGCCACGTTTGCGGGTGATATAGTTCCACGCCCACTGAATCATGACTACTAGTTTATTATCAAACTCTATTAAAAAGTAGATGTGAATCAATAGCCAAAATAGCCAGGCAAAGAACCCTTTGAGTTTGATAAAGCCTAAATCAACAACGGCTAAATTTTGCCCAATCATAGCTAAACTGCCGCGATCGCTATAGTTAAAAGCAGGTAGTGTATTACCTTTAAGTTTTTGTTGAATCAGTTTGGCAACGTATTCACCTTCTTGCATGGCTACTGGTGCAACTCCCGGTAGGGGTTTACCGTTTTGATGGGAGAAGTTTGCTAAGTCGCCAACTACATGAATATTGGGATAGCCTTTGATACTTAAGTCTGATTCTACGATGACTCGTCCGGCGCGATCGCACTCTGCACCTGTGCGTTGGGCTAAAACTTTCCCCATTGGTGAAGCTTTGACACCTGCTGCCCATAATATTGTTTTTGCAGCAATTTCTTTCACTTCATCACCTTGTTTAAGGGTGACAATATCGTTTTCAATGTTGGTTACTAAAGTTTTTGTTTGAACGTTAACACCCAATTGCTGTAAGGATGCTTCTGCTTGTTGGGATAACTCTGGTGCAAAGGGTGGCAGAATTCGATCTAATCCTTCTAAAAGAACAATTCTGGCTTCTGAGGTGTCGATGTTGCGAAAATCTTCTTTGAGAGTTTGATAAGCTAGTTCGGCGATCGCACCTGCTAATTCTACTCCGGTAGGGCCACCACCCACAATCACAAAAGTTAACCAAGCCCGGCGTTTTTCGAGATCAGTTTCTTTTTCTGCTGCTTCAAAAGCTGAGAAAATTCGACGACGCATTTCTATTGCATCTTCTACTGTTTTCAACCCAGGCGCAAAATCTTCCCAGTTATCTTTACCAAAATAGGAATGCTTCGCACCTGTAGCCACTATTAATGTATCGTATGGTACTGCTTGATCACCCAAAAAAACTTGCTGTGCTTCGGGATCAATATCATTGACTTCACCCAGCAACACTTTGGTATTCTTGCTCTTGCTCAGTATCGAACGCAAAGGTGAGGAAATATCGGCTGGTGATAGGGTACCTGTGGCAACTTGGTAAAGCAATGGTTGGAACAAGTGAAAATTACGTTTGTCAATCAGTGTAACATTGACTTTAGCCTTAGCCAGTGCCTTTGCCGCATACAGTCCACCAAAGCCGCCACCAACGATTACAACCTGATGGGGTGGGTTATTCTCAAGGGAGTTCACCATAAGAAATATTTCCTAGTGTTACGGGTGCTGTAACTATTCTTAACAAATAAGTATCAAACTTGTCATATATTTTTCTGTTCATCTTGCACAAAAAAAGATAAAGGTGAACCAGACTACAGTGACAAGGTGATAGATATTACATTCATATATTGCCCTATTAGCTACAGTGCCTATCGCCCTTTGCATATTTATCCAAGCAAAGGGCGCTATCTAGGTATGGAGGTAATTTCAATACTTTGTCTTTATCAGAGTTACCGTAAAAAGTCAGGTAAATTTTTGACTTTATATGGCGATCTCTATTATGCAACGCCGAAAATTTAATTAGCTTCACAAAGTTTTAAAGAAAAATCTTGAGTGTTGTTGATATTTGATTCATATTTCAGGGTTTGATATTCTTGAATTTCTTGTGCTAACCATTGCTCCATATTGCCACCGCGAATTTCGGTGTTTTGCTTACCTACTACTTCAAGATAAGATAAGTCTTTAATCTTACCTAAACAGTTAGCCGCGACAGATTTATCAACAGATGATTGAGTAATTGTGATAGTTTCACGCTCTTGTGGCTGCGCTCTATTTGTGGAAGAATTTTCTTTCAGCAATCTGTTATAAGTGCGATAGGGAATGTAATGTAATGGATTATAACCAGCTACACGTAGCATTAACACACATGCCCATGAATACTTGCCTGCCAGAATCGCTTCAACTATTTGGTCAAATTGTTGAGGATTGATCCCTTTATTAAAGTTACTGATGCTACTCATGTCGTGATTCATTGTGTTAATTGTACTGAAAAATTAGGTGTTACAAGTAGTCAATGTTTTATTAATAGCTATTGCAGTAGCAGACTGTAATAACTACCTACTAAATTTATTTTTAGTTTTAACTATAAATCTGTAAGTAGGGATAAAAGATTGCTGTAAAAGCAATATCATGCCTTGTTTTGAGGTTAGAACTGCATATGTTTTGATGATGCTTTCCATGAGCTTGACCTTTGAGTAGAAAGTTGACTGTATTTCATCCAGTAATCAGTTACTTTTCAACCTTTCATCATGTCATTTTGCTGACTATAAAAGTCTGGCTTGGCTCTTGGTAGATGCAGTTTTATCCTCTCTTAATGTTCTAAATGCTTAGTTTAATCTATTTCCCTGATAATTTCATTGTAGAATATTTTGCTTTAGTTTATCTAGCAAAACTTAGTAAAAAAGCTATCACTATTACTGAGAACATCAAAGTTATTTAGACAAAAGCATTAATAGTTACTTTACTATTTATACTACGTTTTTCTCTAAATGTCATCTGTTAAATAAAAAATTTACCAGTTAAATTTACTGAAGTTCTTTTGATGTCTGGATGTGTATTGTGCAACTTTTAGTATTGTCACGGATTTGTTTATTAGTGGGGGGTTTGACCCCTCATTAATTGTTCATTTGAGACTGTTATTTTGTTCAATTTTATATAGAAATTTACCATTAACTTGTCTAATAAACAATCACTAAATAATAGTAATTTTAATAGCATTAAAAAAAACCAAGTAATTTTATCTACTTTAAGTTGTTGAAAATATTTTTAACAAAATATAAATTTCATCCGGAAAAATGCAGCCCTAAATCATTCTTGAACATATAAAACTGAGACAACAAAAGACTTTTAACTCTGCTACCTGTCCCCTGTCCCCTGTCCCCTGCTATGATTGCAGTTTAGCTAGGCGGGAGTAAAGACTATTTGTTTCCATCAGTTGTTGATGAGTGCCTTGCTCAACCAATATACCTTGGTCGAGAACGAGGATATGGTTAGCGTAACGCACACTAGAAAGACGATGGGAGATGATAAAAGTGGTATGATATTGGCTTAATCGAGCTAATTTTTGGTGCAAAAAACGCTCAGATTCAGGGTCTAGACCGCTAGTAGCCTCATCCAAAATCAAAATTTTGGGGTTGGTAATCAATGCACGCGCGATCGCAATTTTTTGTCTCTGACCACCAGAAAGTCGCAAACCCCGTTCCCCGACTGGGGTGTTGTATCCTAAAGGTAGTTCGCGGATGAAACTGTGGGCTTCGGCTAATTTGGCTGCGGCGATCGCCTGTTCATGGTTAAAATCTGCATTGTACAGGGTGATATTTTCTAAAATCGTTCCGGAAAATAGAAAATTATCTTGTGCAACAAAACCTATTTGACTGCGTAATGATTGCACAGACACCGTAGCAATATCTATCCCATCAATTAAAATCCTCCCACTGGTGGGACGATATAAACCAGCCAGCAAATTTACTAAAGTACTTTTACCGCAACCACTCTGACCAATAATGCCAATAGTCTGTCGCGGTCTGACTCGAAAAGAGACATTTTGCAAAGTGTAACGCTGGTCATCAGGATGATAACGGAAAAAGACATTCTCAAACCGCACTTCGCCGCGAATTGCAGGCATTACTTGTAACGGTTTTTGCGAATTTTCTTCTGGCTGAGAGTCTAATACATCGTTAACTCGCTCCACAGCTGTCAGTACTGCTGGCAATTCATCCCATAACGCCACCAACGCCAACACGGGATTTGTCACATTACTAATCAGCATATTGAACGCCACAAATTTACCAAGTGACATATCTCCACTAATAACCAGTTGCAAGCCACACCACAAAACAACTGTAGTTGCAACGTGACTAATTAAATTCCGCAGCATTTGCAAGACATTGGCTAACTTCTGCTCTCGTAACCGCGCCTTGAGCATTTTCATAAAACGCTCTTGCCAATATGTCTGCACTGAGTGTTCAGCTGCGGCAGTTTTGACTGTAATAATTCCAGTCATTATTTCCACTATGGCAGAATTTTGGCTGGCTGATGTTTGCCAAACTTCCCGCGATACTTGCTTCAGGAAAGAATTTGCTCCCAGCGTCAAAATCACAACAGGGACAATTCCACTCAACACCAACAGAGTCAGTTTTAGGTCGAAAGAAGCCATCACTCCCAGGTAGACAACTATCATCAAGGCATCCATGACACTGCTGATAGCGCGACGGGTGAGGAATTGTTGAATTTTGCGGTTTTCCTGAACGCGGCTGAGAATGTCTTCAACTCGGCGGGAAGTAAAAAACTGCAATGGTAGCTGCAAGGTATGTTTGATGAAACCACCAATTAAATTAATATCGATGCGATTTGCAAAGTAGTCGAGCAGATATTGTCGCTGTGCTGTTAAGACAATGCGCCACACACCCAAGCATAAAAAACCAAGTGCAAAAGCATTCAACGTCGAAAAATTTTTCAACAATACTATTTGGTCGAGGACAGCTTGGGTAAGTAGCGGAGTCGCCAACCCAAAGACTTGCACAACTAAAGAAATCAGAATAATCTGCTGAATTAGTTGGCGGTAAGGCTGTAATGTCTGCCAATAGTGACTTAAGGAAAGTTTTTCGCTTTTGAGGGTGTGAAAATTCTCCGTTGGGTCTAATAAAAGAGCGTATCCTGTCCAATTCGCGGCAAAATCAGGACTCGACAGCCATTTTTGTCCGATCGCCGGGTCAGCAGTTAAAATGCGATCGCCTTTGATTTGCCAAACCACAATATAATGATTGCCTTGCCAATGAGCAATCCAAGGACTAACTTGCGATTCTAACTTAGTCAAACTCGCCCGCACCTGTAGCACTTCGTACCCCAAGGTTTGGGCAGCGGCGGCTAAACCTGCCAAGGATGTGCCTGTACGGTCTACTTCTGCTAAGTTCCGCAAAGTATTGAGGCTGAAGCGTTTACCCCAATACTGACTAATCATCGCCAAACAAGCCGCACCACAATCTGATGAACTTTGTTGGGAAATGAAGGGATATTTCCGCCGTGACTTAGCTTTTGGCTGAGGTTGATTGATGGGTGGCGCTAGGTCAATTTCTGATACTGGGGGAATTTCTGGTTGGGAGTAGTTCAGCTTGGGAAGCGGGATTTGGGTGATTTTAGAACTATTAACAACAGTTACTTCCCTTTGTGTATCCTGACTGGTAAATAGTTGCGGCCCTTCTCCTGTCGGAGACGCTGCGCGAACGGCTATGCTCAGGACAGGTGCAAATACTTGGGCTAATTCCCAATGTTCAATAGGTAGATGATAAACTAACAAGTCTGTTTCAGCAATTGCATCTGGGTAAGCGACATCAGGATATCCCCAGCTATCGCCGAGTAATAGTGAGGTCGTAGTTCCAGCCGCCAGCCAAAAACGTCCCGCAGTTGCTGGTGTGGCTGTAATTAAAGATGAACCAGCAGGGATGTTGGTAGTAATTATATAAGGTAAGAATTGCCGTAGAGTTGCACTATTGAGCGATCGCAGTTCGGTATAACTTTTAAAAAAAATTAGTGCTTGGCGCTCAAATGCTAATTTATGCCAGTGCTTTTCTAGATATGGTAAGCGCTGCAACCATATTTGTAAATCCGTAATAGTAATTTGCGCTACAAAACCCGGACTAGCACCAATCGCACGGTATGATAAAGGGCGATCGCAAAATAAATCATCTGCGCCAAAGGTCTGCTCTGCTAATAACAACTGCGTAGAAACTTCCCGTCCGAGAGTTGCGTCAAAACTTAGCAAACGCACTCGTCCTTGACAAATTAAGTAAAAAAGATTGCTTCTATTTTCAGTAACTGTATTGTCAGTGTATTGGGTTAAATTATCACCTAGTTGAAACTCACGAATTGTCCAATACTGACTAAATTCTGATGCTAGATTTGTATCCCCTGTAACTATGTTCAACAGTTTAAGAATGGTCGCTTCTAGAGTACTAGATTGCTGTTCGCTGCTAAATTTCAGTTCTCCCTGAACTCTGAACGAAGAAGAGGGGTTCATGGTTTAATTTCTGTTCTCAGTGTAAGTTTTTTGATTTTTATGAACGCATTTGGTTAGAGTCATACAATGCTGGCAATACTTCTAATAATTAGGTTTTGCGTCATTGCACCAGCCTCCGGAAAACGCAATTATTTGGATTTTTAATCAACAATTGCTTAACAATCATTTTTCAGTGGCTTTTCCTAAACGAAACTTGAGCAATCAATAACTTACCGAGAATATGCAATCTTTTTTAGGAAAATTAATGGAAATTAGTACTTATTATTTTAAAGGATTAAGATTTTACTAACTTGTTAACCAGTATTTATATAGATATTGTTTAGGGTAAAAATATTCATACGTATACCCAAATAGTTAGACAAAATAAAAATATTTTGAAATTTATCTTCAAGTCTGTTGAAGTATTATTTTAATTTCATCAGACGGATGCAGTTAGTTCATCTTGAACATAGGCTAGTTGGTACGAGTAATTTGGATGATACAAGTTAGTATTATTTTGATTTGTCTAAGTAACATTTGATCAAGTATTTAATGTTTGTTTTACGTTACTTACATTTTCTGTTAATTTATGCAATACCCGGAAAATAAAACCATATCTTGCAACGTTCTGATTTGTGCTGAATACAGAGATCTGTCCAAGACACGAATATTAAGTCACTTACGGTTATATTTATGTAACTAAAGCTACAAATTTTTTAGCGATCGCTTGATTATTAATTACATAAACAATCAAGTAGCTGTAACTTTCAATATACGTACTATTTATCTTCAGCACTTTGTTATGAGACTTGATTTTGCTGGAGTTTCTGTGGTAGCCTGCATTTACTTAAAGTACTGTTTATCGATAGATTTACCGTATTTAATGTACAGAGCCATAGTTTGCCGAAACGGAAATAACCCCTTATGCCAAAAGACTGGTTTGAATGGCACGACCTCTACAAGACAGAACCGAGGTTGCAGCAGCGTTTAGAAATCGTGCGGGAATATATTGCCCACAGCTTAAATGTGTCTCCACCAGGAGTAATTCGTGTAGTGAGTGTTTGCGCTGGTGATGGACGAGATTTACTAGGCACTTTAGCAAATCACCCTCGCGCTCAAGATGTATATGCACGTCTTGTTGAGCTAAATCCACAATTAGTAGAACGTGGACGAGCAACCATAGAATCATTGAGTTTGGCAAAACAAATTGAGTTTATCAATGGTGACGCAACTATCACTGCCAATTATTTAGGAGCAGTACCAGCAGACATTGTGATTGTCTGCGGTGTTTTCGGTAATCTTGCTGATGAAAATGAACTGAATCGCTTATTAGGAAACCTGAGTTTTCTCAGTAAACAAGGTGCTTTTGTAATTTGGACTCGCGGACATTCAAATGGTATTCCTCACTCTGAAACAGTCCGTAAATCTTTGCGTGAATCTGGATTTGCAGAAGTCAATTTCAAGCTCACAGGTACAGGAGATATGGGTGTGGGTATTCATCGTTACCTTGGTGAAACTGTGGCTGAACCCAAAGAGCAACAGTTTTTCGTATTTTCTGGCATTGCCAATAAAGCAAGGTAAACAATATCTCTTTGTAATCGATGATTTTGCTTGTCTTGAAATAAGTTTCAATCTTGCTGCATAAAAAATTATGGTCGCTACACTTAAACCTCAGTATATAAACATTTTTCAACGCGTGACGCGGTTCTTAGTTCCAAGCTTACTCAGTGTTGCAACTTCGTTTACCTTAGTTAGTTGCACACAACCAACCCAAAAAGCTGAAACCTCATCCACTGCTAGTGACGTATCTGATATCAAGTCTTCGGGAATTAAGACCAAAGTACTCCATATGGGGTATCAACAAGCTGGTGATTTGGTAAGGGTAACAAAAGTATTAGAAAAGCGTTTAGAACCTTTGGGCGTGAAAGTGGAATGGGCGCAATTTGCCCAAGGGCCACAACTGATGGAAGCCATGAATGTTGGCAAAATAGATTTGGGTTCGGTTGGGGAGACTCCGCCGATCTTTGCTCAAGCTGCTGGGGCGCAGATTGTGTATGTTGTTGGTTCACGACGCACAGAAAATACTGGTAAAGGAAGTGCGATCGCAGTACCACCAAATTCTCCGATTAAGACATTAAAAGATATCAAAGGACAAAAAGTAGTCTTCCAAAAAGCATCTGCATCTCACTACTTTATCCTCCGAGCTTTAGAAGATGTAGGTTTGAAATATAGTGATATTCAAGTTCTGAGCATCCCGAACGTAGAAGCTAGTAGTGCCTTTTTAGAAGGTAAAATTCCTGTTTGGGTGACAGGTGATCCTCATCTAGCTAGAGCCGAAAAATTGAATAAAGTTAGGATTCTCAGAAATTCCCAAGGACTTGATTCTCCTGGTGGATACTATATCGGAGGTAAGCAGTTTGCCATAGATAATCCTGAATTGCTACGGATAGTCATCGAGGAGATTGATAAAATTCAGCGCTGGGCTGAGGTGCATCCCAAAGAAACCGCGAAGCTAATTGCACCATATCAGAAACTACCTCCAGATGTGATGGACTTAGTAATTAGCCGTCGTAGCTATGGTTTGAGAGCTATATCCCCAGATTTAATCCGAGAACAACAGCGAGTTGCAGATTACTTCTATAAAAATGGATTACTTCCCAAGCCTGTGAATATTCAAGAAGCATTGTTAACACCTGAGCAGTATGCAGCGATTACTCCATCCACAATCACTCAAAAATAGCATCAATTGGATTTTTCTTTCAAGCTGATGTGGACAAACAGAAACCCAATAGATGTTATGCCATTGTGGACTGGGAATCGGAGTTGATTGTAATCTTATCTAATTGAAGTTCAGATCCTCGACTTTTTGAAAAAGTTGGGGATCTTGTTGTTCTTCAATAAACTGCTTCAGTACGTAGGAGCATTATCCTTGGTAGTCAATTTTGCTTCATCAATAACGTTTTCTTTTATACTCGTATCGATTGAGAGCGATCGCATCATTACATCAATAGTATAGCCGTAGCCAGATAGGTTAGGACATTCTAAAACGCTAAAACCAATTGACTGCAAACATTTCACTTTTGAACACCAGTGAGGGAGTCGGGGAACCCGCGCAACGCAGTGTCTCCCCAACGCACTGGCTCCTTTTGACTTTTGACTTTTGACTTTTGCTATAAAATCTAGTGTATTTACTTAAATGCTATACTATGATGTTAATATGATGTAAGTTGATATATAAGAAAAATCAATTGTTTGCCGGAAACAATTTCATAAAAAGTTTAAAAGATTACATAAGCATTTAAAGTACAGTAGAATAGCAGTAAATAAATTTAAAATAATGCATTTGGGGCTTAATACAGCCTAAAATAGCCATGAAGTCATAATTTACTGTATTTTAGTCACTTTAGTTGACTAAAGTATTAGTTTACTCTAAACTTCAGCTTTTTAGCTTATTCCGCAACAAATTTCGTTTGCAGACATGGCAATCCATTGAGAAATTGTCAACAAATCTACTTTCGATTTTCTATCCTTAACAGTAATTTCATTAATTATCTGGAGGAAAATTAGTAAATATTTATACATTGTTTATGTTGGTGGTTTCGACTGCTGTGAAAACTAGAAATGTCCACAAAAAGTTGTTGGAACACAGCCTATGCAAGTAAAACAAACAAAGATCAAGAGAAGACGAGGCGTTGTACTAACTCCCGCAGGGCTACAACGTTTACAAGAAGCAATTCTAGCTTGGGAGATCACCAAAAAAAAAGGCGATCGCTTAACTCTACAGGAACTTAGCACGCAGATCAGTATTTCCACTAAAACTCTCAGTCGATTGTGGTCTTTAAGTAAAGGTGTAGATCAAAAAACTCTCAAATTGTGCTTTAGTGCCTTTAACCTCAAATTATATGAAGACGATTACATAGTTTTGAGTGGAGAGGATGAAAGCGAAATATTAGAATTCCTGTCAGGAAGTTCATATAGACAGGAAGAAAATTTTACTCAGTTGTCTACTTACGAAGTAGAAAATCGTTGGTCATATCCAGATGGGCCTGTAGCTTTAGGTTCTCCGTTATATATTGAGCGTCCATCAATAGAAGAACTAGTTTATCGAGAAATTACCCGACCTGGCTGCGTAATTCGGATTCGTTCTCCCAGACAGATGGGTAAAACTTCTTTAGTACTACGTCTTTTAGCTTTTGCGAATACACAAGGATATCGTACTGTTAATGTCAATTGCTACCAAATCGATGACCATTGTTTAACTAACTTAAATAAGATTTTGCGTTGTCTTTGTTGGCAAATTGCCCAACAGTTAGACATCGACCCTAATCTTGATGAGCAATGGGATGAAGAAGTTGGGTATAAGTTAGTCTGTAGCTTCTACTTGCAAAAATATATTTTTAAACAAAGTCACAGTCCGATAGTTTTGGTGTTGAGCGATGTTGATCGCTTTTTTAACTATCCTCACATTGCTCAGGAGTTTTTTGCCTTGTTGCGTTCTTGGTGTGAAGAAGCACGACAAAATCATGAGTGGCAAAAGTTGAGATTAGTATTGGTTTACTCCACAGAACAATATCTGTCTCTAGACATTAATCGTTCACCATTTAATATTGGACTACCTATTCGTCTGAGTGAGTTTACTCAACAACAGGTAGAAGATTTAGCCAAAAGATACGACTTAGACTGGATTCCAGGTCAAGAATCTGCTCAATTGATGTCTCTTGTTGGCGGTCATCCGGCTATGATTCAACTAGCTTTATTTCATCTTGCCTCTCACACTATCACTTTACAAGATTTGATCAAAGAAGCGATCGCGAATGGAGGCATATATCGCCATCACCTATGGCGACATTGGGTAAAACTACAAGGCAATCCTTATCTGATGAAAATATATGCTGAACTTGTCAGAGCAAAACAAGCTATGATGATTGATCCTGTGGATGCTTATAAACTCGAAAGCTTAGGATTGATCTGTTTTGAGGGCGATCGCATCTTACCCCGTTGCAAACTCTATCGTGCTTATTTTAAAAAACAATTATCTACTATTTTTGAATACTCTTTCTAGATGAAGCTCGTTCCGTTAAGCGATGAGCCTTGTCACAATTCTAAGCGTTATACTAATTCGTAATTAAGAAATTCAGATAGAATCTGGGTTTCAGAGTGGGAGAAGGGGAGTAAATTTTCAAGTCCCTCTCCCAGACTTGGGAGAGGGATTTAGGATGAGGGATCTTGATTCATACAAGAAGTCTATTGTCTTGTAAATTTGCTAGTTTGACCTCAGATTGTTTAATGGGAATTTCCATCACAAACTCAGCGCCCTCACCAGGTTGGGACAGGCACTGTAATTTACCACCGTGCTTTTCTACAATTTGGTAACTAATTGAAAGTCCCAAACCTGTTCCTTGACCTACAGGCTTTGTTGTAAAAAATGGATCGAATAGTTTAGCCTGTACCTCTTTTGTCATACCGACTCCATTATCTTTAATGGAGATTTGAACCCAATCCGGAGCTATAAGTTGTGTTTTGATAGTAATGAGCGGATGATGTTTGCTTGTATCTGATTTAGCTAACTGACGGCATAAATCCTCCACAGCATCAAGCGCATTTGCTAACAGGTTCATAAACACTTGGTTAAGTTGTCCAGCAAAACACTCTATCAGCGGTAAGGAACCGTAGTGTTTGACAATCTCAATGCCCGAATGCCATGAATTAGCCTTCAGACGATGCTGCAATATCAATAAAGTGCTGTCAATTCCCTCATGAATATCAACAGGTTTTACCTGAGCTTGGTCGAGACGCGAGAAATTTCGTAAGGAAAGAACAATTTCACGAATTCGTTCTGTACCTAGTTTCAGTGAAGAAAACAGTTTAGGTAAGTCTTCAGCGATAAATTCTAAATCGGATAATTTTGCTTGCCTTTGAATTTCTGGATTAGGTTCAGGATATACCTGTTGATAGACATTCAGCATCTCAATCAAATTCTGCGTATATTCATGAATATGAGTGAGATTGCCATAGATAAAGTTGACTGGATTGTTAATTTCATGGGCAACCCCTGCTACTAGTAATCCTAGGCTCGACATCTTTTCTGAGTGAATCAGATGAGCTTGTGTTTGCTGCAAATGCTCCAGCGCTTGGGAGAGTAGTTTTGCTTGCTGCTGTGTTTGGTTAAGCAGTACTGCGTGTTGTAAGGCAACGCCTAACTGAGAAGCAATTTGCCTGACAAATTCAATTTCGGACTCTTGCCAATCACGGGATTTCTCGCATTGATGAATACATAATAAACCCCATAGCTGCCCTTGCTTGAGCATAGGAATTACTAAGTTTGCCCTGACTTGGAAGCGAGACAGCATCGAAACATAACAATCGTCTAACTCACTGTTATAAATATCAGTAACCGCATGAACATAGCCTTGACAGAATTTTTCTGTATACTCCTGTCCCAAACAGCGATCATATACCTTTGCTGTTAAGGTCGATAGGAAATGCGATGCCACATCTTCTGCAATCACTTCGCCGCCTTCATAGTTAGATTCAGAATAAAAGCGAAAGACGATCACACGATCGCAATTGAGTACTCGTCGGAGTTCTTGAGTGGTGGTTTCAAAAATTGCATTCAAGTCCAGTGATTCCCGAACTTTGGTAATTACACTGGCTAAAGTTTGCTGTTGCTCTGCCACCAGCGCCAGTTGTCTAGTTTGCGCTCGCACTTGTTCTAGGTACTCAGCTTGTTGTAACGCGACTCCCAACTGCGTTGCTATTTGCGTAAAAAATTCAACTTCTGAAGCTTGCCAATGCCGAGTGGTGGAATGTTGATATGCTCCTAATAAACCCCATAGTTCTTGCCCGACAAAAATCGGTGCAATCATGAAAGCTTGAACATAAAATTGTTCAAGTATCTCCAAGTGGCACTGGGCAAATCCTTGGCTGTGTATATCATCAACTACAAAAGTTTCATTATTGCGGTAGCGTCCACCTTTGGTTTCCTGTAAGTACGTGTCTTTCCACACCATACCTACGCCAAGCTTGACACTTCTGCCCCATCGCGGATTTGCCGATTCATAATCACTGACAAATTCCCCTCCCCAGTCAGCATTAAAGCGATACACTGTTAAGCGATCGCACTCTAGTAATTGGCAAACATCTTGGGTGGTAGTACGGAAAATAGTCGTCACGTCCAGTGACTGACGCATATTTGCAATGATTCGCGCCAGGGCTTGCTGGCGTTCAACCGAGCGCTGTAGCTCAATCGTTGAGCGTTGCAAATCGGTATTAGACTGTTGCAGTTCGATGGTGCGATCTCGTACTTGTTGCTCTAGATTGGCATTCAAAGCTTGCACTTGTTCGTAAAGTCGATACTGCTTGACTGCTGTGGCAAAGCGTTCACCTAACGCTTGAGCCAACTTGATTTCCGATTCCGACCACTGCTGTGCTTGCCCAGTTTTCAGTTCCCGCCATGCTGCAAAAGACTGACGCGGCATCAATTGACGAGAGTCGGTATCAACACAGCCTGCCCAAATAGTTTCAATATCGACCTCATCTCGAAAGATAGTTAAACAGCCAACAACTGTACTTCCGTGCTGTAGTGGTACAATTAACAAGCCCCGAACTGGGGTGGCTTGGAAGCAGGGAGCAACTGAGCGCAATAAGGGTTCTTTATAAAGATCAGCGATCGCCCATAAATGCGAGTCACAACTGAGTTCGTTAGCTGGCGCACTCAAAGCGTAAATCGCCCTCATCCAATTCACTGACCATGATTTAGTACTGAGTTTTTCTTGATTCTCCGGCACAAAGACACTAGCTAATAGATAATTCTGCCACAATCGATGCTCTTCAATGGGTCTACCCTTGGGTTTCATACTTGTAGGCACAGAAGAACTCTCTATTAAGTTTGCTGGGAGCGATAAGTTATTTTTTTCAACGAGAGAAACCCATCCTAATTCTCCCGAAGAGAACTCTTGAGTCAAACTACTTACTGTCTGTTCTTGTCCGATGTCAAGTTGAGTAGGCTGGATTCCACAGGTATAAATCTTTGCTGTTTGTTCACCGTCTGGTAGTAAGTAGAGTCGTCCTCCGGAGCCATCAAAGGCAGCTACTGTTTCTTCCAGGGCAGTTTGCAGCTGGGCAATAGGCGTAGTATGCAGTTGCTCAGTAACTTTGTTAATAATCGCTTCTTGACGGGCTTGCTCTCGTACTTGACTGAGTAATATTGATTGCGATATGGCGATCGCCACTTGGTCTACCACTGACTGAATTAATAATAATTCCTGTTGTGTCACTACTCGCGCTTGAGAATGGTGAGAAACTAATAGTCCCCACAATTGAGATGATTGCATCACATTTTGTGATGAGTCTTTCCCAGTTTCCTTACTTTTTAAAACAATTGGTACTACGACTGAAGATTTTACACCCATTGCCGTTAGATATTCTACATGGCAAGGATCTACCGGACGATAGCGAATATCTTGCTGGTCTAATGGTTCACCCGTTTCTTGGCAATCAAGCGGACTGATGCCAATTTCTTGTGTTCTTAAATCAACGATACATCGTTGACGCGCTCGCACAAACAGTTCACGAGCATAAGGTGGGATATCATCTGCGGGGAAGTTTAACCCTAGCAGTGGCGGCAACCGCTCTTCTTGAATCGATTCCGCAATTACTAATCCATGACCATCCCCTTGAAATTGATAAATTTTGACGCGATCCGTACCTAGAAACGAGCGTACTTCTGCAACCGTCGCTGATAAAATCTCTTGTAGTTCTAAAGACTGTCGGATACGACTGGCAATGCGATGCAATAAAATTTCTTGTGTTTGACTTACCTGGTTTGTTAGCGATTCCATACTTGAGTCAGATCAAATATTTGAGTATTTTATATTTTGGTAATTATTTACTGTTTAGAGTAGTAGTAAAAATACGGTCATCTACCTTTGACAAAAATCCCGCCCCTCTTCAAGGATGTTTTAAAAGTCTTCTTGTTACAGGACTTACGCACAAAGATTGTCTGTTAAAACTGGGTGTAAGGGCTTCGCCGTGAGCGTCAGCGTTCGACTGAGCGCTCACGCCGAAGTCCGAACGGTGTCGGGTTAATGAGTTTTGAACACCTAAACTCCTATACCCCTGTACCCTTCCCAAACGCAGATTAAAGTACACCTGTCGTACTTGTCTTGGCATCTAAAAATGGCAATGCTGCTTGTGCAACTTCAGCCGCATACTCTTCATACATTCCTAATGTGCCAGGAAGGGTTAGCGATTGAATTCTTGGCAGGGCCGCCATCGCTTCCATTTCTCGTTTGGAATAGGGTGGAGCTTGATCCGCCAAGATCACCAGAACAGGTACAGGTGACGATTGAAGCAGTTTGATGAATTCCTGGCGATCGCGCACTGGATCAAGTCTACCTGTGACAAACGCCGCAGGGGCAAATCGCGCACCAGATTGTCGAGTAATCTGCTGCTTCTGCTCAATAAACTCTGGAGTCAGGCGTGACTGATCCGTATAAACATGCCGCCCATACATGAGACGCAGAAATCCCTTCGTCGTATTTGCCTGATAGAGAGCTTGACCGACAACCGGAAATCGCACCAATTGTCGTACTGTTGCTGATAGTGGTTTGGGTACTCCCATTGTTGGCAAAGGGCCGCGCCAAGTCGGAGCGACTAAAACAATGCATGAGCAAGCCTGGGGTTGTTGTTGAGCTAGTTGTAAGGCATAGCCAGCCGTATGACCCGCCGCAATCACCGCAACTGGTTGTGAGAACATCTGTTGGACAAACGCCTGAAGCATCTGATGTAACAGTGCAGGTTGATAGTCTAAAGCAGGGCGATCAGATTCACCAAATCCTAGCCAGTCGAGTGTAACTGCTTGGTAGCGATTGGCAATTCGCTCTGCCATCCCTTTCATTTCGGAACGGCTGGAAACGGTACTAAATGCGGGTAAGAGCAGGACGGTTTTACCCTGACCTATCGTGTCATAAGCGATCGCGTAACGGTGTTGATTCCACTCAAATGAAAATTGATGGTTCGTTTTAACAGTCATCTTTATCCCCTCCAGCTTGAATCCATTTTGAATACATTTTTTGTTTTACTTCAGGTCACTAGTACAATAAGGCAAAAGTAAAAAGTCAAAAGAAAGAGTGCTTGTTTTTTAAGCTTTTTGCCTGGTTTAAATGTTATATCATTTCAATAAAAACGTGATACATATTAATCCTGTAGAGACGTAGCATTGCTACGTCTCTTAAATAGAAAAACCCTTGTAAGTTTAGCCTTATAAGGGTTTTTTAGTGCAAATTTTCTATGTTTAGATAAAGATTTGGCTGACGATTTTGTGTAGCAAACAGATGTCTTCTTTTATTTAACCCTTCACACAAACAACTTGTTTGAGTGTTGCCACAACTTCCACTAAATCTGATTGATTTTCCATCACTTGCTCTATCGGTTTATAAGCACCTGGAATTTCATCTAAAACATCATTATCTTTACGGCATTCCACACCTTTAGTCTGCTCAATTAAGTCATCAAGTGTGTAAACATTCTTAGCCTTATTTCTAGATAATAATCTGCCTGCACCATGACTGCAAGAACAAAAACTATGGGTATTACCTTTACCTTTGACGATGAAAGACTTAGCGCCCATCGAACCAGGAATAATACCATAATCTTCAGCTTGAGCGCGGACTGCACCTTTACGAGTTACATAGACATCTTCACCAAAATGCACTTCTTTTTCGGCGTAATTATGATGGCAATTTACCTGCAATAAAGGTTTAGTCACTTTCCCTCCAGCCAGATGTTTTTCGATGATGTGTTTGAAACGCATCATCATAACATCGCGGTTGAAACGTGCATAGTCTTGCGCCCACTGCAAATCATTCCAGTACGCTTGAAATTCTGGTGTACTAGCAACAAAGTAAGCTAAATCAAGGTCAGGTAATTTATTACCTGCCATTTTGGCTAATTCTTTGGCAGTATTAATATGACATTGGGCTAATTTATTACCAATGTTGCGTGAACCAGAATGTAACATCAGCCAAACTTGATTCTCTGTATCAATACAAACTTCAATAAAGTGATTTCCTCCACCGAGAGAACCCATTTGTTTCATGGCTTTACTTTCTAAGTCTTGCACACCTGGATGCAAGTCTTGAAAATCATGCCAACGTTGCCAGTTAGTAACTGATTTTTCAATATCTTTGTTTTCGTTGAAGCCCGTAGGAATTGCTGCTTCAATATCCAAGCGAATTTTCTTGAGTTTTCCTTCTAGCTTTTCACCAGTAAATGGCATTTTAATCGCACACATTCCGCAACCAATATCAACGCCCACAGCAGCAGGAATGATTGCATTTTTTGTGGCAATGACAGAACCGACTAAAGCACCTTTTCCTAAGTGAACATCTGGCATTAATGCTACGTGTTTAAATACAAATGGTAGCGATGCCACATTTTTAGCCATCTGGATTTCATCGCTGGCTAAAGGATGATTTGCCCAAGATAAAACTGGTGCTGGTGTCTTAATTTCTAATTTTTCGTAAGGCATAATTTTCTGTATTTGTGTTGAGAAATTGTCTGTAAGTTATCCTGTGTATTGAAAAATCATCATTTTGATGAGTCCATACATATATCAAATTCTGCATTGGGTTTTGATTAGTTGCCTGCATAATATTGCTTATACTACAAATGTAGTATAAAATTTAGATGAGTGTCAATCCTGACTCCTGGCAGGAAAAGCGGATTTTGGCGAGACATATTAAAATTTGTCAATAAAATGCAGAAGTTATTGGCACAGATTTATCAGCTTAATTCATCTGTGCAAACAAAAGTCCGCCAGTACACTACAGGATCAACAGACAACACAATAGATAATAATGATTTGGAGGGTTTAGAATCTCCAGTTTTTGGCATAACAGCATGAGTTTAAAGGCAGTTCTGTTTGATTTTAATGGTGTCATCATTAACGATGAGCGAATTCACCTGCAACTAATAGATGAGATTCTCATTCAAGAAAATCTCCAACCTCAAAAATCGCAAGAGCGTCAGACTTGTTTGGGACGTAGCGATCGCACCTGTTTTCAAGAACTGCTGGTAAATCGCGGTAGAGTAGTTACGCAAGAGTATTTAAGTCAACTACTTAACCGCAAAGCCGAAGCTTACGTGCTGGAACTGGAAAAATTAGAGAAACTCCCGATATATCCAGGTGTAGAAGATTTAGTATATCAGGTGCGATCGCAAAATATCAATTTAGGTTTAGTCAGTGGCGCACTACGCAAAGAAATAGAATTGGTACTGAATCGCGCTAAAGTAGCAGAATACTTTAAAATTATCGTCGCAGGTGACGACATCACCACTAGTAAACCCCAACCCGATGGTTATCTACTAGCAGTCGAACGCTTCAACCAACAAGATCCCGAATTAAATCTGCAACCGCAAGAATGTTTAGCCATTGAAGATACCCCCGCAGGTATTCAAGCTGCAAAACAAGCACAGATGCAAGTTGTGGGTGTAGCAAATACTTACCCCTTTCATATGCTTCAGCGTTGCTGTAACTGGACTGTAGATTACCTCACCGATTTAGAACTAGAACGAGTGCAGAATGTCTTTTCTGGCAGAGAACCGCAGCCAAGTATAAGTGAATGTTAAAATGAACTATGGTAGCCGAGTGTTGATTAAACGAGTGATATCTTTCTTAACTCAGCACTATTTTCAGGGGAATTAGCTCAGCTGGTAGAGCGCTGCGATCGCACCGCAGAGGTCAGGGATTCGAGTTCCCTATTCTCCATTTCACAACCGAACGACGGAATAATTCTATTATAATTCGCCAGCGTCCCTCAGTTTCTTCAACTACATCATGACGCTTTAAAGTATCTAATGCTGCCTGCAAATTATTGTTGTTCATACCAGTAGACTGAGCTAAAGCATCAAAACTCAACCCCTCTAAATGAGGTGCAAGCACTCGTAATATTTCCTGCTGACCGTCCACATCTTGGGCCGCCTGACCCCAAACCCCATCAAAATAGTAGCGTCCGCGCTGGAAAAACTCAGGGTCATTAATCACAGCTTCTACATCTTCAATGCTAAAAACACGGTCATGGGATCTTCCTTGCTCAAACACTTGGTCATTGTAGCGGCGCACTAAATAAAATCCTAGCAGTTGGACTAAAAATGGTTGACCATGAGTTAAAGCATAGATTTTATCTGGTGCTTCTGGCGTATAGTCAAGAGGGCTACTCCTATACCCTTTATTTCTGTCACGATTTAATGTCTTGTTTGATACTTGATCGCTATACTAACTAGCAGTGGCACAGCATCATGCAAAATCAATGGGTGCAACAATTATTATTTTTCTCATCCTGGGGCTGATTGTAACAGCAATTTTCCTCAGTCCTATACTGATTAAACAACAGCGAAGTCGCATTAAAAAACGTCCTTTTCCGCCACTTTGGAATGCCATTATTGAGAATAATCTGCCTATTTACTTACGCCTTTCCCCAGAAGAACGCAGACGACTTCATGGACATATTCAAGTATTTTTAGCAGAACAACAATTTATTGGCTGTCAAGGATTGCAAGTTACAGAAGAAATGAAGCTAACTATTGCTGCTGTTGCTTGTTTATTGTTGCTGAATGAACGAGGAGAATACTTTCCGAAACTGCGCTCAATTTTGATTTATCCCAGCACTTATTTTGTGAATCAAACCGTTGCTGTGAGTGATTATGTTGTGGAAGAAAGACGAGATGCCCGACTTGGAGAATCATGGGTTCAAGACCAAGTAATCTTATCCTGGGATCATGTGCAACGAGACACGCAAAACTGGAGTGATGGACATAATGTTGTGCTGCATGAATTTGCCCATCAATTAGATCAAGAAGATGGCAAAGCCGAGGGTGTGCCTATTTTGCCAAGAAAATCAGATTACCTTGTTTGGGCGCAGGTAATGACAGCAGAATATCAACAACTCTGCAATGATATTCAACAAGATATCAAGACTGTCATTGATAGTTATGGCGCGACTAATCCCGCAGAGTTTTTTGCAGTTGCGACTGAGACTTTCTTTGAAAAACCACAGCAATTGTTGGAGAAGCATTCAGCGCTTTATGAGTTGTTGCAACGCTATTATCAAGTCTATCCTGAGCAGTGGATTTAAATGTAGGTTGTGATGAGTACAAACTAATTGGATCATATAGCAATTCTCAGCTAAGTGAGGTACAGAAGTAATGTTTTTTAACGCAGAGGGGAGGCAGCGCGTTGCGGGGGTTCCCCCCGTTGTAGCGACTGCCGTCGCGCAGAGTCAAGCGCAAAGTTACGCAAAGAGAAGTTGCCAGGAGGGTTTCCTTCCAAGCAAACTTCGGTGGGTTTGCCCAATTTTATTAGCAATGTATTAAGTATCTCAACAGATTAGGAAACGCTATATATTTTTGGTTCTTCAATTACTTTCATGGAGTCGAATAATAAATAAAATCTAATCAGAGGCTCTGTTCCTTACTGTGACTAGGTTTTAAATTTTTGAGCCTTTCTATAAAACTGCTATTTTAATGCCGTACCATAAAACCAACGCAAGAGCCATATTTTTTAACCTACTGCAAAATCTGTAAATTTCCGCACAGAAGGTGAATGGAAACCTACTACAATATCTTGCTTTGGTACTCCCATTTCTACTAACTCATCAGCTATATCTATTTCAGTTGAGTTATACTGAATCCAGATTTTTTCATTTTTGATGTCAATGTGCATTGAACAGCCATAAACACGACGTTTATTTTCCCAACCGACATGGACAATTTGATAATGATTTCGTTCTGTGTCAAAAATGGTTTCTACTTCAATATCGCCGTAAGCAGGTTTATAACTTGCATATTTGGTAAGGAGTTGTTGAACATACTGCCGATATTCATCTAACTTTGCCATTTCACTATCTCCTGAGTGTCAACATCATAAATTAATAATTTAACTTGATATTCTTGAACTTGCATTTGTGTAAAAGGAAGGATAAAAAAATCGTTATAAATTTCTAAGTTAACTGCTAAATATAAAATACGTTGTGGCTCTTTTTGTCTTAATGCAGTACGGTAGTTGAGAAATTGACCGAAGGCAGTATGAAAGTCAGCTATGGCTGATGTACTAATAAAACTCTTGATTTCAACAGCAATTTTTTGACCATCTTTCTCAGCAGCAATTAGTTTTTCTGCCCCCAAATCAATATACATTTGCACTCCACCAAAGCTAATGTACAGGGGGTCATCAGTAATTAACCAGCCATCTTTTTGTAATGCTGATTTCACAATATTGTGAAATTTATCCTTCGCTGACATAATCTATCGGTCTGCGTTTTGAGCATTATATTTATAAATTATGCACTGTGTCAGGTATAGACTGCTGTACTATTTATTAAGCCTTAACCGCAATCATGTAGCTACTTTCAGTTAAGCAAAAACTTGCTCAATAGTCGAATCCGTTCAAGATTCACCAGCAATGCCAACCTGGCGATCGCTCCATACTCTACACTAATTAATATCCTCAACTGCAAACCAGCACTAGTTTAAAGATACTGTCCATGCAGCTACTTAAAACAACCGACACAGATTTTTCTACCGCATTCCAAGCACTAGTCAATAATCGCCGGGAAGCCACGGTTGATGTTAGTGGTACAGTACGCGGGATTCTGGCTGATGTGAAAGTGCGAGGTGATGTCGCAGTCAAGGAATATACTAGTCGTTTCGACCATTTCAGCCCAGAATCTTTGCATTTAGACGCAGCTTTTATCGCCGCACAAGCAGCCAAATGTCCCGCTGATGTGAAAGCCGCCCTAGAATTAGCAGCAGAACGTATTGGGGACTTTCATCAAAAACAACTGCCGCAAGATATTGGTTACACCGACGCAACAGGGGTAAAACTTGGTTTAAATTGGGTTTCTCTCTCGCAAGTCGGGATTTATGTCCCTGGTGGACGCGCCAGCTATCCTAGTTCGGTGCTGATGAATGCCTTACCTGCCAAAATTACCGGGGTGGAACGCATTGTAATGACAGTACCCATGCCTCGCGGTGAGATTAACCCCGCTGTTTTAGCCGCAGCTCAAGTTGCTGGCGTGACGGAAATATATAGTATAGGTGGGGCGCAAGCAGTAGCAGCCCTCGCCTACGGTACTGAAACTATTACGCCTGTAGATAAAATTGTCGGCCCTGGTAATGCCTATGTTGCGGAAGCTAAACGTCAGGTATTCGGGACTGTGGGTATTGACAGCATTGCCGGGCCTTCGGAAATTTTGGTGGTAGCCGATGATCAAAACAACTCAGAGTGGATAGCTTGGGATTTATTATCGCAAGCAGAACATGATCCCAGCGCCCAATCAATTTTAATTACTAATTCAGAAATTTTCGCGCAGCAAGTCATCACAGCAGTTGAAGAAGTTCTTACCAAGCTATCTACTCAAGAGGTAGCAAGTGCGAGTTGGCAAAATCATGGTGCAGTTATTTTAGTCAGCGATTTGACAGAAAGTATACCACTGATCAATCAACTGGCTCCCGAACACGTAGAATTATGCATCGATAACCCGCAATTACTAGCTAGCAAAATTAAATGTGCTGGCAGTTTATTTTTAGGACGCTACACTCCAGAAGCTATTGGTGATTATTTGGGTGGCCCTAACCATGTACTACCTACTTCCCGTTCGGCTCGTTTTGCTTCTGGCTTGAGTATTTACGATTTTCTCAAACGAATTACTTATTTGGAATGTAATCAAGCTGCATTGCAGGAAATTGGTAAAGCAGCGGTAACTTTAGCTGAGGCGGAAGGTTTACCTGCTCATGCGGGTAGTGTGGCTGTACGTTTGCAATCAATTTGATGAATTTTGTTTCGCGCAAAGGCGCAAAGTTTGATATGGATGCAGAGAAAACATCTCAAAATCAAAGCCGGACACCTGTTTCTTTTATCAAAAATCTGCTGGTAGCTCGTTGGCGATCGCTATTACTCCTGTTTCTTGGGGTATATTTACCATTGCAGATATTTCAAATTCTGGCTGTCCAAGTTTGGCAATATCAAGCTGGCTTTCCTTGGGATGTACCAATTCTGTTGGCAGTTCACTCTACAGCTAACTCACAGTTAGATACTCTGGCGGTGGTACTGACTAAGTTCGGTTCGTTTTGGACTGTGTTGCCAATTTTAACTACAGTTGCACTAATATTACTCTGGCAAAAACGTTGGCGATCGCTAGTTTACTTGCTGATTACTGCTTTGGGAAGCGCGTTTATTAACCGCACAGCTAAAGAATTATGGCATCGTATCCGCCCAGGTTTTTGGACATCTCTGGCACCAGAGTTAGATTTTTCCTTTCCTAGCGGTCATGCAATGACGAGTACAACCCTGGCTATCATTGTGCTGATTTTAGCTTGGCAGAGTTCTTGGCGTTGGGTTGCATTAATTTTCGGTAGTTTGTATGTCTTAACTATCGGCTGGACACGCCTTTATTTGGGTGTTCACTTTCCCAGTGATATTCTCGCAGGTTGGATGGTGGCGATCGCTTGGGGAACTGGTGTGAGTATGATTATTAAACCCCATTTAGTGAAAGCTGTAGCTGTCACAGGTGTTCAACCTGCGGCTGAAACGACTTTACTTCCGGAAGAAAAGGAAGAGTTAGCGATTAAAGAGTGAATCTTTGTGTTCAGTATTCAACACAGCGGTCGCCTCAACTCCCTGGTATGCGAGCTTTGATGCTCTCCATTCTCTTCGTCCTCGCTCTTGGTTTTGACCGAAGATAATGCCAAAAAATTTGCTAATTCTGTCCGCAGCCATTGGGGAATAGAAAATTCATTGCATTGGGGAGGCAGCGCGTTGCGTGCTTTACCCCTTCTTGACTGTTGTAAATAGGGCCAATGTTGTTGAGGGTAGCGCCAACGCTTGAGCGCTCGCCAGTTTGTTTAAGAACTTGTAGGGTCGTAGGCTCCGCCCTTACACCTGTATTTGTCTCATCCATATTTTTCCCAATTACATATCATATTAGGTCATGATTTTTCGCTTTTAAAAAATTAGGAAATTGATAATTTTGATTTTCAATTCCCTAATAGTCGTAAAGTTTATCCAGATTGATTCAGCTTGTTGACTGTGCTGAAAGTTTTTTGTAATTAAACAGTTAATCGATAAAAGAAATGGGGTAAATTAGCACGAATAATCTCACGCTCATACTTAAATCCCAACTTTTCTATAACCCGCTGAGAAGCTTGATTTGTCGTAAGAGTGAAGCAAACTACCTCTCGTAACTTCAGCAGTTCAAAGCCAATTTTTAAGATTTGCTCACCCATTTCTGTGGCTAATCCTTTACCCCAAAACTTAGCCATGAGAGCATAAGCTAATTCAACTTCATTGATGCCTTCTACATCAGTATTCCGCAGACCAGCGCGACCAACAAATTGATGATAAACTTTGTCTCTAAATACCCACAAACCGAATCCATAACGTTGCCAATGGTGTAAGTTATTGAAAATCAACAGTCTTGTTGCTTCATCAGAACGCACACCACCTAAAGTTGCCATCACTTTTTGATTTTGGTGCATATGATAAAGTTCATTCAAATGTTTAAATTGTAGTCGTTCAGCAAACAGGCGATCGCTAGTAAATGTTTCTATTAACTGCATATTATTTGATTAAATTAATTGCCGATAAAAAGTTAAAAAATGTTTTATATTGGTATATCCATTTTTTTCATAAAATTAAATCTTAACTAAGTCCATGTTTTTAGCAACGGTCATTTTCCCCGTACTCGGAGGCCCCGCTAACAGAACTCCTTTGGGTTGTCGCAGATGCGTTGATGATTTCTTTTGCTTTAACTCCTCCTAATTGTCAAAAACCTACACTTGTCAGAGGGTTGGGGAGGGTGTACCTTATGTACTTGTAAAACGCTGTATACACTAATCTAAACTGGCCACGTCGCTACCCTGATATTGATCAGAATTGACGCGACCAATCATTAGGCCAGCGTTCTACAATCACTTTAGTTTGGGTAAAAAACTCAACGGCATGATTACCTTGTCCGTGCAGATCTCCAAAAAAGCTGTCTTTCCAACCACTAAAAGGGAAAAATGCCATTGGTGCAGCAACGCCGATGTTAATACCGATGTTTCCTGCTTCTGCTTCGTAGCGAAACTTACGCGCGGCTGCACCACGGCTAGTAAATAAACAAGCCATATTGCCATACTGACCGCTATTTACTAAAGCGATCGCCTGATCAATACTATCTAAATGGATTAAGCTCAACACTGGGCCAAAAATTTCTGTGCGGGCAATTTCACCTGTAGGGTTAACGTTTTGCAAAATTGTCGGTCGGATAAAATTACCTCTTTCATATCCAGTAATTTGAGGATTTCGCCCATCAATTAACAAATTTGCCCCTTCTTCTAAACCTTGTTGAATTAATCCTTCAATTCGTGTTTTACTTTGGGTAGTAATTACAGGCCCCATCTCTACACCCTGTTCTAAACCATTACCTACGACTCGCTTTTTCGCTGTTTCGGCAATGGCTTCGCTAAATGTCTGCCGTGCTTCCCCGACTGTTACAGCAATTGAAGCCGCTAAACAGCGTTGTCCTGCACAACCAAAAGCACTGTCAGCAGCGATGCGAGTAGTCATTTCGATATCTGCATCTGGCAAGACAATAATCGGATTTTTCGCACCGCCTTGACATTGCATTCGCTTGCCATTGGCTGCACCGCGACTATAAATATACTTGGCGACTGGTGTTGAACCCACAAAACTAATCGCTCGAATTTTGGGGTGTTCTAAAATTGCGTCTACAGCTTCCTTTGCACCGTTGACTAAGTTAACCACCCCTTGAGGTATGCCAGTTTTTTCTATTAATTGAAAGATTTTTTGCATCGTCAGCGGTACTTTTTCCGAAGGCTTGACAATGTAGGTATTACCAGTGGCGATCGCATAAGGTAAAAACCAAAAAGGGATCATCCCCGGAAAATTAAACGGACAAATTACCGCCGCTACTCCCAAAGGTTGGCGAATCATCATCTCATCAATACCTCTAGCAATATCCTCTAGGTTTGTTCCCTGCATCATCATCGGAATGCCACAGGCTACTTCTACATTTTCAATCGCGCGACGCATTTCTCCCTGAGACTCAGCCAAAGTTTTGCCGCATTCTTGGGTGATAATACGCGCTAAATCCTCAAAATGTTCTTCCAGTAAATTCTTCAGTTTAAATAAATACTGCACTCTTTCTGTAGCTGGAGTGCGTCGCCAACTTACAAAAGCCGTTGCTGCTGCAACTGCTGCTTGATTCACCTCCGATGCTGATGATAACGGTACTTTGGCTAAGATTTCGGAAGTTGCTGGGTTAATTACATCTAAGTATTCTGTCGCGCTAGATGTCAACCACTGGCCATTGATGTAGTTGGGTAAAGTGGGAATAGCATTCATAAGGATTTGCAGCAAGTAGATGCAGGAAGATGTCTCTTGGATTTTAGAACAATTTATTTGATGAGCGATACTTTCGGTAAGCTTCGCTAACGCACTTACTGGTGTGGCAAAAAATCAAACGTCAAAAAGCAGTACATCTGTGGTTTGATTTGAAAGATATCAACTTTGCACGATATCTATTCAAGTTCAAGAACTCTCATGATCAAGGTTGCACCTGCTGTTGTAGTATTGAGTCAAAATAGTGTGACAATAGCCCGCAAAATGATGAGCGTCCTGCCAGGAGCAACATTATATGGTTTAGCAGGTCGCACATCTGAGGTTGATGTTAGTTTCACAAATTTTGGCGAAACATTGCGCGAGTTGTTTGCTGCGGGAACACCGCTAATTGGTATTTGTGCTGCTGGTATTCTCATTAGAACTTTAGCACCTCTGATTTCTGATAAGCGTCAGGAACCGCCACTGTTAGCTGTGGCGGAAGATGGTAGTGCTGTAGTGCCGCTATTAGGTGGACTGAGTGGAGTTAATGATTTAGCACGCCGCATTGCTGAGATATTGGATGTTAACCCAGCAATTACAACTACCGGGGATATTCGTTTTCGCACGGCGTTGTTATCGCCTCCCCCTGGCTATCATTTGGCAAACCCAGATGATGCTAAAACGTTTATTTCAGATTTGTTAGCGGGGGCGCAAGTTAAATTGGAGGGAACTGCACCGTGGTTGAGTAATAGTCAGTTGCCAATTGACACAGATGGAGATTTGACAATTCGGGTGACAGAAAATTTGGTAAATTCTTCAGCAAATTGTCTTGTTTACCATCCTAAAACTGTAGCGATCGCCATTTCTCATCCCTCTGTTAATTTAACTACAGTACAGCAACTACTCGCAGATGCCGAACTTGCACCCACATCTGTAGCTGGGATATTTGCCCCCCTCAGTATTGCAGCTAATCCAGCAATTCAGACATTAGCTGAAGCTTTCGATGTACCTGCCCGCTTTTTTCACCAAAATCAGATTGAAAGCTTACTTACACAAGGTTATAGCCCTGCCCAAGCAATGGCGCTGGCTGCAACAGGCTCATCTGGTAAACTAATTACTACTGCTTCTGCCGAAATAGGACTGGCGATCGCTCCGGAATTAATTGATCCCAATAATATCGGTCAGCCACGCGGTAAATTAGCAATTATTGGGACTGGCCCTGGTGCAGCGCAGTGGATGTCTCCTGAAGTTAAGGAAATCCTCAAAGCCGCCACTGACCTTGTAGGTTACAAAACTTACCTCGATTTAGTTGGTTCTTCGGCTGAGGGCAAACAACGCCATGAGTCTGACAACCGTGAAGAAATAGCACGGGCAACAATGGCCCTTGATTTGGCAGCCACAGGAAAGTATGTAGCGGTTGTATCTTCTGGTGATCCTGGTATTTATGCAATGGCGGCGGCGGTGTTTGAAGTACTTGACCGATATCCCAAACCAGAATGGGACAGTATCGAAATTTACGTTGCACCAGGAATCTCCGCAATGCAAGCAGCGGCGGCGGCGGTTGGCGCACCTTTGGGGCATGACTTCTGCGCGATTTCACTGTCAGATATTTTGAAACCTTGGTCAATAATCGAACAACGAATTGCGGCAGCGGCTGAAGCAGATTTTGCGATCGCATTTTACAATCCTGTTTCCAAAGAGCGTACTTGGCAACTCACAGCCACTAGAGATATTTTGCTCCGTTATCGTACACCAGAAACTCCAGTAGTATTAGGTAAAAATCTTGGCAGACCAGGACAAACAGTTAAGGTAATTTCCCTTAACCAGCTAACACCAGATGTCGCCGATATGCGGACAGTAATTATTGTCGGTTCTAGCCAGACGAGGACTATTAAACGAAACGGTATGATCTCAGTTTATACGCCGCGTCGGTATGCTAAGTAATCTAGAGCTTTTTTAAACGCTGAGTGTATATGGCAGGAGGCAGTGGTTCGGCTCCTTTCGGCTTCGCTCAAGGCAAGTCGCTCACCAACCAGGCAGGAGGTAACAGTATTAATATTCCTAGTATTCACGATTTCAAGATGTCCTAACCTCTGTGACTAAAGCTATAAGTGTGGTTAATTCCAGATTTTTGGTATATTTGTACTATAATAGATCAGTTTTCCAAAGCTGAACCTGATATGCTGAATCACAGCAAAAACTCTCCACTTAATTCAGAGAATGTTCTTTACAGACATGGCGATGTTTTGCTTAGAAGTATTGCCAAAATACCTAATGTTGCCCAAAAGCGTGTAGGTTCGATTCTGGCGCATGGTGAAGTCACAGGACACAGCCATCGCATCCAGCCATCGGATGCTGTTCAGTTATGGGTGCATGGTA
This sequence comes from Nostoc sp. CHAB 5844, assembly GCF_020829595.1. Lineage (GTDB taxonomy): Bacteria > Cyanobacteriota > Cyanobacteriia > Cyanobacteriales > Nostocaceae > Nostoc_B. The sequence goes on from NZ_JAIVFW010000003.1 coordinate 162,882, forward strand.
ATGAGATGTTTCTAGAGGTGAAACAAACAGGTGCGACTTTAGTTCACCAAGAGCATCAGGCAATTGAAATACCTCAAGGTTTTTACCGAGTTTGGAGACAACGTGAATACCGTCCAGATGCTTACGTAGAGGTAGAAGATTAATGCTGAGTTTGATGTCGAAGGGGCGTTTGCCGAAAAAACCAGTCAAGCAGCCCCCAACTGAAAGTTATGAGCCTGTATCGGCAGAACTAGGGCGCAAACTCATTCTTGAGCATCGCGCATGGGATGGAGTGCGTGTTTTCGGTCATCTGGATTTGAGAGGCGCATCACACCTTAATCATCTGCCAGAAAATCTGACTTGTGAAAGTTTAGATATTAGCGACTGTGTAAATTTAACTCATCTTCCCAAAGGACTGCATATTACCCGTTGGATTGAGTTAGCCGGAAGTGGAATCACCAGTTTAGAGGCGGGACATGGTTTCATTTTGCGCTGGCGGGGTGTACAAGTTAGCGATCGCATCGTTTCGCAAGCCCAGTCCATAACCGGACAAGATATCCTCAATACAGACAATGTTGAGTTACGCCGCGTACTGATTGAGCGGATAGGATACGAAAAATTTATCCAGCAAGTGGGGGGATTGATCCGCGATCGCGATTACGATGCAGGAGGGGAACGTCAACTCATCTACATTCCTTTCGAGGATGATGAAGCTTTGATGGTCTTGAAAGTAATTTGTCCATCCACAAAGCACACTCATATACTCCGCGTTCCCCCTGATATGCAGACTTGCCATCAAGCAGCAGCCTGGATTGCTGGGTTTAACAACCCAGATGACTATCACCCCCTGATTGAAGCTTAATACTGAATAGGTGGAAAGGTTTATAAAAGGCAAAAGGCAAAAAGCAAAAGTAGAAAGAAACCAATCTTTTACTCAAAAGATAAGGTTCAAAGCCTCGCCCCTTGTGGGCGATAGCTCCCTTGCTCTCTTGCTCCCTTGGTTGAAGCCCTACAAGAGTGTGGGTAGTTTTTCTCCTCTGCCCCTCTGCTCAAGAGCCCCTCTGCTCAAGAGCTTTTTCACTTTTTACTTGAAAGAGGGTGCAGGGGAAGAATATCTTACTCAGCACTCAGCACCTAACTTAATTACTAGTATTCGGTTGCACAAAACGCTTAATATCACCACAGGCAATATAAGACTTGCCATCAGGGCCGATTTTAATTTCATCAACAACATAAAGCATTCCTTCCTCACGAATTGAGCGAGGGAAACGCATATTCCAATCAGGTTCATATCCGTCAGACACTACTCTAGCCCGGAGTTTGCTGCCATCTTTCACACATTGAACCAAAACGCCATCATTTACAGTATCGGTAGTCACTAAGTCAGCAGCGCTGGCAGGGCCTTTAGCAGCTTTGCCACTACTACTAGGAGACCTTGATTGTTGGGGAGCAACGAAGATATCGGGTTCGCCGGGTTTCGCAAAACGGTTAATTTTGCCACGGACACGATAAAAAGAGCCATCAGTAGAAAGTTCTACTGCTTCAGCGACATAATATGCTCCCTCAGCACGAATGGCGCGAGGAAACTGCACATTTTTAGTTGCATCGTAACTATCAGACAAGACTTTTACCCGCAGCTTACCTCCTTCCCGAACGCAACGTAATTCCACACCCGAACCAACTTCATTGACTGTTGGCATCGCATATATTTCATCGCCCGCAGTGACACCACGACCCACCAAATCACTGCGAGTGCGCGTCATTGCCTGATAAGTTTGATCTCGCAGTTCTTTACGTCCGGCATTTCCCAAAGCTTTTTGGGCGATTCGGGCTGCAAAATATTCCAGCTGATCAATTTCCTCAGCAATTTCAAAATTCTCATTCAAGCCTTTGTTTCGTAAGTCTTGAACTAGCGATCGCAAAATTTGTTCAGCTTCTTGATGTTTACCATGTTCGGCTAAATCAAGGGCAGTTTCTTTAGCTTTAGCAATAGTTAAACGGCTCAAATCAAGAATGATTTGGCTAGAAGAAGCAAAAGCTGATTCTTCAACAGTGCCAACTTGAGCGACGACATCTGTTGTACCCGAAACGCTTTGAATAATGTTATTCTGCACCACATCAGCACTGTAATGCAACTTCATCACAGGCAATTGACCAACTTGAGCAGCAGGCATCTCTAGACTTAATCCTAAAAGTTTGTCTTCACCTTCGTAAAGTTCTCCTAAAGTAATCACAGATTGACCAGCATTATTTTGGCTAACTTTAGCCAGACTTAAGATATCGACAAGCTTGACACCATCAGCCAACTCCAGCGTTACTTTGAGGTTTTGACCAACCACTGCTCTGAGGCTATCTAGCTCAATACTAAAAACATCGGCTGCTTCATCAATGCTTTGAATGAAGTAGAAGTTTCCACTCGCAGCTCTTGCCATACCAATCAGCAAATCCTCATTGAAACCCTGAGCAAAACCTAATGTAGTTGTGATCATGCCTTCCTCAGCTTTCTGCCCTGCTGTTGCTGTGAGTACTTTAGGATCTTGAATCCCCATATTGGCGTGACCATCAGTTAGCAGCAGCACACGGTTGATTTTTTGCGGATCAAGTTGCTGTTTCACATATTCGCAACCTTTGAGCCATCCCCCAGATAAATTGGTAATCCCTCCTGCTTTCACTCTGCGGAGAGAATTTTTTAATGCAGATTTGTTGGCTACAGGCTGGGGTGGCACAACAGTATCGACCGCATCATCGTAAACAACCACTGAAAGAATGTCGTTGGACTCAAGTTGATCGACTACAGATTCAGCAGCTTTGAGCGCATGGAACAAGGGAGCGCCTGCCATAGAGCCGGAACGGTCAATGACAACAGACAAATTGAGGTCACGTCGGCCAGACTCAGGTATATCAGCACGAAAACGCAGCAACAGATTAGTTTTTAATGAAGAGCCAGCAGGTAATATAGCTTGCTCAAATGAATAACTTGTTTTGATCATTTTGTAAACCCCGCAATTATTTTGAATCCGTGGAGAGCTTTATAATACGGTAACAATCTGTGTTGTTTTTAGTGTACCCAATACCTAGAATGTTCTTGATTATCGTGAGTCTCCAACGGGGGGAACCAAAGCAACACACTGGCTCCCCTGCAAGGAGAGAGGCTTTGAAAGCTTAATTTTGCAAATATAGGACTTATATCATGTCCGGCTCATTAGTTATAATTCCCGAATCTATGCAGAAAACCCAAAAACCCTTCCCCTCTGCTCCCCTGCACCTGAAGCTGCCTTAATGATCAGTCTTTCACTGGACACGATATGACTACCTTAAATAGCAACGTCCACGCCACTAACTCAGATGGGACAAATGGTGCTGATGCCAGTCAATCCACATTAGGTATTGACAAAGAAACTTATTAGGCTTGTCAGTTCACTACAGAGTTTTAACTGCCTCAATAATGCTAACCTCTGATTCAGTTGGGATAATTTTAGTTATTCTGAACCCTGCGGCTTTAAATAGTTTTTGAAATTCTTCTTCAGTACGGATGCGTCCACCAGGACACATGACTAACATATTTACGTCTATAAACTTACTGCCATAAAACTCGTTTCCTGGAGGAATTACAAAGTCGATGACTAATAATCGACCTTGTGCTTTCATAGCTTGATGACAGCGTTGCAGAATGGTTAGCGATCGCTCATTGTCCCAGTCTTGAATAATATGCTTGAGGATATAAGCATCGCCTCCTGTGGGAATATTTTCAAAGAAACTTCCGCCGATAAATTCGCAGCGATTCCTCAAGGCTAAATCCCAGGAGTTTTTAGCTCGCTCAATCACATCTGGGCGGTCAAATAGTATCCCTGTCATACTAGGGTAGGCTTGGAGAACAGTAGCCAGTAAGGGGCCTTTACCACCACCAATATCAACCAACTTCCCAATAGAGGAAAAATCATAAGCCTCTAAAACCAAGGAATTTTCCTCTTCGGACTCTGCCATCGCGCGATCGAAAATTTCTCCTTGGGTGGAATCTTGGTCATTATACTGAAACAAATCCATACCATATAAACGCTCAAAGGCACTTTCTCCAGTCTGCAAACTGTACATCAAGTCTCCCCAAGCTTTGTAATAATGCTCCTCGCCCCGTAAAATTGCGATCGCTCGAACCGACTCAGGGTGGTTACTTTGTAAACAATCTGCTAATGGAGTTAGCCCAAAATAACGCGGTTTAATCTCTGCAAAAATGCCAACACCAGCTAAGGCGCGCAATATGCGATAAAGTGCATCACTATGAGTGTTAGTAACAGTTGCCAAAGCGTCGCAGTGTTGAGGGCCGTCTTTTAGTAAATCTGCAATGCCAAGTTTAGCTACTATGTAAACACACCGTGACATCCAGTAGGCATGTATCCATTCCATTGCAGTCATTTGAAATGGTGTATTGCTGGGTGCATATATAGATTCTGATACAGTCATAACTAACCTCATTACTAATTTTTTAATTCCAATTCTTGGAGTTGAATTGCATCACAAACTCTGTCTGGTAAAATCTTTGCCAAAAGCATAAGAAAATTTAACATTAATTTTTCTTTGGAGACAAAATAGCGCGTTTTAGGTTTACTAGTTTCTAAAGCTTTTTGAATCACACTGGCAACTTCTTCTGGTAGCATTCCCATGCGATTTGACTTGATTAACTGCTCTAGAGATAACTTGTAAGTATCACCATACATAGCTCTACCTGTAGGTGACATATTAGCTAATTTTTTTTGTAAACTTGCTTCTACTTTGTCTGGTGCTGCGGAAGCAATGGAGCCTGGTTCAATCAAAATCACTTCAATTCCCCAAGGATGTAATTCCATCCTTAAAGAATCACTTAAGGCTTCTAAGGCAAACTTAGAAGCACACAATGCTGAGAAAAATGGTGAAGAAATCTTGCCAGAAACAGAGCCAATATTAATAATTCGCCCCTTGGCTTGGCGAATCATTGGTAAAAAGGCTTGAGTAACGGCAACTTGCCCGATTACATTAACTTCAAGTTGCCATCTTAGTTCATCTAACGCCAGATATTCTAATGGCCCATCTACTAATATTCCAGCATTATTTACTAATCCAAGCAATCCTTTTTCACCAACTGCCAATGAAACAATTTCTGTGGCAAATTTAATCTGTTCTATTTTGGTGACATCGAGAATAACTGGTGTTAAATTACCTGATGAATTTAACTTGAGTGATTCAGCATCTTTTTCTTGACGAACTCCCGCAAACACTTGATATCCTTGCTTATCTAACAAGAGTGCAGTTGCTCGACCAACTCCTGTAGATGCTCCTGTAACTACTACAGCACCTTTGGTTGTTTGATTCATCGATTTTTCTACTTATACTACGCGAGTTTGAGTACTAAGTTTTTTAAACTCTAACCAAGTAATTAATAAAGAAATTAATACAACCAAAAAATCAGTCAATAACATTCCATAATACACACCCCTCACGCCTAAATATGCCGATAGTATCAATACAAATGGAATCAGAAAGAAAAGAGTTTTAGCCAAAATTAATAAACCTGCTGCTTTACCATTACCAATGGATTGGAAGAAAGTTACACTACAAAAGCCTAACGGTAAAACTAATAGTAATAAACTGACAATTTTAAAATTCAATAGATCGTTAGCACTAAATTCTACAGATGGTAATAATATGCTGAGAAAGGTTGCGGGAAAGAATTGTAAAGGCAGCCAAATTAATCCTAAAAATAATGTTGCGCCGATGCAAAATGTGAAATAAGCTTGCTTGAGCCTGTAATAGTTTTTTGCTCCATAATTTATGCCAATTATTGGTTGTAGGGCTTGGACAAAACCTTCTACAGGAATAAATGCCAAAGCGTAAATTCTCAGAGTCGCACCAGCAACGGCAATATCGTGATCACTACCATATTGAGCAATAGATTTAAAAATCACAGACTGTTCCACTAAGCTAATCATTTCCACTAGTAGCGCGGTAAGTCCTACTGATAAAATTGGTGGTATTAAGTCTATTGCTAAACTCAAATTATTAAGTTTAACCGGAATAGAACTTTTATCAGAGAGAAAATAGCTAATATTCAAAATACTATAAACTAACATAGAGATAACTGTAGAAGAAGCTACTCCGGCAATACCCCAGTTAAAAACACTAATAAATATAGGATTTAAAATAGTATCAAGAATAGCAAAAATCCCGGCAAAAATCATGGCTAGACGAATTTTGCCTTCTGATTTAATCAACTGACTTGAAGCTACCGCTAAGATATAAAATACTGAACCTAGTGTGTAAATTCTAAAATACTCTGCACCAGCAGCTGCTACTTCTCCCTCTCCTCCCATGAACGCAATTAATGTATCACTAAAAAAGTAGCCTAAAATAGTGATAAAAAAAGCAATAATCACGCTCATTATTACTAAAGTGCCAAAAATTCTTGACTTAGTTCTGGTATCTTCTGAACCAATAGCTCGACTAAGAACTGAGGCAGAACCTACGCCTACCAAATGAGCGCAACCAATAACAATAGAAGTAAGTGGTACTGCCAAAGAGATGGCTGCTAATGCATTTTCACCAATTAGTTGTCCGGCAAATAAGGCATCCAGAAAACTATTAAAACCCAGCAACAGCATTCCTAAAATGCCAGGAATGGTTAATTTGATCATCAATTGAATTAGGTTACCATTGAGTATTTCATGGGTAACTTTTGACTGTGGTTCGGTAGTCATATTAGCTGTTAATTTGTAAGTTAGTATGCCAGCCTTGGTGTTTAAAAATTAGTTTGTTCACAAAGGCATAAAGTATTTGTAATTTGTATAATTGCATAAAATTTGCATCAAAAACCATGTTTATATATTCAATTTAATTAACAACGAACTGCTTGTTGTTGTTCGTGATGTTACGGAATTTTGCATAGTACCATCTTTAATCTACTAGCTGGGGGATAGTTTGCACCTTGTGGTTGAGGTTTTTCTGGTTGTGTATTGGTCAGTGCTAGTTGATAGCGTGAGAGAATTGTTGCCAATACTAGTTTCATTTCAAAAAAAGCCAAAGCTTCCCCAGGACAACGACGAGCGCCACCACCAAAAGGCATAAATTCGTAGGGAGAGTATTGTTTTTCTAAAAAGCGTTCTGGTTGAAATTGCTGTGGTTGCGGATATAATTCTGGATTTTGATGTGTTAAATAAATACAACCGATGATAACTGTTCCAGGACTCAGTTTATAGCCCATGAGATTAGTTGGTAATTCTACTCTTCGAGGAAATGTTACCACTTGAGTGGGATAAATCCGCAAGATTTCATGACACACAGCATTGAGATAAGGAAGTTCGACAATGCTCATTGGGTCGGGAGAATTACTCAAGCTTTTGATTTCTTTGAGCAATTTTTCGCGGACTGTGGGTGTGCGGTGAATCCAGTACAAAGCCCAAGTTATTGCAGTTGCGGAAGCATCCCGACCACCGAATAATAATGAAGGGAATAAATCGCGTATTTCTTCATTTGTAAACAATTCACCCGTTTCGTTGTGGGCAAATATTAACTCACAGAGAACATTATTAGCGTCAGGGTTTGGTTGCTGGCGACGATCGCTAATTTCAGCGTAAATCAGTTCGTCAAATTGTCGCCACAGATAACGAAAGTAACCCCACGGACTCCACCGCCCTAAATCTTGTTGCAAGAAGGGGAAGGATAAGGGAATTTCGACAAAAGGCGATCGCGCATAATTCATTAAGTTAGTCAACAGTTGCTTAAGTTGCTCGTAGCGATCGCCTTGATGTAAGCCAAATAAAGTATTTAAAATTACCTCAAGGGTAATCTTTTGCATGGTTGGATAGGCTAAAAAAGATTTGCCAATAGATAGCTGATTCATGACTTTTTCTGTCACGTCACAAATTTGCTGTCCGTAGGTTCGGATTTTAGTCCCATGCAAGGGAGACATCAAGAGTTGGCGCCGAGATCTGTGGCGTAAACCATCTAGCAGAAGTAATCCGTTTTTGCCCACCAATGGTGCGGCTTCTTTGTTCAATTCTCCAGCAGCGATAATTTCTGTTGTATTGGTGAAAATCTGTTTCATCCCTTGAGGGTTGCCCACAAATATTAGGGGTGTAGATTCAGACATAATGGTGAAAGTATCACCATAGCGTTGGTTCATTTTATCTAGAAAACCAAGGGGATCGGCTGCAAATTGCATCCACAGCCACCAATCGGGGAGTTTTGGGCCTTGAGGTAGGTTCATAGTGGGTTATTTTTTAAACGCAGAGGGGCGCGGAGTTTTTGCAGAGATGTGCATTTTGACACCGCTTGCTGGGTAGCACATTAGACCTTCAAATTTCGGTTGTTCTGGTTGTTTTTTAACTAGTGCTAGTTGATAGTTTGAGAGAATAGTTGCTAATACTAGTTTCATTTCAAATACGGCTAAGGCTGCGCCAATACAGCCACGAGCGCCGCCGCCAAAGGGGAAAAATTCGTAAGGTGTGTATTGTTTTTCGAGAAAACGTTCTGGTTGGAATTGTTTTGGGTTTGAGTATAAATCTTGACGTTGATGTGTGAGATAAATGCAGCCCATGAGTAGGGTTCCTGGACTTAAGTCATAGCCCATCAGTTCAGTTGGTGATTCTACTCGTCGGGGAAATGTGAATAATTGAGCAGGGTAAATTCGCAGAGCTTCGTTACAAACAGCACTGAGATAGGGAAGTTGAGCAATGCTCATGGGGTTGGGAGAGTCACCAAGGCTATTTAGTTCTTTGAGCAATTGTTCACGAACTTGAGGTAGGCGATAAACCCAATACAATAACCAAGTGATGGCGACGGCGGAAGCATCTTGAGCCGCGAATAAGGGTGAGAGTAACAAATCGCGGACTTCTTCATCTGTCATCAATTCACCCATCTCATCACGAGCCAATATCAACTCGGATAAGATATCGGTGCGGGATTCTTGTAGAGACGTTTCATGAAACGTCTCTACAAGGCGGCGTTCTTGAACTTCGGCGTAAAGTAGCTCAAAAATTTCCTGACGCAGATGCATGAGGTATCCCCACGGACTCCACTTTCCTAAATCTTTTTGCAGAAAAGGGAAAATGGAGGTAATTTGCATGGTGGGCGATCGCATACTCTTGAGTATGATCGGAAGTAGGTACTTGAGTTTTTCGTAACGTTCTCCTTCATGTAAGCCCAAGACAACTTCCATGCTTACTTGCAAGGTAATCTCTTCAATAGTGGTATAGGCTATGAAGGTTTTGTTTGCCAAATGTTGATCCATGACTTTCTTTGTCAGATCGCAAATCAGCTGGCCTTGGGCTTGCATTTTGACACCGTGAAAAGCTGGCATGATCAGTTTGCGTCGATGTTTGTGACGTAAGCCGTCAAGTTGTAATAAACCTTGGTTTCCGGTGATTAATGCCATTTCTTCGTTTAATTCACCAGGAGTTTTAATATCTTTTGTATTGGTGAAAATCTGTTTAATTGCTTGGGGATTACTAAAGAATACTATGGGCGTGGAACCAAAGTTAATGATAAATGGATCGCCATATTGTTTGGCAAGATTATCAAGATGGTTGAGGGGATCGGAGGCTATTTTAATAATGTTTAGCCAGAGAGGAATGCTGACTTCAGGTATTTTCATCTTTCTTAGCGTACTTGGTGAAGCAGTCCGGTCTTGGGGGTTTCCACGCCACTTGCTTCAAGCCGGGAAACCCGTCCAACGCAATAGCTCCCCATGAGGAACTGCTGAACCCAAAGGGCGGTTCGTTTAATTAAAATTAAGTGATTTTTTTAATTGACTAGCTAATTCTTGAACATAAGGTTCATTAAAGATAGAAAAATGATTGCCGGGAATCTCTATCATATTGATTGGTTGTTGAGCATATTTACCCCAACCTAATAAGGGATCATCTGTATAAAATTCTTGACTTTCAAAGTCGTGGGTAATTATTTCGCTGGCTTTGAATAATGTAATTTCATGCGGATAAATCTTTGGCACATAATTCCGCATAGCTTGGATATGTGTTTTGAAAAGCTTGTAACTTTGCAGATGTTGTTCCATTTCTATATCACTAATTTTGAGATTAGCTTTGCTAAATAACAGATAGAATTGCTCATTTAGCGGTAAATCTCGCAGTTCAGAATATGAAATTGCAAATTCTATACTGAACCAGTTTTTTATAGCTTCAGCCAAACGCAGGACTAATTTAGCATCATCATATTTGTCTGGTTGGATGATAGTTTTTGGCAAGATTGCGTCAATTACTACCAATAATTCAACGGTTTCATTTTGTCTTTGCAGTTGTTGTGCTATTTCAAAGGCAATGATACCACCGTAACACCAACCTCCTAAAAGGTAAGGGCCTTTGGGTTGGATTGCCCGAATTTCTTTAAGATAATAAGCTGCTGTTTCTTCTACTGAACGAGGATTAAATTCTTGTTGATGGGGAGTTTGTTCAAGAGCATAAAATGGTTGTTCTCTCCCTAATTTCCTAGATAAAATTAGATAGTTGTTGACATCTCCACCAGCTGCGTGTACACAGAAAAAGGGACGATAGGAGCCGGAAGATTGAATTGCTACTAATGGAGAATTAGAACCTAAGCTTACTGGTTGGCTAACAATTTTTGCAAGTTTTTCAATTGTTGTATTCTCGAAAAGGGTAGACAGGCTCAGGTTATGTCCAAATAGTTCGTGAATTTGTGCAACCAAGCGCACAGCTAAAAATGAATGCCCTCCTAATTCAAAAAAGTTATCTGTAATTCCGATTGGGCTAGTGTTGAGAAGTTGTTCCCAGATTTTGACTAAGGCTAATTCTGTAAAAGTTCTAGCTTCTGTGTAAGATTTATTGAAATTGCCTTGAATTATATCATGAGTTGGAAGTGCTTGTTTGTCTACTTTACCATTTGGTGTCAGTGGTATTTCATCCAATAGTACAAAAGCAGATGGCATCATGAAATTTGGTAATTTCTGTGGCAAATATGCAGGTAATTGCGAGATTATATCTTTTTGTTGTGTGGCTACATAAGCAATTAAATATTTATCGCCTTGAGCATCATTATGAGCAATAACAACAGAATTTTGTACAGATGGGTGTTGAGCGATCGCATTGGCAATTTCACCCAATTCTACACGAAAACCACGAATTTTTATTTGGTCATCATTACGACCGATATATTCTAGTTGAGTGTTATTTTTATAGCGTACTAAGTCGCCAGTTTTGAAAAGTTTAGTTCCTGGTAAAAATGGGTGATCAATAAATCTTGATTGAGTTAATTCTGGACGATGTAAATAACTCCTAGCTAATCCATCGCCGCCAATATATAATTCTCCAACTACACCAATGGGAGCAAGTTGCAAATAATTATCCAAGACATAAACTTGTGTATTATTTATAGGTTGTCCGATGGGAACTGTTGAGGATTTTTCACTCAATAAACTTGTATCGTAACAAGTTACATTGGCTGACACTTCTGAAGAACCATAAAGGTTAATTAGTTTTGCATTTGGTAACAATTGTTGAAAAGTATTTACTAAATCGACACTCAGTGATTCTCCACTAGCAATCCAAAGTTTGAGATGGGATAAATTTTGCGTGAGGTGTCCGTAATTATCTAGAAGTAGCCGCAGTAATGAGGGGACAAGTACCAGGCGCGAAACTTGGTAGTTAGCGAGAGTTTCAAGGAAAAGTTGCGGGTCTTTGGCGATCGCATCAGGGATAATAACGCTAGGGATTCCTTGCAATAAGGGTGCAAAAATTTCCCATACTGAATCGACAAAACTAATCGCTGTTTTCTGACAACATATTTCTCCCAGTGCAAAAGGATAGGTTTTCCATAGCCAGTGTAAGCCGTTGACTGTACCACGATGCGTCCCTAGAACGCCTTTAGGAGTTCCGGTTGAACCGGAGGTGTAAATCACATAAGCGAGATTATCTCCTTTAGATGTGCTGACAGGATTTTCCCGACTTTCTTGTTGAATAGTATCCCAGTCTGTATCTAATGCGATCGCTTTTACTTCTCCCAAATGATTAATTAATGATGTGTGACTAATTACTAATGAAACTTGGGAATCAACCAGCATAAACTGAAGGCGTTCAACTGGATAATAAGGGTCTAAAGGTAAATAAGCACCGCCAGCTTTCATTATGGCTAAAATCGCCACTATAGTATCTATAGAGCGTTCTAGACAAATAGCCACAATAGTTTCGGTTGTGACTCCTAATTTAATTAAATAATGAGCAAGTTGATTGACTGTTTGGTTGAGTTGTTGATAAGTTAGTTGTTCTGACTGACTAATTAATGCTAAAGAATCGGGAAATTTGTCAACTTGCTGCTCAAATAATTGATGTAAAGATGCATCACGAGGATAATCAGTGCGAGTTTTATTCCACTCTACTAATAATTGCTGCTGTTCTTTGGTTGTGAGTAACGATAATTCTGAGATGCTTTGATTAGGATTTACAATAATACTTTCTAATAAAGTTTGAAAATTATCAATAAACCTTTGAATTGTAGCTGGATCAAATAAATCTGTATTGTATTCCCAAAATCCAGTTAGTTCCTGTGCTGATTCCGAGATTGACACAGAAATATCAAATTCAGATGTGCCGTGATCAATTTCTAAATTACGCAAAGTTAAACCAGCAACTTCTTCAACAGGCGTTGGTGCATTTTGGAGAATAAACATTACCTGAAATAGAGGATTCCGGCTTAAATCTCGCTCAGGTTGCAATTCTTCTACTAATTTTTCAAAAGGTAAATCTTGGTGTGCATAAGCATTGAGAGTTACTTCTCGTACTCGACTTAAAAATTCTCTAAAACTAGGATTACCACTGAGGTTATTACGTAATACTAAATTATTGACAAACAAACCAAGTAACCCTTCTAATTCAGCACGGTTGCGATTAGCAATAGAAGAACCGACTAAAATATCTTCTTGTGTTGTGTAGCGATAAAGTAATATGTTAAACGCTGCCAGCAGAGTCATAAATAAGGTACATTTTTCTTGCTGGCTTAACTGGGTTAATGCTGCTGTTAATTCTTGAGATAAACTAAAGTATTGTTTTGCACCTTTAAAAGTAGCAACAGTCGGACGAGGATAATCTGTAGGTAACTGAAGTATTGGTAGCTTACCCGCTAATTGTTGCTTCCAATAATTAAGTTGAGTGTTTAGCAGTTCTCCTTGCAGGCGATCGCGTTGCCAAATGCTAAAATCTGCATATTGAATCGGAAGTTCTGCGAGAGGAGAAGGTTTACCTGCACAAAAAGCAGCATACAGCGTTGCCAATTCTTGCGCGAACACACCCATAGACCAGCCATCTGTGATTATATGATGTATGGTTAAAAGTAATACGTGTTCTGCTTCACTCAAACGCAGTAAAGTTGCTCTTACTAATGGTGCATTAGCTAAATCAAAAGGTTTTTGTGCTTCTTTAACAGCAATTTGTTTAACTTCTGCTTCCCAATCTTTATTTGATAAATGCTCAATATTAATGATAGATATTTCCCAAGTTAATTGAGGTAAAAATATCTGTATTGGCTGTTCATCTCCTGTGACAAAGATTGTTCGCCATGCTTCATGCCGACTAAGAATTTCGTTGAGGCTTTGCTGAATTGCTGGTACATTAAGTAAGCCAATTAAATGCAAAGCACTGGTGACATGATAGAAAGAACTACCGTGATAGAGTTGGTCAATAAACCATAGTCTTTGTTGAGAAAAAGACAATGGTACAGGTTTGTAATCTTGGCGTTTGGGAATTGTTTCGGTTTTAAATTTACCTTTTTTCCATTTTTCTAACAGGGCTTTTTTAGCTGGGGATAGGGTGGGGTTGTCCATAATGATTATTAAACGCAAAGGGGCGCGGAGGTTAACGCGGAGGTACGCAAATTAGGGTGGATTTAAGTTGTTAAAATAGATTTAACTTCTTCTTCAGATAACTCGGCGATTTTTTTTAAGAGAAGTTCTTCAATCATTTCTGCTTGCTTGGCCACAGTTAAGGCTTGTAGTAACAATTCGCGCAGTGGTAATTCTACAGGGAAGTTTGCTTGTAGGCGAGAAGCAAGTTGAGTGGCAATTAAGGAGTCTCCCCCTAATTCAAAGAAGTTATCATAGATACCAACTTGTTGAATTCCTAAAACTTCTTGCCAGACTTTTGCGATTTGTTCTTCCAATTCGTTAGTGGGAGCAATATAGGAATTGCCAATATTTGGTCTAAAATATGATGGAGTTGATTCTTGGACTTTTGTTTCTGTTAAGTTCGCTGGTTTAGAAAAAATTTGATTGTTTTCTTCTGATACAAATGATAGGATTTTTGCCTCAATCCAATAACGTTGACGTTCAAAAGGATAAGTAGGTAAGGGAATGCGATAAGGTTGTTCGTAGTTGTAAAATTCAGACCAATCTATGTCTATTCCTGCCAGCCATAGCTGACCTAATGTATTTAATATAAAAGCAATATCTGTTTGTTGTTCTTTGGGATGGCGTAGAGAAGTTAATACTAATTGTTTGGCATTAGTTGTTAAATGCTGCTTTGTTAATGTGCTTAATGTTCGACCTGGGCCAACTTCGATAAAAATTCCTTCTGGCTGTTTTAATAACTCAGATATCCCAGTCGAAAATTTGACACAAGAACGTATATGTTGACTCCAATAATGGGGATTTGTCGCTTCATTTTGTTGAATCCAAGTGCCAGTAAGATTAGAAATAAAGGGAATTTTGGGCGGCTTGAGATTAACTTTTTTAACTTGTGCAGTGAAAGCGGGCAAAACAGGCTCCATCATTTGAGAATGGAAAGCATGAGATGTATGCAGAGGACGAGAATCTATCTTTTTAGTAGCTAAATAGTTTTGTAGCGCCTCTACAATTTCTGTTTTTCCAGAAACGACGCAAGCGGATGGACTATTGATAGCCGCCAGCGAAAGTTCTTGCGCTAAGAATGGTTGTACTTCTGTTTCTGGTAGTGGTACAGCTATCATACTTCCGGGCGGCTGTTGCTGCATCATTCTACCCCTGGCTGCAACTAAAGCTAAAGCATCTGCCAAACTGAACACACCAGCCAAAGTAGCAGCCACATACTCACCAATGCTATGACCAATCATAGCAGTGGGTAGCACACCCCAAGACATCCATAACTTGGCTAGGGCATACTCAATCACGAATAATGCAGGTTGAGCAAAGGATGTTTGTTGTAGTTGGGCTGAAGCTGTTTGTGTTTGTTGTTCATTAGGATAAAGTATTTGACGTAGATTTAGCCCCAAATGAGGTTTAAGTATGTCTGCACAGATATCTACTTGTTCTTGAAAGATTGGTTCAACCTGATACAATTCCCGCGCCATATTTACATACTGCGCCCCTTGTCCAGAAAACATAAAAATAACTGGACGATTACTAGGTTTTTGGTAGTGAGTGAAAACTCGTTGCTGATCTAAAGTTGTCAATACCTTAAATGCATCTTCAATATCACGACAAACAACCATACGGCGATAGTCAAAAGTTCGTCGCCCAACGCTGAGGGTATAAGCCACATCAGCTAAATCTAGTTCAGGATGCTGTTGTAAATGTGTAACCAGATTGATTGTCGCTTGCTCAAGTGCTTTCTCACTTTTAGCCGATAAACATAATAACTGATAAGCACTTTTGACTTTTGACTTTTGACTTTTGACTTCTATTGCTTCTTCCAAAATCACATGAGCATTAGTTCCGCCAATCCCAAAAGAACTAACTCCAGCACGGCGAGGCGTACCTTTGCTTTGCCACTCGGAAAGTGTAGTGTTGACATAAAAAGGACTGTTAGCAAAATCTATTTGGGGATTGGGTGTTTGAAAGTGTAAATTGGGTGGTATTTGTTTATGTTTGAGAGCTTGAATAGTCTTAATTAAACCAGCCACACCCGCAGCTGTATTGAGGTGTCCAACATTGGTTTTTGCTGACGTAATTGCACAAAAACCTTTTTTATCAGTGCTACCACGAAAAGCTTGTGTTAAAGCTGCAATTTCAATTGGATCTCCTAAAGCAGTTCCCGTACCATGAGTTTCAATATAAGAAATAGTTTCAGGTTCAACATCAGCTAATGCTAATGCTTCTAAAATTACTGCTGTTTGACCGTCTACACTTGGTGCTGTATAACCAACTTTTAATGAGCCATCATTATTAATTGCTGAACCCTTAATTACTGCATGAATATAATCGCGATCGCACAAAGCATCTTCTAATCGCTTCAAGACTACCACACCTAAACCGTTACTAAAAATAGTACCACTAGCATTAGCATCAAAGGCGCGACAGTGACCATCAACCGATAAAATTCCCCCTTGTTCGTAGTAATAACCAGCTTTTTGGGGCAAATGTATAGACACACCACCAGCTAATGCAATATCACTTTCGCCATTTAGCAAACTTTGACAAGCAAAATGCACTGCAACTAATGATGTAGAACAAGCAGTTTGAATATTAACGCTTGGCCCTTTTAAATTTAACTTGTAAGAAATTTGTGTCGGTAAATGGTCTTTATCATTGCCAACAAACATTTGGAATGATTCGACTGAATTTAATGAATCCCAATGAGGATAGAAGTTAGAAAATAAATTATTTAATAAATAAGAACTTAAAGCAGCACCAGCAAAAAGACCAATTTGACCAGAATAAGTTTCCGAATTGTAGCCAGCATTTTCTAATGCTTCCCAAACACCTTCTATAAATAGCCGATGTTGTGGATCTATTATTTCTGCTTCTTTAGGATTGAAACCGAAAAAATTAGCATCAAATAAATCTATATCTTCTAATACACCAAATGCTTTGACGTAACGAGGGTCATTCAAAACTGTTGGCTTAATTCCGCTTAATAGCAATTCTTCATCACTAAAAAAAGTAATTGACTCTACACCATCTCTTAAATTTTGCCAAAAAGCATCAACATTCTTAGCACCGGGAAAGCGACCAGCCATGCCAATAATTGCAATTTCATCGGAGATACCCATAATACACCATACTGTATAACTTCTATTAGTGTCTTAATGTTGAAAAATGTTGAATACTGAACCACTAAGACACATATTTTAAATTCAAAATTTCATGTTACTAGCTTACACAATCAAGCAGAGAATCTTGATTTTTTAGACCATTATAAGCTGACAGAGAAATTTCTGAGGCAATCTGTATCTGATCGTTTAACACTGCATCAATGTCATCTTCCGTGGTCAGCGGATTTGCTAATACTGCACGCAATGCCACAATAGAAATTTCTTGACTAAAGCAAGTGGTAGATTTCATTGTCCGTGAGATAAAAGTACGACCTGCTTGACGTTGACTTTTTTGCAAACGCTCATTAAATTGACTAATAAATAGATTGTCGATTTCCGTCAATTGCTTTTTAGCAACAACATCTCTTAACGGCTCTGGAATATAGCGATAGATAAGCAAGTTAGTGTCAGGTTCTGCTAATAACTCAAACTCAGGCATAGCACAAATCCGAGCAGCCATATATTGAGTTTTCCTAATACCTTCATCAATTAAAAATTCATATCCTTTACTACCAATTAAATTCAGTCCAGCGTGTAAGAATAATGCCATACCGGGACGAGAACCTTCTAAAGCGCGTTTACCTAAATCGAACGAACCTTTACGCATGGTATAGCTGGCTTGTTTTTCAATTGATTGTGCCATTTGCGGTTCGCGCAGAAATAGCATACCAATGCCCATTGGCAGATAGAGTTGTTTATGTCCGTCAATGGTGACTGAATTAGCTTGTTCGATACCTGCTAGTTTGTAGCGATGTTGTTGAGAAAAAATTAGCGGCCCACCCCAAGCAGCATCTACATGAAAATGAACATTAGCTTCGCAGGCAATTTTGGCAATATCTAACAGTGGATCTACTCCTCCAGAATCTGTAGTGCCAGCAATGCCAATAATCGCAATTATACACAAGTTTTCTTGCAGACATTTTGCCACAGCTTGACGTAGCGATCGCACTCTCATTCTATTATTACTGTCAACCGGAATTTTAATCAAACCCCGATTCCCAATCCCTAACAAATCTGCCGCTTTATCAAAAGAAAAGTGCATCAACTCAGAGCCAATTATTGCTGCTCCTTTGTAGCCATAGAAATTTAATGCTGCTGTTAAACCTTCCTTTTCTACACCAAAAAAATCATCTTTCGCACCCAAAACTGCATTCCGATAGCACCACATTGCAGTAATGTTTGCTGTTGTACCACCAGATGTTAAAATTCCCAGTGTACTTTGGCTATTTTGAATATGTTCAGAGTAAAAATTATCAGAAAAATTATATATTTGGCGATGCAACATTGCTAAGGCTTGGCGTTCGTAAAAACTGAGAGATTTCGCTGTCTCAATTTTCACCGAATTTTGGTTCATTGCCGTCATCAGTTTGGCTAACGGTTGCATAAAAGAAGGCAGTGCCGAAGTCATGTGACCAATGAATTTGGGTGAAGCAGTATGAATTGAATGAGCAATAACATTATCTACTAAGTATTCAAGATAGTTCTCAAAGTTAGCAGGTTGACTTGGTACTTTACTATCGCAGAACTTTGCCGCTAATGAATCTAAATCAACATCACTACTAGCATCACCTGCACTTATGAAATTGTCAGATA
Organism: Nostoc sp. CHAB 5844; assembly: GCF_020829595.1. Lineage (GTDB taxonomy): Bacteria > Cyanobacteriota > Cyanobacteriia > Cyanobacteriales > Nostocaceae > Nostoc_B. The sequence continues at coordinate 181,449 of NZ_JAIVFW010000003.1, forward strand.
TATCATCAATAAACTCATCTATATTCTCGGCGCTTGAACTAGATAGACTAAACAACTGCATTATCTGTTTTTTAATATCAGAATGCAATATTTGCTCAGATTCAACTAAATAACTTTGTTTTGGCATTTCTTGTTTACTTAATGTCATATTGCTATGTTCCTAAATATTTAGCAATCCGCTGAAAATAAATTTTATTTCTCCTCTTTGCGCCACTCTCCTCAACGGGTAGAACCCCCGCACGGAGGTGGCTGCCTTTGCGACTTTGCGTGAGATTTTTGTCTAATTTCTTTACGTCGCTGTATAGATGCAAACCTACTTTCCAATTGACGATTATTTGTTTCTACAGATAATTGTGAACTCTTCTCTTGACTAAAAAACTGAGTTAATTGACTGATAGTTGGATATTGAAACATCTCAACTAAAGAAAACTCTTTTTGAAATATTTGTTGCAGCTGGCTATGAACTTGAATCAAAAGTAAAGAATGTCCACCAAGTTCAAAGAAATTATCATGTATACCTACCTCATCCAGCCGCAAAACTTCTTGCCAAATACTTGCAATGGCTTGTTCAACCTCAGTTTGCGGAAGTTGTAATTGCTGTTCTAACTGAGGACGCACACCCTCTGGAGTTGGAAGTGCCTGATAGTCTACTTTACCATTTGGCAGTAGTGGCAAAGCTTCTAAAATCACAAAAGTCGAAGGCAGCATATATTCCGGTAACGTCTCTTTTAGCAGACGTTGTAACTCGGTGATATTGATTACCTGCTGTCCTTCGCTAACTACATAAGCTATTAACTGCTGTTGCTGTTCCCTCACTACAACAACAACTTCTCGTATTTTTGAAGATTGGCGTAATACCGCTTCAATTTCTCCCAGTTCTACACGAAAACCGCGCAGCTTAATTTGGTTATCAATTCGCCCTAAAAACTCTAAGTTACCATTGGCTTGATAACGTACTAAGTCTCCTGTTTTATAAAGCCTATTTGAAGTCTGAAGTCTGAAGTTTGAAGTCTGAAGTGGGTTTATTGCATCTATGAAAGAAGTTTGAGTTTTAGACTGTTGACTTAAATCATCCTTTTTATTTGTGATTTTAGCCTTTCTAAAAGGGTTATTAATAAATCTTTCTTGAGTCAGTTCTGGTTGATTAATATAACCTCTGGCTAATCCCGCACCACTAACATATAGTTCACCACTTATGCCAATCGGAACAGGTTGGAGATTTTGATCCAACACATGAATTTCTGTATTAGCGATCGCTTTCCCAATCGCCACTCGCTCAGGCAGTTGCTCTGTAGGAGTTATACTGTAGCAAGTAACGTCAGCAGATACTTCTGAAGAACCGTAAAGATTCAACAGGATGCTCTCAGGTAACGTCTGCCGAAACTGGTGTAACAAGTCAATAGGAAGCGCTTCACCACTAGTTACCCACAACTTTAATTTTGGTAGTCTTTGTTGCAAATTGCTATCAGTGTCTAACAAAACACGCAACAACGAGGGAACAAGTACTAGTCGGGTGACATGATGTTGAGCTAATGTTTCTACAAATTGGTGTGGATCTTTGACAATGCGATCGCCTACAATTACAGTCTTCACCCCTTGTAGTAACGGCCCAAAAATCTCCCAAACTGAATCTACAAAGTTTAAAGATGTTTTCTGGCAACAAACTTCTCCCTCTGTAAACGGGTAAGTCTGCCACATCCAATGGAAACGATTGACAGCACCTCTATGTAATCCCAAAACTCCTTTAGGTTTGCCAGTAGAACCAGAAGTGTAGATAACATAAGCAAGATTCTCGGCTGTAGTCTCACTCACAGGATTCTCTTGACTAGCCTGAGCAATCCTCTCCCAATCCGTATCCATACACACAACTGTCATTTTGTCAAACATATCAACAAATGACGCATGACTAATGACAAGTGACACTCCCGCATCCGCCAACATAAAAGCTAATCGCTGTTGTGGATACGCCGGATCTAACGGCAAATATGCGCCACCAGCCTTGAGAATTCCCAACAGCCCGACTATCATATCCACCGAACGCTCTACACATATTCCCACTAATACCTCTTTTTCTACACCCAATGAGCGCAAATAATGCGCCAGTTGATTCGCACGCTGATTTAACTCTCTGTAAGTTAATTGTTCTTCTCCACAAACCACAGCCACAGCATCGGGTGTACGTTCTACTTGCGCTGCAAATAACTGATGAATGCACTCTTGCGGATATTCCAACTGCGTATCATTCCATTTTGCCAGCTGCGTCTTCTGTGCTTCAGTCAACAAAGGTAACTCCCAAAGTTGCTGCTGAGGATCACTAACAATTCCCGATAGCAATGTCTGCAAATGCTCCGCCATTCGGTGTATAGTATCAGCCTCAAACAAATCGGTACTGTATTCAAAAGTCCCAACAAGTCCCGCAGCCGCCTCTTCCATGAACAAAGTCAAATCAAACTTAGCTGTACGGTTGTCGTTTTCCAACAGGCTCAAGTTTACACCCGACAACTCTATCTCTGACATCGGCGCATTTTGCAGCACAAACATCACTTGAAATAGTGGTGTGTAACTCAAAGAACGCTGTGGTTGCAATTCTTCTACCAGCACATCAAAGGGTAAATCCTGGTGGGTATACGCTCCTAAAGCCACCTCACGCACTCGACTCAATAATTCCTCAAAGGTATAATTGCCTTCTAACTTAGTTCGCAACACTAAAGTATTGACAAAAAAGCCAATTAACTCTTCTATCTCAGCACGGTTGCGGTTAGCAATAGGGGAACCGACAACAATATCTTCACTGCCTGTATAGCGATATAGCAGAGTTTGAAAAGCTGCCAGCAGCGTCATAAACAAGGTACATCCCTGTTCCTGACTTAAGGTTTTCAGCGCAGCAATTTGCTCTGGAGGAATTTCAAAAGTATAGTTAGCACCCCGGAAAGACTGAACAGCAGGCCGTGTATGGTCTGTAGGTAACTCTAACAGTGCAGATGCGCCCTCCAAATGCTGTCGCCAGTAAGCAAGTTGAGACTCTAGAACCTCTCCCATCAACCAGCGTCGTTGCCAAGCGGCAAAGTCTGCATACTGAATTGGTAGTTCTGGTAAATTCAGGAGTTGTCCGGTGCAGAAAGCTTGATAAAGTGTAGAAATTTCCTCAACAAACACACCTATTGACCAACCATCAGAAGCAATATGATGCAAAGTCAATAGCAGCACATACTCTTGTTCATCAAGGCGCAATAACTTCGCCCGCATCATCAAGTCTGTTTGCAAGTTAAAAAGCTGTTGTGCCTCTGTTTGTGTCAGTTGTTCAATTTGAACTGCTTGTAAGTCAGCAGGTAAATCACTCAAATCAATTACTGGCAAAGAAAAAGTTGCTGCTGATGAAATGATTTGTATAGGTTTTCCCGCAACTGTTTTGAAGTTGGTACTTAAGATTTCATGACGACGGACAATTTCACTGAGACTTTGCTGTAATGCCTGTTCGTTAAGTTGACCCTGCAAGCGAAAGGCCGCAGATAAATTATTGAAGGGGCTATCTGGTTGTAGTTGGGTGAGGAACCACAAACGTTGTTGAGCAAAAGATAAGATTAATTCCTCATCCCTAGAAATACGTTCAATAGGGGGTGCTTCTAAACCTACCCCCGCCTTAATAGCTTTCTCAATGACTGTTGCTAACCCCGCAACTGTTGGCTGCTCAAACAAGCGACGCAGAGGCAATTCCACTTCAAAAGCCTGCCTGACTTTGGAAATAACGCGAGTCGCCAGTAGGGAATGTCCTCCCAATTCAAAGAAGTTGTCGTAAATACCTACTTTTTCTAAACTCAAGACTTCCGCCCAAATTCCCGTCAGCATCTCTTGAATGGGAGTGGAAGCAGCAACAAAAATATTTTCGTTCTGAAGTTGTGTAAAGTCAGGTGCAGGTAAAGCGCGGCGGTCTACCTTGCCACTGGGAGCCAATGGTAATTCGTCTAGCAGCATCAAAGCTGATGGAATCATGTGCTGTGGCAACCTTTGTTTAAGTAGCTGCCGTAGTTCTGACAATAAATCCTCTGAACTTTCAGCTTGAGGAACTATATATGCTACCAAACGCTTGTCACCGTTGTCTTCTCGGACGATAACCACAGTCTCCCGTACAGATGAATGCTGACGTAGCAGTGCTTCAATTTCTTCCAGTTCAACCCGAAAACCGCGAATCTTGACTTGGTTATCTATGCGTCCCAGGAACTCAATATTACCATCAGGTAGCCATCTACCTAAATCTCCAGTTTTATAGATTAAATCTGGGTTTCCCACTGGTAATTTTTTTGTAGGATCGGGGAAGGGATTAGGAACAAAACTTAATTTTGTTTTCTCTGGATTTTTCCAATAGCCATCTCCTACACCAATTCCCGATACACATATCTCTCCTGGAAATCCTATCGGCACTAATTGCATTTCTTGGTCAAGAATATAGATATTTAAATTAGTTAAGGGCTGACCGATAGAAACAGTTCGTTGGTTTTCTACTAAAGGTTTATCAATAATAAATTGAATGATATCATCCGCAGCTTCTGTTGGGCCATAAGCATCAGCTATTCTAATTGAAGGATACAAACTCAACCATTGATTGACTCTTTTTACCGAAACTGGTTCACCAACTACCATCATCCACTTTAAATCAGGCAAATGTCTTTGGTCTGGCGATAGTTGGGAAATATAATCTATTAATCCTCCAAATACTGCTGGGACTAATTCAACAACAGTGATTCTTTTTTCTTGCAGAACTTTAAATAATTTTTCCGGAATAAAACCAGATTCAGTATCTACTATAACTGTTTTACCACCAATCAAAAGCGGAGCTAAAAATTGCCAGACAGAAATATCAGTAGAAGCAGGTGCGCTTTGCAAAAAAGCAAAATCTGCTGTTAACTCTAGTTCATCGAACTGAGCATATATATGATTAATAGCCCCGTCATGTCTAACTATTGCGCCTTTTGGCAATCCAGTAGAACCAGATGTATATAACATATACGCTGGATCTGTGCCTGTATTATTTCCTGCTAAATTGCTGTTGGGTAAATGATGAAAATTATATTGATTGTAAATTTGAATATTATTTATTTTAAATTTGTTTTCTGCCGCATCTAAACAGACTAAGGATTTCAAATGTAGATTATTCTCTATTAAGTTAGTAAAAATATCCAAACAAGAAGAGTCTGTCAAAATTATTTTGACTTCACTGTTAGATACCATATATTTAATTCTATCTGTTGGATACTGGCTATCAATTGGCAAATATGCTCCGCCAGCTTTATAGATAGCAAGTATGCCTATCAAAAAATTGATGTCTCGCTCTTTGAGAATGCCAACAATTTCCCCTTTTTGGATTCCAAGCTGTTGTAGAAATCTAGCTAACTGGTTAGCTTTTTCATTTAATTGTTGATAGGTTAGCCAACTATTTTCATACTCAACTGCAATTCTGTTAGGTGTTTCTATTACTTGCTGGGCAAATAATTGATCAATTGTCTGAGTCAGAGGGTATTGTTTTGTTTTCTTATTAAATTCCTTTAATAGCTGGTGCCGCTCGTCTATTCTTAATAAAGATATATCTGTAATTTTAATGTAAAAATTGCCAACAACAAATTCAATAACATTAAGATAGGATTGAACCAAACATTTAATAGCATCTTCTCGAAAAAGATTGTCATTGTAATCTATTCTACCTAATAATAAATTGTCATCGACTTTGAATGACAATGTTAAATCATTACTGATTTCTGCCAAATCATTTTGTTGATGAATATTTTCTAATAAAATAACAATGTCACAAAATGAGTGGCGATTCTGATGATTGGGTAAATTTAAGAGTTGAGCTAATTCATCGACAGGATAATTTTGATGACTATATGCGTCTATTGTTGTTTGTTTAACTTGGAGAAGTAAGTCTTTAAATGTTTGATTTTTATCAACGCTAATCCGCAAGGGTAATATTTTATTTAAATTGCTATCAATTTCTGCTAATTGATAAGTAGGAAAACCGATAATATTATCAGTATTACCAGTATATTTGTGCATTAATACATTGAATGCAGACAATAAAACTAAATATATTGATAAATAAGAATTATTACTAAATTTGATAATAGTTTCAGACAGATAGGTTGATAACTGAAAACTAACTGATTTATTCTTACCAGTGTAAATTGCAGGTCTAATATAGTCTGTAATTAGATTTGTTTTTGGTAGTTCATCAGATAATTGATTTAACCAATAAATTTTTTGATTAAATAAATCTTCCGATGTAATTGTAGGTTTACTTTGAATTGCAACCATTATCTGTTACCTTGTTACAAAATGCTTGATGAGATATAACACGCAGAGAGAAGTTGCGGTGCAGGGGTTCCCCCCGCCCTTGCAAACTTCTCCTATCGGAGACGCTGCGCGAACGGTGGATGCGGAGGCGCAGAAAGGATAAGAGTTTTGAGATTCTAATACATAAATTTCATACCTATGTATACAATGTCTTAAGCTAATGTCGTGCGGCATGGATTAAAACTCAGCATTCTTTCTTTTTATTTTTTACCTTTTACTTTTGCCTTATTGTATTAGACATTCATCAAATGCTTGTTTAATAATCAAACAACCTTGCTCTAATATAGGCATTTCAATTGTTAAAGGAGGTAAGATTTTAATGACAGTGTTATTTCTGCCAGCTTTTTCAATTATTAGACCTAATTCAAAACAACGAGAAGTTATTTTTTTTGCCAAACTGGCATCACCAAAATTAGCAAGATCAATACCCCAAATCAACCCTGTTCCGCGGATTTTTATTTTCTCACTAATTGCAGCTATGTTATCAATTAAAAAATTATGTAAAAAAGATTCTTTAATTTTAACTTCTTGCTCAAGATTGGCAATTTCTCGAAATTCGAGCGCAGCAGTTCCACCGACAAATGCTAATTGATTTCCTCTAAAAGTTCCATTGTGTTCGCCAGGTTCCCAGATATCTAACTCTGGCTTAAATAATAATAACGACATGGGAAAACCATAGCCACCGATTGATTTTGAAAGGATTACCATGTCAGGAATAATATCTGCTCTTTCAAAAGAGAAGAATGGCCCAGTTCTGCCACAGCCTACTTGAATGTCATCACAAATCAATAAAATATCATAGCGATCGCATAATTTTCTTAATCTTTGCATCCATTCTATTGGTGCTACAATTACTCCTCCTTCTGCTTGCACTGTTTCAAATATGATAGCGGCTGGTTTTTCAATTCCTGAATTCACATCATTCAGAACTGATTCGATAAATTCTATAGTGTCAAAGCTTTCCATAAATCCGAATGGAAAGGGCATAAATGTCACATTATTTGATGTTCCAAATGCCCCAGCTTTAATATCACGATTACCACTAATCGATAAGCTACCCAAGGTCATGCCATGATAGGCTCCCATGAATGAAAATATTCCTGGTCTTTTTTTAACTTTTCTGGCTAATTTTAATGCAGCTTCCACAGCATTTGTCCCTGTAGGGCCGCAAAACTGAAGCCGATAGTCTAAGTTTTTAGGAGTTAATATTGTTTCGGAAAACTTGGATATAAACTGTTCTTTTGCTGATGTATGAAAGTCTAAACCATGTGCGATCGCATCAGCGTCTAAATATGATATAACCTTTTGTTTAATATAATCGTTATTATGTCCATAATTTAAAGCACCTGCGCCAGCCAAAAAATCAATGTAAGCTTCTCCTGATTCTGAATATATCAAAGAACCTTTAGCTCGATGAAATAAAGTTGGAAAACTTCGGCAATAACTTCTGACATTAGATTCTTTTGTTTCAAAGATATTCATGTAATTTTTCCTAAGTGTGATTGGATGCAATGCTCTTACCTATGAAACATAATTCAAATAAGTTTTATAAAACCTAAATACCAGTTGCGGTGGAACTTTAAATATTAATCCCAGTGCCAACAAAAAGTTATAATAAACATTCTTTAACGGCATACCTTTGGCACTAGCTGCTAGACCTTTTAGTACACTATGCTGTGTGTGCCAATCAATATTAAAAGAAATTGATTTGTCCCAGCTTCTCACATGATGCAGCGTCCCAGGAGGCATATATAAAATATCACCAGGATTCACAATTACTTTAATTGGTTTGGCATTTTTATAAACTGGATATTGCTCTAAATCTGGTTGTTCTGGATCAACTTTAAACCAACGCCAATTATATCGATAACAGTATTGAGAATCCTCTTTTAGGAAAAGAGTAAATTGTTTACGCCCAACAATTTGAAAAAACAGATTATTCGTAAGCAGACAATCAAAATGTAGAGGTGTGAGACTATGAGATGGGCCGATAAAAAATTGGCAATAACGCCACCATTGAAAATGATACCATTTTGGCAAATATTCTAAAGCAAATGGTTGAACATCTTTAACAAGTTCAGGAATTAAACTAAATAAGGGCAGATCGTGACAATAAGGAGGTTGATTGTGATTATTGCCTTGTTCGTATGCCTCTAAAATATCTGCATATTCCTGAAAAGTAAAATTTTCTATTTCAATTTTACCATTATTAAAATGTTTAGCATATATTTTCAAACTAGGTGCGATCGCTTGGAAATATGGCAACGACCATTTAGTAAAGGCATCCCAGTTTTGAATCACTCCAGAAATAACAACTGGTTTAGATTTATTCACATACTCTGATAAAAACTCCTCGCCTGAAAGTTGATAACGTCGGTCAATTTCTGAAGAAATAGTCTGCATAAATCTTGTCTATTTTATTAACTCTCTAACTCTGTGCTTCCGCGTCCACCGTTCGCGCAGCGTCTCCGATAGGAGAAGTTTGCAAGGGCGGGGGGAACCCCTGCACCGCAACTTCTCTCTGCGCGAGCTAAATAAAGACTTAACTACACACAGCTAAATCAAAATTAAACGTTGCTTCTTTTGCCAACATTAAACTAATATGTCGTGCTTGCTCAGTAAGTAACGATAAATCTTTCAGACGCACTTCAGGATTTTTTGCTATGTTTTCGAGTAGTATTTCAAAGTGCCTGAGTATGCCATTAATTGTAGCACTATCAAAGCTGCGAAAATCGTAGCTAATTCCTATGCGTAATTGAGAACCAGGATAACCAACTAAATTAAGAGAATAGTTTGTTTTGTAAAGATTTAAACTGAGTTCTATACTTTGTTCTCGCTCTTGTGATTCCTGGAGAATATCATCTACTGGTTGATTTTCAAAAACAAAAATACTGTCGAACAAAGGCGCACCTGGAGGTAATTCACTCCAGCGTTGAATATCTACTAGCGAAGTGTATTCATACTGACGAATTTCCACTAGTTGCTCTTGAAATTGTTGCAACCAAGGTAGTAAATACTGCTCTTTATCTACCTTGACTCTGACAGGTAATGTGTTAATTAACATCCCTACCATTGACTCTGAGCCTTTTAAATCTACTGGACGACCAGAAACCGTACAACCATAAACTATCTCGGTATTACAAGTGTAACGACTGAGAAGCAAAACCCAAGCAGCTTGAGCGATAACGTTAATAGTTAGGTGATGCTGTCTTGCTAATGACTGTAATTTGGCTGTGGTTGCTTTTGATAGTTTTATTTGTGGCTCATCATATCTTTCTTCTGGGTTATATAAGTTATCAACATAGAGATTTTTAAGGGGGGTGGGTGCTTTTAATCCTTTCAGCATCCGTCGCCAAAAATTCTCAGCTTTTGATGAATCTTGTCGTCGCAACCAAGCGATATAGTCTCGAAAAACACTACCTTTTCCTAAGTCGATATTTTGACCTTGACTATAGGCTGTGTATAATTCGATAACTTCTTTAATTACTAACGGTGATGACCAACCATCCACAATAATCATGTGTGAACTCCAAACAAATTGGTAAGTATGGTCATCAAAGCGAATTAAAGTTACACGCGTCAAAGGAGCTTGGGATAAATCAAAGCCTTGTTCTCTATCTTTTACTAAAAAATCATCGAAACATTTTTGCTGTTCTGTTGCTTCAATTCCTCGCCAATCATATTGCTCTATGGCTATTTTGACATGGCGATACACAACTTGTAGAGGTTTGTCTATGTCTTCCCAATAGAAGCCAGTACGTAACATGGTATGTCGAGCTACGACTTCTTGCCAAGCACGTTCAAAAGCGGCAAAATTTAAACTATTACGTACATTAAACGTAAAGCCCAATTGTGAAAAATAAAGTGTAACTTCAGAACCATAAACACAATGGAAAAGAATACCGTGCTGTAATGGTGAAAGTTCGTAGATATCTTCAATGTTTTCTGTATTCATATAACTTTTGACTTGCCTTTACGATTAAGTTTTGTCAAGAACTGATCTAGCCCTTTTTGATTTAAATCTAGTTCTGGAAAATCAGAAGGGGTGTAATTTTTTTCTTGAGAAGATTGGCAATGAGTAATGATTGTTTTTAATGCTTTAACAAACTCTTGAGCCAAATTTTCAATAGTGGAATGCCGATGGATGTTTTCGCTAAATGCCCAATCAAATTGCAATTGATTATTAACTACTAAGCAGTTGATTTCTAGCAACGCACTTCTTTTGTTGCGGGGACTGCTCATTAACCCACTAGAGTTCTGCACAAATCGAAACAGCGAAGAGGTAGAAAAAGTTTGGTCAAATTGCCCTAAATAATTAAAGACAACTTCTGGTTCTGAAAAATTTTGCAGTACATTATCCTGAGTCAAATAACGCAGAATACCGTAACCAATTCCTCGATTGGGAATAGCTCGTAGTTGTTCTTTTATTGTTTTTAATGCTTCCCCAGGATGAGCAGATTTTCCTAAGTCTAAAAATACGGGAAAGATAGATGTAAACCAACCAACGGTGCGAGATAAATCCAAATCGTCAAGAATTTCTTCTCGTCCATGACTTTCCAGTGCTACTAATAAAGAGCGTGTACCTGCCCATTGCGAAAAAGTTTGTACCAATGCTGTGAGTAACACATCATTTATTTGCGTGTTATAAGCTTGCGGTACTTCTTGGAGTAAGGCTTGGGTTTGTTCTACACTAAGAGCGATCGCCACCTTATCTTCAGAAGCTACAATATTTTCACCATCAGGAAAATCCACTGGTAGCGTCTGCTGTTGGGACTGAGTTAACCAGTAATCTCTTTCTTTTTGCAGAGTTACAGATTGTGCATACTCATGCAGATGTTCTGACCAGTACTTGAAAGAAGTTGTTTTGGCTGGTAACTGCACCTTTTTCCCTTGGCTGAGGTGTTGATAGGCTGTTTGCAAATCTTCTAGTAAAATTCGCCAAGAGACTGTATCTACAGCTAAATGATGGATGATTAGTAACAAGCAGCGCGGTTGCTGCACCCCAAAGTCGTAAACAGCAAATCGCACTATTGGCCCAGCTTGCAAGTTAAGACTAGTTTGTAAGTCTGCGGCACTGTTTTGAAAAGCTTGTTCTTGTTCTGTCTTAGCAAATTCTGAGAAATCAAAGCGTGTTAATGCCACTGTCGAATCACCACCGACTAGCACCTGCTGCCAACCAAACTCTGCTTCCTCAAACCGCGATTCTCCCAAGGGGAGACGTGCAAAGCACGATCGCAAAGCATCATGATGTAATAGAATCTGCTGTAATGCTTGCTCTAATAAGTCTAAGTCAAGAGCTTTTGGCATTTCCAGCACAAAAGTCTGATTCCAGTAGTGTGGTTCAAGTAGATGCTGCTCAAAAAACCAATGCTGAATAGGTGTTAAGGATACTGCACCTGTAACAAGTCCTTGTTCAGCTTGGATTGCTTGCACAGGAACTGCTACAGCTGCCAATTCACTAATAGTTTGATGCTGAAATAATTGTTTAGTTGTCAGTTTTAAACCAACTTGGTTAGCTTTGGCGATAATCTGGATAGCAATAATTGAATCTCCGCCTAACTCAAAGAAATTGTCCCTGATGCCAACGGGTTGAACACCTAAAACTTCTGACCAAATTTGTGCTAGTTGCAATTCTATACTGTTGCGAGGCGGTACAAAGTTGCTTTCTTGTGTGAGGCTGAATGTATCTGGCTCAGGTAAAGCGCGGCGATTAACTTTGCCGTTAGGAGTCAGAGGTAATGTTTCCAGGTTGACAAAAGCTCCAGGAACCATAAAATTGGGTAGTTTCTCTTTGAGAAAGCGGCGGAGTTCATTAGCAGTAATCTGTTCCTGTTTCGCTACAACATAAGCTACTAAGCGCTTATTACCTGGTTGGTCTTCGCGGACTATCACGGCTGTCTGCTGTACTTGAGGATGTTGAGTGAGTACCGCCTCAATTTCTCCGATTTCGATGCGGAAACCGCGAATTTTTACCTGATCGTCAATCCGTCCGAGAAACTCAATATTGCCATCGGGTAAGTAACGTACCAAATCCCCAGTCTTGTAAAGACGACTGCTTTCTGCCTTCTCAAAAGGATTGAGAATAAATTTTTCTTCAGTCAAATCCGAGCGATTTAAATAACCTTTGGCTAAATTAGCACCACCTATATATAGTTCACCAGTTACACCGATCGCAACTAATTGTCGATGTTGATCCAGCACATAAGTTTTCACATTAGCGATCGCTCTGCCAATGGGTACACTTTGAGATATATTAACTGATAATTTATAAATAGTTGATGTAACCGTTGTTTCTGTTAATCCGTAAGCATTAATCAGCTGTAAGTTATTGATTTTTTTCTGCCAAATCGCTACTTTTTCCAAATGTGCTTGTTCTCCACCAATGATTACCAAGCGCAAGCATTCAGGAATAACTAAATCGGTTATTTCTAATTCAGCCATCCATTGATGCCAATATGCTGTCGGTATATTTATTATTGTCAATTTCCCATCTTGGCACTTTTGCAAAAATGCAGATACAGAAGCTAACATTTCATCGGTGCGTAACACCAACGTTGCACCGCTAGTGAGGCAAGGATAGATTTCTTCACCTGCGACATCAAAACTAATCGAGGCAAATTGGAGAATGCGTTCGCTTTTGGTAATTTCATATTCGCCCTTAATCGTCTGTGTAAAACTTACTAGAGACTGGTGTTGAACCATTACACCTTTGGGCTGACCTGTAGAACCTGATGTGTAAATTACATAAGCTAAACTTTCAGGTGTAACATTGCTTACTAAATCTTCTTGGCTGTGTTGCGAAATCTCTTCCCAGTCTTTATCTAAGCAGACCAAATGTGCTTGTGATGTTGGTAGATTTTCTAATAACTTTTGTTGAGTTAACAACACCGAAACTTGAGCATCCGCCAGCATGAAGCTTAATCGCTCTACAGGATAACTTGGATCTAGTGGCACATAAGCTCCACCAGCTTTGAGAATCCCTAATAGTCCTACAATCATCTCTAGGGAACGTTCTACACAAATCCCAACGAGTATTTCATTTCCTACTCCTAATGTTTGTAAATAGTGTGCTAGTTGATTGGCTCGCTGGTTTAATTCCTGATATGTCAGATGCCGATCATCAAAAACTACAGCCACAGCTTCAGGTGTGAGTTCTACCTGAGCCTCAAATAGTTGATGAATACATTTATCTTGGGGATACTCAAACTGAGTATTATTCCACTCTACTAATAACTGATGCTGCTCAGTTGGGGTCAACAGAGGTAATTCTGAGATAGGTTGCTGTTGATTAGTTACAATTCCCCAAAGTAAAGTTTGGAAATGTCCCGTCATTCGGCTAATCGTGTCAGCATCAAACAAGTCTGTGTTGTATTCAAACTTCGCTAACAACCCTTGCTCAGTTTCTCGCATTGCCAAGCTGAGATCAAAATTAGCCGAGGCTAATGGTATTTCTAAAAAGCTGAGAGTGAGTTCTGGAAGTTGCACTTCTTGTTTGGGTGCATTTTCCAAAACAAACATCACCTGAAATAAAGGTGTATGGGATAAATCCCGCTTTGGCTGTAATTTTGCTACCAACTGATCGAAGGGTAAATCTTGGTGATTGTATGCTTCCCAAGCGATATCTCGCACTCGCTGCAACAACTCTCGAAAAGTCGGATTACCTGACAAGTCAGTACGCATCACAAGAGTGTTAAGAAAGTAACCAATTAGTGATTCTAATTCGCGGCTGTGGCGATTAGCAATGGTAGTACCGACGCAGATATCATCTTGGTTAGTATACCGATACAAGAGTGTATTAAATGCCGCCAGCAGGGTCATAAATAGAGTTACCCCTGACTGCTGACTTAGTTGTTTCAGCTTGGTAGTTAAGTCTTGATCTAGTTCTAGGGTAATTACAGATCCCCGGAAACTTTGCACTGCTAATCGCGGGTGATCGCTTGCTAATTGTAATACAGGTGGTGTATCGCTGAGTTTCTGTTCCCAGTAGCGCAATTGTTCTGGCAATAACTGCTGTAACTTTTGATGCTGCCAATAAGCAAAATCGGCATACTGAATAGTTAATTCTAGTAAAGGTGACGGTTTACCAAGAGAAAAAGCCTCATAGATTGCTGCTAATTCTTGGATGATAATTGTACTTGACCAAGCATCAGCGATCGCATGATGGATGACAAACAGCAATACGTGTTCTTTGGGGGCGAGTTTAACTAAGGTAACTCGCAGCAATGGCCCCTCTGCCAAGTTAAAAGGACGCAGGGACTGGGTAACAGCAAACGGCTGGAGGTCTTGCCATTGTAAAGTTTCTACTGCCAGTGTGAAATTTGCTTCGGGAGCGATCGCTTGGAAGGCTTGCCCATTTATGGTTTTGAATGTAGTGCGGAGAATTTCGTGCCGCCGGACTATTTCTGTCAAGGCTTGCTCAAGAATAGCTACCTGTACTACATCTTGTAACTTAATCGCAAATAATTGATTATAAGCACTACTGCCACCTTCTAACTCGTCTAGAAACCACAGTCCTTGTTGAGCAAAAGATAAAGGTAAATTTTGATTTCGTGGAACTGGTTTAATTGTTTCTTGAGTAGAACTAGTATTAAAAAACTGGATAATTTCTGCTTTGCGTGTGGTTATTTTTGTTTGTAAATCTGGTGTGAGTACTTCTTTCGGTGCATTACAGCGCAGACGTTCTCCGTCTAACCACAGCCTGATATCCAAATTACTTAGTTCAGACAAAAACTCTTGAATTGGTTTCATAGTTCAATCTCCACGCGATTATCTAAATCCTCATCAATCGGGGCTTGAAGTTTTTGAGTTGTTTGCTGAATCTCGTCAATAGACTTGGCTAGGTTAGTTAGAGTTGGTGCTTGAAGCAAGTTCTGCAAAGGTAAATTTACTTGAAATTTCTCGCGCATTCGAGAGATAACTTGCGTCGCTTGTAGAGAATCTCCCCCCAATTCAAAAAACTTATCGTTAATACCAACTTTCTCGACTCGTAGCACTTCTTGCCAAATACTCGCAATGACATTCTCAGTTTCAGTTTGCGGCATGACATAGTTTGTTTTGAATTGCGGCCGCAGATTTTGTAACTGCGGTAAAGCCAAGCGATTGACTTTACCATTTGCTGTCAGTGGCAGAGCATCTAGAAGCAGAAATTCCGCAGGCAGCATATGTTCAGGCAGCTTTTGTTGCAGAAAATCACGTAGTTTTTGAGGTTGAAACCGTTGCACGGTTGCTGGTGCTTGAGACACTAAAACATCAAATCCGATGAAATCAGCAACAGAACCATACTGGTTCATAAAAATGCTGTCTACAAATCCCACAGACGCAAGTGTTTGCTGCCATTGTGCTTTTGACAATACTGGATGTTTTGGCCGCAGTTCCCAATCTTCAAAGCGTTCAAACCCCTGCTGCAATCCCATATTCAAATCAAATGAAGGATGAAACTGGGTTTTTTCAATTGCTAAAAGTAAACCGTTCGGTGCTAATAAAGAGCGAATATTTTCCAGTGCTTCCTTGACAGAACGAGTGTTATGTATAACAGTTGCAGCAATGACAATATCAAACGAATGTGGCTCATAACCTTGCTTACTCGGATTCTTCTCCAGGTTTAAAAGACCATAGCTGACAAAAGGATAACTGGCAAAATATTCTTGAGCATTCTGGAGAAAGAAGTTAGAAATATCAGTAAAAACGTAGGTTGTTTGTGGCGGTAAAACAGGCAATAAATGCTCTGTCGTAGAACCATAACCAGCACCGACTTCCAGAATTCTTAGCGGTTTTCCTGGCTCTAGGTTTTGTACTACTGCTGTCATGATTTGCTTGGCGATCGCATTACAATCAGCAAACATGATGTTATAAGCATTCCGTGTTTTGTCAGAGAGATAAATTTCTGCCGAGTGAATTTTTTCGGTAATAATGTCTGCTAAGTTTTCCAAAGGAGTATTTGGTAGCAAGTCTATCCAACTTTGAGTGAATTCATCACTAACTGTGGTGTTTGGCAAAAGTGTTTGAGATACAGTGATGGGTAATGCTACAACGCTAGTAAAGACTTCTCCCTCTTGCTGCAACCATCCCTCTTTAACTAGTGCCTGCAAAGCTCTATTTAACCATTTCTTGTAACGAGGCACAATTTGACATCGAGACATCAAATCATCTAAGTCATACTTCTCTGCTGGTGAATTATAAACACCAAGTGTTTTGAGAGCCTGACATACTGAAATCGTATACAGATGGTTTTGATAATCCCAAATTGGAGAGAAAGCTGAAATATTTATATTCCAAAAACTATGCTGTGCCTGTTGCAGCCCCGCCTGTACCACAGATTTCCAAAGAAGTTGAGCTTTTAATGTGTCTGCATTTTCTGTTTCCAAAAAACTAAATGCTTTCTTAGACTTGGAAACTACATAAGCAACAAGATGCTGATTTGCTTGTGACTCGCCTACGGCGGTCACGATTGCGGATTGAATATCTGGATGCTGTTTTAAAGCTGCTTCAATCTCACCTAATTCGATGCGATAACCCCTGATTTTGACCTGGAAATCTGCTCGTCCTAAAAATTCAATGTTGCCATCTGGTAAATAACGACCAAGGTCGCCTGTACAGTAAATGCGTTCTTGAGTGCGAGGATGAGTAATAAATTTAGCCGCAGTTTTTTCGGCATCACGCCAATAGCCTTGAGCAACTTGTACACCAGCACAATACATTTGTCCAGAAACCCAAACGGGACAATCTTCTAAAGCCTCATTCAAAATGTAGTATTTGGTATTTGCCATCGGTTTCCCATAGGGAATGCTCTTCCAATTTGGGTCAACCTCTGTAATTAAATAACCAATATTCCAGATGGTTGTTTCTGTCGGGCCGCCAATACTTAGTATTTGGACTTCTGGAACTAAAGCTTTAAGGCGGTCAGGGAGAGACACCGGCAACCAATCACCGCCCATAATTACTAAACGCAAGCTGGCAGGGATAACAGCTGATTGACTCTCTGCATATTCCACCAACATCTGCATCATGGCAGGTACAGAATTCCACAGTGTCACTTTTTCCCGCACCATCAACTCTGCCCAATGTGCAGGGTCTTTGACACCACAAGCATCAGGCATAACAATTGCCCCACCCGCGCATAACAAACCAAAGATGTCATATACAGACAAGTCATGGTTTAACGCCGTCACAGCCAAAATTCTATCTTGGCAACCAATATGGAAGCGTTGGTTAGTGTGGACAACAACGTTAACAACATTGCGGTGAGTAATCATCACCCCTTTGGACAAGCCTGTAGAACCAGAGGTGTAAATAACGTAGGCTAAATCATCAGGCGTTTGTGCTGGTTGTAGCAGATCATTACTTTCTTGTGCTAGTTCTTCTGTATCTATACATAAACGTTGAATTCCTGACGGCCACTCTAATTTCTCATCCAACCAAGATTGAGTAAGCACAATCTTGACTTCGCTGTTTGCTAAAAGATAGTCTCGGCGTTGTTGTGGCAATCCTGGGTCTATGGGAACATAAGCTGCACCGGCAGCTAAAATCCCCATGACAGCAACAATTTGTTCCCATCCTTTTTCCATGACTACGCCTATCAATTGGTTAGGAGTAGCCCCCAGTCGTCGTAGTCGATGACCTAGTTGCTGAGAAAGGGTGTATAACTCTTGGTAAGTTAGAGTACGCTGGGAGCAAATGACAGCTGGTGCTGTTTTTCGCTGCTGTGCTTGCTTGGCAAACATTGTGTGCAGCATTTCGTCGGGAGTTGGGGCGGTAGTAGCATTGATAGCTTGTCGTTGTGCTAGTTGTGGAGGAGGAATTAATTGCTTATTTGTTTCCAGCCAAGCTGATTCGGAAGTAGCTAGTTGTTTGAGTAAATAAAAATAAGCCTCAAACATATCGCTAATTAGTCCTGCTGGGAATAGTTCTTTTACCACATCCCAGTTGCAAGTTAAAGTTTCTTTTTCTTCCCAAACTTGAATATCCATCCAAGCTTGCGAAGCTTGACTAATACCGTAAACTAACTCGCCAAAATGACTAAAGGTTAAGGTTTCCTGCCCCAGCGAACTAAAGCCGAGGGTGCTAGTAAAGACAACTGGCATGGCGCTGGGTGCTGTACCTTGTCTGCGGGCAAGTTCGCGTGTGACGCGCACACCACTGATATAGCGATGTTCCAAATCTTGCAATAGTTGCTGTTGGAGGCGGCGCGATCGCTCTATAAATGCTTCAGAATGAGAATTATCTACAGCTAATAAAGTAACTGAGGTAAAGTCCCCTAAAATATCGTTGACTTGGCGATGCAACGGTAGACGGTTAAATAAAGCCAGATTCAGTGTAAATTGTGGGCTTTTGCTCCAAAGGGTCAATATTTCCGCAAAAGCAGCCAGTAAGACACCAGAAGGAGTTAAACCAGCACTGGCAGCACGCTGCTTTAACTGTTGCCATTGTGCAAGTTCTAAACGCCCTTCGTAACGCTTGTTTTGGTGTTGTTTGATTTCCTTGGGACTTTTAGCCAGTGGTAAATCTGGGGCTGGCGGTAAGTCATCGAGGCGATTAAACCAATATTGTTGCGATCGCTTGTATAATTCTGTTTCTTGTAGCCTTTGTTCTGCTAAAACATAATCCCGGAAAGAAATTTCTAACGGTGGTAATGGTTCATCTGGATGCTGGTAAACTTGAAACCATTCGTCAAATAAGCGAAATAGACTCCAAGCGTCAAATATTTGCAAGTCGAAACTGACGTGTAACCTAAAACACTCTTCTTCTAAACGTGTAACTCTAAACTCAAATAAAGGCCAGCGATCGCTTGGAATCACCTGATGAGACATCCGCTGACGCACCACATCCAGTTCAGCATTAGCAATGTCTTCAGATTTTCCGCTTAAATCTAAAACTTCAATAGTATAAAAAGGTACTTGCTCTAAAACTTGCTGTTGTCCGTTTGGTAAGACCACAGCCTTAAGCATATCGTGACGCTCTATAATTTTTTGCAACGCCAAATTCAATTTATCTAAATGTAAATACTTACATTCAATCTCGTAATAACCGTGATTAGCAACATTTCCCAGTTCCAGTACGCCACTACGTCCTACCCAGAAAGCATACTGCATATCAGTGAGTGGAAAAGGCTCGTAGCGTAACTCTGGTGCTGGCACAATTGTTGGTAGAGAAGTTGTACTTGTGCTGTTTCGTTGGAGTAATGCTAGGAGTTCTGCTTTATATTTCGCTAGTGAATCGCGTAATTCTGGGGTAATTACTCCCTTTGGCGCATCAATATCTAGTAAGTTGCCATTAGCAGATAGTTTTACGCCTCGATGGGAAAGGTCAGTTAAAAGAGAGTGTAAATTCATAAGTAAGTCAAAAGTCAAAAGTCAAAAGAATGAAAATAATTGTCAGTAGATAGTTCAGATATGTGAGTTGTAAAAATTTAGTAGACTTCTTGCACGAATGTTGGAAAACAAGAATTTTATGCCTCACGCAAAGGCGCGAAGGCGCAAAGAGTTACAAGAAATTCACTTGTTTAATAGGCATAGTCTGATTCATGTAAGAGGTCTAGTGTATAACAGCTTATTAATGGTTTACTTTTTCAAATAAGCGCAGAGAGAAGTTTAAAAAAAACTCTTAAATACTCAATTTTTCTCTTTCTTCAATATCATTAATAACTATTGATTCAGATGTGATGAGTTTGATTACAGCTAACTGATTAAGTAACAATTCAATTAAATGATTAAAATTATTTTCACCAAAAAACTTCTCTATAGGAACTTGTACTTTCAAATCATTTTCAATTTGAGTTTTAAATAAGAAACCGCTCAGAGAATCAAGCAATAAAGCCAAAGGTTGCTCTTGATTAATTTGCGACAAAGGAACTTGTAATGAGTGACTCAACCATTCCAAGAGATAGGTTTCAAGCATTTGTCGTTGTTCTTGTAAAGAAGCAGCCAAAAGTTTCTCACTGGAGATGCTGCTTTTGCGTATTTCTGTTAAATGAATCTTTTCTCGCTCTGGAGTCAGGCTTAAAGGAGGCGTAGGAACTGAACCAAGTGCGACATCACCCCAGCGCATAACTGTTGCCGCAGCCGTGGCTGATGCACCTTTAGTGTAAACTAAAACCAAGTTATTTTCGCTAATTTTACACTCATGGGCAGCATGATATAGGTTAGCGATCGCCAGTACCGGGCCAATGTTTGCGTATTGCGGATAAAGGTTGATGGTTCGTGCTGCACTAATGCCTAACGCTTGTGTACAAACATCTGCATACCAAGCAGTAGGTGTGTTAAACGCCAAAAAATCGATGTCAGCTAAAGTTACACCAGCCGCCGCCGCTGCACTTTCGCAGCAGGTACGAACAAAATCTACAGATGTTTCGGCTAGGGTACTGACATTCTCGCCTGTACGAGTCCGCATCTGAGGCTGTCCTTGGGTATCTGTTACTAGTTCATGCACATAAGCACCACTGGTTGTAGCTGTGCTGACGATTTTAGTAGCTAAGATTCCTTGATTGGGTTTAAGCCTATCTACTACAAAGGCTCCCGCACCGTCACCCATCGACCAAGAGAGGCTATCGGCTTCGTCTACTGTTTTAGAACCAATGTGAGAGACAACAACTAAAGCGTTGCGATATGCTCCCGTTTGAATAAGTGCATGAGCGTTTTGCAGAGCTACTAAAGCACTAGAGCAGGTTGATTCTAAATTCCAAGCCGGACAGCACATTCCTAATTCCTGAGCTAGGTACACAGCATTACCATGTCCGACGTGTTCAGGAAACAAGGAAGCCACAATCATCAAATCGACTTCTTGAGGAGAGAGTTGTGCAGCATTCAAAGCATCTTTGGCTGCACGATATTCTAGAGTCAGCGAAGATTCATCAGTATCAACTACCCGCCGTTCGACATTACCCCGAAATGGATCTGATAAATAAGGTGCGACAGCTTGCGACCAAATATCTAGAACATTTCGACTAGAAGTAGTTTCGCTAGATTTAGACAACCTCACCCTTCTAGGCTTTTCTTGCTGAATTAATTCGGGAAACTTCTGCACCCAATACTCATTTGTGCGGATGATGCTACCAAAACTGACTGCAAGTGAGCGAATACCGATTGAATCATTCATCATAACTAAAGAAGTCTGAACTATGAAGTCTGAAGTCTGAAAAAAGTGAGATAAATTACCTCAAAAGCGCGATCGCACTTGCTGCGGCATAAGAAGATACATGACTAATACTCAACAACCACCTAGCAACTCCCAGACGCTTGGCAAGTTCTTGATATTGACTATGCAACACTACCGATGGTTCACCTGTAGGTAATCGTTGCACTTCAATATTTTGCCAAAAAATATTTTGGTTTAATTCCATCCTCAAAGCTTTCAGGACTGCTTTTTTGGCACAGAAACGACCTGCAAGATATTGGATGCGCCCAATACCAGATTTAGTCATACTCCGCTCTCTAGCTGTAAAATATCGCATTTCAAAATCTTCCCCTGCTTGTTCTGTGAGGGTTTTAATATCAACAGTCGCAACGATTTCTATGCCATAACCAATGATATTTGGAGTGTCAGGTATTGAAGCCAGTATCGACCCACAAGGTAATGTCATAATTTGCCTCAAGATTCCAACACTAGATTAGTCAACATAGTATTCATCTTATTGACAGACTCGATATACTCTTTTTCTGGTATTGATTCGGCAACGATACCAGCACCAGCATTTAAGTAAATATTATTACCGTACTGATAAACAGAGCGAATAGCGATCGCTAAATCTCCTGTACCACTACTATTTACCCAGCCAATACCGCCAGCATAAATCCCTCTCGGTTCATCTTCTAAACTGTCAATCCATTTGAGGGCTTTTTGTTTATCAATTCCCGAAACGGTAATTCCTGGGAACAAAACTTTCAAAGCATCCCAAAGAGTTTTTCCTGGTTGTAGTTGTCCACCAACTCTTGATGATAAATGCTGTACGCACCGATATTTTTTAACTTCCATGAAATTGAAGATTTGAATACTACCAGCTAAACAAAGTGAAGCAATTTCACTTTGCGCCAACCAGATAGAAAGTGCGTGTTCTTTTACTTCTTTCGCATCAGTAAATAGTTCATGAGTCAGGTGTGTGTCTTCTGCTTGACTTTGACTACGTGGGCGAGTCCCTGCTAAAGGATTAGTTACAATAAAACCATCTTCATAGACTTCCATTAAGGTTTCTGGACTAAAGCCAACTGCTCTGACATCTCCAATGTTTAAACAATAAGAACGAGCGGAATTATTAACTCTAGAGCCGACTATATAAGTTCCCAATATATCTAAATTACCAGGAATTTTTACAGGACGAGAAATAATGGCTTTTTGTAATTCGTCTTTTTGAATTGCTGTAATTAACTGGCTAATTTTTTGCTGATAATTTATGCGATCGCCAAAATCCACTGTTAAATCAGTAGGTTCATAATCTGGTAATTGACTGTCCAAAAATAAGATTTCTTCAACCTGTTCTATAGATTTTGTACTTTTAATACAAACTCCTTCATCTGTAAATATCAATTCAATCTCTGGAATTAAAAAATATAGAATCTCTTGCTGTATTGATTTGGAATATTCTGAATAGAAGCGAGCCATATCAAAAGCAACATAGCCATAAGCTGTCCAATCTTCAATAGACAAGGTAGCCAACATTTTCTCTACTTGTTTAAATGGCTCTCTAGCTGGCTCTGAGTAAGATTTACCTACACCTTTGAGAGAAACTAAATCTTGAGAAACTGATACTTTAGCTAACTCATTGCCAGCAATTCTAACTTCATTTTTCCCTTCGTACAGAACATAGTTATCAAAAATCCCAGCTTGCAGAAAATTCCGCAATACTATAAGATGATTCCTCCGACCTGGGATAAATTTACGCCTGTATTTGATTGCTGTCTGAAACTCTGTTACCATCATTCTGCCTCTTTTGCTGCCTCTTTTGGGAATTATTTACAAATTTGTACTTGCAAGTAAACTGAAATTTTTGCTTAATAATCTGCGGTGAATTTTTCCAGTTGAAGTGCGAGGTAGTTTTTCTACAAAGTAAACTTTTTTTGGTGCTTTAAAATGCGGCAATTGTTGTTTAGCAAATTTCCGAATATCTGTTTCTATTTCTGGCGCAGCTGCTTGTCCTGGCTTGAGACTGATATAAGCAACAATCTGAGTTAACTGTTCTTCATTATTAGACTCAGGTACAACAGCTACCTCTAGAATTTGGGGATGTTGATGTAATATATCCTCAATTTCCATTGGTGAGATCCACTGTCCATTAACTTTAAATAGGTCGTCATTACGTCCCATAAAGTAGAAATAACCATCAGCATCCCGCAGATATTTATCTCCAGTCCGCATTGTGTTGCCATAAATCGCTTTGCGGGTTTGTTGCAGCCGCTTCCAGTAGCCCAACATTAAGCTTTCTCCTGTGACTTGAAGATTTCCAATTTCACCAGGAGAGCAAGCAAAACCATTGTCGTCAATAATTTGGACATCGTAACCAGGAACAGGACGACCAGAACTTCCTGGTTTGCACTCTCCTATTTGATTGGAGAGAAATATATGCAAGAACTCAGTAGTTCCAATTCCTTCACAAATTTCATGGTTGTATGTCTTAAGCCATTGATGCCAAATACTTTTAGGTAGTTGTTCAGCCGCAGATGCACACAACCGTAGAGAAGACACATCTAGAGGTGCAATTTCATGGAGAGCCAAAATACCTGCGTAAACACTGGGTATGCCAAACAAAATTGTTGGATGATAACGCTGAATATCTGCAATAATGTCAAAGGTGTTATTAGCATCAGATAGCACACTAGCTGCACCTACTGCCATTGGCATGTATAAGGTATTCCCCAATCCATAGGCAAAGGACATCTTGGCAACTGAATAGGTGATGTCATCTTGGCGCAAACCTAAAGTTGCTTTACCATACCTTTCTGCACAAACCACCATACTTTGATGTAGGTGAATCACTCCTTTAGGACGGCCTGTACTACCAGATGTGTATAGCCAAAAAGCTGGTTCATCGGCCGAAGTCTCGGCATAAGGTAGTTGTTCATCTTGTTGAGATAGCTCAGAAAGATAAGCAGGCTCTCCATCTTTTAAAAGTACATGACGTAAGAATTGTGATTGGATGGGAGCTAGTTTTTCTTGCCACTCTTCGGTAGTTAATAAGAGTTTGGCGCGACAATCTTGCAGAATATATTGAATTTCATCTAAGCTACAAGTCGTATTAATTGGAACTGGTAAGGCTCCTAGCCAAATTGCACCCCAAAAGCCAAATACAAACTCTGGAGAATCAGGGAGTAGAATTGCTATGCGGTTTTCTTGTTCTACACCAAGATTGGCGAGTAATCTAGCACTACGTCGGACAAAGCTGCTAACTTGTGCATAAGTATATGTTTGATTCTGATAGTAAAAGGCAATTTTCTCGCTTCGTCCCTGTGTCAAGTTACTTTCTATAAAGTAAGCTGCAATGTTAAAGATATTGTCATGTGTCATTTGTTTTTTCTTATTTATTGTTCTTGCCCCTGCTCTCCTACAAAGCAAGGACTTGCACTAATATGTGTTGATCCCAATTGCACCAATTAGCCAACCATTTTTGAATGTCACGTTTTTTTGCCTGATAGCGTGCTTTACCGTATAGATGAATAATTAGGTTTTGGGATGTGATTTCGGCTTCAATTTCATTCCAATCAATACTGACTAATCCAGTGCCTAGAGCTTTACCGACAGCTTCTTTTGTGGCGAAGCAGATTGCGTAATATTGATGATAGTTGTCAACCGCTTGGCAGTGGTCTATTTCTTTAGCAGTGAATAATAGATTTAAGGTTTCATTGTCATATCTATCAACGAGTCTGGCAATTCTGTGAATGGGTATGATATCTAAACCCAACCCTTTAATATGTTGGTGTAACATGGTTGGTGGTATTTTGGGCGATCGCTTCTTTGACTTGATTGCAGACTTGGGCTAATGTCATATCCTGCCGAGACTCTAACTTCACATTCACCCCCAGTGTCCGTTTCAATCCCAAGGCTATCTCTACTGCCTCTACAGAATCAAGTTGCAAATCCCTGTGCAGTAAAGTATCTTCACTAATCGACTCTTCTGGAATACCAAGGTTCAGAAGTATCGATTTTAAAGTATCCATTACACCGCAAGTGTTCTGGCAGCCAGACTTAACTGGAGAAAAACTAGAGGAATTTTCTTGTCGGCTGTCTATTGATTGACACATATTACACCTTGGAAACTGAGAGGCACATCGTGAACTATTAAGTGTTACCAGCAGCGTATTTAACTCTTATTAAGCCAATGTACTGTTTCTTGCCTTATTTTCGATAGGAATAAGCTTTGGTATCACTTGATATCGAATAACTCGGTGATTAGATAGAGTATATTGCAAGTAATTTTCAATTAGACACAAACTACTTTAATAGGAACTTATTGCATTTAGCAAGCAAGCTTTTATACAAAAAATTTATTATTATTCATTTGTTTATTACTTTTATTTATTTAAAAATGTAATAAAGCTAGATATTGTAAATATTGTCAGGATCATCAGAGACTTATTGCTGTTAAAAGTAAGTATTCCATAACTAAACAGTAATAAAAAAAACCAAGTTTGAACTATAGAACACTTTATTTATTGGAATACAGAAAAACTTTATGTTAAATAAAATACATATATTTGAAATTATCCAAATAATTCAAATATAAATTTTTATAACTAAAAATATAGTTTTTTATCTTTTCACTTAAGATATAGACTATTTTGCAAGCTTGACTAATACTAATAACTTTCAATAATTTATTAAATAATGTCTCATTAACAAGCAGTCGGCTGTTATGATGCACTGTGTGCTTTCTCATAATTCCCGAAGGATAAGAGTAAAGACAAAGGCATTTATAGCGTTTCCTAATCTGCTGAGGTACACTTTGTTGAGGTTAGGTAAGCTATACCGCTTGTGATGGGTAACTGGTATAGTCCTACTATTTGATTGATAAACTTGCTTTGCTATAGCAGTCCTAAATCATTCGTGAATACAAGAAACCAAACTTCTTATTAAAGAAGTCTAGTATCTAAGCAAGCAATAGCGGCTATTTAAAGACAATATATTTATTTAAAATATAAGTCGTGATTGAAACAATAATAGCTGAGATAGCAAAAGCAAAAAATTTGGATAACTCAACTTGTAGCCAAGTATCTAAAATGTTCTCGCGCAACATAGTTGAGATGATCAAACTTAATAACATCCCAACAAAATGTATGCCTACAAAATTAAAAATTTTAGCAAATTTTAAGTTAGCTTTTTTTTTAAAGGTGAGATTTTTATTCCCCAAAAAACTCAAAAATATTCCTACTATATATGATAAAACAATAGAGTATATATACTTAGTATTTGTATCGTCTTTAATTAAAAATCCTATGAAACTGCGGAGTGAAATAGTAAATAGAGTTACACCACTACCTACAAGAAAATAAGTCGGATATTGAGAGAAAATTTTGGGCATTTTCACAAAAATTTTTTCCTTCCAATTAGTAGAATAGACTTTCCTAATCTGTAACTTAAAATTTTATCAACTATTCTAGATATCGGAATCATAAACTTATCCCAAATTGCGATTTGTTTGAACGTTGGTTGACTTTGCTTAAGAAACAGTTTATTACTTAAACTAGCTAATAAACCTATACAATCTAAATAGTCAAGCTTGATGATTTCTATGTCATCTGGCAAAATTGCTTTCAGCATGGATTTATTGTAGCGACGATAATGACCAACAGCTAAATCAAAAGAAGTAAATAACCATTGGTGAGATGGACTTAAAACAATTAATTTGCCATTCTTCTTAAGATGTTGAGAAGCTTTTACAAGTTCTTCTTGATCATCGGAAATATGCTCTAAAACATCAATATATAAAATTAAATCGAATAATTGCTCTTCATTTAAAGAATTAATGGTTCCATTAATGGCAGAACAATTAATTATGCAGTTTACATTAATTAGCTGTTTCAGAGAATTGAAAAGTACAGTGTCTGGTTCTAAACATAGCCACGTCCTATAAGAAGATTGACAGAGTAAATGTGTATTACTTCCTATCCCTGCCCCAACTTCTAAAACATCTCCTTTAATATATTCTCTTAATAAGCTTCTTAGATAATTTTTCCAGTTTTTAGCTTGTGCAAATAGAACTAACTCTTCTCCAATATACGAAAAATTATTCATGGCTTCAATTGAAAGAAATCATCAACATAATATTTATAATCACGAACTGGAATAAAATTAGACTGATTGCGTGATGATAGAATTATCATACTAAAAATAGTCCCAGTTAAAATAAGTTGTATGAGAAATAAAACTATAAAACTGCTGACGTAAGTAGCCCAGCCCGGTATTGTCCAAGTTGTAAAAATTCTAATTAGAAAGATTAAGCATAAAAGTAATAAACAAATAATAAAGAGAATTACAATACTTAATAAGACTTTAGTTCCAACAATATCCCCGTGTACTGCAATAGAACTCAAGCCATGAGTCACCAAGGAGACTAAATTCATTTTAGGCTGTCCAGCTAGTCGTCGTGTACGAGGTACATCCACTTCAAGATAAGGAATTCGAGAACGATAAATAGCTGATGAATAATGATTCCAAATTTCTGAAATTACGACAACATTCTTCAATAAAGAAGCTGGCAATAAAGAAAA
This sequence comes from Nostoc sp. CHAB 5844, assembly GCF_020829595.1. Taxonomy (GTDB): domain Bacteria; phylum Cyanobacteriota; class Cyanobacteriia; order Cyanobacteriales; family Nostocaceae; genus Nostoc_B. The sequence continues at coordinate 209,483 of NZ_JAIVFW010000003.1, forward strand.
ATTACCAACGCTAATTTCTGTACCTACAAGCAGTCGATACATCTGTTTGTAGATAAAGTATAAAAATTTAAATGTGCAATTTTCAGACCGCTTACTACGACGGGCAAAAATTATTTTATTGTTACCAGTTTTATCAGATACATTCAGAAGACGTTCTATTTCAAAAGGATTATCTTCTCCATCACCGTCCATCACAACAACTAAATCGCAGTCTAAATTGTGATATATATAAGATAAGCCAACTGCTATGGCTCTTTGATGACCAAGGTTACGTCGAAGTCGAAGGATATTAACTGATTGAATATGATCATGCTCTTGGTAATTCAAAGACTGAGGAATAGAATTAGTTGAATAGTCATCAACAATAACTACATCTAAATAAGTCCCTTCAGGAACACAAATTTTATCAATAAGTGGTAGTAATTTTTCTAATGCTTCCCAATCATTAAAAGAAGGAATAACAATTATTAAATTTCTCTGACTAGCTAAGTTATTATTTAGTAATTGGGTTTGCCCAAATATTTTGGTAATATCTGTTTCTATTTGTTCAGAAGATAACATACAAGTATTCTCTTTATAAAAATTTTATGAATATTAATTGTTTGTTTTATCAATTGGAGAAAGTTGGAATTTAACTCTCTTCTGGAACATTAATATGTATAGAGCCATCTTGCTCACTTGATTCTGATACGTCACTAGACGACCAAGGTTTACTCAAAACAACTTTATACCCAGGTATCCGAAGATTTTTATCTGACAATATAATTGCTTTTTTGGCATCAATTATCTGCTTAATTGTTTTAGCTTCTTGAGGATAAGCTTGCTCAATTAAAGGCAAATAAACTGACGATATTTGAACTTTTCGTAAATCCTTAATAATCATAGGAATTGGATCCCAAGTATAGTTAATTACATAATAAGAAGAATCAAATTTTGATATTTTATGAAACATCTCATGATAAAAGTTATAGTAATTTTTACTTAATAATTTTTCTTCAAAAACACCTATTTCAGTAGAAATAACTCCCTTTCCAGTCAAGGCATCTACTTGCCACGGAAAGAAAACCGAAGTTGTGGCAGAGAAAATCACACTATTTGACCAGATAAAACAAATAGAAATTAATGGTATAACTATTGCTATTTTTATCTTTTTCCCAAAAAGTTGAGATATTTTTAAAAGGGTATATAGGATAACTCCAATACCAAGTGAAGCACTACCATTGATTAATCTGAATACCTGATATAAATGAAGTGAATTTAAGTATCCAAAAAGAGAGAATAAGGAAAATACCATTACAAAATATTCATCCTGATTTAACGTTTTATTTAGTAAACGTTGCCTAAAGAAATAGAATAATGTTACAAGGCTCCAAAAAAAGTTTATTGTGAAGAAAAAACCTCTGGAATCAGGGGGTGCTGGTGTTAAGGCATCAAAGGTAATAATTGATTTTAATAATGTTGGTAAAAAGGTAAAAACAGTGACACCTCTTCCCCAATCATTTACTATTATTTTATTTTGAATCCAAAAAGCTTTTAAGACTTCATGATAAGTTAAGAAAAATAAAAATAACAGTATTGGAACTAAAAACCCTAAACTAAAAAATAAAATTCTTGAAAAAGTTACTTTTTTAGTATTCTGTTTAAAGAGTATTTCATAAATAAAAAGTAATATAAAAGGAGGTATTATCGCTTGTGTCGATGTATATCTACATAGCAAAGATAATCCTAAAAAGATTCCAGACAGAAACATATATTTAGAAGTTACTAAATTACTAAAAAATAGTAATAAGGATACTAAAAAAAAAGTACATGAATAATAATTAGACCAAGGATATATAATATATCCGTGCAGAAGAAAAATTAAAAGAATTGAAAAAGCAGCTAAATATTTAGGTAAAAATTTTAAAAATATTTGATAAAATAAAAAAATACTAGCAGAGTAAAACAAGCCAGTAAGTATACCTATAGACATTAACCTTTCTCCAAATAAAGTTAGAGAAATGCTTTGAATCCAGCTTGTTAAAATACCGTAGATAGTGAATGTTTCTTTATAAGGAATTAGACCTCTTTTTAAATCAAGGGCTTGTATATACATCAATCCCCAATGATGACTATCAAGATTAACTCTCGATTCAATGTAGCTAAATCCAAAGCTTAAGCAGCATATTAAAAGTACTGAAAAATCACAAATTATGCCATTTTTGTAATTAATAAATTGAGGTTTCTGGTCATTTTTCAAGAAAGAATCTTGTAAATAAGTCATAGTGCTATCTCTTCATGTTTTGAATAATTATTTAGTTGGAAAAAGTACCAAAAGTGTAAATATTTTCAATTAGAGGAAACTTTTTCTGTATTTCAAACCTAATTGAATGCTTTGAACCTGACGGGGTGACAAGACCGCTAAGAACTTTGCTGGGGAAGCTTTTAATCTATTTGACCTCCGAAAAGATAGAGTCTGATTGACAGGCTGATTGACAATGAAATAGCGCTCGCTTGATGGATTCATGCCATACTCTGGTCAAATATGCCAGTTTTGTGGCACAACAGCCAGACAATCTTTTTGAGGGTAATTAGGCTAAAAGGCTTACTATATCTGGTTTGCCGGATGCTTGTCACCCCTTCAGGCTTTGAACATATTTTTTTCAGAGAAGGACTAGGATAAACTGACAAAAACAGCATCCTAATAGAGATACCCTAAATCTTTACTGTTCTTTGTTATTTTGCTCTAGTGATATTTTGAGCGATCGCATATATTCTTAAAAGAATTGCAGTCAATTGTCTTCAGTCATTGACTCTTCTAAAATACCCTTCTTACTTAGCACTCGGAACTCAGCGAGAAGTCGGAGCGGCGGCTCCCGCTGAACTGAACTTCGTTGACTCAGCACTTTATGTTCGATAGGAATAAGCTTTAGTGTCGCCTAATATCGAACAACTCGGAGATTTGATAGACTATATCGCAAGTAATTTTCAATTCTTCTCAAATACATTTAATAGGAAGTTATTGCATTTAGCAAGTACTATTTTATAGTATAAATTTATAACTAAATGCAAAACATATTATTTTATATTATAAAACAGTGATGACTATAAAGTATAATTTATGACAATCATATATTCTGTCTTTTACAGCTTGTCTCAGTAATATACTTTTTAAGTATTTTAAATTACTTAATTTGAATAGCTACAAGCATTGACTGGCAAAGAATATTTATTTATACTGCTAAAATTTTTGTATTATATATAACTAATATATTTTTGCATATTTGAAATCTTCCAAACAGAAAAATATTAATTAAATTTTAAATTGACATAAATTATCAATAGTTATACTGTAATTTTATAAAAGTATTTTGTAGTTAAATTATTTAACTTGCAAAATAACTAATAATAACTTTCAATAATTTGAGAAGTTCGTGTCATTAACAAAATCCCATGACACGATGGATTATGAGGAAAATAATGAAACCAGAGCAATTCGTGCAAAGCTTGTTGTTCACAGTCTTAGTTGCCGTATTGATGGCACCCGCCCAAGGAGTGGAAATCAACCAGCAATCAGAACTACGGGAAAAACGGGATTCACAACTAAAGCAACCATCTGTACTAAGTCAAGCAAGTTCGCAACAGGTTGTACCAGTTACCGGAGTCCAAGTTAATTCCACAGATCAAGGCGTGGAGATAATTTTACAGACTCCTTTAGGTGAGCAGTTACAAGTTAAGCCGAAAAGTGAAGGTAATACATACATTGCAGAGATTAGCAATGCTCAACTGCGTCTATCTAGTGGTGATACATTTCGTCAAGAAAAACCAGGAGCAGGAATTGCAGAAATTACGGTAACTAACCAAGATGCCAACACTATCCTGGTGACAGTGAAAGGTGACGAAATTACACCACAAGTTGAATTGTTTGATAGTGATGAAGGTTTGATTTTTGGTTTGACGACGACTGCATCTGTAACGCAAACACCGCCAGCACAACAACCTGAAACACAACCAGCACCTACACCTACACCGGAAACAGAAGCAACACCGCCAGCACAACAACCTGAAAGTGAAACTTCACCCCAACCACCATCAGCTGAGACTGATGAGCCGATAGAACTGGTGGTGACAGGCGATCGCGATGATGACTATAATGCACTAAACGCTACCACTGGTACTAGAACTGACACTCCACTCCGGGATATACCGCAGTCAATTCAAGTAATTCCGCAGAAGGTAATTGAAGATCAACAAGTGATCAGACTGGATGAAGCATTAAACAATGTCAGTAACGTGATTCCTGGTGGGTTAGATACCAATACAGAAGCGAGATATACGATTCGAGGTTTTGATAACGCGCCGATATTGATAAATGGTTTCAGACAATATGCCTTTCCAACGGTTCCAGAAACGGCCAACTTAGAACGTATTGAAGTCCTCAAAGGCCCAGCTTCTATCTTATATGGAGAGATTCAACCAGGCGGGATCATTAACGCTGTTACCAAACAGCCGTTAGCAGAACCTTTTTATGAAATAGAAGTCCAGGCTGGTAATTATAATTTTGTGAGGCCGCGGATTGACCTCTCTGGCCCTTTGAGTGATGACAAGAGCCTGTTGTATCGACTTAATTTTTCGTATCTCAATAGTGAAACTTTTCGTGGCTTTGACCAAAACTTTGAAGAATTCTTTGTTGCACCTGTTTTAGCTTGGAAGGGGAAGAATACAGATTTTACCTTTGAGGCGCAGTATTCCAACCGTAGACGACCATATGATAACGGTTTGTTAGCTTTTGGTAATGGGGTGATTGATGTTCCCCGCGATCGCATCGTTAATGAACCAGACGACTATATCGAACGGACATATATTAGTACTGGATACTCACTAGAGCATCGTTTTAGTGATAAGTGGACATTTCGCAACGGATTTCGCTACGCCAATTCTAGAGTCTACAGCGATCGATTGACAATCCCCACTAACTTTGATGAAAGCACAGGTATTGTTGATCGTGTTTATGCTCTTGATGACTTTTATTCTGACGATTACTCATTACAGTCAAATGTAGTCGGTAAATTTGCCACAGGTGGAATCAAACACACCCTCTTGTTTGGTCTAGATTTGAATCGTACTAACTCCAGTAGTTTTGCCACATCTAATTTCTTTACTCCATCACAATTGGATATCTTCAACCCTGTTTATGGAGCTACACCTCGGACTGCTTTAGATGTTTTACTCTTTGATAGAGAATCTACAACAGATAGATTGGGTATTTATATACAGGATGAAATAGCCTTTTTTGATAATCTCAAATTACTGGCTGGGATACGCTATGAGACTGTAAACCAACAAATCCAAGACCAACCAGCGCTTTTTTATCCAGCAGGCACTGATACTAATCAGTTCAATGATGCTTGGACTCCGCGTGTCGGGATTGTTTATCAACCATTGAAAGAAGTGTCTCTTTATGCCAGTTACTCAAAATCATTTAATCCCAATGTAGACAGCAGAAATATTGATGGTGATTTTATCCCGCCGGAACGGGGTGAAGGTTATGAAGTCGGAGTCAAAACTGAACTACTAGACAGTAAAATTTTTGCGACTTTATCGTATTTTGACATTACCAAACAAAATGTTGCTACAGAAGACCTTCGTTTACCGGGACTGGGATTTTCAGTGGCAACAGGTGAACAACGTAGTCGAGGTGTTGAATTTGATATTAGTGGGCAAATTCTTCCTGGATGGAATATCATCGCCGCCTACGCCTACACAGATGCAGAAGTCACAGCAGATAATACGACTCCGGTGGGAAATAGACTTGTAGGCGTTCCGAGACATAGCGCTAGTTTATGGACAACCTATGAAATTCAACGTGGTAATTTGCAAGGCTTAGGTTTTGGAGTGGGATTCAACTATCTCGGAGAACGGGAAGGCGACCTCAGCAACAGCTTTCAGCTAGATAGTTATTTTCTGACTAATGCGGCCATTTTTTACCGGCGAGATAATTGGCGATTCGCCCTCAACTTCAAGAATGTTTTTGATATAGACTATCTCACTGGTGTATCTGGCAGACTAGGCGCTATATATCCTGGTGAACCTTTTACTGTGATTGGTTCAGTTTCAGTAAGTTTTTAATTATCACCTTTCCCCAGCAAAAAATTAGCAGGACTTTGACTGTCGTGATCAGCATCAAAAGCTTGAAGAAATTTGGATTACTTGGCAGCTTGTATGTGTCACAGTTTATGCCATTTTGGTTTCTATACCAAGCCTTACCCCTGTTCATGCGTCAAAAAGGAGTTTCGTTAGAAACAATTGGCTTGTTACAACTACTTGCTCTTCCTTTATCACTAAACTTTCTTTGGTCTCCTTTAATTGATCGCTATGGATTCACGCGCTGGGGACACTATCGTTTCTGGATTATCTGTTTTCAACTTCTAATTGCCGGCTTGACAGTTATTTGTGCTTGGCTGAGTGTGGAACATAACTTTACCATTTTACTTATTTGTATAACTTTAATCGGTTTATTTTCTGCCAGCCAAGATATTGCTACTGATGCTTTGGCCATAGGCTTACTCAAGCCTGATGAAAGAGGTTTGGGGAACGCAGTACAAAGTGTGGGTAATTCTCTAGGTGCAGTCATCAGTGGCGGAGGAATGCTGATTTTATTTAATTACTGGGGATGGGCTGCTAGTTTACAAACCTTAGCGTTGATTATGGTTGTAGCGTTAGTTCCAATCTTGTGGTATCGGGAAAATGTTCAGAAAAAACAAATCTTAGTAAATAGGCAACATGAGGATTTTGCAGAGCAACCTACAGTTAAGTTGCCTGTTCCTTACTTCAAGACTTTTATCAACTTTTGCCGCAAGCCAGGGATGTTGAACTGGTTGTTCATATTAGTGCTATATTCATCAAGCAGTCACATGGCTGCTACTATGTATCGTCCCCTATTAGTAGATATTGGGCTGTCCTTGTCAGATATTGGCTGGTTACAGGGAGTTGTTGGTACGGGTGCGGCGGCGATTGGGGGAATTGTTGGCGGTTTGTTGATTTCTGCTTGGGGAAGAAAGCGATCGCTATTTTTATTTAGTTTATTCTGGGCAATCACCATGCTAACTTACTTGTTCCCTGCATTCGGTTTTACCAGTTTACCTGTTATCTACTTAGTTGCTATCAGTCCACTATTTAGTATAGGGATGATGACTACTGCTATTTCCACGTTGATGATGGACAATAGCAGTTTAGAAACCCCTGGTACAGATTATACTTTTCAGGGTTCAGTAAGTATTTTTGCTAGTCTTGGTGCTGCTTCAATCAGTGGTGTAATTGCTGAAGCCATTAGTTATCGGGGAATTTTTGCCATCAGTTTAGCGATCGCCATCATTAGCGTTTTGATGATTTTTAAACTTTTTAACTCTATGGAAAGGAGTACTATATGAGGGTATTCCAGATACTAAAGTTAGTAGACCGAAAAGTTTGTCACTTGGTAATTATTTAACTGCTGACAAAGTTGGTGAGTTTGTTTATCAGCTTTGTGCTAATTGTATACTACTAAATTTTCAATTTCTGGGATTCTTAAACCCGCTTATTCATCCGCTGCTTCGTACAAAATTCATGCTGAATTCTGTAGGGGCGAACAGTCGGAAAGCCCCTACAACTCTTGAATTCTATTTAGATAAAACAATCGAATTGTAAAGCGATATTACAAACATTGCAAAAATATTTAGAAATTGTCTTGTAGACAAACATGGCTCTAACGTAGAACCTATAGGAGAGACTTGAGGCAACTGTGATGAACATGAGTGATATTAAAAACTATCGGTTTGTCTGCACCCTAACTTTTGGTGATATTTATGGTCAAATTATTGTTTGGCTGATTACAATTGCACTCAGTTTGGCATCAGCCTTGGCACTGATGGGTGCTAGACGACCAGTATATGCTTTAGCAACCGTAGGTCTAATTGTTCTGCTTTCGCTGCCTTTCTTGTTGTTTGCTTTTGTAACTACATTGTTAAATCATATTGAACTAGTTGCTATAGAACCGGGAACAAAAACTGAACCTATCCCTGGAAATATTTCCCAGCAAAAACCTGTACAAGCTACTAGTTGAATAGTAGGGAATAGTGGATTTTTTAATGGTTAATTTTGAATTATAGCCATTTACAATTGAATAGACCACAGTAGGGACGAACGGCTGTTCGCCCCTACAATAATTTAATTTTCCAAGGGTGTATTCCATTCAATTGAAAACCGCTGTAATTAATTTCCCTGTCTGCTGACAGGGAATTTTTTTGTAAAGATCAGAAACTGCTCAGTGAATCGCATCTCTACAATAGAACAGCAGCTTTTTGCAGTCGGGGGCTAGTTTATGCTGGAACATGATGTAATTATTGTCGGCGGCGGATTGGCAGGATGTCGTGCAGCTGTGGAAATTGCTCGCACTGATCCCAGTTTAAATGTTGCTGTAGTCGCTAAAACTCACCCTATCCGTTCTCACTCAGTTGCAGCCCAAGGTGGCATGGCTGCATCGCTAAAAAATGTTGATTCTGAAGATTCTTGGCAAGCACACGCTTTTGATACTGTTAAAGGTTCTGATTACTTAGCAGACCAAGATGCAGTAGCAATTCTTGCCCAAGAAGCACCAGATGTGGTAATTGACCTAGAACATATGGGCGTTTTGTTCTCGCGTTTACCCGACGGACGCATTGCCCAACGGGCTTTCGGTGGACATTCTCACAACCGCACTTGCTACGCAGCTGATAAAACTGGTCACGCCATTCTGCACGAATTGGTGAATAATCTGCGGCGTTACGGTGTGCAGATTTATCAAGAGTGGTACGTGATGCGTCTGGTTTTAGAAGAAGGTCAAGCTAAGGGCGTGGTGATGTATCATCTTTTAGATGGGCATATCGAGGTGGTCAGGGCAAAGGCGGTGATGTTTGCTACAGGTGGTTATGGTCGCGTTTATAATACCACCTCCAATGATTATGCTTCTACAGGCGATGGTTTGGCGATGACTGCCCTTGCAGGTTTACCCCTGGAAGATATGGAGTTTGTACAATTCCACCCGACAGGCTTATATCCAGTCGGCGTGCTAATTTCCGAAGCAGTTCGGGGAGAAGGGGCGTATCTAATTAATAGTGAAGGCGATCGCTTCATGTCAACCTACGCACCCAGCCGCATGGAACTAGCTCCTCGTGATATTACTTCACGCGCGATCGCTTATGAAATTCGCGCTGGGCGTGGTGTTCATACCGATGGTAGTGCTGGCGGCCCCTTTGTCTATCTGGACTTGCGCCACATGGGTAAAGAAAAAATCATGAGTCGCGTTCCCTTCTGCTGGGAAGAAGCCCATCGCTTAGTCGGTGTTGATGCAGTCACTCAACCAATGCCAGTCCGCCCGACAATTCACTATTGTATGGGTGGTATCCCTGTGAACACTAATGGTCAAGTCCGTAGTAATAAGGATGGTTTAGTTGAAGGTTTCTTTGCTGCTGGAGAAACCGCTTGTGTTTCCGTGCATGGAGCAAATCGTCTAGGTAGTAATTCGCTATTAGAATGTGTAGTTTATGGTAAACGAACTGGGGCGTCGATCGCTCAATATGTGCAGAAACGTAAATTACCTACTATAGATGAACAACGTTACATCACAGAAGCCCAACAAGAAATTCAAGCTTTACTAGAACAGCCAGGACAGTACCGAATTAACCAAGTCCGCCAAGCCTTTCAAGATACAATGACTGAATTCTGCGGCGTTTTCCGCACCGCAGCCTTAATGAGTGAAGGTTGGGAAAAAATCACCCAATTACAACAAAAATATACGCAGATATATTTAGACGACAAAGGTAGTTGTTGGAATACCGAACTTGTAGAAGCTTTAGAACTGCGGAGTTTAATGGTAGTTGGACAAACCATTTTAGCCTCAGCCCTAAATCGTCAAGAAAGTCGCGGCGCACACTTTTGCGAAGATTTTCCCCAGCGAGATGATGTCAAGTTCCTCCAACATACAATGGCATACTATTCACCTGCGGGGATTGATATTCAATATCGTCCAGTTGTGATTAATATGTTTGAGCCACAGGAAAGGAAATATTAACTAGTTTTTGGGGATAGGTAAATTAACAGTTTTCCTATTTCCTAATCAATTTAATTCTAGTTTTGGGTGAATAGAATTCGCTATTACACAAACAAAGTCCCTTCGGGTGACGCTCAAGAGCGTCGCTAACGCCAGTCGCCTGCGGAGGGAAACCCTCCCGCAGCGCTGGTCTCACCGCCTATGCGGACTAATGGAAAATTAAGATTTTTAACCCACGTTCGCCCTTGGCGTTCCCGAAGGGTTGGTGGGTTTTATCTGTGTGCAAAATGAACCGCGACTTCCAGTTGCTTCCAATCGCTAATTCATACTTTTAATCAGCAACGCCAGAATTTGAGTTTTTAATAATTATAGTGCTTATCTCAAAAATTACTTGTGATTGCTGAGGATATGACAAAAAATATCTATCTTCCGTTATTTCCCTGCAATAGTTTTAATCTTTAACATTAGGGGCTTATATAAAAATTATTTGCTTCAGATGAGCATAGTGTATCAACTGATGCTTGTGCAAATAATTATAATTAAAGCGGAGATATAGCTATGTTAAATAGCAAATTTGCTCAAAGATGCGGCTGTAAGATAATTTTTGGATTTTTCTGCCCATGAAATCGCGGAATTTAAGGCATCCATGTTTTAGTGGGTTAATGAGTATGCCGCTCCGTGTAGTTATAGTAGTACCTTTTGTACTGCAAATTTTCGCATCTGTAGGGCTAACAGCATTCTTTTCCTTAAAAAATGGGCAGAAAGCTGTTGATGAAGTGGCTCTGTATTTGAGAAATGAACTAACAAATCGGATTCATCAATATATTACCGATTATATGGAGAAACCCCAACTTGTCACACAAATTAACGCCAATGCCTTTCTTTTTGGCGAGTTAAATTTAAAAAATCCCAAAAGTCTAGAACGCCATTTTTGGCATCAGATGCAATTGTTCAAGTCTCTCAGCCCGATCGCTTTTGGAAGTGTGCAGGGAGACATTTATGCAGTAGATCGCTTGCATGATGGTTCATTAGTCATCCGCATTAAGAACCAATCAACGGCTGGTAAATACTATACTTATACCACTGATAGGCAAGGTAATCGCACTCAACTAATTCAAGTTAGCACAGCCTTTGATCCTCGGACTCGCCCCTGGTACACACAAGCTGTGAAAGCAGGGAAAACTACTTGGACTAAAATTTATCCATATTTTTCTTCATCAGGGTTAGCAATCAGTGCGACTCGACCTATTTATGGGCAGAAAGGTAACTTGTTAGGCGTGACAAATGCAACTTTATCTTTATCACAACTAAGTAAATTTCTGCACAGTTTAAAAATCGGACATTCAGGAAAAACATTTATTATTGATCGCTCTGGCAATTTAGTAGCAAGTTCGACAAAGGAACAACTTTTTATACTTAGTAATAATCAAAAACAAGAGAAATACAAACGATTAGCAGCCATTGCCAGTAGCGATCGCACCACTCGTTTGACAGCAGAGTATTTAAATAAACATTTTGGTAGCTTTGAGAACATTCATTCTAGCCAGCACCTCGATTTTAAAATTGACGGTAAGCGGCAATTCATCCAGCTACTGCCATTTACAGACGGCTACGGCCTAGATTGGGTAATTGTCTTGGTGGTTCCAAAAGCCGACTTTATGGAACACATCGAAACCAACACCCAAACCACGATTTTGTTGTGTATAGCAACACTGATACTGATTATAGTCACGGGAGTAATTAGTTCTCATTGGATTACTCAACCAATTATTCGCTTAAGTGTAGCTTCTAGAGAAATTGCTAACGGCAGATTAGACCAAACTGTAACAGTAGAAGGTATTAAAGAACTCAGAATTCTGACTCAGGCTCATAACCAAATGGCTACTCAATTACAAGAGTCGTTTGCTGAACTATTAAAAACAAACAATCAACTAAAAGCAGAAATTGCCGACCGTCAGCAGGCAGAAGAAGCTTTGCGTTTGAGTGAACAGCGATTTCGATTAGCAATTGATCATATGCCTCATCCATTTGTAATTTACGATGCCGAGCGGCGGTTGCAGTTTGTTAATACTTTTGGCGTTAACCGCAGTGGTTATTCGGAAGAAGCACTGATTGGTAACACAGATGAAGAACTATTTCCATCTGAAGTTACAAATCCTTATTTACAACTCCTCCACAAAACTATAGAGACACGTACTTTACAAACTGGAGAGTGCAAGATTAACTTGCCTGGTGGCCCTTTTACAGTAATTGTGACATACGTTCCGCAGTTGAATGAAAATGGGGAAATTTATCAGATTCTTGGTCACACCTATGATATTACTGAGCGCAAACGAGTTGAGGAACAATTACTGCATAATGCGTTTCACGATGCACTGACAGGTCTACCAAACCGAGCTTTGTTCATAGAGCGTTTAAAATATGCACTCCAGCAAGCTAAACGGCAGAAAAACTATCTATTTGCGGTGCTGTTTATCGACCTGGATCGGTTTAAGGTGATTAATGATAGCCTGGGACACGTAATTGGAGACCAATTCCTGCTGACTATTGCTAGTAGGCTAGGAGTGTGTATCCGCTCTTCTGATACATCTGCAAGATTTGGCGGAGACGAATTTACGATTTTACTTGAGCCAATCCAAAATGTTTCTGATGTTATCAAAATAGCTGAACGAATTCAACAGGAATTGGTGTTACCTATTGAGCTAGATGGACATGAAGTATTCACAACGGCAAGTATTGGTATTGCTTTAAGTTCAACAGTAGACTATGACCAACCAGAAGACCTGCTTAGAGATGCTGACACGGCGATGTATCGAGCCAAAGCACTAGGGAGAGCGCGATATGAGCTATTCAATTGGGATATGTATGCGTCGGCTTTAGCCAGATTGCAGTTAGAAACCGATTTGCGCCATGCAATTGAACGGCAAGAATTTCGAGTTTATTATCAACCAATTGTTTCGCTTACTAGTGGCTCGATTTTAGGTTTTGAGGCTCTACTGCGCTGGCAACATCCAGAACGTGGTTTGTTGAATCCTACAGATTTTATCCCTTTAGCAGAAGAAACTGGGCTAATTGTCGAGATTGGCTACTGGGTATTGCATGAAGCATGTAGACAGATGCAAACTTGGCGTTTGAGCGTAGATGCGGAGCGGCTTGTCGCCAGACATCGCACCAACTCTTTAGAGAAAATTAGTGTTAATCTTTCTGTTAAACAATTTTCTCACCCCGATTTGACTGAACGGATAGGGCAAATTTTGCACACCACTGGTCTTGATCCCAGCAGGTTAATATTAGAGATTACCGAAAGCGCAATTATCGAAAACAGCGATGAGGCAACTTTGACACTCTCACAACTGCGGAATTTAGGCATTGAGTTAGCAATCGATGACTTTGGTACAGGCTACTCTTCATTAGGTCGTCTTTATAGCCTGCCAATTAGTGTGTTAAAAATTGACCAATCCTTTGTCAGACCGATGAACACTGATAACAAAAATTTAGAAATTATTGAAATTATTGTCACCTTAGCAGACAAACTAGGTATGGCTGTAAATGCTGAAGGAGTGGAGACACAAGAGCAGCTAGAACTTTTAAAAAGATTGAACTGTGAATACGCCCAAGGATATTTTTTCTCAAAACCATTAGATAGCTCAACTGCAACAGGATTAATTATGGCAAATCCTCAATGGTAAGGTTTCTTTGATCTGCATTCTGTACATATATGCCTACTCGAAAACAATCAGATCCAGCGATATTCCTTTGCCAGTTACTTTCTAATTTGTATCAACCTATCCAAATTTTTCGCTACGACTAATATCAAGTTCGGGTGATTACTTATAATAAAATCTATCAATGTAGGTTGGGTTGAACGGCAGTGAAACCCAACATAAATTTAGATAAGCGTGTTGGGTTTCGTTCCTCAACCCAACCTACAGATATTATAAGTGTTTAACCGGACATGATATAACATTTAAAAACGCTATATATTCAGGCTGGTGTAAATGATGAGATTGCAGTCATATGCTATTTGCGCTCCTACAATTAGTGTTATTTCCTGTAAGATGATCAAGCGATCGCTGTTATTACTACAATAAGTCCTGTGTTTTGTGAAAGCATTTCGTGGCTCTTGACAATATCTCAAACAACTGACAAGGTGTTGGAGAAAAATTTTATTTTTGGTATAAATTAAGCGAGTATCCACGAGATGCAGATTTTTACAAATCAATCTCTACGAGCTAAACCTCATATTGCTGTGTTTTCTTCTACCAAAGTGGGAAACTTTGTTGTTGCTACACCGCTATTGAGAGGGCTGAAAGAGAAATATCCTGATTGCACACTAGATTTTTTTGGCAGTGAGACTACCAAAGATTTTGAAATTCATTGTCCCTATATTGACTGGCGTTTTTCACTCTATACACAGCGACAGGATTTTTTAGATGCTTTAGCACAAGCAGTGGGACAACGTCAGGAAGCAGCTGGAACTTATGATTTAGCAATTAATTGTGATGGTTTTAGTGAAATCAATTTAGTCATGATTAGTGCTATTCGTCCTACATATATCGCTGGAGTTGCTTTATCTTTAGATTTTCGTGACAAACTAAAAGTAGAAGACCATCCCATACACAAAATATTACAAGATAAAGATTGGAATAGCAGAGAGTTTTTGCAAAGGCATCAACATATAGTGCAAAGCAACTATATCAGCGAAATATTCTGTCGAGTTGCCTATGTAGAAACTGATTTTTATAAACTGGAATTACCAAGTCAAAAACCCAATTTTTTAGTTCCTGATATATTAATTCATGTTACAGCTACACGTCCAGCAAAAATGTGGTCTGCATATTATTGGCAACAAGTTATCAGCTGGTGCAAATCTCAAGGATTAACAATAGGTTTAATTGGTAGTCATCCCCAATACCAACAGACTTTGTACAATGCTGGTCATACTGAAGAATATTTGCTAGAAACGACAGATATTACAGACCTAAGAGGAAAAACTTCATTAATTGAGTTAGCTGGTGCTTTTCGCCAGACGAGAGTCTGTATTTCTGTAGATTCCGGCCCGCTGCATATTGCTACTGCTGTAGGTTGCCCAACATTAGCAGTTTTTGGTAATGATGCTGATGGTGATGGAGCAAGTCCTATCAGGCTGTGGGCATCTCGGCAACCACACGTAAAACTTACTATTTCAGAGTTTAAATGTACTCTGTGTCAAGAGAATTCTTTTAAAAATAAAGAGTGTTTATTAGATAATCATCCTTGTATGGCTTACCTTTCTCCTGAGTCAGTTATTACTCAACTCAAAAATATTTTAGCCATCCAATTAAGCTTAAATCAACTTTGATATTAAGGCTGATCACTCAATATTAAATTTCTGCCATGCCAACTTTGCAGCCCCTACCATTCCCGCAGAGTTGCCCAACTCTGCTGGCAAAATTTCTAACTTTGTCCGAGATGTCGGCATAACTCGTTGAT
Source organism: Nostoc sp. CHAB 5844 (assembly GCF_020829595.1). GTDB lineage: Bacteria > Cyanobacteriota > Cyanobacteriia > Cyanobacteriales > Nostocaceae > Nostoc_B. Next base: position 225,000 of record NZ_JAIVFW010000003.1, read on the forward strand.
CAATTTCTGCCTTAACTGCTGGTAAGAAAAATTCAAAACTAGCACTAACTCCACCACCAATGACGATCGCTTGTGGTGTCAAAACATAAATTAAACTAACTAAACCAATACCTAAATCTCTACCATATTCTTGCCAAAAAGCTAAAGCATCAGCATCTCCAGCTTGGGCTAAAGCACCTAATTCCGCAGGTTCCTTTCCTGTACGGCGACGAATGGCAATAACTGATGCATACTGTTCTAAAGAGCCTTGATTACCACTGTTACACATTGGGCCGTCGGGGTTGAAGCTAATTAAACCTAATTCTCCGGCTGCTCCTTGGTGTCCAATAAACAGCTTACCATCGAGTATGATTGCTCCACCAACGCCTGTCCCCAACGTCAACAGGATGAAATGTTGAAAGTGACGACCAGCACCTAACCAAGCTTCTGCTACTCCCGCACAGTTAGCATCGTTAGCAATAACTGTGGGTTTGCCTGTTTTAGTTTCTAACCATTCAGCTAAAGGAATATCGTGCCATCCTGGTAAGTTAATAGCGATTTTGGCAATACGTCCAGCAGCATCAGCAGGGCCAGGAGTACCAACACCAATGGCTATAGTTTGATTATCAGGGTCAATTTGAGCGATCGCATCTACTATTACCGCCAAAACTGATTCTGGTTTAGCTGGTTGAGGAGTACCCACAGTTAAGGATTTTAAGCAAGTACCATCTTGGCTAAACCGCCCCAACTTAATTGCTGTTCCCCCAATATCAATACCAATTACTTCCGGTTTATCCACAATTGCACGTCCAAAGAGGCTAGGGCTAGAGGTTATACCATTTCACTTGAAAATTGATACATTTAGGCAGGCAGAGGAGCAGGGGAGCAGAGGGGCAGAGGAGAAATTATTTGTATCATTTATTTGGTGAAATGGTATTAGAGGTTAGAGGTTAGAGGTTAGATAAGGTATACCCCATGTAATTGGGAACCGCTATATTTTACATTTCACACTTCATCCTTCATACTTCAGAATTTCTTGTGCTACCTTCGCAAATACTCCAGACCAATCACCCAAAGATTCTTGGCGAAACAGCCGCATATTTGGATACCAAGGGCTATCTTCTCGGTGCAACAACCAACGCCAATCAGGAATGAAGGGCAAAACAACCCAGGTTGGTTTACCCATTGCGCCAGCTAAGTGAGCTACTGAAGTATCTATAGTTAAGACTAAATCTAACTGGGCGATCGCCGCAGCTGTATCATTAAAATTATGTAAATAACTGCTCAAATCCTGGACTTGAATATTGGCAGGTAGTTTGGCTAATTCTTGAGAACTTGCACCCACTTGCAGGCTATAAAACTCTAGTGCTGGCATTTTAAGCAATGGTAAAAAGGGTTGTAACCCACAAGTGCGTTTACTATCATTGCGGTTTCCAGGATTACCAGCCCAGACAATTCCGACTTTGAGTTTAGTGTCTGTTGCGCCTTCTAACTGGAAATCATGAGATAGCGGCGGAAATATATAAGGTATTTCCGCAGGAATAGTTTCGACAGTCGTCCCCAAAAGATAGGGCAAGCTCATCAGTGGTGCTTGAGTATGAAACTGGGGTAATTCTTCATCCAGAGCAAAAACTTTTTCTACATCAGGAACAGTTTTGAGTAGTTCAACTTGAGCAGGTAGACAAGCTACGATAACTTGACCGCCGCGATCGCTCACTAAGGAAGCGTAGCGAATAAACTGAAATGTATCACCTAAACCCTGTTCGGCATACAGCAAGATAGTTTTACCATTTAAGAGAGAGCCATCCCAAGGTAATGTGGCAAAGTTCGGCAGTTCGGCAGGTGCAAACACTTGCCAACGCCATTCGTATTCTGCAAAGCCAAGCTCAAAGTCTCCGATTAATAATAGTGCTTCTGCCAAGTTCTGATGAGCTTGTGCAAAATCTGGCTGCAATTCAATCGCTGTTTTATAGTAGGTAAGGGCTGCTTCTATCTCCCTTAAGTGGAGCGATACCAGACCTAAGTTATTGTAGGCTAAGGCATAATTCGGCTGGAGAACAGTAGCTTGGCGATAGCAATCTTTTGCGGCCTCTAAGTTATCTAGTTGTTGAAAAACTAGACCTAAGTTGTAATGGAATTGAGCAGAGTTAGGCTGTAAAGCGATCGCTTCTTGATAATGTTGAATTGCCTCTTTCCATAAACCCTGCTGTTTTAAAGCAATACCAAGATTGCTGTGAACTGATGCCACCGGATTGATTGCCAAAGCTTGACGGTAAAAAGCGATCGCCTTTTCTATTTTGCCTGACTGATGGGCAAGTGTACCCAACAAATACAAGGCATCAACCTGATTTGGTTGCTCTTGCAGAATTTGGGAATATATTTGTTCAGCCTGGAAGAAGTGACCCGCTTGTTGATGTTGCAAGGCGATGGCTAAACTGTCAGGAATACTATTCATTTACCGCTACAGCTTACTTATGTTCTTCTAAGTTGTAATCAACTTTTTCATCGGAACGCACAGAAGCAAGCTGCAAATTCACAACTGGGTAATTATTAGCCTGTGATTGCCCTTGTAAAGCGGTGACTGGTGTACCACGCAGAATCCCAGCTAGGGCGATAGATAGCATAAACCCACCAGCAGCGGCAGCAATTAAAGAAAGGTTATCTTTCACGCAAATCTCTCCAGTTATCAGTTATCACTTAACAGTGACTATTTCCGAATCCCATTTTCTCCCCGCAAACGGGGATTGACAAATTCATTTAACCCCTCACCAAGTAGGGATAACCCTACCACCATCAATGTCATTGCTAAACCAGGAAACAGTGTAGTCCACCAAACACCTGTAGGTAGTGCTTCTAATGCTTGTTTTAAGTCATGTCCCCATTCTGGCACTTCTTCTGGCAGACCCAGCCCTAAAAAGCCTAAACCGCCCAACACTAAAATTGCATCGGCGGCGTTGAGGGTAAATAGTACAGGTACACTTTGAATAACGTTGAAAAATAGGTATCGTGATAGTACAATCCAGGTGGAAGCGCCCATTGCTTGCGCTGCTTCGATGAATACTTCTGTTTTCACGCTCACGGTGTGGTTGCGAACCACGCGGTAATATTGAGGGATGTAAGCAATACTAATAGCGATCGCTGCATTGAATATCCCTCTGCCCACAACAAACGCCAGCGTTACAGAGAGTAATAATCCCGGTAAGGTGTAGATGCTATCCATGAGAAACAGCAACACCTTATCTAACCTACCGCCAAGATAGCCACTCACCATGCCTAGAGGCACACCAATAATCATACTCAGCGCTGTGGCTAAAATCACGACTTGCAATGCCGCTTGAGCGCCAAACAATGTACGAGATAATACATCATGACCCAAGCGACTTGTGCCAAACCAATGTTTAGCTGATGGTGCTTCTTGAATTGGGTTAGAAAGAAAATCTTTCGGGTTTTGTAGCCATCCCCAAGCTTGCAATACAGGGGCAAAGAATGCCAAAAAGATAAAAAACAGGGTGATGGCTAACCCAATTACCATTAACTTCTGAGAAAGGTTAGGACTTTGAGCAAAACGTAAAAATGTTGGCAGCTGACGTTTAGTTATGGTCATGAGCGATCGCCTGCTTCAAGCAAGATACGCTGACCATTATAGAAGTATGAAGTATGAAGTATGAAATGAAGTGTGAAGTATTAGGTCGAAATTTAATCGTTTAATTTTTAAACCTCAGTTTTCAGACTTCAGACTTTTTCAGACTTCATCCTTCATACTTCAGACTTTTAAAGATTACTTTCAATCAACTGGCGGTACTCGCTTTTTTGCTTTACGCCTTTGATTTCCTTCAACAGTTCTTTGTCCTTGAAAAACTGTACAGTTGGTGTGCCTGTCACCCCGGCATTTTCGGCAATGTCGCGGTCTTTATCGATGTCAATTTCTACAAAGTGGATTTTGCCATCGAATTCATCCACTACTTTATTGAGTAACGGTTTGAGGGTATGACATGGGCCACAACCGGGAGCGACGTATTTAACGAGGACTAAGCGATCGCTGTCGTGGAATAATTTCCTTAAAGCATAACCGCCTTCATGGCGTGTCGCCTGCAAATTAAATCCTGCTGCTTCCTCCGCTTCAGTTTTCTTTTGTGCTGGCTGAGTTTCTAACTCATTGTTGACTGTTGGTTCTTGATGAAACTCTTGAATCAATCCATTAGAAGATAACCAACGTTCAGCTAACAACGCCGCCATACAACCAGTACCCGCAGCTGTAATTGCTTGCCGATATTCATGGTCTTGCACGTCACCAGCCGCATACACACCCTCGACACTAGTTTCTACAGAACCATCTTTAGTAACAACGTAACCCACTTCATCTAGTTCTAGTTGTCCCTTGAATAAAGAAGTATTGGGAGTGTGACCGATGGCATAGAATAAGCCTTTGGCATGGATTTCGCTTTCTTCACCAGTTTGATTATTGCGAACTTTCACCCCGTCCATGTGACCATTGCCGAACACATCTACAACTTCTGTGTTCCAATGCACTTGAATTTTGGGGTTACTCAAAACTCGGTCTTGCATGGCCTTGGAAGCCCGCATTTTATCAGACCGCACCAAAAGATTAACCTTGGAACCATATTTAGTCAGATAAATCGACTCCTCCGCCGCAGAATCACCAGCACCAATTACCGCCAACTCTGCGCCGTGGAAAATTGGTGTTGCACCATCGCAAATCGCACAAGCAGAAATACCGCGACTCCAAAATAGATGTTCGCTATCTAAACCCAAACGCTTTGCTGTCGCCCCAGTCGCAATAATTAAACTGTGGGCTTTCACTTCCCTTTCTTCTGAGCGCACAGTAAACGGACGCTGGCTTAAATCAACAGATATCACATCCTCAGTATATAACTCAGCCCCCCAACGCTCTGCCTGTGCCTTCATCTGATCCATCAGTTCCGGCCCAGTTATCCCTTGAGGAAAACCAGGAAAGTTTTCTACTTCCGTCGTTGTCATAAGTTGCCCACCCGGCAACCCTCCAGCTTGGAAACCTTCAAAAACAACAGGTTTCAGGTTAGCTCGTCCCGCATAGATGGCAGCGGTGTATCCTGCTGGCCCAGAACCAATAATCACCACGTTTTCTACAGTCGGGTTAGTCATAAAATTAGCTGAACTCATAACGACTACGTTTAATATAGCACAGCAAATCGATGGAGTCGAATCCAACCCTTAGTTAAGAAATCCCTCTCTATCACCAAATAAAGTTTAGTGAACAGTAATCGTATGACTAACAACTTTTCAACACCGTAATTTGACGGGGGTGCAGCCAGAATAAGAAAGATTTTTTACTACAGATGATAGATCGGAGATTACAAGTGGGTAAGTTACAACTAGAACTCACCAATCAACGTTCGCATCCCGAACTTTCAGGAGAAACCCCATGCTCAAGCCAGAATTACAAGCTAAATACTTACATTACCTCAACAACCGCAAGAACAACCAAGAAGAAGGTTTTACCTTAATTGAACTGCTAGTTGTAGTAATTATTATCGGTGTATTGGCGGCGATCGCGCTACCTTCGCTACTCGGTCAAGTCAACAAAGCCAAGCAGTCAGAAGCAAGAAACTACGTTGGTACAGTCAATCGTTCTCAACAAGCCTACTACTTGGAATACCAAAACTTTGCTACTAGTATTTCTCAACTACAAGTAGGTATTAAGAGCCAAACAGACAACTTTGCTTATGGTATCTCTGGTACTACTGGTGGCCCTATCCAATTTGTAGGAAGAGCTATTAAAGGTGGTTTGAAATCTTATTACGGTGTAGTAGGTACAACAACAGGTAGCACTGCTACCTCTGAAGCTCTAACTTTGGCAATAGCTTGTGAATCAAATGCTCCTACACAGGTGGTTAGCGCATTCACAGGTTTCACCGCATGTGATACAAACTACACATCTTTGGCTAGATAAGAGAATCTAAGATTTTTCTTAGTTATCTTTTTGGGCAATGTTACCTAAAGTGTTTGGCAAATTGGGTAGTGTGTTTACGCATTACCCAATTTCTGCAATTTATTGGCATGAAATTTTCTATTAGACGGTGACTCGACAGATATCCTATTCAGTCTCGCATTCTTTGATAACTTCTATGATTGCTTTAACTAACCCCACTCAACTGCTTCAGCGTGCAAATGAATATTTGCTAACAGGAAATTACATTCAAGCTGCAAATCTCTATGAACAAGCAATTAATACTGAGCCTGATATTAAAGTTTATTACTGGTATTTAGGATTAACTTTATTGTTACAGGGACAAGAAGTAGAGGCACAAACTACTTGGTTCATAGCAATGATGGAAGGAGAAGATGAAAAAATTAATCAATGGAATGCCGAATTAGTAGAAGTTTTGCAAACAGAAGCTGCACGACGGCAAGAATTAGAGGAATTTTCAGTTGCAGAAAAAATTCGTCAAAATATTAAGCAATTATCTCCAGATAATGTGCATAATCTTTTATATATTGTTCAGCTATATATCTACTTAGATAAATATACAAACGAAGATTTACAAGAGTTAAAGCTAATTGAATTTATTAAAAATCAAAATAAATTAGAAGTCGATTTAGACCTCCTAAGTAAAACTATAGAAATGATTTTAAAATATGCTCCTTTATACTCATCAACTATAAGTTTTATTGAGATTGCTTCACAGAAATATAAAGAAAATCTTGCTACTTTAATTAGTATATTATTACCTGCTGCTGTGGATATTGCTTACTCTCATAGACAGGCGAGACTAGCAGCACGACTAGCTGAAATTTATTTAAGTTTAGATTCTTTAAATGCAGAATTTTTAGGTCACTTAGCTAGTTTTTATCAAAATGCTGGTGAATATGAACTAGGTATAGAAACGGCGAAAACTTTTTACTATTTGGTAGACAATTTACCAGAGCAAGTTTTTGCAAATCGCCAGATATTAAGGGGGTTAATGACTGCGGGTGGTCATTGGGAAGAATCTTGTTCCATCAATCAAAGACAGCAAAATTTATTAGCAGCACTCATACAAGCTAATCCTCAAGATTTAGCCCAAATTAATGTAGTCCGAATGTTAAATGCTAATTTTTTTGCTTTTTATATTGAAGATAATCCAAAAAAAAATAGAGATCTACAAAATAAATTACTTCAGATATGTCAAGCTAATCATGCTATTTATGCTCAAGAAACCTTAGAAAAATATTCTCAAGGACATTTACAGAAAAAGAAAGAAATAACATTAGATAAAAAACTGAAAATAGGATATATATCCCATTGTTTAAGAAGCCATTCTGTAGGATGGCTGGCACGATGGTTACTTCAGTATCATGACCGTAATAAGTTTCAGATTAATGGTTATTTTATTAATAGTGATAATGTATGTGATATATTACACCAGTGGTATGTGAACCAAATGGATAAATCATATAAATCATATAATGTTTGGTCACTAGCAGAAGAGATTTACCAAGATGAAATCGATATCTTAATAGACTTGGATAGTATCACTCTTGATACCACTTGTGAAGTAATGGCTTTTAAACCAGCACCGATTCAAGTGACTTGGTTAGGCTGGGATGCTTCAGGTAGTCCATCCATAGATTATTTTATTGCTGACCCCTACGTTCTTCCAGAATCAGCACAAGAATATTATCAGGAAAAAATATGGCGTTTACCTCAAACTTATATAGCTGTGGATGGTTTTGAGGTGAATGTACCTAAAGTCCGTCGAGATGAATTTGATATACCTGATGATGCGGTTGTGTACTTTTGTGGACAAAGGGGATTTAAAAGGCATCCAGATATTACAAGATTACAGTTAAGAATTATCAGAGAAGTTCCAAATAGCTATTTCTTGATTAAAGGTTTGGCTGATGAAGAATCAATTCAAAAATTCTTTGCTCAAATAGCGACAGAAGAAGGAGTAGATTATGCAAGATTAAGATTTTTGCCAGATGCTCCCTCAGAAGGTGTTCACAGAGCTAATTTAGATATTGCTGATGTAGTTTTAGATACTTACCCTTACAACGGAGCTACAACTACCTTAGAAACTCTGTGGATGTGCATCCCGATGGTAACGCGAGTGGGTGAGCAATTTGCAGCGCGTAATAGCTATACAATGATGATGAATGCTGGTATTACGGAAGGTATAGCCTGGACTGATGAAGAGTATGTAGAGTGGGGTATACGTTTAGGGAAAGATGAGACTTTGCGGCAACAAATTGCTTGGAAACTGAGACAATCAAGAAAAACTGCTCCTTTGTGGAATGGTCAGCAGTTTGCCCGTGAGATGGAAAAAGCTTATGAGCAAATGTGGCAGAAGTACATTGATGCTGATAACGTTAGCTCCTTGAAAAAAATTAATCTATAGCAATCTTAGTTGATTTATAAAATTCGTAGTGTCCAGCTCCCCGACTTCTTTAAGAGGATGTCTGAAAAGTAATGGGCGAATATAATTCGCTACTATACAAACGAAGTCCGCCTACGCGGACTAATAGAGAATTAAAGTTTTTGAACCCGCGTAGGCGGTGAGAC
>NZ_JAIVFW010000040.1 GCF_020829595.1 Nostoc sp. CHAB 5844
AACTCAGTTTTTATTTGATTTCCAGACATACGGTAATGATTGTGATGAAGAAGTAAGAGCAGATTTAAGTCTTGGAGCAATTGCAGCAATTGACTCTACAGATGTTTTACCTGTTACTGACTTAATGAATACTTCCTTTTATGCCGTTGGAGTTGGATGTATTACAAGTCGGAATCGCCATGCCCCAGAGGTTGTTTTGACTACTACAAACACTCGCTATGCAAGACCTGATGAAATTACAGCAAATGATGAAGACTTGTGGAGTTTATGCGACGACTTAGATAATGCTCGGCAGACGAAGGGATCTTGGGCAACTACATTTCGGGAATATCAAGAGAGAGAAATAGCAATTGATTGTGAACAAGAAACCGTGTTGTTAGATGGGCCTGTTTTTACTCAAAACTTAATCACTCAGCATTCTGGACGAGAACTTTATTTTGAGATGATGCAAACAGGGAAGCGTTTTATTGGTGTAATCAAAGATTTGGGGAGTTCATGGGCAATTAGTAAGTGGACAGCCATGAGTTTAGAACGAGGAGAAGGATTCGTCCTATGTCCTATTCAAGACCAGTATCAACGACGGTTTAGAGATAACAGAACCATTAATCAGTGGATTGGCTCATTGTCTGGGCAGTATGTTCGGGTAGTCTATCGTCCCGCAGAGAAAGCATTTGCCTTTGAATGCGCTTTAGCTGATTTATCATACGCAGTCAGCTTATTGCGGGAAGATGCTAGTCCAACAATTAACCACGAAATCCCGCTTTTGCTCGAAACGGTTGATTGGCATCTCAGAGGAAGCAACAACTCCCAGGCAATTAAACACTCCTTTATTAGCGAAATTCAACGCAATAACTATCGTATGGGAGTAGATATTACAAATGAAGGTAACTACCGATGACACTAATTCAAATTCCTGACACAATTAATTCTGATTTAAGTTTAATCTGTGGTTACACTTTCAACGAACCAGAATTATCAGCCAACGATTTTGTAATCGTTGAAGATCGCGCAAGCCACAGGAACTATTTTGGACAAATTGTTGGGCCACAAGCAAACTTGAATCGTTCAGCACTTGGCCCACAAGATAACGCGACAATCAATGCTTTTGAGCAGCTAGAACAGAATAACTACGCTCGTGAAGTTGTAGTTAGAGAGGTTTATTTTTATCAGGTAAACCTGATTAAAGACATTACCCAAGATCCACCAAGTAGCGTTCGTCGGCGACCCCAAATTGGTTCTATTGCACGACAAGCAACAGAAGATGATATTATCAGATACTTAAACTTGCCCCCGGTGGATGAAAGATATCGAATTGGACAGATTATCGATACAAATATTGGCATTTATGTCAATCCACGAACTTTTTATTATCAAAGCTTAATTGCTGGTGCAACAGGGAGCGGAAAAACTAATTCTTGTGCAAATTACATCAGCGCAGCATTACAAATGGACTTTGCGGTTATTATTTACGATCACAAGCCTGATTATCAGCATATTGATAGACCCAATCAAGATGCAATAGACATTTTAAATGGGAATGGTCAAACAGACCAAGACAGAACCTGGATTCAAGGAATCAATGCTGATTTTTACTACTTGGGAGAGGAATCAACTGCCTTTCAAGGTACTCCAATTGCTATTCCAGCCTCAGAGTTCGATCCAGCAGTTCTAGCGGCAGTAATGTATTATCCTCCTAATGAAACTAACGCTCGTGAAGAATTCGAGACGTTATTAGAAGAATTCGACGACGAGCGACAGGCAGATCAGAATGGTAACGATCGAGTAATTTGGACACTAAGGGACTTTTTCCAATGGGTCACTAGCAACAATGATCGAAATTGGCAGCCACCGGCTCATACAGGTGATCGCTTCGCTGGACGCCAGAGATCCACCTATGATGCAATGGTAAAGAAAATGCTTCGCCGTAATCGTCGTCCAGCTTGGGTTGACGGTGGACTACCAATCCGTCCAACGGGTAATCCTAACGGTACTAGACCCACAAGATCCAGTCCGAGTGCGGCTGTATTTGGTCAAGATCAAACCCCTCAGCAACCACAATACTTCGATCCTACTAATCTATTACAACCTGGAAGGGCATTAGTTATCCGTGTAGGACAGGCAGGTGGAGGACGTGACTATGGATTGTTCCTAAACTATATGCTTAAACGAGTTTACGATCTCAAGGAGCAACGCCAGATTACTTTCCCAGTGCTGCACCATATTGATGAAGCTCAAGACCTCTTCAACGGTAGTAAGCAGTTTGCCTCTGCAATAGGTAATGTACTTAGTGAAGGAGTCCGTAAAGGCAGAAGCCGACAAATTGCTTTTACTATTGCTGTTCAAAGTGCTGCTCAGATACCTGATGATATCTTGAATAATTTAAACACTCGCATTATTCATCGGCATAACCGAGCGAGTGAAGCGCAAAGAGCATTAGAGAAAGCCGCAGATGCCCAAATTTCAATGACCAAGAATTTTGGCCCCGGTGAAGCACTTGTTGACCTATTTGGTGCTTCAGCAGTAGTTAATGCCAGAATGCGTTTATCGCCTTTTCAGCTTACTACTGAGGAGTTATTGCAGCAGCAAGAACAACAACAAGCTACATCTCAATCGCAAAGACAGCGCAGAACTTCTCCACCAAGATAAAATTTAGCCCATGTCCAAAATATCGAAACACCCGCCAGAGATACTGGCTTCATCTTCTGTCGTCCTAACTATTGTTCTCGGTAGTCAGGAGGAAATCAATCAATGAAAGATCCTTTGTCTGAACACCAATTCGCTGTTATCCCCACCATTGTTAGTGGCAATCAAGAAACGGTTGTCGTCCAATTTTTGAAAACGGCGACGGAATTATTAAAGCAAGCTAAAACTCTAGAAGAAATTCAGGAGGTTTGGCAAAAACTAAATGCGCTGGAAGCTCTCTCTAAAAAATTCCGATTAAGTAAGGAGGTGCAGCTTGACGCTACTGAATTGCGGATTCGGATTGAACGCCGATTGGGAGAAATGTTAAGCCAAATAAATCAAAGCAGAGAAGGAGATATAAAAAACCAGAATCAAAACTCAGTTAAGGTTAATTTGGATTCCAATGATTCTAAAAGCATCCGATCAAACCTTAGTTTTACAAAAAATGAGTGGTCAAAATTCCAGCAACTTGCAAGCACTCCACACGAAGTATTTGAGGCTGTTATAACTGATTTGAGGATTGAGGCAGCCATTAATAGGCAGACAGCTTTATCTACGCCCAGAATACTACGGGCTATTAGAAGTCAACAGAAAAAAGATAGCGAACCACTATTTAGCCCTATCATCAAGCCTTCTGATAACTGGAACTTTAGCACGGTTCAATACGCTCGGATCCATGAAAAATTGGGGGAAGACAGGGGTTACATTCCTGGTGAAATTTATGCAAACTGCTTCTGGTACTACGTCAAACCAGGGGATTTAGTAATTGCTCCGATGGCTGGTTCTGGTCAGGTTTGGCGGGTGTATGAAGCTCGTAAAGAGTGGATGGGTCAGCACATTTATGATTTTAAATTAAAAATGTTTGATTTGACTCCACGCGGGAAGTACAAAGATTTAATTACTCAACATGACTTGACAAAAAGCTTCCCAGTTATTAATCCTGATTACATTATTATAGACATTCCCTACTATGGGATGGTTGCCCAGCAGTATTCTAATAAGTCTGAAGATTTAGCCAATATGGCTTTAGAAAATTGGCAGATAGCAATGACTACAATCGCAAAAAATTGTGCCGCAGTACAACAAACAGGAACCCTTTGTACTGTCATTTCCCCGAACTACCGAGATGTCGCCAAAAAGCAAGTTTTTATGGTTACAGATATCATTCGCTCTTTGTGGGAGTTGGCTGGGTATTTTCTTTACGATAAAGCTTATTCAAGCCGTAGAATTCAGCAAAATCAAACTCCCCAAATGGCTAGAATGAATAATCAAGCTAAAGCCAATCACATTATGCTGACTGATATTACGGAAGTTCTAACATTTCGGAGAGTTTAATCGATATAATTTCCTGAGAACTGGTGTATAGATACTGCGATTTAAATTTGAACATGATGCTGGCGAGTATTTGTCAGAAATATCCTGCTTATCCGAATCAGTCATAACGCTATATCTACTTTTGCGACTTCATCATCTCCCCAAACCCCAAAAAACACCGTTGACACCAACCATCCACCCACAACGCTGGAACCTTAAATCTTTCCCCACAATTAGGACATTCTGACAGCAAGCTTAACTTGTGGCGATCGCACCCTTGAGTCACTTTAAACTGCCACTCAATTTTGTGACAAGGCGACTCAATATAACAAGCAGCACATAACCGAATAGGCTCCATTTTCATTCCTACCCCAGCAGGTGGTAACATCTGCACTAACCTATCGACATCAATTTCCACTACAACAGCCAATGCTTCCAACTGCTGCCGAGACGGTGGGGGATTAAAGCGAAACTTTTCCCACCGGGCGATCGCACCCCCAAGCCCTGCGGCTTTACCTAACCCATTAGGGGTTAAATCATTTGCCTGTCGAAAGCGTCCCAAAAAATGACTCAGGCTTTCTCCTTGATATGGTTGAACTCTAAACAGCCAAGGCTTAATATTTTCCACTTCCATCACTTGTACTCAGCAGCTACTTCCTTCAAAGTTTCCAAATCAATTTTTTGCAATCCCTTTTTTAAAGCCCGGATTGCAGTCTCTCGGAGAATCATATCCATCAAACCGATATAACCTCCAGTTGCTTCCCCTAATGTCTTCAACATCGTCTTACTCGAAAGGTTGGAAGCAACTGGTAATCTTAGTATTTGCTTCTCCCAAATATCCACCGTTCGCTTAAAATCTTCCCCTGACATCTTCCCAAAACGGTGACAAGACCGAAAACGGTTGTAAACCTGCTCATCCCGCTTAATCACTGCATCTAAGCGATCAGTTCCTACCAAAATCACTGCTATTTCCAACCTGTCAAAAATATCACGCACTTCCGCAAAAGTTTTCGGCTTAAAGCGGTCAGCTTCATCAATAATCAACATCTCCACCCCGCAACCTTTGAGAACCCGCAGTGTTCTATCTCGAATTTCTGCCACTGTTCCTTTAGTTACTTGATATTTCAAATGATCCATAATTACCCCAAATAATTCCTTAGCACCGCACTCCTGGGGAATTTGGATATAAGCTACAGGTACAGTTGGGGGTTTTCCTGCAACTTGAGAGGGTTTATTCCTAAGCCTATAGGCATCACAACCCATTGTTTTTCCCGTTCTCGACTCACCTACCACACGCCCAGATTGTCTTGATTGGCGCTTTCCTTCCAACCAATCATGGAGAATTTGCACTTGTTCAAGTGGGACAAAACCTTTACGATTTAATCGTTGAATCTCCGCCTGTAATTTTTCACTATTAACGGGAATATCACCCAATTGTTGGGCGATTGCTTGCGCTTCTTGTAAAGTCATTTTCTAAAATCCGTAATCTTCACGCATTTGTTCGTAATCAAAAACTTCCGGCATCTCTGGCTCAGGTTCGCTATCAATAGATACCGCCTCTACTGATGACTCTGGCTCAACAGGTATAAGTTGTTTAGATTTTTTGACCTCAGCCTGTTCTACTTTCTGACGCTCTTTTTTAGTTTTCTTTTGAGTTTGGAATGTTTCGCGTTCTCTAACTTCAGCCAAAATTGAGCGATTGCTCACAGCCTTACCCGCTTCTCTGACCTTACGGCTACTAGCTTTTGCTTCATCTAGAGATAGTTCCTCTGTCTCCAAATCTTGAGCATAAGCACGAGCAATAAATACTTCTTTATCCCCTTCTATGCGATAAACCAAAATCGTTGTGATGTCTCTGGGGTCATATCGCAATACAACACTTTCCCCCGCATAACCCGCTAAGAGTTCACCTCGATACATCAAGTTTTCAAATTGCAGATATCCCCCGCGTTGAATTTGTCGCCGTGTTTGCTTCATTAAGCAAATATCCAAATCCCTCTCGGAAAGTAAATCGGGTGCTGCAATTAAACCAGATTCCCAGCGTTGAAATCTTGTTTGATCGCCCATTCGAGCATCAAGTCGCTGGTTATAGTTATCAACGATGTAACGCACCAACATTTGCTCTAACTGCCGCAACGTTAAGCAAGCTTCTTTCTCCGCTTCCTCTGGTCGTTCTTGAACGTTTGAACCTGTATATCCTTGTAAAGTTGAGAATAATTCTGTATTTAGAGTTTTAAACGGGCGCTCAACACTACCACCTTCAGATGGGCGATCGCGCAAATGACAAACAAATCCTAACTGCACCCCTATTTGCTGTAAATGGTTGGAACGAAAATCTTTACCTCCATCCGTATAAAAGTGTTGCGGTAAACCAGAAGTACCCCATTCTTCATTAAGCCCATATTCTGAACCATAGTGCTTAGGCAAAATTGCATGACGTAATGCCAAAGCTACAACCTGAGAACTTGGTGCATCGTAGCCCAAGTTAATCCCCATAATGCAGCGCGAATAGCTATCAATAACCGTTGTTAACCAAGGACGACTTAGAATTTTGCCATGCTGGTCTACTAATAAAACATCAACAAGGGTATGGTCGCATTGCCAAACTTGGTTACTGTGTTCTATTTGTAAGTCTTTTCCATCACGGGTTTTAACTGATAGCCGCGAACCACGCCAACCCGGACTGCGAATACTTTTAGCTTGCTCAATTTTATCTATTAACGGTTGCAAAATTCGGTAAACCGTCATGTGGGAAAGAGGCTTAACTCCTAGTTCATCAGATCTAGCCTTAGCTTTGATAAATACCTGCTGGCGAGTCATCCTTTTACTTCCCTTATTACCCTCCTTATAGGTATTCAAAATAAACTCTTGCCAGTTTTCATCAACTCGATGCTTCCCTTTATCCATCCGTTGATTTTGTGCCAGTCCAGCCAGACCCTCCTGTTCCCATTTGTCTACTAGCCGTCGCACTGTACGTACTGACTTACCAAGCTTTTCTGCCGCTTCCTTGAGCTTTTGAGTATATGTAGTGCGGTCGCCTGCTTCTAGAAGACTTTCAATCACCTCCATTTTCAATTTTGCTTCATCCGAAAGTTCCGAAACAATAATGTTCGTTTCAGATTGATTGTTATTAACATCTGCGGAGCTTGTCGAAGTCATAGATGTTGTAGGAAAATATGTATTCCGCATTTAATGTTTTATTCAAACATAGTTGTACTGTACTATATTATTGACAAATAATTTGTTAATTTATGCAAAATCATGATTTTTCCATGTTTCTGGAATGTGACAACTAAATTGTGAAACATCAGATATTTGACATCTAATTTGTGAATAAGAGTGTAAAAGAATTGAACTGTATTAAATAAATGAAACCCTGTTATAGTTCTTACTACAACAGGGTTTGAGGTGTTTAAAGTTCTGTGACAGCAATTTGTTAAATTGACAAATAATTAGTTAATGTACACTCGCTGTCTCTTCTATGCCCACAACCCCCATCTTGTCTGTACTGTCCATCCTGATGGGGTAGACGGTGATAGCTGCTTAGATTTTCGAGAAGACCCCAACGCTGAACCTGTGGAAATGTGGCAACCAGAAGGCGCGACCTACTACAACGGCGAATTGATTATGCAGCCCCGGCAACGCTGGACTCCAGAACAACAATTAGAGTTACTTGATTGGCATCCTTTGTTCACTGGCAAGTGTCCAGGGTGTGGTGCATCCTTTGACCGTGACTGGTCAGCGCGTGTGCATTGGGATTGCTCACAGTGTGGATGGATGGATGATACAGTCTAGAGCGATGTCAATTTCTGACTACTGTTCTGCCTTGGGAGTTTCAGTTGGTGGATGTTTAATCTCTCCCTCGCTGTAACCCAGGTCATACATACTCGCCGCTTGAGCATCTTGTTCTGGTGGTATTTTGGGTTTTCCTGCCCAGGCATCAGATTTTCCTAAGTTAAACCAATCTTCATCAGTCATCCCAGAACTGAATATGTTAAGAGTTGTTTTGTTCATCGATGCACTTGTGAGTGGTTAAGGTTTGGCTGCGGCTATAATTTATGATGTTTGCACTACGTTTAGCCAAAAACCTGTACCTAGAGAAATAACAAGTATAAAAGTGCCATCACTCAAGTTTCCTCTAAGAAAATAAGTGAAATCCCGACAAGAAATTTAGCAGGTATTGCCACCCAAATTGTAGAAACTTGAGTTGTTTACAAATTATCTATCTGTCTTTCAATAACTTCTTGAATATTTGGCGAAACTAAGGAGAGAAAATCGTAGCCAGTGAGTTGTTCTAATTCATCAACATTTACTTTGTAAGCTCTCCAATCGTTGTTGATTTCTTGCTCATTTGGTATGTTCACCGCGATGACACGAGTATTAGCAGTAATACCATTAAGTCCAGCGCCGGGAGTGTCTAAAACCACAACAATTTTCCAAGTGGTTTGAGGAACTGTCACTTTACCTTTGAGGGGTTCGCCTTGACTACCACTAGGCCCAGCGACAATATAAAGTTCTTTGCCTTGCCTTACCAATTCTCGACAATAATCTTCTAAATTGCCCCATGTATTTCTATTGTTATCGGGTGTCTGAGGCATCATGTTTGTCATTAAAAAAGTGGCTGCATTATCTTCTTGTGTTAGGGTGCGATCGCCCGATGGTGCAATATGGCCTCTGTCATATCCTGAGCCAGAGTACATAGAAGGAGTTATCCGCACCCAACCCGCAGGCAAAGTATTATCAGGGCGGAAGTTGTTTTGGCGTTCAGCATCGCCAAGCCATGACTTATTTAACTGCCAAGCTACCCAGTTGGCAGTCCCTTTGGTTTGATTGTAGGAAAGTGCGTACTGGTTTTTTACCATTAAATAATTATCTGGAGTAACGACAGTTGCACTAGCACCACTGGGATTGCCCAACAACAGGTGGGGGCTGATTGATGGTTTAGTAGGCGCAGTGATTTGGGGAGTTGCCTGTAATGGTTTTTCTATTGTCGGTGTTGGTGGCTGGCTTGGTGCTGGCGAACATCCCAACAACGCAATTAACCCAGTGGTAATAGCTAAAGCCTGACAACGACTGATTAAGCGCATAAATTTTAGATAATATTGCATATTAAATTAATCATCATTTTTGACGGTATTTTCAGATTTTGACTACAGCGATCGCATCCCTACCCGCATCTGTAAACTAACTCACAGGATGATATAGTCCTGTACTTTCGTTAAATTCCCAGCCTAACCCTGCTCTATCCTTGCCCTTGCACCATGCCACAAAAAGCGGTGGTGGTAGATTAACTCGCTGCTCACGTATAGTTTGTGCATTTACATTAAGTCTTGCAGCTAAATTTTCTTCCGTTAACGGTTGAATACGGGGAGTTTGCCCTTGATAGTATGAATTATTGTTGTATGAGTTATTGCGCCGTTTCGGTTGGTTATTGAGATGATTTTGAATTTTCAGAATCGCATCGGCGAATTGTGTCATTCGGGCTGTTATCTCTTCAATTTTTTGTTCTAAAGAGTCCAGACGTTTATCTTCATCTTCATTACCAGCAATTGCATCAATGTCATCTAAGGAACCATCTAGGTATAGCTCAATAAATCGGGTGAGCGTGGCTGTTGCTGTTGTGCCTTTTTCCTGGCAATCAGCGATAAACTGCTCCCACATCTTTTGGTCACAGTTAAAAGATGCCAGCTTCTTTGTTCTTCCTGTATTGCTCATATCTAGGTAATGTCTAGGTAAAACTGGAGCGTCATTCATCTTGATAGTTACCTTGACGTTATCATGATGAGCGCATAAGTATTCGCTGTTTCCAGTTATCTGAGTACCCAATTTCTGATAAGCGACTTTTATTAACGCTATCAGACTTTTTGTGTCAAGTCATGTTGACTATTTGTAACGGTATTGTTATATTAATTTACATAAATTAATAAACAAGCAATAAAAAAACTATGTACACCACAGTTAATGAAGACGGCGTTCTCAACAACTACCCAACTGAACCCCAGGTATACTGCGCTGAGTATCCAGCAATTTGGGAACAACGTAACTACGTTATACAAGGTGCAATTGCAACTATGTTTGTTACCGCTCTAGTTTTGGTTGCAATTGCTGTTAGTTAATATTTGTAGATTTCGGTATCGGTATCTTCCATCGACATTTAGATTTCTCTCACCTCGGTACTTAACGCCGGGGTTTTTTGTTACTTGGGAGGGCGATCGCAATTCAATTGATGAATTACATAATGAGGCAAATGCTACACCTTGAGCGCAAAAAACGGGGCGTTGGTTGACCACAAAGACTGCAAGAGGTAGTCCCCGCACATCCACTTAAGGCGTAGAATAAAATAAAAGCTTCCTGAAAGCGCCCAGGAAGCTATATGTTTATGCTCACGTAACTCTTATTTCCCCAATGGATGTTACTAATATTGAGGTTAGCTCCGTAGAAGTTCTCCCTGCCAAGTCAGGAAATGTTGTAACGTCAAATACTTCGCCACAAGTAACTCCAGAATTGGTATCGGAGGTAATCAGGCAATATTATTACCGCACCCCTGCTGTTAGTAATGATTCTGAGTTAATCTTGGCTTGGGCGGGGTCGCAAAACCGCGAACAAACTAAGCGAAAATACTATCGGTTTGGTCAAAAATTCCTTGATTGGGTACGCAATGAAGGCATACCTGATTTCAGATTAATCCAGCAACCAAAGTTACTGGAATTTATTGCCTCTTGGGGTGAGGTTTCCCCTTATACAAAAACAAACAAGATTTTAATGCTCCGGTCGCTGTGGAGTTATGGTTCGGCTGAGAATTGTGGCTATTTCTTGCGGAATATTGCAAGTACCATAAATTACGATAATTTTAGTGAATTACCGAAGGCAGAACGGTATCTAGAAGATTGGGAGATGGCAAAACTAGCCCTTGCTGCCAAGCAGTTGGGGGGTAAGCATTGGCTGGTTTTTTGTTTGCTTTTTTATAGCGGAATGCGGGTTGGCGAAATTGGTAGAGTGACGGTTCCAGGTGATGAACCAGGGAAACCCAAAGAAGATTATCCTGGGTTATATTGGCACAACTTTAAATGGCAATCAGACCCAACACCAGAAGATAGACAACGCGGGTATTACACAATTAAGTTTTGGGGAAAGGGTGGCCTGCACCACGAAATTGGCTTAGACCACGAGACATCTAAGTTGCTTAAAAAGTACCGAGGCATGGCTAGTGACAAGATGCCAGTGTTCCCCAATATCTCGCCTGACCCAAAAAAGCGCGGCTTGCCGTTAAGCGATAGAGCAATTAAACAGTTGATTCAAGATATCTCGGAGGTGGCCAAAATAGAATTTTCTGGTCACTGGTTGCGCCATTCTCACGCAACGAGGGCTGTGGAAATTAAGCCACTGTTTGAGGTGCAAGACCAGTTAAGGCACAAAAAAAGCGATACTACTAAGAGGTATGTTCGCTCTAAAAAGGATGCTGGCACAGGTACAGTGCTGCCCAGGTTTTGATTATAAACACTGTGGCATAGTTAGTTTCCATTACTACTTCAGATGTACCTTTATGCCAGGCCGACTGATAGCAGTGGGTTGTATTTGCCGGATGATGATGAGTAATGGATTGTAAGTTGGACACCACATTATGTATTGTCCGATGGGTTTAGATTGTCGTGGGATGGCAGGAGTTGACTATAAATGCTCCAACATCTCAACCTGTATGGAGCATTCCCGCAAACCCTCAATGGTCAAGATTGTGTTTTATGTACTCAACCAACAAATGTGCAAACTAGAAGACATTAAGGTTAATGAACAGCTGCTCGGCGAACTGTTACAAGAAAGTAACCAAGATTTAGAGTCTTTATTAGCCAACTTGGACAATTTTGTGATTACTCAACACAGAAACGACTAATAACAGTCGGGCGAACGCTGGGGTTTTTTGTTGCTGTTGGGCGCAATAAACGTCTACTTGCCAAAAAACCCAGTCACGATGGCCGGGCTTTTGATGGGGTATATTCCCCAAAGGTATTTATAGAAGTTATTTATAAACCGCTTGTTCTGATAATGACTACCACGCCTGGGTTGCGAGTTCCAGAAAACTGCTTATCAAAATGTGCGTTCTAGGAAACCATATTCCGCACAGTAATATTTTGATAAGTAATCCACAATTGGGGAGCGTAAGTAGCAAATATTTCTGTCTAAGTGTGATATGTAGTGTTTATCACTGATTCAAAGAGGTAATGGAGCGCCAAAATGGAACAGCTAGAACTACGGCTTGAAAGCGGTGGAACTCGCCCTTATTTAATGGGTAAGCCAATTCATGCAGGTGACTGTTTGTTAGTTTTAATATCAGAAAATTGGTTTCCTGCTCGTTGTGAATGTTACAGAGAACAGGGAAATCTCAACTGGTATCTAATTGTCTTTAAACCAGAAGGTGAAGCTGTTTTAGAAGATTGTATTAATAATGTGTGGTGTCGTTTTTAGAGGATGAGGAGCGAGCGCTCTATCTTGCTCTGATTAAACGTAACTGTTTCATTATGTAAAATGGCTGTATTAGTACAACCATCCAATTATCACCAGGAACCTCATCAAGCTCTTTGTAAAATCTGATTTCGTCTGCTTCTGTCCAAGCCTCCACTATTTCTAAGTTGTTGTGATAGAAAGCGTGTGCGACTTGACCCAAATTCAACTCATTTTTAGTTATATAAACCCAAGCGTGAATTTGAGAGATATAAGGCTGTAATCTTCTGCGGTCTGCTGGATCAGCAAGTCCTTCAAAATGCAAAATTGTAGTCATATTTTATTCTTAGAGTAAAAAGGGCGATCGCTATCTTTGTGGATATATCTCAGTAAATCCAAAAGGTGATATCATCCAAAATTTATCATTGTATTCAAACACATCCCCTACACTAGTTGAACGTTGTTCACCTGTTACTATTAGCTCTACTTGTTGAGAATTTTCATACCAATATCTTTCCCTAGTTTGAGTTAAACCGTATGCTACATCTAAAATTTCATCCTCTTCAATATTTTTTAGATGAAGCTTTGCAATTAAAGATAGTTCATCAAAGCGAATAGTAGGTGTTTGCCCTTCATTTAAGCTAAATGTGTATTTGTTGTCTGAGAATAATTTGGTATTTAGGTACACAAAGATGGTAAACATAATGCTAAAAAAATTGTTATTTGAATGATTTTACCACTGAGAGAAGGAAAAGCATATTTCTTAGAGGATGAGGGGGCAATCGCTACGACATGATTAACTTTATTTTCTAGCTTCACGTTCTTTCTGTATCGCTAAAATTTCTTCATTCATCGTCTGTAACTGTTTTGCAGTTTCTATGCAAACTATAAGCGGAAAATCATTTTCTGCTAATACTGCCAATTCTATTGATTTGTTAATTATGGCATTACGACAATACATATCAAATTGTTTATCTGTCATTACTAATAAAATCTCTTTATTCATACTTCTACCAACTTAAATTAACTCTTCTATAGTAAATTTAGCTCTATTGATGGCAATATCAATACTATCTTCGCCATACCCTTTAGAATTATCTGCAAGAATTTCTAAATTAGTATTACGAATATAGTAAAAATAATGCCCAACATCGCAGGGGTCGGGCTGACAGTAGGTAACTATAATTTCAAACCCCTCATGACTTTCTTGGGCTTCGATAGGATGTCCTTTAAAGGTTAATGTTCTGGGTAGCATTTTCTTAGAGGATAATTTTAAGGTAGAGAGCGATCGCTCTGGTTGTGTGGGGGCGATCGCTTATACAAGTACCATTTTTGTTTTTACTTTATAAGATTTACTTATAAGTATTGATGCGATCGTACGTTATATATGTGCGATCGCTTTTAATTTGTAAGTTATTTACGCGGGTTTGGGTGCGATCGCATACCTGCCCCCAGAGCAGGGCAACTACCGTCCTGATCTCCAAGTCCGTAATTTAGTTAGTGCAGGTTTAGAAGGCGTGGACAAATTGAGTCGGTATTGGAATATTGGGACATAGGAACCATTACCCTCGCGGACGGTAACGAGAAAGGCTGTTTTATTGCGTGGGTCTTTGCTGATTTTATCGATGTAACCAGACTGTATTTGTTGTATGTTTAAAGGTTTTACTTGTTTAAATCCTGGTTTTGAAATACAAACAATAGTACTTCCATCTTGATACCTACCTGAGTAAAACCAATATGTTTGCCCTTTGGTTTGAAATTCGGATTTATAGAAAATAGTAAACCTGTCAAATTCATTTAATTGCTGATTTTGTTTACAGTTATTGTCAATGTATATTTCTTTAGCAACAGTTGGAAGACTGGAGAATAAACCCAGCATTAAACTTAAAGTAAGTCCAGAGAAGAGTATTGTTTTAGACATAAATTTATTAATCAAAAGTTTCCTCTAAGAATGATAAGCGCTCGCTTCTTATACTTTCCTCTAAGAATCATGCTGCTTTAACTGCAATCTTCTGTAATGCCATCTCCAAACGGCTGGTAAATTGGGAAAAGCGATAGACTAAGCCATACGCCCAGGCGATCGCAACTCAGAATATACAAACACTATCAAAATGAAGAGGGCAAAACAAAATTTTACAAGGCATTCTAGAGTTAAACCTAGAAAAAGTTTGGATGCAAAATGTGCCTTTACCCATTTTGTGGCCTAGTTTGTGAACCATAACCTGGCATTCAATGTCACTTAAAGGATAAAGTGGCCGTTTTTAAACCATAAAGTGGCCGCGCCAATCAAATACCGAATGCTTATTTTCCGTTACTACACAATCTGTGGCGATCGCAGTCAATCAGGACTTACGCGAAGAGTGAAAAACTGAAATGTTTGGTTTTTCGTTACCTTATACCAATTCACTAAAAGTGTGATACAGATAAATTAAGAATAAATATGAACAGGTGAAAATGGTTGGAGTCACCAAAGTCGAAATAAAAGAATCAGTCCAAGAATTGCATGAACTGCTCGTAAAACAGAAAACAGCATCAAGCCGTGAACGAATTCCGTTATTATGACAACCTGTTAGATGAAAAACCATTTGTAGAACAAATAGACTATGACCAACCAATTAAACTGATAGCAGCCGTACCATGCTTTCACAGACATAATCTGATTGACTGCAAGTATAATCTGCTAAAAATTGATTTATTGCAGGTTAATGTTGTTCAGACCAATCAAGAGTTTCAATTTTGCTAAGTCCGGTTAATGTGAAGCCTTTGGCTTATTTCCATTCAGCCAAAGGCAATATGTGAAGCAGCACTGTTAATTTAAATTAACGCCAAGACTCGACAATCATGGCGATCACAAACAAGCAGAACAACAAGACTGCAACCCGGACGAGGCTTATAGCTAACGAGATTGCACCAAAAGCGTGAGAGAAAATGAAGACGATCGCAAAACCAACCAGCATCAGCAGTAAATATTTCAGTCCCTTAGAAGTCAACCTGAATAGAAGATTGTGCTGTTTTGCACTCAAATCATAACCTGTCACTCTTCTTACTTCCCCCTCTTTTGTAGAAAAATAGACTGCTTGTAGACTAGACTTTGGTGAATCTGAATGATAGCTAGTATTCTTGTGATGACGAGGGTGCTTTGCCTTTAAAGTATGCTGTACCTCTTTTTTGTCAGAAATAATATCATCCCATCTCATTTGCAATGCAGCTAGAATTAGGAGTATGGTACGCCAAATAGTGACAAGAACGCTGGCGAACTTAGACGTGCCTCTCTCTCTTAAAATAAAGTATCCTTCATATAAATCTCCTAAGCATTCATCTCTGCAATCAGACGGCAGAAGAAAGCCTAAGATTAAATCTATTAGACTCATATTTTTTGCCGTAAATTAGTAAAGTTTTCATTTAATATGAGAACATCCTTGTTATGAGTATCCTGTGTCAAATTTATTGGTTTATTCTTTTCCATGTACAATAATCTGAAATTATGACTAGCTAGGTGGGCCTGTCGCATATCTCATTTTAAACCTCATTGTAGATACATCATGATGGCTTCCAATTTGTAAGCTGCTGTCTCATATAATTCATGTGTTCCACCAAATATCTTCCCTTAGAAGTAAGTTTGTAATATTTTCTAGCCTTTCCTCTCCTACTTTCTAATCTTTTATCTTCTAATCTCGATTCAATTATTTTGCTCTTTTCTAGTTGTCTTAGTGTGGGATATAGTGTCCCTACATTAATTAAGATTTTACCCTCACTAATTTCCTCAATGGCCTCAATAATTTGCAATCCATAGCGTTCTTCTAAGAGAAGGGAATTTAATATAGCCTCTTCAAGGCTAGAGAGAGGAAGATTGCCAAATTGGACATCTTGACTCATAATCGAGATTCCTATAGGTTTTAAATTTCAATAAGTTCAATTTTTGCAACATAGATTTAACACCATCGGCCATCGGCACGTTGAGTAAGTTTTCTTCAATTTACCTGATTAGCCAACATAGGACAATATTCATATTTATCAAATTTTCAATAATTTAATGAATTTATTTAGATGGTATAGTTAGAAAATTTTGATAATTTTAAGTTTTAACTCAAATAAAAAATATAATATAGCCAATTTAATATTAATTTTTCGAGTTGTAACACTCAAAAAATTTTTTAACAATGAAGTTAAAGCTCTTTAACTTTTTTGGAATTATGGCTATTAACACAAATGTATACGGCTTAAAATTGGTAGATATGAGTTCAATGGCTGACTTATCCCCAAAATCAGAAGAACTAGGTTTAAACCAAGCCAGTTATGTTGGTGTGCCTGAAAATGCAGTACCATTAGGGCAAATTGATACAGTTGCATTACTACAGTATGGTGGTATTTCGGTAGCCATCATTCTATCTCTCTCTTGCTTGATAGCAGTGCTTAACAAAGGTAATGCAGACCTGATTAAAGTCTTGCTCCCTTTGGTTACAAAAAAACAGAACAAAAGAGCGAAAGATTAATAAAGTTTTATACAAAGTTGGCATTTATCCCCCTAGCATTAATATTAGGGGATTTTTACTTTTGCTTTAGTATCGCGGATCGCATCTCCGATGTAGGGCGCGACTTCCAGAGGGCTTTTACTCAAGCCTTGACAAATCGCATTTGCAATTTCACTTAATCCCTATTAGGGATTGAAACAATGCTGACGAGTACACTGGTGATATGCCAAAAATCAAAGAGTGCGATCACTCCTCCCAGTTCTGGGGGAAAAGTCAGCACATAACGGTAAACTGTCTATACCTGCGTATATAAACAGTGTAGAAATGGCAGACCGGGAATCAATTAACTTCAAACTGCCCAAGCCTTTAGCCGAGGCACTTAGAGCCGCAGCCAAAGAACGCAACACCACCGCCACCAATTTAGTAATTCAAGGACTACATCACGTCCTGGGTGCTGTGGATGGTGTAGAAACTGATGTAGAAACTCGTCTACACCAAATAGAAAGCAATTTAGAGGCAAAGTTTGAAGCGAAATTAGAAGCTGTAACTATCAAACTTGCTCAACTGGAAGGCGCGATGATGATGCTGCAACGCAACCAAAACACAGCACGACAGCGCAAGTCTGCATACTCAAACTATTATTCGGGGCAAAGCGCTCAACTTGTGCCGTTAAAAGAGCAAGATTTGGCTTGGAGGTTTGGCACTACTGCCGCCAATTTACGCGAAAAGCAGCAAAGCCTCAATGCTCAAGATTTTGTGAGGTGGTGTCAAGACCGCGACCCCAGTAAGGTAGCTTGGCAGTACGACTCCAAAGATGGGCTTTACCATCCGGTGAAATAATTTCAACTGTCCCCGCAGTAAGGTTTAATAAAGAGACATTCAACATAAGAATGCAGTATGGTGTTTCATATTGTCAAAAATGCTGCACACCGCGCTCTTATTGAAGGAAATGTTAGCCCCCACTGGCTCAGGCATAGTCACGCTTCCATAGTCTTGATAGAGGTGCGCCTATTCATTTGTTGCAAAAAACGCTGGGGCATAGTTCGGTGGCGATTACTGAAATGTATCTTCACGCTAGGCCAACTGATAGTAGTGGATTGTATTTGCCGGATGATGATGAGTAAGGTTAATGTTCTGGGTGTCATTTTCTTAAAGGAAATTGTAGGGATGAGGCGAACGCTAGAAAAGAATCAAAGGGTAAACAGAGGGGCAATCCTCTCTCATCGCCCCGGTGCAGATCAATTCTCACCTCTAGTCCGACGGAAACCCTCACCACTCAGAAATTCATCATTGATCAGGGACAAAATTTTATCTGTGTCCTTCCCTTTATTAGCATAGCTGGCAGGGTTTTGAGGGTCTTTCTTGTTCTCCATTCCATACTTAGCGTTATGGCTAATTACTTCATCTTTATGTTCTTCAATCCAGTCCCGCACAAACAAACCATTACAACCAGATAAATCTCTTAAAGCTAAGTTAGTTACAGCCAAGCGATCGCCGTCTCCAGTTGCTACGGTATCGTTATACTGACAGATCGCTAGGTAAGACCTGCGAATTTTCTCAACTGCTGCCCCTGGCGCTTTACTACCCCATACTTCAGCATCACTCTTAGCTGTCCAGTCAATTTCTTCTTTTTCTTTAGGTGGTGCAATTTTAGCAGTCGTGGCAACGGTAATAGGTGTAATTTCACCAAGACTTACCTGATTGAACACCTCAAGAATTTTCTTTTCTAGCCAAGATTCTAAGTCTGTGATATTGAGAGTAACCATTTGAGCTTGCTGTGCAGTAGTTTCCATTGCGGTTTTCTCTTGCTGCAATTGGTTATTGTCTTGTTGTAACTTGTTATTAATTTCTTCTAACTGAGCTACTTTCTGCTGCGCCTCTTGCAATTGCTTGGGCATATCCAAACAGTTTTTGTAAAACTCAATCAACTTAGTAATTACTGATTGGTGATTAAGAGCTTCCCATTCCTCTTGAAGTTTGCGGATAGCTTCTAAATCTGAGGTTTTTACCCTAATATTAGAAAGTTTTTCTTTCTCATCTGCGCGTTTTTCTTTTTCAGGTGCGCCGGAGAATGGGACTGGCTTAGTAACGTAGTAGTCAGCATATCCCAGAGTTGTGATTAAACTTTGTAAATCTTGGTCAGTAGGGGACTCTTTCACAAAATGCCCAGCTAAAGAAGCAGCATGGAGCATTTTGGAGCCATTTGACCCAGTACAATCACGCTCAGTAGCTAATGCCAAATACGCGGCTCGAAGTGCTTTACAATTAACCAGATCTTCACCTTCACGGATAGGTAAGACAGCATTTTCACCGCCAAAATAATTTCGGACTACTCGATTAAGAGAAGTATTACGGCGGCTATCAATAGCGCGGTTTTGTGCCTCAGTATCTTTGGGATGCTCATGTACTACTTCTGCCAATAATTTCTCAGTAGATGGCTGCTGCCGTAACCAATTCAGTTTCTCAATAACATAAGTGGCTTCATAGAGTGTAGCAATCGGAAAAACCGGGTTTTCACCCCGTTTCTTGCCCTGACCAGTAAACATCACTTGGTAAGCTTCGCCCTTAATTGGCGCAAACTTTGCACGGGCAACAATCTCATGTGGTCTACGACCAGTGGTAGCAATTAAGCCTACAGCCACCCTATGAATATCTTGACTCTCTAAAAGTTCTCCTGCAATCTGAAGATAAGCATCCGGGTCAATTTCTTGACCCAAGCTTTCTAAGCGATCGCTGACCCGCGTAGTTTGATTCCGTTCATCCCAGTCTTTGTGATCGAGTCCACACAGAATTAAAGCATAGTGCTTTAATTCATAACCTGTTACATTCCCTTGAGCATCATGCTTAGGTACAGATTCGGCATTTTTCCCTTGCTCTAAAGGGAGCGACTTAAACTTTTTGTAGAAACCAACTCGGCTCAACACAGTGCCTAAGCTTTTAATACTGTAGTTAGTATGCAGGTTTACCCACTGATTAAACTGTTCGCAATATGGCTTAATTTCTTCGAGGCTTTGTAAATCCTTGGTTGTCTCAAATAACTCATTTACTTTATCTTGCAGTGCTTTAGACATTTTAGCTATGACTTTTAACTTGTTATAAATAATTTAGCTTAACTTGTTAAAATATACAATAACCTGTTAAAAAGTTCGCAATGCAGAAATCATTTAAACAACTATACCGATAGCGATCGCTCTTACACGTTGCCATTTAATTTTTTGAGTAGTCTGCATTTTGAGTTTTTGGCTATTGTTCCCGAAATAAGGCGATCGCTCTCAATTTTCGGTACTAACCGTCTGATCAGTGATGTCTTCACACTCAATCGTGTCCCATGCAATGATTTTGAGTTCATCAGTAAAAAAATCGCGCTCTACAACAAACTCGTAGAGATCCCATGTTTTTTTGTTTCACCATCCTGAACAAAAGTCATCACAACATCCACCCAAAGAGTTTTACGATTATCATCTTGAGATTTAATTTCTGTATCGAGAATATCAACTGAAGCACACAAACTTCCATCGCTGAACAAGTCCCCTTGGAAACCCCTAAGCCAGTCATGAGCAGGATTGAAAAATTCATCTTCTGCGCTTACTTGATTCATGCTGATCCTTCCAACCAATTTTTTCTACAATCAGGGCATTGTAAAGGCTGCTTACTTATTTATGCTACCCCTGTGGTGGCTCTCCAAATTTTTGGGTTAAAGCTTCAATGATGACTGAGGTCACAGTAATTCCTTGCTCTTTAGCTTTAGACATCCAGTAGCGACGTTGAGATATAGGGATTTTGACACACAGGTTAACCATCTGTTCTTGTTCTTCATTTTTCTGGTTTTCTGTATTTATGGTTTTATGGTCATCTGGTCGTATGCCTTTCTGGTTTTCTGGTTCTGTTTCTCTGGCTTTTTTAATCAAATCACCGTATTTACTCATTGAAAAATCTCCATAACTTCCTTACCCAATGAAAGATAGTCTACCCAAACTGCTTTTAAACGTGAGTCATCAACATCTCTAATAGGTACACCAGCCATCGCCGCTTTCTCAAAACCCACAGTTCGCCGGATCATCGATTGAAATACGGGGATGCCCCCATTCAACAAATCCTGACGCAGTGTTTCACCTTCTCTGCTGGGATAGGGAGGAACAATAGTCAGCAAGCAACGATAGTTTGCATCTCCCAAATCTTTCACCATCTCCAACATTGGCTCAAGGCTTACAATATCTGGTTTTGTGGGCAAAATTAGAAGGTCACAGCCTTTAGCTAATTCCTTTAAATCATCGGAGTCGGGTCTAGCTGGAGTATCGATAACCACAAACTGAGCATCGGCAATTACTTTAAGTGCTTGGCGTTCATCGACGGTGGGGAAAGGGAATGAGCCGCGTTTTGACCAAGCTAGGGCAGTACGATTTAAATCACCATCCACTAAAACAGTTTTACCTTGCTCACTTAAAAAAGTTGCAAGATGAACAGCTGTAGTGCTTTTGCCCACTCCTCCCTTGTAGCCAGTGATTGTGATAATTTTTTTCTGGTTTTCCATAAATCTGGTTTTATGGTTTTACAGCTTTCTGGTTAAGTCTGTATCTTACTCGAAAGTTTCAATATTGACTAGAGATAAAAGTGAAGCGATGATCAGCGATCGCTGTCCTAAAAGTTGCAAATTTTTGAGAAAGGCTAGATATTCTCTAATTTGTAGTTTGGACATATTTGTACCTTTTACTCTTCTAACACCATCTGCAAAAGCTCACGCAATTGCAAGGCTTGAGCTTTCGTTATCTTCACGTCTACAAATTGTTCAGATTTTCCTGGTATTTTTCGGGCTTCTCCGCTTGCAGTCAGGCAGATGGTACAAAAATATTCTCGGTCGATATTGAAGCTGTCAACTTTACCAACTTGAACAATACTTTGGGGAATAGCTCTGAATGACATTGTTTTAATTAAGATTTTGATTTGCTATTTCTAATTATCTCTCTATGTGATTTGAATGGCTTTGTTTCATGCAACAAAGCCAATAGCCAGTACACAAGATGAACGGCAGATGTTGATTTTGAACAGACCCCTTTTTGATTAACTAAGGCAATTACTGACATACTGGCATCTAGGATTTATTATTTTTCCCAGATGCGTTTAGCTAAATGTAATCTTCGTCCTCATCATTGCTGATTACTTCTTTTGACACTGAAGGTAGTGATTGGTTTCTATCCTTACCTTTCGGAGATAACCCAAAATAATCAGCTAAAGCGATATTTACAACCTCTTGTGCTGTTAGTCCAGAACGCTCTATCTCTGACTCAACAATTGGTTTAATACCTGCCCATAAATCTATCCGTATCCTTTCTTTATTCATGCAATCACCTCGATAACCTCATGAGAGAGTGTATTACAAGCATATTCATGTAATTTTTTCACATTCATAAAAGGAGCTTGCTGGTTAAAGACATAACCCTTCTTCTCAAAATTTTTATCGAGGTAAGGAAGTAATGCACCACCACCAACAACCACAACCCGATCACCTGCTAATTGAAATTTATCAACTTCTGCAATTGGTTCTTTGAGATATTGTGTTGACCAGTCTTTGAGACATTCTTTGTAAGCCGTAGTGATATTAGTAGCTCCATTACCCAAGCCATAAAAAATCTTGCCATCTTGAGGATTTTCTACACCTGTGCGAATCAAATCGATTTCTCTATCTAGCCCTAAAGCTCTAAGTGTTGGATGTTCATAAACCTTTTTATAAAGATGTTGAACCCCAAACTTATAAGGAACTGATCGATATATGACGTTACCTTCACAATCAAATCTGGTAACTATGGTTGTTCCATTACCAATGTCTAATAATGTGGTGTTACTT
This sequence comes from Nostoc sp. CHAB 5844, assembly GCF_020829595.1. Classification (GTDB taxonomy): domain Bacteria; phylum Cyanobacteriota; class Cyanobacteriia; order Cyanobacteriales; family Nostocaceae; genus Nostoc_B. Next base: position 22,747 of record NZ_JAIVFW010000040.1, read on the forward strand.
TTGCCAGTCGGTTTGAAGATGTAACCTTCATCGAAGATTCTAACGACATGAATAGCTATCGTTGTATCTTGACCTTTGATGATTGCTTGATGAACACCTTCCAGATTGGCTTTCATCTGTTGGCCAAACACCTCAGCATCATGAATCGATGCTACTACTCTCAAATCCCAACGTTTGCGTTGAACTGGCAAATAGGCTATGGCTGAGAGAAATAGAGGTAGTGCTAGTTTAGCCTTGCCATCACTACGGTTATCAAATACTTGATTACGAATATCCAACACAGCTGCATCATCGCCACACACCCAAATTTGACCTTCTAGTGTTTTGGCATACTTATTAGCTTCTTGTGCTTGCTTATAAGTAACACGAGTTTTTCCTTGATGATCATTGTGGCACTTGGTAACATCCACATAATAAGAAGGAAAACGGATGTAATCAAAGTCTTGTCCATGACCAGATATTTTGAGTTTAAACGCACCATTACCGCAGTCAAGCCCGACATTATAAGGAAATATTTGCTTATTCATTTTTACCTCTCAAAAACTTTGTCCTTTCCGTACCAATCTGGCTCTAAGCGTGTCTATCAAGGGCTAATTGGTAGTATTGATAGCTAGGCATATATGACCCGATTTGATTTGACCTGTCCCTATTCGGGACGTTAAGTTAAAAATGTTGAGCCAAACATTAAGAACTTATTTTCATAAAAATTTGTAAGGTATTTATTAGTTGTTAACATTGGAATTTACCTAATAATATAAAAGGCTTTTGCTAATTACTTTTAGTCAATATATCGAAGATATATTAACATTAATAACAAGCAAGATAGAGAAGCTTTAATAAAGCAATGTTAATTTAACTAGTACGAACCTGTGCTAACAACAGCAGCAACTTACCGCCCATATATGTAAAACAACAGTTGCTAGAAACGATGGTAAACTAAGGCTTTACAGGTTTACTCTGTTGCTGGCACACGATTAGCATTTGTTAGAGCAATCACTAATTTTTAGGTAATTAATATTAGTTAATTAAGTCTGATGCTTTATAATTATGCTTACAGTCTTTACATTGGTACTTTTGAATGGGATTTCTGCCTTGCGTTTTTCCATTCAATTTAAAGTTCTCAGAACCGCATTCTGGACACTGAATTTTAGTTGATAAAACTTGCTCTGTAGCTGTTACAGAACACGATTCATTAATATTAGTAATTGAAAGATTGTAAGTATTTGTACTCATAATCTCGTTGTAATCGTAGGTATCGAATGGGGGTAACTGAATGAACTGAGGTATTCCAGTTAAAGGTACTGCTAAAGCAAATCTGTAAGCGGCTGCATCCGTATAAACATCCAACCCCAACTCTTCATTCATGCGATCGCAAAATTCTTGAATCTTACGATATTTTTCTAGGAGTCGATTTTTATCCTCGGTAGTAATGGTAGTTGCTTTGTCCAACCAAATACCAGCATTTGAACCGATATGTAGTTGTACAGCGTTATTCCATTGAGAATGTGACATCCCCGGTACTGTGTTGGCATCAGCAGACTGACCAATGTAAATCACGCCTAAGTCTTGGTGTGAACCTTGCGACAAGGAATAAACTACTAAATCTTTGACTGCGTAACCATCACTCCTGTACTTAGCAATAGTTGAGTCAATCTCATCGAAGATGTAAAGGATAAAGGGATGATTACTTTTGGCTTTAGTGCGATCGTCCAGTAACTTACATAACTCTCTCATCCCTTGCACATTGTCCTCATGGCTAGTACCAGCCTTGGGCATATCCCAATAATCTTTTTTAGAGCCATGCTGAGGGTCATACAGTCTGATTTCACCCTTGCCCTGACGAGATTTCATGATTGCCAGTGCCAGATTTTTGGCTGTAGGTGACTTACCCCCGGTGCTGCCAGCTGTAATTCTTACCCGTTCCCATCGCCTAACATAGCTTTCAAACTTTTTGGCTCCTATCCATAATGCGTCTATTTCCTCTTTAGTCACATCTTTCTTTTTAGGATGCCGTGTCTGTACCTCTAGAACCATGTGGCCGCCCCTAGTATTGAGCTTAAATTCAGGTATGTTAATCGCTCCCGATACTTCCTTAAGCTTCTGCGGCGCATCGTTGGTGTTGAGGATGTCGGCACTGATAAATCTAGAACCGTTACGCCCAACATGGAACATAAGTTTATATCCGGTTTCGCTGTCATCCCAGTCGATAGCATCTAGGACAATGCCAGCGCGATAGTAATAATCAATAATGGCGTTGCCCACTCTTGATTGTTCTACTGCGGCGGGAAAGCGATGAGGCTTACTGGTTTCATCTAGCCTTTTCTGCAACCATAAAATATGCTTCTGTAGCTCCTCTATTTGTTCAGCTTGGCTCATACCTTCATCCACAATGCTCTTAAAATCTTCCTGGTAGCCAGTTATGACATTTTGAGCTACTTGGTTGAATTCTTGCTGAATTGCTTCAAAATTCTGGTGATAAGTTGTAGCAATTTCCTGATTTTTTGTCTGCCATGTTGTGTTTAGTTCTTGGATAATTGCTTCATGTTCATCTCGGAAAATTACATCTTGAAATTCTCTAGTTAGGTAAGATATGACAGATTTATAAGCTTTGATTTTCAACATTGCGCCAATAGAAATAACCTCATGCTGCATAGCTAAAGACATTTCTATTAGGTCTTTGGCATTTGTTTGACTAATTATTGTGCTAACTTTTGCTGCAAATAGTTTAATGTAATTGTCAAGCTCACTCTTTAATCCTTCCCAATCCTTGTTTAGATTTGGATATCGTTTCATTAAAGAGCCAGTCAGAGCATAAAGCCCTGACTGAAATTCTTGAAAACTATCTTGCATTATTTCTGTCGCTGTTTCTCCATTAGCAACTTGCAAAGATTTGATTTGAAGTCGATAATTTTCTAGTTCTTCTGTCAGAGTTGCCAGACTGACTTTTAATTGTTCTTTCTCCTGATATAAGTTGTTATATGCTAAAGCGGAGTTAGCTAATTGAGAGTTTTTATTTGTTAATTCTCCGTTCTGACGAGATATTAAATCTCGCTCTAGCTTGAGATTTTTCGTTAAATTTTCAATTTCCTTCTCAAAGCCACTTATTTTCTTTTTACAGCCTTTTTCAGCCGAATTAATGATAGATTCGGCTGAAATTATTCCACCTATAGAAGCTGCAATTATCCAATTAGTCAAAGGTTTAGCAGGTGTAAACCACAAAAATACACCTATACTAGCTGTCCCTAAGCAAGAAATAATCATGCTATTTTTTAAATCCTTAAAGTCGCTCATTCTGCTGCTTCTCCCTCAACTTCAATGGCTCCAATTTTTGCATCTAATTGATATTTAGCTAGTTGTACTTGCTTAATTCTTGATTCACCCAGAGCATATTTTTCTTGCCAGAAACGTTTACGCTGGTCAGTTTCATTTCTCAAACCTTCTAGTGTCACTTGCTCATGAACTAGTTTTTCATGGGTCTGATCTAGCTTAGTTAAGCCGATTTCATATTGAACTTCAGCAGTTTCAAACTGAGTCAATTTAGTATCTGTATTCACCTTAGCTATACCGTAATCAATGGCAGCTTGAGTCATTTTTTCAGATTTGACTCCGGTCTTAAGAACATCAGTATTTAAGTCTAAATTAGCTCCTACTACTCTTAATGTTTGACGTTTTTCTTGAATACTTTCAACAATGGCATCTGCTTCTAGTTTTGATGTTCTAGGTAATGTAGAGCTATCTTGAAATAAATCGTTTGCTAAAAAATTTTGAGGCTCAAATGTTGATAGGGATAATCCACCATAAGCATTATGAGACTTAATAGTTTGAGCAGTCTTACCAGTGGGGGCAATTCCAATAGATTCAGCTACATTGCCTATGGAATTTGTTACTGTTCCTATGGCTGTAGTTACGGTCTTAGTAGTATCTCCGATATTTTTAGTTGTATCAGCGATTTTTTTGACTGTTTCCTGTAATTGAGTAGGGGGTTGATTATTTACGAATCTAGCTCTCAACCGCTCTCTTACTCTCTTATCAGCTTCTTGAGTTGCTTGAGCAGCTGCTTTCTCTCCTGTGGGGTCTGTGATGGGGTTTTTCTTTTTAGGCATAATGTTAGAATCCTTAATGTATTATCTCTGGCGGGATTTTACGAAGTGCAACCACACTTTTGAAACTGAGTGTGGTTGCACCCCTGTCAAAAAAGCTTCATCTGTACTGCTTCACCTACTACCTCAGCCTTTGCCGACATTCCCGGCACTACATAGCAGTGGCTTAGAAGTTTCTGACGATTGAGTTTTAAGTCTGCCTTCTTGGGTTGCCCTGGTAAGGGACGAAAAATATACTGAGGATGTTGGATTGAGCCATCCTGAATTACAAAGCGGTATAGAACACCTTTTATCTGATAGGTCGTTTTATAACTAAGTAAAGTAGAGCATTGGAGCAGATATAAATTATTCATGATTCCTCCACAAGCATTTGTGCTGTAACTAATCCTGATAAGGCATCTGAAAGCGTTAACTCTCCATCATCAAGTGCTTTTTGACAAGCTTCTTGCCAGTGATTCGGATAAGTCTTTTTGAGCAAGCGAATTGACTCAACAATCTGTGCTAAATCTTGACCAAACGTAATTAATTCATTAGGTTTAGTATCACTAACTTGAACTTGCATCATCTTCTACTACCAATTGAATTGGAACATTTATAGGAATTGGGCGTGGTCTGGCTGCAAAAGATAAAACCAGTGAGCCACATAAACAAGCCACCACAAACAAGAATGTGTTTATTACTATCAATCTGTGGTGAGTATTCCGCGCTCTTTCAAAAAAGACTTTGGGTTACATTTAACCTCTAAATCGTTAAGCATTTGATGATATTCACTGCTAAACTCCTCAACATATTGATTAGCGTGATGACGGAAAGTGGTTGAGTGAGTTTGTTTGAAAGATGCAAAGTTTTTTAGTGCTGTACTATAAGCCATTGCACTAGTAATTTGATTCAAATCAATTGCTGTATCCGAGAATTTTTTGAATACGGAAATTTTTAACTCTTGTTCTTCTTGTGCTGCTAAACTATCAGTTTCAGCAATAGTTATTTCGGTAGTTGTGATGTGTGTTGGCAAGTGGCAATAAAACCCTGAATCCGCAGCATTTTCCAAGTCCACATTTTCACCAAAATAAAAAGTATTATTCTCGGCGTTATAATCGGGGTCGCCTTCTATCTCAAATGGTTTTGGAGCCTCAGCAAGGTCGCTTAGTGCTTCAGTAATCACATTAAACTGAGCCATCTTGATAGTTTTAATAGTTTCCCAAGTATCAGGATAAAAAGGCTTGATTGCTTCTCTGATAGATTCTTCTGATACACCTAGTTGGGATGCTGCTTTACTAATTAAGATTCTCTTTTCAGTAGTCATATTCATTCCTTTTAGTTACATTGTTTGTTGTTTACAATCCATTGCCTTCTGGATTTTGAGCAGATTGAAATCTTTCAATAGCTTCTACAACTTCACCCAACGTATGAATTACATCAAGCAAATTAAAGTCATTCGAGCTAGTAAATTCTTCGGTAGTTTCTATGTCTCTGTATTCTGATTTGGCTTGCAGCATTCTTAATGCTACGTCTATGCCTTTAAGAAGGCTCAGAATTTCATCCAGACTGAGAATCTGAGCCATTTTTAGAACTCCTCTATTCCAATTTCAAGTAATCTTCGGATAAACGGATCTTCATTTTGTGGAATGTCATCTTGTGATAGTGGCTCTCGTGGTTGCTGAGGAGCGATCACTGGTTTGTACTGATAGTCATCTAAAAAGCTATAACCCTGGCGCTTTAAATCCATCAAGAGGTAGTTCAAAGCTTCTGTTGGGCTGTCGCATTCCATCTGCCCTTGCAAGGCTCGAAAATATGGCTGTAAATGGGATTTAATGCTTGCTCTCATTGCTGTTCAAGGTGAGAATATGTTTTCTATTGCCTCTCACATTTATTACTGTACACGGCAAATGCACATACTGTATACATAATATGCCAGTTTTGCCAAGTGGCACAATATAGCTACATACTGTATACAGTAGATGCCATAGTGTAACTGTTGATCTACAGTTAAGGCAAAGAGTTCACATGATTTTGATGCCAGAAAAAACGACCTCAAAAAGTGGAGGAAATGAAAAAAGACTTGTGGTGTATGTTTCTCAGGAAATGTTTGAGGAACTTGAAGAATTAGCTGCAAGAGAGGATAGAAGTATAAGTAATTTTACGAGAAACCTTATATCTCAAGCATTAGAAGATTTTAAAAAGAAATAACTACTATGAGCGAAGTCCAAATTCAAGAAATTTACCGCAGATTAAGTACCTTAGAAACTGAAGTTAATAGTCTTAAAGCCCAAGTAGGGGGAATTGGCACTTCTCAGGCGGCGATCGCCCAAATTTACACCCGACTGGATAGATTCGCAGAAGTTACAAATAGCAACTTGGCCCAAGTAACTGAGAGATTTGACCGCGTAGAAGGAAAATTAGATGAAATCCTTCGCATCCTGCGCGATCGCAATGGAGGCACGGGGATATGACTGACACACCCGATTCAGTAAACCGAATCGAACTAATCGAGCGGTTACTGCTACGAATTTCAGAACAGCAAGCCCTAAATACTGAGGCGATCGCTGATCTAGCTCAGGAAAATAGGGAACAACAAGCGATTAATAATGACGCGATCGCTAACCTCACTCAGGAAGTAAGAGAACTAACCAGCGACACCAACCGCGTTCTAGGACGTAGCGCAATACTCGATGATGTGCTTCTAGAATTGCGTGAAAGCGCAGAGGAACATCGACAAGCCTTTGTGGAACATCAGCGAACCACTAACGCCGCGTTGCAAAGCCTTGAAGCTATACTCATACAGCTAATGAGGATTTTTCCACAAACCTAGCCACGACCGAGCAGTGATGGTATCCTATGCCCAATTTATGACAAGGATGGTTTAATTGTCGGCTGTCAGGTACGCTTACACGACAGCAAAGATGGGAGGTATAGGTGGCTGACCTCTACCACAAAGAAAAATCCTGATGGAGCTACCTCTCATTTAAATGGGGAACTGCCGCTAGGAGTGTTTGAACCGGATGAGTTCAAAGGCGATGGCATTTGGCTAGTAGAAGGAACCTCATTTAAGCCCAGTCTGACGCGCTATCGCTTGGATGTTCCTGTAGTTGGTGCTGCTTCTGGTCGCTTTGATGGTAGTACTGAAACCGCTAGAGTGTCGGTAGAATACCTTTCAACCAAGTACCAAACCAAAACACTAATTTTTGCGATCGATGCTGGTGATGTAATTAATTCGTCTGGAGTGCCGGAGCGATGGCAACAGCAATTTGATTTCTTCCAAGAACTTGGCTACCAGTGCCGTGTTGCTTGGTGGGGTCAAATGACAAAGCAACACAATGACATTGATGAACTGGCTGATTTTTCAATAATTCAATACATTACAGCTTATGAATTATGGGGAATTGTTCAGTCCTACCGCAATGCAACGCCCCAAGAAAAACAAATTCAAGAAAATTTAAATTGGGCTTGGGATAATTGGTTGAAATCTCGTTGTTTCGCTTCAGACATTATTTTAAATCAAGAAAAATTTAGATTTAGAAATATTCCCGATTCTGGTGTAATTATTGCGGCGAAATCAGGACTAGGTACAGGTAAAACTGAAGCCTTGCTTGAATTAATTAAATCCTCAAATAGAGGTGCAATGATTATTGGATACCGGAACAATCTTTTATTTCAAACTATCGATAGAGGTAAAGAAATTAACTTAAATATTTACCATTTGAGAGAGGATCATGGACAAGAATTAGTAGCAGATGAACACACTAATCAAGCATTTTGTCTTGATTCAATTCATCATGTAGATGGCTACTTTACAGGTAGAGATATTTATCTTGATGAAACTTGCTCAGTGTTGCTACACGCTGTTAGCGGTGGAACTTTAGGAGAAAATCAAGCTAAAGCTATCAGAATATTTACACACGCTTTAAATGTCTGTAATAGAATATTTTTACTCGATGGCAATTTAGCTAATATTTATGTTGATTTCATAAAAAAAATAGTACCTAATAAGCAATTAATTAGGATTGAAAATCAGCGTAAAATCTCACCGCATAATATTAAGTTTGTGGAGGGTGTAGACTTGGAAGGTGAAATTAAAAAACGGGATAAATCTGCATTAATTAGTTTATTATGCTCCGATGAAGTTGTTCCTTGGATTGCTACAGATTCCAAAGATTTGAGCAAAATTTTAGACAAAATGCTTAGAGATTTTGGTAAATCTGGGTATGTATTTAATTCTGAAACTGCTGCTGAGGAATGGGCTAAGGAATTCTTAGCGAATCCTAATCAATATATTAGTGATAAAAAACCAGGATATATCATCATTAGTCCTACTGCTGAATCAGGAGTAAGTGTCACAATTAATAATTACTTTACTGATAAATTTAGCTTTTTTACTGGGGTGTTAGGTACAAATAGCCAGCATCAGCTAATGTTTAGATTACGAGATCACAGCATACCTCATTATGTTTTCTGCCCAGAGCGCTCAATGGTACGTGAGCGGTCAAATCCAAATACATACTCTGTTAAAGCTTTTAAAGAGATTTTAGACGATAGAATTATACAATCTGCTTTATTAGCTGCACAGGATTCAGGCAATGTAGAAAGAGTGTTAGAAGTAATTGGTAATGCTATTAGTAGAAGTCATAATGATTGGTGGGAATTTTCCTGTAAGCTAGGAGTGCTTGATAATTTTGAGATGGATAATCTGCGAAAATGTCTAATTCATGCTTTAAAACAAGCTGGGCATGATGTTGAGATTGTTCAGTGGGATATCAGTGATGAATTCAAGGCTAGGGAAAAAGAAACTAAGAAATCAGTCCAAAAAGAACATGCTCAAGAGTTATTTACAGCTATTGAGTATAACTCTATAGATGAAGCTAAACGAGTATCTAAAACGAACCAAGGCAAGACAACGCAACGGCGAATTGAAAAAACCTACCTGCTAGAGCGAATTCCCGGAATTAAAGAAAGTGAAGTCTGGAATGCTGATTTTATTTACGAATACTATATTAAAGATAAAGAATTTATTAGTAAGCAGCAACGATTTTGGCTGTTGAACAATTTTGAATTCTCTCAAAAGCGGCATGAGGTTGACTGGTATTATAAAGTTACTAATGAAGATTTTTTCAGTGCTTCCATGAAGCGAATTTCGCACCTGACTATTTGGGCATTGAGAGAATTAAATATCTTGCAATTTCTCAAAGGCGAATGGCATAAAGATATGCCAGAGGTAATAGATTTTATTGAGAAAGCACGGCAATCAGAGATAGTCTTGGCTTTAAGAGAGCAGCCAAATGCGCCACGGATTGATGGCAAGGAGCGTATAGAGTTTATCTCTAAGCTCCTGGCGATGATTGGGCTGAAGTTCAAAAAGCAAGGTCAAAAATTGCTCAATGGCATTAAACAAAGAGTTTATGCCGTTGATCCTGAATCAATGCAAAATCCAGTGCGGCTGGCAGTGCTGGCATCTGTAGAACGTAAGCTGACCCGATGGATGACAGACAAAAGCCAAGTTGATTGGTCAGAACAGAAACTTGAGCAATTTGAAGACACAACATCGGCGGCAGTTGCGCCCCTAAAATCTTCTTCTGATGCTGCTGAAGCCGCTGCGGTAAAATTGCGGCAAGTTACCCACTGGTCACAAGTTGATTTAAGCCAGGAAGAATTGAATCTGGCCTCGGAGTTGCTCGATTTGGAACAGCAAAGGAGGCTACAGCAATTGTATGAGCAATTTCAAAACTCAGTAGTCAGTTATGATGATGTGGAGATTGGGCAGGCGATCGCTGATACTACTTTAGATATTGCATCCAACAGCAAATATATGCTGTTGTCTACTAGTAATCAAGAAATAATCACTCAACTAATCGACCCCAAAAAACCAACAGAAATCCTCGAAACATCGTTTGAGGTGGAGTCAAGTCTTATTATACAAGGTTGGCAAGGGCTAAAACTCAAATTACGCCAGGGATTAGAGAATGCTGGTAGCTTTTACCAGGCGCTTGTTTTGAAAATTGGGGATGCGATCGGCATTGCTGATGGTGAGCCGATATGGAATCAATATCAAGGTAATTGGATGATTCCTGTGAACTTTGCCAACGGATTTACAGCCGTTGTTTGTGATTGGCTGATGGCAGCAAACTACACCTGAGTTGCTGGAATTACCACATAAATTGAGGTTTGGTCTTCACCTCAACAAGCACTGAAAATTTTGGTTCTTCAGTACCTGTTATGCTAAACCATTAAAATCCAACTGAAAAAATTGTAATTAAGTGTATAAAATTATAGCTATAACCCTTGCTGTACTTGACATACCAAGAGTATTTATTGTTCTCTGTAGCTAGAGCTAGAGTAATTTTTCTACATTTACAGTTATGGTGAAGAAAAGAGCAATAAGAATTATCACAGAAATTCTGGATTTAAAAGATGTAAAAGTGTTATCACAGCGTCTTCATAATGAAATTGGCATTATTTTCCAAACGGAATCAATTAAATCATATAGTGTTTGTCCTAATTGTGGGACAAAAAGCGAGAAACTACATCAAAATCATCGGCATATTGTGAGTCAGTTGGCGGTGTCGGTTTCCGTCCCGCCAAACTGACGAACCCGAAGGGTTAAAGACTTACCTTGGGGAGAGCAGCCCGTATTCTTAGAAATAAATAGACGACAATTCAAATGCTCTAAATGTAAAAAACCTTTTAGTGAAGACCTAGAATTTGTAAGTAAGAAAAGAACTTATACAAAGCGGCTAGCACAAAAAATCATAAAAGAAGTAATAGAAAATGATATCCACAGTGTGGCATCGAAAGGAATAGTAACAACAGAAGAAATAGAAAGAATGTTAAAAGATGAATCTGATGTGACTCACAAATCAAAACCCTCAAGCTTAAAAAGATTGGGAATTGATGAAATAGCTTTAGTAAAAGGAAAAGGTCATTACTGTGCAGTCTTAATAGATTTAGATACATCTAAACTACTGGCAATTTTGAATGGTCGGACACAAGAAATTATCAAAGAAACACTGACTGCATGGGGTTTTGAGATTTTAGAACAAATAGAAGAGGTCAGCATTGATTTGTGGCAAGGTTATAAAAACTTAGTTAAAGAATTAATGCCAAATGCTCAGGTGGTAGCAGATAGATTTCATGTGATGACTCAGATAAATCAAGAGCTAGACACACAAAGAAAAACAGAGAGAAGAAATGTAAAAGAACTAATAAAAAAAGCGAAATTAGCAGAGGATAAAGCTCAGTACGAAATCATATTATCAGGCTTGAAGAATAGCAAATACTCCTTGTTGAAGAATGAAGATAATCTCAATAAGTCACAAGCTGATAAGCTTTTACAAGTCAAAGAAGTATCACCCATTTTGAAAGCCATGCATGAATTAAAAGAAAAAGTCAGAAAAATTTTTAATCAGACTGACGATTGGTATACAGGAGTTTTTAAGTTAGGAATGTGGTTATCAAGAGCCAAGAAATATTTTCCTCACAGCAACAATACTATTATTCGCTGGTTTGATGAAATTATTGCTTACTTTGATCGTCGGACAACAAGTGGTGCTGTCGAAGGCATTAATAATAAACTCAAACTGATTAAACGCTCTGCTTATGGGTTTAGAAACTTTGACAACTTTCGAGTTAGATGCTTATTAAATTGGCACTTTAATTGTTAATTTAGCATAACCAGTGCTGAAGAACCAAAATTTTCTTCATCTAGTATTTCCAATTCATTACTACTCGCACATTTTTACATATAAAAACGGTAATGAAACTCTAGTGGATCATTTTTACCTACATATTTTAGGATATGTCCTACTTGCCTTGCTGCTCGAATGGTGATGGGTTCTCCTCTGTCGAACTGTGTATTGTTCCAGTTCATCTTCGTCAGTGCCAAAATTTCCTGCGCCAGCGCTTTGGGCGTTTCTTCTACACTTTCACACCGAAACTTTAAGGGGCGTGGCACATACATACCTGGATAAGTCGAAAAAAAATCTACACTACCCCGCGTGTATAAAACGTGAGTAGAATTATCCAAACTTAACAGCGTTCCTCGTAGAGGAGGATACTTTCCGTAACGGAATAGTCTAGTTCCACCTGTACGGTCGAAGCTGATAAACTCCGCTGTATCAATACCATGTTTATCCAACGCACCCTGAAATCCTTCAAACTCCTCTGGTATAAATCGAGAAGTTTTATGCAGTACAACTCTTGCAGGTAAGTTACGATGTTCTCGGCGATACATTGCCAAGGCATTAGAAAGCAATTCGGATGCATCTGATGCTGGAAGGTAAGGTTGGCGATCGTCTTTTGATAATTCAGCTTGCCCTCCACGCAAAATAACTCCTTCTCCTCGCTCGTTGAAAATTTGAGCGGAACTGGTTAGTAATTTTGAACGGTCAAGTGTTTTATAAAAGCTAATACCTACATAGCATGTGGTCAAATCTCTTGAATCTCTGACCAGTCGCCAGGGTGTTCCCAAAGCTTTACGTATAAACTGTCCTTCAAAAGCAGAATGTCTGTAGTATGCTACTTCTGTGGAATTTTTCTTTAAATAAGGCTGAAAAACATCCCGATGTGTTTTTTTAGAAAGACTTCGATAGGAGTATCGACGCACTGATAAGTCATTAGTAGGTTTGAAATAGTAGCACTTTTTCTTTTGGTCGAACAATAAGTCTTCCTTAACTTTCTCGTGTAGCACCTTATTGAGTAACCACACAAATTCCTGTTGTCGTTCAAGCCGATTTGATAGCGACCATTTGTCTACGCCATGCTGCTCAACAGTTCCCAAATCGCAGATTTCCGTCCAAGGTGCTTCACGCAAGTCGTGGAAACTAAGTACGAAATTTTCTTTCAACAACCACTCCTGTCCCAAATTTCGACCAACTTTCTGAAGCGCTGAATAAGCTTTAGATTCATCCTCTGTATAGGTGTAAGCAGTGTAGAGATGTTCTGCAAGTTGAGAAACTCGCAGCAGGTTTGAGTATAATTTCTCTAACTTTGGTCGTGGTGCAAGGTAAAGTCCTGAGTTTTGGGGAACAGCCAGCTTAATTAGCGCATCTCTAGCGTTGACATCAAAACGATTAAAACGCTTATCAAATGTAACTTTTTTAGATTGCTGTCGCTTGGCATCGCAGAAGTAATCCTTTACAGCAACCCAAAAAGCTTCTTTAGTTGAAGTTTTGACAACAATCAGAATAACTGGAGCGTTGCCTTGTAGCCAGTAATCAATATCTCTTTCTTCAAATCGATACTCAAAACTGTTTTCATTTTCTGCCTGAAGAAGAGTCTTTTGAGTAGCTTTACTTTGAACTTGAAGGATACAGTTTGTGACCTCGCCTGTTTGGAAATCACGGATTTCAATTATGCCGTCAATACCTGCCTCTACACCTCCAGTTGGATACCAGAGGAATCCCATATCCAGGACGACCTGTTCAATAATATTGATGCCTTGTTGTCCGGTTATGTCAGATTGACCGATTTTTTTTCTGGACACTCGCTGACTTTGAAATAGATAAATTAATACAGGTGTACCATATCATAACCTAATAATTTTCGTAAGCAAGGTATTCAATTTTTATGATGAAAAAGTTTACGTTTACAAGAAATGAATTTAAAAACTTGGCGTATTTGTCGGAGGTTTAATTAGGTATCTCTGGAACCTTCAACTTCATGATCGTGTTCCAAGCAGAACACAACATCTTAATGCACCCCTTCCACATGTTAGGTGTAGCTGGTGTATTCGGTGGTTCATTATTCTCTGCAATGCACGGTTCACTTGTAATATCTTCCTTAGTTTGTGAAACAACCGAAAACGAATCACAAAACTACGGTTATAAATTTGGTCAAGAAGAAGAAACCTACAACATCGTAGCTGCTCACGGTTACTTCGGTCGTTTGATTTTCCAATACGCCACCCGGACAGCTAGAATTGCCACTTTACCAATGAATAATGACGTTGTAATTTTTCTGATCAGTACTGGTTTGCTTATTATGTATCTAGTGTTCTTGGCATTGACCGAGATGGGGATAAAGCTACCTTGGAAGAAGTAGGGAATGGGAGAGTGCGATTGCATTAAAAATGCCAAAATTTTGACTTTAATCTTAACTAGCTCTTCTAAGGTTACTTGGTAAAAAATTATCTATTTCTTTATCAGAAAATGTTAGCTGTTCATCTACTTTTAAAGCTTTTTGTGCTTTTTTGTAAGCTTTTTCATTTGTGCGTGGCGCATTTTGATATATAGTGGCAAGCGCACTTTGTAACTCATCTCGTTTAGTTTTTATTTCGTCTAGACTTAGACTATTAATCGCAATATCTGTAAGAAGCGAAAGATAAGACTCTCTAATTATCCAAAGCTTAGATGCTGTTTGCGAGTGTTTTTGAGCTAATTCTCCTAAATCATTGTCTTGAGTATACGTATTTAAAGCTAAAAGAATAGTTGAAAAAATTGCGCCTATAATAGTACCTACTTTTCAAAAGCTGGCACTACTTCAAACTTCATACCATCAGAAAAAGAAACAACGACAACTTGACCATCGCCACCAATATCTGTATTTGAATAAGTCTTACGAATGGAAGCTTTTACACTTTGTAAAAGTGAAGATTGACCGTTATATCGATAATTGTTGTACCTGAGATATGTTTGATATGGCAAGATAAATATCACATCTAAGTCACTAACCCCAATAGCCGTATCTCTACCGTAAGAACCAACATAAATTCGGTGACTTATTTCTGAATCTGAACCCCAAAAGTCTAAATTTAGGCGCTTAGTTATTGCATTACACCTTGTAATAATTTTGTCTTTATCTTGAATGATTAATTTGGCACAAAAATTTTCAAAATCTTTAGCAATACCCATTTATTTATTTGTTAGACCTAAAAACACTAGTACATAAATACCAAAATAACAAGTATTTTAGATTACAAATATCACAACTTATAAAATTAAGGGTGAGATCGCTCCTATACTGATTGAGTTGATGGATCGCCCACTTCAGTTAAGCAGGGTATTAAACCGGTGCTATGCTCCACTAGAAGCGATCGCCTTACTTGTTGCTCTCAATAACGGACTGAATATTTGGGGAAACATTAGACAAAAAATCGTAGCCCTTGGGTTTGCGCTGGCGAACACCCAACCACCAGCGCCAGCAAAGCAGCTACACCCCAAAAACGACGGTTTATCAGAAATTTCCGTTCTCTTAATTACTTATTTATCTCACTTCAGCATTTCTGATTGTATTTTCCGACTTTCACTCTCGTTTTGTTTCAACTTGTAAAGTGTGCGTTCGCCTAAGTTTCCTCTTTGAATTGGGCGGAGGCGATCGCCATCAGAAGATCGCTTTTCATCTATCATCAGTTTATTGCTATCAAATTTGATATCAAATGACTGACAACAAGACCCCACCTAGCGAAATGATTCGCGTCCCTACTGCCCTAATTTCAGTAGTACGCCAACTATCCAAACTACATCGTCAAGGTCATACAATTGCCTTAGTGCAAGCGTTAGAGGAATTGATAGCCCAGTTTGATAGCAATATTGATATCGATGTTGCCTCTAGCAATAAATCCGTTTTGCAGCTGGAGGAGAAGCTAGAAACCAAACTAGAAACAATTACCAAAAAGCTGGAGCAGATGGAACGGGCTATTACTTCTCTTAGATACAGCAACACCAGACCTCGCAAACAACCTCACCCATACCAACAACCTCAAGTTGAACTACAACCCAGAACAAATGAAAGTCTTGCCCCAAGACTCGGTGTTACTCCCCAAAGCCTCATCACTGAAAGGGAAAAACTCACACCCAAAGAATTTATCAGTTGGTCACGTAACCGCGACCCTATGAGTACAGCTTGGGAATGGAACGCTAAAACTGAACTTTACCATCCACTAAAATAACAATTTTTTAGTAGTATTACTGTATTAATACAGTATTAATAAAGCGTGCCATTCGTGACAGAGATTGATTGATGAAATCCTTGCAACTGACAAAATAGTTTCCTCTGTTTTAAGTAATTGTACTTTATGATCACCACACCACTGTGGCAAGTCGTGCTGAGTATGACTTAACACCTTTTTTAGTAAAGAATTGAGGAGAAATGATTCTGGTGTCATGAATCAGCTGTATGTGTATCAAGAAGACAAAATTTGCCTTTTGTCTGTTTGAGATATCGGTTGATTATGACACCAGTAGTAGCAGTCAAACCCAGAGGGAAGCAACTATCGAAGTTAGCGCCCGTTAATGCCCAGCAAAGGTTAATTCAACTGTGGTTGCACGACAAGCCCGACTCGACCCAAAAGTGTTATCTGCGTTATGCGGCGCAGTTCACCGCGTTTTTGGGGGGAGTAGGGAAGGCTCTAGCCCACACAACTGTTGAGGATATGGTCGAGTTTTCTGAGTATTTGCATAACCGGGGATTGGCAGCACCTACAATTCAAACCTATATAGCGGCTGTCAAAAGTTTGCTGTCCTTTGCTTATAAAACTGGTTACATTCAGCAAAACCCTGGTGCTGCTATCAAGTTAAAGAAGGTTGACCAGCGTTTGCATGAGAAGGTGCTGACCCAAACCGATATCGCGCTGATGATTCGGCTAACAGAACGAGCGCAATATCGTTATAAGTCTCAACAAATTCGGGATGTGTTGATATTGAAGCTGTTATATGTAGCAGGTTTACGGGTGTCAGAGTTGGTAGGGCTGAAGTGGCGGGACTTCACCCAACGCGATCGCACTGGACAAATTACCGTTGTGGGTAAAGGCGACAAGTCCCGTCACATTTTACTACCGGAATATCTATGGCAGGAGTTGATGAACTACCGCTTAGATGCTCCCAAGGATGCCTATGTCTTCAAAAGCCGCAAAGGTAAAGGGATGAAGCCACTACTTCGGCAAAATGTTGACCCCATAATCAAGGATGCAGCAGAAAGGGCAGGACTAATGGAAAAGGTCAGTTGTCACTGGCTGAGACATAGCCATGCTACCCATAATGCAGAGAGAGGAACACCAGTTCCGTTGATCCAGCAAACAATGGGTCATGCTGATATTGCTACCACATCAGGTTACATTCACATTCGCCCTGGTGATAGTAGTGCTTTGCACTTGCCACGGGTTTAACATCACTGCTGGGCTGCGAAAGAACAAGCACCAGATTAATGGTCTCATGGCGATCAAAAACAGCTTCCCTAGTTCTATGCCTTGATGCAGTTAAGTAAGCAATTTCTTAGAAAAAAGCGATCGCATTCTTTGTCTTCTCTACTGTTATATAAAGGCATACTTGCCATCACCTACTGATTTGAATCAATTATCCAAGCTATCAGAAACTAGAAGCTCTTGCAGGTGTACCTTCCTAATCAGCATCTGCTTGAGATATTTATTTTTAAGTTGAGTTTGAGTCGATTTCGATTAGAATTTCTTCCAATTACCAAGAATTATACACCTACGGCGTTTGTTTTTTAATTTGGTCTGAAGTTTCGTTAATGAACACCTTTTTAAATTTCATTTGTTTTTTTAAGTTAGAATTAAATCCATTAGGAAACTTTGTGAATTCGTTATAAGAAGCTCCATTCCAAATAGTAGAAGAATTGTAGATAATCTTTTGTAAATTAGTACTTCTTAAAGAAGTACGGCTGAGATTTGCTCCGCTTATATCTGTATCAATAAGATAACCTCTTATTCTAGCTCGTTCTAAATTAGCATTTCTCAACTGTGTTGATTGTAAGTTTACATTAGAAAGAGAACTATAACTTAAATTAGCACTTGTAAAATTAGCCTCTTTTAGATTTGCCCCACTCACCCTACTCCCAGTTAAATTAGCTTCTTGTAAATTTGCCTTTTTTAAATTAGCATCATATAGTTGTGCATACTCTAAAGAAGCGCTATTTAAATTAGCTTTTTCTAAATTAGCTTTATTGAGTCTTACTGTACTTAAATTTGCATGATTTAGATCAGCCTCACTTAGATTAGCCTCGCGTAAATCCAAACCTGATAAGTCAGTTTGAATAAGTTTAGCTCCTCTTAAGTTAGCTCCTTTTAATGAAGCTTTATAAGTAACATTACAATAATGTCCACCAATTTCTGATATTCCCATTCCTCCTTTGTCGCCAACATCATCTCGCCATCTTAATTCAGCTTTAGTCAAATCAGCCCCTTGCAAATTGGCTCCGTCTAATTTAGCATTACTCAGTTCGGCTTCCCTCAAATCTGCTCCAGCTAAATCGGCATTTGTTAAATCTGCACCACCTAAGTCACACTTGGGGCATTTTTTAGTTGTTAGTAACTGCTTTATATGAGCAGGATTGGAAGTTTTTTTGGCTTCACAATTTTTACAGCCAGAAAGGAAATTTGCTACTAAAGCTAATGCTACTAACATTTTTATTTTCATATATATTTAGTTACTCCTTGACTCCATTTAAATTTGACAAAAACAAAATTTTATTATATTTATAGCAACATTATTTACACTTAACACTAATAAATACTTTATTTAGGTTAGTGTTCCTATACTAGGTTGCCCAATTTTAAGGAAGAAAGTAAAATATTACAAAACTAATTATAAACTTCAAAAACAAATCCCTTCTTGATAAAAACAAGAAAGGATTAGAAAAAATTAAAAGTATTGTATTAGCAAGCCTAAACTAGACAACGGAAAGATCATTTCCACTAATCAATGGCTTATTCGATAACGTCGCAATCTGCACTACTCCAAACCCACTTTGATGACCATCAGCATCAAAGAACAGCGCACCAGTTGAAGTATTGTAAATGAATCTTTGACTAGCATTATTTGCCGTAGATATACCACTACCAATCCTAATTTGGTCATTTGTAATGACAGAACCTGCTGTTAATCCACCACCAAAGTCGGCAGCAGAGACTTGTAGTGTATCATCAACAACGGAGAAATCAGTAATAGTATCAAGTCCGTGGTTGGGATGATTGAGAACGAATATATCAGCACCTGAACCACCTGTAAGTGTATCATTGCCAAAGTTGCCAGTTAGGATATCATTACCAGAGCCACCAGTTAGGATATCATTACCAACACCACCATCAAGGATGTCATTGCCAGAGCTACCAGTCAAAGTATCATTACCTTCCAAACCAAACAAGCTACTACCTTTGCTGTTAGCAACAATTGTATTGTTCAAGGCATTACCAGTTCCACTGATAGTGCTTGAACCAGTTAAAGTTAAATTCTCTAGATTGTCTCCTAGCACCCAACTAATAGATGCTTGCACCGTATCAGTTCCAGCATTCGCTTGTTCAATGATTGTGTCGCCTGTATTGTCAACAATGTAAGTATCATTGCCTAGCCCACCATCAAGTGTATCGCTGCCTAGTCCCCCACTCAGATAATCATTACCGTCCCCACCTGCCAAAATGTTATCAAGGTTGTTCCCGTACAGAGAGTTGTTGAGTGCGTTACCTGTACCCCTGACCGCATTATCTGTTAGATATAAAGTTTCCACATTGGCAATACTTGCTAAAGAATAGTCAACTGAAGTGTATACCGTATCAGTACCAGAATTAGCATCTTCAATAACTGTATCGTTGGCACTGTCAACATAGTAAATATCATTGCCAGCCCCACCAATTAAGATATCATTGCCAGCCCCACCGTTTAAGATATCATTGCCAGCCCCACCTTCCAAAATGTTATTAAGCGTATTACCTGTGAGAGAATTGTTGAGCGCGTTTCCAACACCACTCACAGCGTTACCAACCAGTACTAGGTTTTCTACGTTGGCGACAGCAGCCAGCGAGTAGTCAACGGTAGCATTTACTGTGTCAGTGCCTTCATTACTATTCTCTACAATGATGTCACCAGAGGAGTCAACAGTGTAGATGTCATTGCCAGAGCCACCAATTAGGGTATCGTTTCCTGTACCTCCATCTAGTAAGTCACTACCAGAGCCACCTGTTAGGGTGTCATTCCCCTCCAAACCAAACAAGTTACTATTAGCACTGCTAGTAATAATTGTATTGTTCAGTGCATTACCAGTACCACTGATGGTGCTTGAACCCGTCAAAGTCAAAGTCAAATTTTCTAGATTGTCTCCTAGCACCCAACTGATAGAGGATCTGACGGTATCTATACCTGCATTGTCAGCTTCAACAATTGTGTCGGATACTCTATCAACAATATAAGTATCATTACCCATACCACCATCAAGGACATCACTACCAGTGCCACCATTGAGAGTGTCATTGCCTTCGCCACCAAACAATGTATTGTTGGCTGCGTTGCCTGTAATTGTATTGTTCAAGGCATTACCAGTTCCACTGATAGTACTTGAACCAGTTAAAGTCAAATTCTCTACATTATCTCCTAGTACCCAACTAATGGATGCTTGCACCGTATCAGTTCCAGCATTCGCTTGTTCAATGATTGTGTCGCCTGTATTGTTAACAATGTAAGTATCATTGCCTAGCCCACCATCAAGTATATCGCTGCCTAGCGCCCCATCAAGAGAATCATTGCCATCCCCACCTACCAAAATGTTATTAAGGCTGTTCCCATATAGGGAATTATTGAGTGCGTTACCTGTACCCCTGACCGCATTACCAGCCAGAGATAAATTTTCTACATTGGCAACATTTGCGAGGGAATAGTCCACTGAAGCGGAAATCGCATCAGTACCAGAATTAACATCTTCAACCACTATATCGTTGGCACTGTCAACATAATAAACATCACTGCCAGCCCCGCCAATTAAGGTATCGTTACCAGCCCCGCCGCTTAAGGTATCGTTGCCATCCCCACCTACCAAAATGTTATCAAGGTTGTTCCCGTACAGAGAATTGTTGAGTGCGTTACCCGTACCCCTAACCGCACTGCCTGTCAGTGATAAATTTTCCACATTGGCAACATCTGCTAGGGAATAGTCAACTGAAGCGTAAACCCTATCAGTGCCAGAATTAGCATCTTCAACTACTGTATCGTTGGCATTGTCAACATAGTAGGTATCGTCGCCAGCCCCGCCAATTAAGGTATCGTTGCCTGCGCCACCGCTTAAAACATCACTGCCGTCCCCACCTTTTAAGATGTTATCACGGCTGTTCCCGTACAGAGCATTGTTGAGCGCGTTTCCAATACCACTCACAGCATTACCAAGCAGTATTAATTGTTCTACGTTGGCGACAGCAGCCAGCGAGTAGTCAAAGTTAGCATTTACTGTATCAAAGCCTTCATTGCTATTCTCTACAATGATGTCACCAGAGGAGTCAACAGTATAGGTATCATTGCCAACTCCACCAATGAGGGTATCGTTTCCTGTCCCTCCATCCAGTGAGTCATTGCCAGAGCCACCAGTCAAAATATTGTCTTGGGTGTTGCCGATGATTGAGTTACTCAGCGAGTTGCCAGTAGCGGTGATGGCGTTATCTACCAAAACTAAGTTTTCTAGGTTGACAAGTCCAGCAATTGAAAAGTCAATAGCTGCCCTAACCGTATCTGTTCCACTGTTGGCATTTTCAATAATGGTATCGGCAGCACTATCGACAATATAAGTATCATCACCAGCACCGCCATCTAGAATATCATTGCCTACTCCACCATCTAGGGTGTCATTACCCGTACCACCAATTAAACGATCATTACCAGCACCACCACCTAGGATGTCGTTGCCTGCTTTTCCATCAAGGAAGTCATTCCCATCTCCACCAACGAGGTGATCATCATTGGGCGTACCGATCAGGGTAAGTGGAGGAGGTGTATCATTTTCTTTGATGGTGAGAATAGCGGTATTTTGAGTGCCAATTGTTGCACCACCTGTAGGATTGCTTAAGGTCAGATTAATGGTTTCATCACCTTCATATACAGTGTCGTCAACAATGGGAATTTCAACTGTTTTGCTGGTTTCTCCATCACCAAAGTTCACAATTATTGG
This sequence comes from Nostoc sp. CHAB 5844, assembly GCF_020829595.1. Classification (GTDB taxonomy): domain Bacteria; phylum Cyanobacteriota; class Cyanobacteriia; order Cyanobacteriales; family Nostocaceae; genus Nostoc_B. Next base: position 44,712 of record NZ_JAIVFW010000040.1, read on the forward strand.
TGTGCTGTTGTAGTCAGCAGGTGAAGTAGCTGTACCATTGCTGAGTGTGATTGTTGCACTAACTGTTCCCTGGCTTCTACCAGTACGAGTTATAGTTACAGCAATGATAGGTGTACCGTCTTCCTTAATGCTGTAGGCGGTGGCATTAAACGCTAAGTGTACGTCATCATCAATAATTGTGAGAGTTGCCGTACTTTGCGTTCCAATGATTGCACCACCACTGGGATTACCTAAAACTAAGTTAATGGTTTCAGCACTTTCAATTAAAGTATCGTCAACAATGGGAATTTCTACCGTTTTACTGGTTTCTCCATCCGCAAAGCTGACTTCAATATTGGTATTGTCGTAGTCAGCAGTAGCTTCTGCGCTACCGTTGCTGAGGGTAATAGTAGCTCCTACAACTCCACTGCTACGACCTGTACGAGTAATTGTGACTGTAGTAATTGCTGTACCATCTTCGTTAATGCTGAAGTTGGTTTCACTAAAGGCAAGCTCAACATCATTATCGGCTATTGTGAGAGTAGCAGTATTTTGCGTACCGATGGTTACATTACCAGTGGGATTGCCTAAAACAAGCTGAATCTTTTCAGCCGACTCAACTAAATTATCATCAGTGACTGGGATAGTAACCGTTTTGCTGGTTTCTCCATCAGCGAAATCAACTACAATCGGGATGTTATTGTAGTCGCTACCAGCAATAGCAGTATCTTCGCTGAGGGTGATAGTTGCGCTAACAGTTCCTTGAGTACCTCCTGTACGGGTAATTGTGACAGAGGTAATAGGCGTACCGTCTTCATTGATGCTAAATTCTGTGGCACTAAATGCTAATACGCTTGGAATTGTGCCACCAACGCTAATGCTTGCTTGAGCAACGGTCGGTACATCTTCAGTATTCCCAGCATTGTCGCGGACACGACTGTAGAAGGCGTAGGTATGACCTGCTTTACCGACAAATGTGGCTTCGGTAAGTATGGTGTTTTCCAGCCAATGTGTAAATGCTCCACCATTATCTGAAACATAGATAGTAAAGCCAGCTAAGGCTGAACCACCTGTGTTGTCATTACCAGTCCAACTTACTAAGAAACTAGTATCGTTTGTATTTATTGGTAAGACATTAACGGTGCTAGTAGGTTTAACTGTATCGATGGTATTAAAAATGAGCGGCGTGTCGATAGGTTCGTTAATATCAAAGATAATGCGTGCTTGAGCATCAATTACTGCACCATTTTCAACATTCGATTTAGTCTTGACCGAGTAGCTAACAAAACCGTCACCTTCCGGTTTGTTGACATTAGGTGGTAAAAAGCCAAGTAAGGGGTTGGTTGGCTGTACACCAGTTTTTGGGTCAAGGGAGGTTAGTTCCCAGAAAGCTTGACCAGTAGTAACGTCAACGCCTGCAACAAAATCTACGTAAATACCTTTAATTTCGGTTAAGTCGAGGCGGGTTTGGTAGAAGGCGCGGTTATCGGGTACATCAATGAAGATGTCGCCAAAACCAAAATCACCCAAGCGGAAGGTACGGAAGTCGAGGTCGTTATCGAGTTGTTGTGTGACGCGGACAACCTGGGCGGGGGCAGTGGCAAAGACTGGATCGTTTTCAAAACGGATGGTGTAATTAAGAGGGTCGGTTGTGCTTATCCAGCTTTCTGCACCAAATCCTTGTGGCCCAATAATGTCATTGGGATCATGGGAAGCGAGGAAGTTAATCAGGCTTTGTCTAGGATCGTGTGGATTATTACCTAATGGTGGGTTATTTCCAGGTATTGGCCCATCATCTGATTGTGGATTATTACCTAATGGTGGAGTGGGTGGTTCATTGGGAGGTTCAGAAGGATCTTTAAAGGGATTGTCAATAGAACCTGTCAAGAAATGATTAAGTTTAACAACATTAAATCTAGGACGACCATATCCAGCTTGCTGAAGATTCCAACCTAGTCCTAATGCTCTTCCAATGGTAGCTATTTGGTGAGTTGCCTGAGCCAATTTTACTGAACTATCTACAGCTTCAGGGTCGTCGCTTAATACACCCTGAATTACTCCTAATCCTACTGTAACAAAGAGTTGCGCCAAACTAGCTACTTCATCTTTATACCAATCATCAGAATCAAATGTAGTTCCATCCCATAAGTAAAATTCAATGTCAGCTGTGTAATTTAATTTAGCTGGCTTAGAAGTTGAATTAAGTTGAGCTTCATCGAATTGGATACTTTTAACCTTAACCCACTGAGTATCTTCTCCTGTTCTACCTATTAAAAATGCTAATTCTCTTGATTCTACAGATTCAAAATATTTGGAATAATTGCTGAAGAGTTTTGTCTGATCGAAATAATCAAACTGTCCAATTAACTCTTTGCCCAAATAGATAGAGTCATCGCCCAACTCCATTTTTGATGCTAATAGTTTTATTGTGCTATTAGCTACTATTTCGGATATTTCTTGATTTAATTCGGCTTTCAAAGCCTTATTGTTTACTACCTTATTCTTAAATTCTAAAGAATTTTTTACTGCATTAGAAATTATAGTATCTGGAGCTAAATATTGTATTTCGTATGGAGTTTTATAAGGATACGTTTCATGTGGCCAAGAAACATTCTTCCATGCAGACACTGCACCCATGTTCTGGTTCTTAATGCTCTTAGCAATAAATTCATCACCTATTTGGCTATATATGTAGTCCTCATATTGATCTGCTCCATCAAAAGGAGGAGGAGGGTCTTCATTATAAGGTTGTCCAACAAAGTATTCTAACGCCTGTGCTGCAATTTCTGCTCCAGTTTCCCTAATATATTCAGCAGCTTTTAGTATGGTATTTTCCCCAAGTGAATGTAATAATAAGGGGTTGAATGTATAGGCTGCTGTTTGAAAAGAAGAATCGGCTTGATTTTCAATTTCGGAAAAAGTATTAGCTAAGTAGAATGAAGAACTAACATCATTTTCTATAACTGAGAATGAATCAGCTATTTCTTGGGAGTTGATAAACTCATTAGTCACTGGCAATGTGCTAAGTAAAGCGTTTTCTACTGTAGTAGTGGGTGTTGAATAATTATTAAAATTATTATTACCCCAGGCATATAAAGCAGTATTCTTCCACAGTTCAGTTACAGAATGGGTGTAATTGCCAGTATTAGCCAACTCTGTAGCACTTTCCGCCAAACCCTTTTCAAAACTTGTCCACGAACTACCGTACTGACTTTGCAATGCTGTAGCCGCCGCCGCCCATTCCGGACTTAAGATATTGCCTCCCAAATAATTAATAAAATCGTTGTAGTTGATTGAGGAATTATCATCTACCATCTGCCGAGCCGTGATGATACCCGCTCCCGTTTCCAATGGTGCTGTACCTCGCAAGCGAACTGTACCTGTCTCTCCAGGACGCAGAATACCAGCTGCTCCTTCATTACTAATTCCTAGCAATGCCATTGAACCAAATTGAGCAATACCATCTCCATCTTGAATGTTTTCAAGTAGAATGTCGGGATTACTATTAACAATCACAATTGGAGCAGTAACATCATGTGTTCCACGATTGGCGTAGGACACAATAATGTCGAAGCTACTTCCAATCCACACATCCGATGGAGTTGTAACTGTAATTAATACATCATCCGGCCGAGCATCGACTACAGAGAATTTATCTTCTAAAACATCGGTAACAACCTCGGCTACAATTTGATTTTCCGTTATTCCATCAGCATCGACTTGGGGAACTATTTTAGTAGCTACCTGCGAAACTTTGATATCATAAGTTCCTGCAACAGCTTTAGTCAGGTCAAAAGTAGCAAAAACCTCAGTAGAATCCTCAAACCAAATATCATCAGCAGTAATTGACTTGCCAGTGCTATCAATCAACTCTACCTTCATATAGGGAGCAAACTTAGCACCGTCAATCTCTAAAGTAAATTTCCCACCGCGATCGCCTACAGTTTGACCAATTGATGTAATACCAAAGTCAATTGTTTTTGCCTCAATGGTGTAGTTATTTCCAAATCCCGAAACGCTAGTATTCTCATCTACATTTACATTACTAATCCATTCTGGTGCTTTAGCAGCACGAGCGAGAACATAGTAAGTACCAGCTTCGGTAAAGGGAACTAAAACTTCCTGATCGGGAGCAATATTTTCAAACCCATAGTCAAACTGAGCCTGCGTGGGCATTTGCTCGTAGCGGATGTACAATTCGTTCAATCCGTCCTCAGATTGCGAATCAAATTTAATTTGCAGTGTCTCACCCGCAGCAACATCAACTTTGTAATATACTGACTGGCCTTGGAATAAAGTACCATAATGAGAACCGCCCAATTGCAACGCTTCAACATCAATTGCAACTTTGTCAAGTGAAGCAGTAATATTGTTGTTTTCGTTGCTTTCAGCAATCCAATTGCGGATGTCACTACGAACAATTACTTGATAATTGCCGGGTACAACACCTGGCAAGGGAGCCGTCAAGGTTGCCCCATAGTTACCATCAACTGCATACGGGGAAACGCGACCTAACAACGTATCATTAATATCCCATTGATTATCCGCAGAGATATAAACTGCGTCATACCAGAAACTACCGAACGGCGTAGTCGTATCAGTAGTAACTGTATAGCTAATGCTAATATTTTGTCCGGGTACTGCATTAGCAGGGATAGTAATAGCTCCTATCTTCAAATCAATTGGGGTTGCCAAATTGACTTGCATCGAGTACCCATCATAGTTACGATTGTTGCCTTCACCGCTTCGTTCGTAGATATTATTGCCCGCATCGGTAGCAACAAATACGTAAAACGGGCCAGACAATCCATCGGGGATTTTAAATAATTGATTTTGTGTATAAGACTCACCCGTTTTTAAATCGCCTACATGGTAACGATAGTCAAGGTAAATATCATCGTTGCGATCAAAGTTTTGGTCACGGGATAAATAAACTGCATCGTACCAAGAACGGTAGCCAGTATCAGCACCAGTATTTTTGACAGTCCAACTGAGGTTGAATAACTGGCCACCAACCCCAAAAATTGGTGCATCAACACTTTCAACTATCAAATCAGGAACTGCACCAAGGCTAATTGTAGTCTTAGTGGTAGTTGCTTTATCGTTATTATCTTCAAGTGGAGTTTCTAGAACTTGGTTGTCGTAGCTATAATTAATTGCACTCTTATCCGTGCGGACAATGATATGATAGTCGCCCTGGAGGTCGATTGGGACGTTGAAAGTCCCTGAAGCATGATAATCGGCTTGAGCATCAAGCCAACCTGAACGGAAAATTTGCCCTAAGAAAATATCTTGTGCTTCGTTGAACTGGGTATCAGCAGACAGATAAACGCTATCATACCAAGAATAAGCATTTGTGCGACCGCTACCAAAGTTTTTCACTGTCCAATCAACTGTCAGTTTGTCTCCAGAAACTACCGCAGTCTGGGCATTAACTTCTGTTACTTGTAAATCGGGAGTTTGACGACTAATAGTAACCAAATGTGATGTTGAATTATTCTCTTCTGCACTTGCTTCGTAAACTTGATTATCTGCATCAGTAACAACAAATAAACGATACTGACCAGCTAAGTTGAAGGGAATATAAGTAAGTTTACTGTATGAATATGAATCGCCTGGATTTAATAATCCGTTAGTGTAAGCCCCGTCAATTAAGCTCAATGTACTACTATGATGAAAAGTATCTAAAAGAATGTCGTCTTCATTACCCAATTGAGCATCAATAGATGCAATTATCCTATCAGTCCAAGCTTGAACCGCAGTATCACCTGTTCCCTGGTTTCTAACAGTCCATTTAACTAGTGTTGCTTTACCCGCTTCAATATTATCGGTAACATCTAATGCAGAAACAATTAAATCGGCTGGTTTGGAAGTAATTATAATGGGAGTCGCATCAAAATTTAGGTTATTGCCGTTGTTAACTTCAAAAACTTGATTACCTTTATCGGTGACAACGAAGGCATAGTAAGTACCGCTAATGCCATTGGGAAGCGTCAAGGTTGCAGAATTATTGTAAACTTCCCCAATATCTAAGAAACCGTAGCGAGTTACTTCACCAATAAAAGTATCTGTTTCGGGGTCAAAATTGGTATCTGTTGATAGATAAAAAGCATCTGTCCAAGCATAGTTAGGAGTAGCTGCAACTCCGTTATTCACTGCACGGTAATTAATTGTTATGGTGTGGCTGGCAGTAGCTTCGAGTGGTGCATCTACTGATTCAACTTCTAAATCAGGAGTTACAAGGGTTACATTAGTTGGTTGGTTTGACCGAGCAACATTATTTGCATCGTATGCTAATTCTAAAACTTGTCTGCCTGCATCTATGTTGACGAAGAAGTAATAATCTCCACTGGCATCAACTGGCAATTTCGCATCAAAACTTCCTAAATAAGTTTGGTTAGTATCAAGCTGTCCATAGTGATACCTTATACCTAAGTATGTATCACTGCCATCAAGTACATCGTCTTGAGACATATATACTTCATCGTACCAAGATGCTTGGGTTGTTTTGGCATTATTATTAATTACTGTCCAGTTGATAGTGATAGGCTGACCGGAGAATGCACTTGAAGAAGCAGTAACAACAGTTGGTTGTAAGTCAGGTGGTGGGGTTAATTCAACTCGTCTTTCAACGCTTGCTTTATAGTTGTCGTCTTCGCTTTGATATTCATAAACAAGACCACTGTTATTGAAGCGATTATAGTCAGTTTTAACAATAAAGCGATAATTACCGTCAATTCCGTTAGGCAAAGTAACTTTTAGGCTACTGTTATAACTTTCTTCAGCATTTAAATAACTAAAATTTTCAACACTTCCTAAGAAAATATCGCTGTCATCATAATTATCATCTTCTGACAACCAGACTGCATCATACCAAACTGGAGCGCTAGTTGCACCATTACCTATATTTGTAACAGTCCACTCAACCAAAGTTTCTTGTCCAGAAAATACGGTTGCAGGTGCTGAAACTTCCGATACTGTTAAATTAGGAAAATCTCTCAGACGAACGTTAATAGACTTGCTAGAGATATTAGCATTATCATTTTTATTTTTGTGTTCGTAAATATAACCTTCAGGGTCTGTTTGAATAACTACCCAACGTTCCCCGCTTAAATCAATCGGTAAATCAATTACTTTTCGGCGTTCAATTAATTTACCAGCTTCAATTGTTCCTTCAAATTGAAAGTAATCAAAATAAGAATCATCGCCAATTTGAGAGTCATCTGATAAGTAAATATAGTCGTTCCAAGTTCCAACTACATCAGCATTACCTTGATTTCTAACAGTCCAGACAATTTCAATTTGTTGTCCTGATAATCCTTCAACTGGGACTGACACGCTGCTAACAACTAAGTCAGGTAATGGTGGTAATGTAATTGAAACTGGTTGAGATTTAATATTGTTTGTAAAATTGCCATCTTTTTGGGTTTCAAACGCATCTGTTTGAACAATAATCTGATACTGTCCAATATCTAATTGGGGTAGCAATGGCAATGTTAGCGTTATATTCTTGGTATAACTGCCATTGGTATCGAAGTCGGACTGGCTGTTGTCTAAGGAAGTAAATAAAAGAATATCATCAAAGCTACTAATCTTATTATCTTTGGACAACCAAATACGGTCTGTCCAAGTTCCATCAATCCCTGGTTTCCCAATATTTTTAACATTCCACGAAATATCAATTTCTTGACCGAAGACAGGGTTATTTGATGTATTAACTGATGTGACTATCAAGTCTGGGTATACCTGGCTCCAGTCAATTTCTACTGCTTTAACGTTATTTTCTCTGTCTGTTTCGTATGGAACGTTATTTTTATTACTAATAAATAACAGATAACGAGGAACTCTCCAAGAAATATCTTGATCTGTTATTGTAATCTCTTCTGTAAAAGTATATTCTCCACCATTTGAAGCAACTCTGCTTTTAGGCTCTCTAGCAAACTGATCGATAAACCTATCGCTATAATCAAACTTATCATCATTGGATAGATAAATTTCATCGTACCAGTTAGAGTAATATCCAGAATTATTGGGAGCTACAGCATCAACTTCACCTTGGTTAACAACAGTCCAAGAAACATTTATCGGTTGATTTAGTAAAGGGAAACTATCAATACTAGCCTGCGTTACCTTTAAATCTGGTGTAAGTAACTTAAATGGTAAAACTAGATTATTATTATTTCTATCGCTATCGTATTCTTGTTGTTCTTGATCGGTAACTAATATTAACCAAAGGTCTTTTCCTACTAAATTTGTATCCCAACGACTGCTGAATCTTAAACCATTGTATGAATTAGTATAACTTTCTCCTGGTGCTAGAACAGTTTTATTATTGTTATTTATATAACCACTGTTAATTACAGAATCATCATCATCTAAATAATCATTATTAGTTGATAAATAAATATAGTCATACAAAGGTTGAGGATACCCAGCATCAACATTACCTATGTTAGTAACTGTCCACCTAACACCAAAATTCTCATCTAAAATTGGTTGTCCAATAATATTTGCGCTAGTTAATTGCAAATTTGGTATACCCACACCAAGGGTATAATTTCCTGACTTATGTTCATATGTAGTGCTAACTCGCGCTATATATTCTTTGTTAGCTTCAGGAGTAAAAGTTAAGGTGGCAAATTCCTCGCCATATCCATACCCACGAGGTATATTAATAGGCTGTAGTGTATCTGCATCAAGCAGTTCTATATTCCCTTCAAAGTCGTCAGAAGATACATAAATTTTAACAGGCTGACCAATAGTTAAATCTTTTAGTTGATAATCATCACTAAAGCTTTCTGTATTAGGACTATAAAAATCACCTTCACTTAATTCATGAGAAATTCTACCACCGTTTGCTGAAATTTCAGGTAATTTTGTTACATCAGTAGCTTTAAGAGTATAATCTCCTACTGCTCCAACCTCATAACTAGTAACCCTTATTATATAATTAGTTTCTGGTTGAGGTATAAAACTTATATATGAATATGAATTATCATTAACTTCATAGTAATCATTTTCGGCAATAATCTCTTGAGTATCTGCGTTGATAACTTGCAAGTACGTATTAAAGGTATTTGAAGTTAGCTGAAGGATAACAGGTTTACCGCTAGTAAAATCAATCAACTGGTAATCATCGCTAAAACAGCCTAAGCGTATTAGATTATTAGAATCACTTGCACTTAAGCTATCATTTACTTCGCCAGTAGCAGCTGAAATTGTAGGTAATGTCATATAATCATTAGGCATATGCTTCTCCGAGATACTTTAAAAGTTCAAAAAGTTACGAGTCAAAAATGCTAAATCCTAAAAATTAGAAAGATTTAAGCTGTACTGATTTCATTAATTAGATAAATAATTTTTAAATTCTGGTGGATACATAGTCTCAATATTTAACTCTATAGTTGGCGTAAACTTTTATAGTCATCAGCTGATTTAAGATGAAAATTTTAATTACTATTCTTTAGAATTTTATCTAATAAATAACAACCAACTAAAACAAAATAAAATATCAGTTAAAATTCCATGTTTATGTTCTAATACCATTTCACCAAATAAAAGTTACAAATAATTTCTCCTTTGACTCTTCTATACCTTTTTATCTTTGCGGCTTTTATGTATTAACTGTAAAGTGAAACACTATAAGCTAAATACTAAATATCTGAACTGTTTAAGTAGTTTAGGTATAAATAAAGTTAAACTTATTATTTGCTTTCATTCCTGTTTTAAAGCACTAAAATTTAGGTTTAGTGTTTTAACTTATTTTGCATTAATAAGTTATTCAAATACCTCGCAGACTCTTTATGACGTAGTAAATTGATTAACCTCGTTCATTTAAAAATACTTACTCAGTATTAACTTTTAGATTGCTCTTGTTTTCAAAAAAAAAGAACTTGGCTAATAAAATAAACTTATGTTTTATATAAACACTAAATAACCTATTAAATAGCCTTCTTATAACTCTATTTATACACGCTTTATTGAGGTTTGCGCTTGCGAATTTTTACGCAAAGTTACTTATATACTTACTTAAGTAGCATTCAACTAAATCTTTAAAATATTATAAAGTATTTCAAATAATTGATAAAATTTTAACTGTATTGACTTTGCTATCAATTTTATATATTGAGACAGATATTAAACATATATTCTTAGTATATATTTAGTAACAATTTAAATAATAAGTTAATTTGAGATAAATAATTGTTAATATATGTAGATTCTATAAATTAGCTCTTAAATAAATATATGTCGCCTCTAATTTCTCTTGTTATCACAGTTTATAATCGAGAAAATTACCTCAGTGCAACTATTGAGAGTGTGTTAAAGCAGACTTGCAGTGACTTTGAGTTAATTATCTGGGATGATGGTTCTACAGATAATTCTTTAAATATTGCTCGTTTTTATGCCAAAGGTGATGCACGAATTAGAGTTGTGACCACAGAAAATAGAGGAATGACACGCGCACTCAGTAGCGCATTCTCAATGGCTACTGGATGCTATGTAGGTTGGGTAGATAGCGATGACCTTTTAGCACCTACTGCATTAGAAGAAACTGCTGCTGTTCTTGATGCCAACCCTGACGTAGGGCTTGTTTATACTAATTACTTAGTAATTGACGAGAAAGATCGGATTCTTGGTGCTGGTCAACGCTGTCGTATTCCATATTCAAAAGATAGACTTCTGGTTGACTTTATGGTTTTTCACTTCCGATTAATTCGTCATTCTGTTTTTAATCTGGCTGGAGGTATTGATGAGTCATGCGAACTCGTTCAAGACTATGACATCTGCCTTAGACTCTCAGAAATTACTGATATACAGCATATCAAAAAACCGCTCTATTACTATCGCAAACATCCACAGAGCATGAGTCATCAGCAACATCTAGAAACAATTCTTAGATCACAAGAAGCTATTACAAGAGCGCTCCAACGCCGAGGATTGGCTGACCATTATGAGATTAAAGTAAAAACTAAAAGTGAATACTATTTAGTCCCAAAAACTTTAGAAACTTAATCTTTTAAATAACCTGTGTATAAAAGAATATTTTTAGCTACAGCAACTTTTGAAACTGGTTGAAAAATCACCTGATTCAAGAAACCAGCAACTCTCAATTTATCTACTAATTTAAGTATTATAAATCGTTGTTCTGTAAATAAAGGTGCATGTAATGGCACACCACTGATCAGACTATGAAGATTTTCTGCTTCTTGGTTTGCTAAAGATAGCAAAGGTTGTTCTATTAAATTAACTGGCTGATTATCCGCCAGCAAGCCAACACATTGAGAAAGTGCTTGCCCAATGCCTACCTGATTAATTTCTGGTTGTAGCACAACTTGTTTCCATAAAAAACGAATAATTTGATTGGTATGTCCCATAAGGGTATCAACTCCTGACAACTGGTTCATTGCTAATACAATCTTTGTTTCGGCGGCTGTCAAAGTCATTCCAATATTTTTGGAGAGGTGTTTCAACCAAAAGCACCGTTTTCCTTCTGGTAAAAGCTGTGTCGGCGCTAATTTCCAAAAATCCCAGTTTAATTTCAGCAAAAACCATTGTTCTGGTGTTAACTGTTCTGTTGCATAATGTTGAAAGTGTAATCCCATCTGCTTCCAACTTTGAACTCGCTTTTCATAGGCAACAGAGCGACTTATTTGTGTATTAGACCAATGGTTGTAACGAACAGTCGTTTCTGGCACATGAAGAAATCGCAAGGCAAGAATCGCTGCTAATGAGAAATACTCCATATCAGTATTAACCTGCCTTTGGGTATGCCATGCCTGCACTTCATGCAACTTTTGAGCAGCACTTCGAGTTAGTAAGTAGGCATGAGGTGGATGCCAGTAGTGAAGCAGGAAATAGCGTAACGGATCATTTAGGTGTTGAGAATAGAATAGTAGCTGACGTTGACATTGGCTATTCTGATAAAAGAGCCATTCCCAACTTCCATAGGCAATATCAAACTGTTGATTTTGTTTCAGTGCTTCTACCTGCAAGGCGATTTTGTTAGGTGTAAGCTCGTCATCAGCATCTAACCATTGGATATAATCTCCCCTAGCTAAAGTAAACCCATAGTTGCGGGCATGATTTACTCCCTGATGTTGGCATGATGCGACAATTACACGTTTGTCTGTAGTTTTGATTAACTGCCGAGCAATTACAATTGAATCATCTGTTGAGTTGTTATCGACAATAATAATTTCAATATTGTGGTAAACCTGCTGAAAACAGCTGATTAAGCAACGCTCAATCATTTTTGCTGCGTTGTAACAAGGAATAATGATTGATACCAAAGGTTGTTGATGAGTCTGTATATTTAAAGGTGGTTTTTTCAAGCTATTGTCGGTTAAAAAGACTTTTTTAAAGTTTCTCTGCTTGTTATTTTCTAAAAAGTTTATTTCTTGATCCAAATTCAACTCAGCCCGATTGCTTTGTTCATCAATAATTGTTCCTAGAGTATCTTTTAACAAGCACCAAGATGATTTGTTATATCGTAGTACAGCCAACCCATATTTAAAAGGTAGGACTTGTATTAGCTCTAGAGAAGGAATTTCTCTTAACCAGAGATTCACAATCTCAGTTTCTTGTTGTCTATGGTAATCATCCAAGAGCAACCACGTCCCTGACTTAATAAATTCTTTGAGTAGATATGGAGTTGGGTATCGTGCTTTTAAGCAACTGTTTTCTGGCGGGCCATCCACTAAAATTAGATCAGATGCAAAGGGGGAAACTTTATCGATGTTATACCAGTTAAAGGTAGTCCCATTTAGCAAAGTCTCTTGCAATTGACACAGATGCAAGTCTACATATTCCAGCAATCTCTTTTCTTGTAGTCGATGGCGAGTATAAGCATACCAATCAGAGCTATGTTCTAAGGTAATCACCTTTTCTAGATTTAAACTACCAAACAGAATCGTTGACAAGCCACTGCCGCATTCAACAACTTTTTGGATGCCGTTAGTTTTTACAAATTCCGCAATCCATTCTAGTGCTTCAGATGTCAATACCCAGTTGGTAAATTCTTCTGACTTTATACACTCAGGTAACATAGTGAATTTTTGAGATTAGTAATAGAAATTAAGAATAATTTTTTATGTAAATTTATCAATTTTAATGAGTAAGCTCAAAAATATATTTAGATTATCTTCATCAGAAAATAGCACCTAAAGTTTAGGCACACAATATTTATAGCTATTATTAATATTGCGTCTACTTCCGAAAGATTTAAATTAATAATAAATTTTAAAAACAGAGTAGAGTATAAAATTTAGGATAAATAACATTTACATCTACTCTCACAATAAAACTGAGCTACGTAATTTTTGTCTAGTTACGCAACTGTACTTATGGGCATTAACTCAGGGACAGCATATAATGCTTCCGATTGTTTAGCCAAAAATTTGCTACCAATAATTTCTTGATATGTTTTTATGTCTGCTTCCCAGTTATCAATTACTTGTTGCAGATTCATCAGGCGCTCTGATGAATTCTCTCCTGTTAATTCGTAACTGAAACTGCCGTTGAACATAACAATTGGAGTGGTAGTTTCATCTTCTTTTCGTATTGCAGCTTCGTTAATGCTCAGGTAAAAAGGACTGCGTTCTAGTGTATAAGCTAAGTTTAATGATGCACGAACTCTTGACTGTCCTATTTCTTGCCATTCTCCAGGTGATAACAGGGTTTCGCTAAAATATTTACCTGCATCTTGCTGTTGCTCAAAGCTAATGTGACTTCTAGGATTTATACCCACTGCTCCATATTCTAAGTTTGGGAGAGCTTGCACGTATTTACGAACAATCTCTGGAATGCTCACTTGCGCTAACTCTTTTCCTTCAATTGTTTCCAGGAACATAATGCGATTTGGTTCAGCAACAATGTTAATTCCTGATGTGTAGGCGATTTGAACTACATTATTGGTGAATACTGGTTGACGAGCTAATTCCCACTCGGATGGTACTATGCCACTGTATTTCAAAAAATCAGGGTTGAGGAGGGTGGGTTTATGATTTTTGATAGCAATAACAATCCCAAGTTCTTGTACAGTTAACTTTTTTTGGCTCATTGGACTTTCTTCTTTAAATAATTTCTGGATTTTTCTTGATAACAGACATAACTGCTATTCAAACTCAATATCTGTAACCTACAAATAGTTATGGTTACTAATTTTTAGAATGTTAAGCTTAATGAAGCAAATAGCATAGTAAACTTAGATATAAATAAAACATTTATATCTAAGACCTTTTACTTTTTTAAGCGTTTTTATAACGAAATAACTGAGAAATCTTACTGATTTTTTTTCGGACAAGTTAGATTAAGTAGATTCAAGGTAGTGAACTTGGGGAGGTAGTTGAGGTTGAGCAATGTCTAGGTGGTGGAGATAGTAGTCCATCCGTGTCAGTTCAGGACAAAAGCTTTGATCAAAGCTTTTATTCTGCAAGCAGAGCATAACCCACTTCCGTTTCTACGTCTACCACGCCCACTAAGGATACTTCTAATCCTCTCTCCACTCGACTATGACTGCCATTATAAAACTGGTCGAGTCCAAAGGTCTTTTTCCCGCTTTTGGCAATGAATGAGCAATCCATCACGGCGATCATTGGGTGGTAGAGAGGCGTTGCTGCTTTGATTATTTCTGCGTTGAAAAGAGCGAAGTGAAACTGTCGTCGATAAGTTTTCTCGCTCAAAGCACTGTAGCGACTCAAGTTGGCAAAATTTATCTTGCCACAGGCAATCAGAATCGTGGCAAACAGCGTCGTCAATGCTTTCATCTGCGGTTTGCGGAAAATCCCCATTTTGCTCAGTAAGCTTTGTACAATTTCCATATGGCTATCGATCCGGTGTTTGTTTGTTCTAATCAGCACCTTAATGGTTCGATAGTTTTCTTGTCGATTCCCTCAATTAAAAATTGTCCGGAGTATTGATTATGAGAATTGCTGTATTCAAGTTTGATTTAAACGAAATAAACTATATAAACAGTTTTAACTATTTTAATGTTTAGTATCCAGTACTGTTAAAACCTCGTCGGTCAGCCCCTCTATTTCTTTCATGGCGGCAGAAGCCTTATTTCCGAAATTATGGACTGTTTGACCAAACACAGCAGATTGACGGTAGACTTGCCGATGCTGTATTTGCGTCTTGGCTAAGGGAATGCCAAACTCAGGTAAGACTGCTAAAGTTTCTTGGGCCAAAGTTGTTTTTGGTTGGCACTGGTTCAAGACAAGCCGGGACTGTAAGGCATCATTAAAATCACCCACATTCTGAATAACCTGTCGAATACCAACTGCTGCCCACATATCCAATGGCGAAGGGATGATAGGCACTAGAGCTAGGTCTGCAATTAGCAACGCGCTTTGCGGGACAGGGGAATCAGCAGCAGGGGGACAGTCGATGATGATGTAGTCGTAATCATCAATAAATTTTTTGACTTCGCGGTGGACTTTGTTACTGGCAGCACTTAACCCAATTACGCCACCAGGAAAGGGGGTTTCGTCTTCTGCTGAGGCGGCCCAACGTGTAGCTGTCCCTTGTGGATCGGCATCAACGACAAGAACTTTGTTGCTGCGCCGGGCGATCGCACCTGCAAGCTGCATAGTAACAGTTGTCTTTCCTGAGCCGCCCTTTTGATTGACAACGGCAATGATTTTAGCTGTCATAAATTAACCGTATTAATGATTTAAACTGTATAAATAGTTTTTACTGTTTATAGCTTTTATATGGTTTAATGCTGTTATTGTGGCATAAAAAAGAGAATTAGTAAAATGTATATACAGTTTTAATAATTTATATTGTTAAAATAGTTTACTTAGTTTTTTGCTCACCTAAATTTTTTGATTGCAGAGGAGTTATGACAAAGAAGAGCATGAAATTAGCTTTGACAAATTCACTAAAAGCTGAAGATGAAGCTGTTAGAAGCCGTTTTGAGAAAGCAGAAAGATTGCTAGAGGAGAAAACAGAGCCGAATTCTAGCCAACTGACG
Source organism: Nostoc sp. CHAB 5844 (assembly GCF_020829595.1). Lineage (GTDB taxonomy): Bacteria > Cyanobacteriota > Cyanobacteriia > Cyanobacteriales > Nostocaceae > Nostoc_B. The sequence goes on from NZ_JAIVFW010000040.1 coordinate 60,667, forward strand.
ACATCTCAGCCACAGGACATAGTAGAACCAGCCCAACTACAGAAAGTAATTCGTGATAGTTTCACGCTACCGTCTGGAGATTATGAATTAATCACAACAATTAGGCAGCGATGTTTAATGTCGGCAGTCAATGTAACAAAAAGTGAAGTTATTCGCGCTGGACTCCATATCCTACAATCTTTATCTGATGAAGAATTAGTACAAGCGATCAATAGCTTGGAAAAAGTAAAAACAGGTAGACCATCTGGAAAGGAACAAAAATTATAAACAGTTAAAACTATATAAACAGTTAAAACTATATAAACCGTTTTAGGTGTGAGAGCGAACAACCACGTGATCGCTTCTTTACCTTCAAGTAATGTGATTTTCAAGCAAAAAAAATGTGATGGCAAAACGAAACTATTAAAACAGTTAAAACTATATAAACTGTTTTAGGCGTGAGAGCGAACAACCACGCGATCTCTGACACAACTTTAGATATTGCATTTGATAATTTAACCCTAACCCAGCCGGGATCTGACTGTTCACGAGAAGTCCTAAAACCTCTGTCAAGACAGGGTGTAGGGTGTAGGGAAAAGATATTGCCTTACTATACCCGATACCCGACCCCCCACACCCTCTAACTTTTCCACATAAAGTGAAAAGTCAGCTTAGAGCCTGCTTAAGCGATAAAAGGCTAATATTGGCAAAAATTGCCCAATTTCGGCGGGATTGAAAAAATTTAGGTGGTCAATTTCTGGATGAAACTTGCTCTAGGGAGAGTGGTAGTTTCTTTGTCTGCCTTGGTATAGCCAACGTAGCTACGGACTTACAAAAAGAAAACGTGATTACAAAAAACACATTGTAATTGTGGTTGAGAATCTGGGTTATGAAAAAAAACCTTAAATTGATCACAAGTGCATTTAGGACAAGCGATCGCAGAGAGAGTGGTGATTTCGAGTTGAGCCTGAGTTTGTGCGATCGATTGAGAAAGACTTGTTCTCAGGCCACCAATTTTGGGGAATTACGCGCTTCTGTCTCCCAAGCTTGAACTAACAAATCCCGATGAAAATCAGTACCCTTGCCTTTGAGCCACTGACGAACTTCTCTAGGGAGCTTAACGCAAACAGGTTTAGGGTCTAAGCTGTCAGGCTGACTGGTAAATTTTCCGTCTTCGTTTCTCATAAAAAAACCAACGCGATGAGAAAAGTATGCAGCAAAGATATGACTACATACAACATGCAATAGATAAATAATTGTCGATAAACATTTGCCAACAATAGAAAAAGCTTATTTTTACCGTAGTATACCGTGGTAAACGGTGGTAAACCAGGGTAAACTACGGCTAAAGGTATAGATGAATTCACTTACTACATAAACATTTTATTAAGTCAACTATTTATAGTAGGAAAGTGAGAGGTTTCAAAGTTAAATAATATGTGGAAATATGAAGTTATATTTAATTAATATTGAAGCAATTGGGAAACTGGTTTAAAGTTGCAATCATGCTGTTGAACAGCTAGTTAAGAGCTTGAACATTATTTATAAATTTTTCAGGTTTCGACTAAAAGCAGGTAAACTACCAATTTTAGGCGAACAGAGAAATTTGTTTAAGCCCTTATTGAATAAAGATTTTACTCTTTGGAACACATATTACCATACCTCTCCTCTAAATCTGAAAAAAGGAGCAATTATTGTGGCAGATTTTTCAAATCCTAAGCAAAAATTAAATGCGTTCCCCAGAACAAAGGGGCAGATGATTGCAAAGCTAATAGGGAAAATAGCAAAAAAGTACCAACATCACATATATGCAATAGGTACAACTTTGATTGTTTCTGGTCAAATGATGCCCGCTCACGCGTTCGGATTGTTTAATCCCACTCAAATAGCCCTTACGTGTATGTTCGGAGGGACTTCTGCTGGTACTACTAATGCAGCTATTAGTGCGCTTCCAGCAGTGATAAACGCAGCAATAACCGTGCTGCTATTTGTTTACTTTGTTGCCTCTGGAGTTAAAGTTGCGAATGCCCTTGGGGAGGGACAAGAGGTGACGCAGATAGTCCAACAACCCATTGGGATTTTCATCATAACGCTTGTTTTGTTTATTGCTCAAAACATTCTATTTGCGGGTGTAACTGCGGCTTGTACGTAAACCAGCAAAAAATCAAGAAGGCATTTAAAAACATTCAACCTTTGATAAAAGTGCTTGCAGCGAGTGAAAAAAGAAATTAAGCATGTTAACCAGTCTTTAGGAAAAAATGCACCGATTGGAATATTTACAGGATTCCAATTTGCGATTTCTATTTTATTATTTGGAGGAGGATTTTTCTTAACATTCCTGCTGGGCGCTGGAATGATCTGGAGCATTTTAATAGGTATTTGGGTGAGTGCTACAGGGATAGCCTTATCAGGTAAAAGACCGTATTTATTTTGGTCAAGAATTTTTCCGAATGTTCCTGTATGGACGCGAGGGTATGTGAAATACTCTTCTCCTTTAGATAAGAAGAAATCTGGTAATAAAAAAGTTAAATTATGGCACTGAAAAGAGGTGGTAACACTAAAAATAAAACCCAAAAATTAAATCCTTTTGAAGACTTGCTAGATTTAACAACCTTAGTAAGAATGAAAAAAGGAGGGTATACAATAGGCGCTTATCTATTAAGTAAAAAGAAAATAGGTGATAATAACAATACTTTGCAACTAGTTTTCGGATATAGTTGCACAGGAATTCACCCATTATTTAATTCGGAAGAGCAAGTAGAAGCGATCGTCCGTGAATTTGAGAATGGCTGTAAAGAAATTCCAACTGGAGAAAGATTTACCTTTCGCTGGAGTTCATTCTGTAAAGAAGAAGAAGTAATAGAACGTTTTAGCCATCGTTTAAGCAATCCGGTAAATGATGAAAGCGAGTTTTTAGATTGGGGAAATTTAGCCCGATTGCAAGAACTAACAAGACAGAAGAAACGCAAAAATATCACCCTGAATGTGTATACAACCTTCACGATTAAACCAGGAGGAACAGAAGGGGGTGATGCAGTTGACAGAGCAATAGTTAAATTCTCCGATTTCTTGCAAAGGAGATTTACACCCACAGGGGCAACAGAACTAACGAGAAAAGCGATTATTCAAATTCTCGAAAAAGCTATCAATGTATCACTCAGACACCAACAAATTTTGGCGGGAATGGGTTTATCTCCGGTTCCAAAAACCGAGAAGCAATTGTGGAAAGAATTATCGGTACAAATAGGAGCAAAATCAGTAAAAGTTCCTCATACCTTAGTATTTGACGAACAAGGTTTAACAGAAGAATTTTATGAAGCCTTGCCAAGAGCAGAACAATACATAGATTCGGCGCATGTAACTTCTGTGTTATTAAACAATGGCATACCATTTGCAGATCGGCAGTGGGTGTGTTTGCCAAATAAGAAATATGTGGGTGTGATGACACTTACTCAAAAACCAGAAGCGTTTGTTTCGACGGCGGCACAAGTGCGCTTTTTATGGGATATATTCTCTCGTGATATTATTCACGACATCGAAGTTATCACAGAGATTAGTCCGGCTGACCAAAATATGGTCAGGCTGACTCAGCAATTAATTACAAGGCGATCGCGCAATGCTGAGATCAGTGCAAGTAAAAAAACCGTTGACGTAGCATCGCAGATTAACACTGAATGGTCAGTGAATGCTCAGAGGCAATTATATACAGGTGATGTGCCAGAAAACGTAGCACTCATTGTTTTAATTTACCGAGATACACCAGAAGAGATTGACGATGCTTGTAGACTGATTTCTGGCTATATTAATCAACCTGCTGAGTTGACCCGTGAGGCTCAATATGCGTGGCTGATTTGGCTAGAAACCTTGCTGTTGAGGCAAAGACCACAACTAACAAGCCCTTACAATCGACGAGTAGCATTTTTCGCTAGTGAAGTTATTGGCTTGACCACGGCGGTGCAGACAGCCTCTGCTGACACCCAGGGATTTGAGTTAATCTCCGATGAGGGACACTCACCAGTCAGAATTGACTTGTCAAAAACCAAAAACATGATGGTAATTGGGACAACTGGAAGTGGAAAATCAGTGTTAGTTGCTTCCATCATTGCCGAGTGCCAAGCTCAAGATATGAGCGTTCTGATGATAGACCTGCCAAATGATGATGGGTCTGGTACATTTGGGGACTACACACCCTATCACAATGGCTTTTACTTCGATATTTCCAAAGAGTCTAACAATTTAGTGCAGCCATTAAACTTATCGAAAATTCCTCCAGAGCAAAGAGAAGATAGGATAAAAGCGCATCGTAATGATGTCAACTTGATAGTCTTACAGCTAGTTTTAGGTTCACAGCAGTTCGATGGTTTCCTGGCTCAGACAATTGAATCTTTGATTCCTCTGGGGATTAAAGCATTTTACGACTCGCCAGAAATTCAGCGCCATTTTGATGCGGCTGAAACAGAAGGACTCGGTTCTGCTGCCTGGGCAAATACTCCTACTCTAGTTGATATGGAGCAATTTTTCACAGCCGACTGCATAGATTTAGGCTATGAAGATGAAAATGTTGACAAGGCGTTGAATTATATTCGTTTGCGACTTCAGTACTGGCGGTCAAGTTCAATTGGGGACGCAATTTGTAAACCTTCGACCTTTAAAACTGATTCCAAGTTGATTACTTTTGCTCTGACTAATTTGCAGTCAGGTAAAGATGCTGAAGTATTTGGAATGAGTGCCTACATTGCAGCTTCCCGCCAGTCTTTATCCTCTCCCAATAGTTTATTTTTCATGGATGAGGCGAGTGTACTACTACGTTTTCCGGCGCTGTCCCGACTGGTAGGGCGCAAATGCGCGACGGCTCGAAAATCAGGATGTCGGATTATCCTTGCAGCGCAGGACGTGATCTCGATTGCCAAGTCAGAAGCCGGAGAGCAGATATTACAGAATATGCCTTTGAGACTGATCGGGCGAATTGTTCCAGGGGCAGCTTGTAGTTTTTCGGATTTGCTTGGCATCCCCAGAGAAATCATTGATAAAAACGAAACATTTACGCCCAACATTCAACAGCTATACACATTATGGTTGTTGGATTACAACAACAAATACATCAGATGTCGCTATTATCCCTCCTATCCTTTGCTGGCGTTGGTTGCCAATAGTCGAGAAGAACAAGCGACACGCGATCGCTTTAAAGAAATTCACAAAAATAAGTTTGAATGGGTGGCAGAATTTTCTAGGTATTATATTGATTGCGTACAGCAAGGCAAGCCATTGTAAACTACCCACCACCAATTACTAAAAGTAATATGGTGGGGGCTTTAAAAGCCCAAGGTTTACCCGACTAAGTGTTTCGCACACTACGATTTTAAGGTCATCTCACCTACAGATACGTGATGCCAGTTTGTAGCTCTGAGGTTAACGATTAAACAAGCGTATTGGGTTGAAGCTAGTGTCGTTAGTGTAAAAAATCTGGTTCTTTAGTACTTATTATGCTAAACTAACAATTAAAATGCCAGCTTAATAAGCATCTTATTCGGAAGTTTTCAAAATTTCTAAACCCATAAGCCGAGCGCTTAATTAGTTTGAGTTTGTTATTGATACCTTCAACGACACCACTAGTCGTCCTATTATCAAAGTAAGCGATTATTTCATCAAACCAACGAATAACAGTATTGTTGCTCTTGGGAAAATATTGTTTAGCTTTTGAGAGCCAAATACCTAGTTTAAAGACTGCTGTATACCAATTATTAGTTTGATTAAAAATAGTTCTAATTTTCTCTTTTAATTCATGCATTATTTTGAGAATAGAAGACACCTCTTTTACTTGAATCAGCTTAGTTTTTTGCTCCTGATTTAAATCTGATTCGTTTTTCAGTAAAACATATTT
>NZ_JAIVFW010000041.1 GCF_020829595.1 Nostoc sp. CHAB 5844
GTAAGTTAATGAGTAAAGTTACTAACTTATTGTTTGCTGAGTTATGTAAAATAAAATCAATCTGATGTTTAACCCTTCATACTAAATAAAGGGTATTAAAAGTAGGGTAACTTTCAGTTACCCTGAACGTGGATTACGAAACCGTATCATTTCTGCTCGTCTAGCAACTCGTACAGAAAGAAAGCTTTATGAACAACTCTGAAGAAGAATTTACATTACAACTGCGTCCACGCCCACATGAAACAGTGTCTCTAGAAATCCCCAAAAATACCTTAGAATCGCTCAAAAAAATAGCAGACAGTCGAGATATGTCTTGTGAGGCATTACTTAAATTTTATATTGGGCAAGGTTTACGCCAAGATGTAGCTAAGTTATTTTCTAATCGCGTGCTAGAGGTTACTGCTCAAGTTTTGGCACAACATATTCAATCAGAAGCAGAAATTTCAGAAATTTTACAAGAAATTAGCTCTCAAACTAATTATTAATGCGATCGCTTGATTATTTTGACAGTCTCTAAAATCCCTAACATCTACAGTCTTTTGTTGGGTTTCGCTATCGCTCCAACGCCACTTTGCTCAAGTCGGGAAACCCGCCCACGCAAGTGGCTCCCCAACCTACATTTTTCTTGCTTTTGCCTTAGATTTAGGTAGTAGTTAAAATCATGTTTTGACGCATTGCACGTTTGTGATCGCTTGATTATTTGTAAACGACAAGATCCCCGACTTCTTTGAGAAGTCGAGGATCTGAGGCTCTCGATTTATACAAAATTGCTATATGCAGAAAATTCTTGCCAGTGTCTTGGCTGTGTGTGTTTACCTAACTCCCCTAACAGTGACACTCATAGCTCAACCCAGTTGGAGAGAAACTGAAAAACCTCAAGCACAAACAGCCGCAAAACTACTAGAACAGGCGATAAAAAAGAGACAACAACAGGAATATCAACAAGCTATACCCATATTCCAGCAAGTTCTGGTTATGGTACGAGAACAAAAAGATCAAAAACTTGAAGCACTCGTACTCAATGAGCTAGGGTTTTGCTACTCCGCATTAGGACAAAAGCAGCAAGCACTGTCATTTTACAACCAAGCTCTGCCCCTATTACGTGCAGTGGGCGATCGCTCTGGTGAAGCCACTACTCTTAATAATATTGGTCGAGTCCACGAAGATTTAGGAGAACAGGAGAAAGCACTGTCATTTTACAACCAAGCTCTGCCCCTATATCTTGCAGTGGAAGATCGCTCTGGTGAAGCCACTACTCTCAATAACATTGGTTCAGCCTACTGGGCATTAGGAGAACAGGAGAAAGCCCTGTCATTTTACAACCAAGCTCTGCCCCTATATCTTGCAGTGGGCAATCGCTTTGGGGAAGCGGTTACTCTCAATAATATTGGTTCAGTCTACGACGCATTAGGAGAAAAGCTGAAAGCCCTGTCATTTTACAACCAAGCTCTGCCCCTCAGACGTGCAGTGGGCGATCGCTCTGGGGAAGCTGCTACTCTCAATAACATTGGTTCAGTCTACCACGCATTAGGAGAACAGGAAAAAGCCCTGCCATTTTACAACCAAGCTCTGCCCCTCAGACGTAAGGTGAGCGATCGCTCTGGGGAAGCTGATACTCTCAATAACATTGGTTCAGCCTACTGGGCATTAGGAGAACAGGAAAAAGCCCTGTCATTTTACAACCAAGCTCTGCCCCTATATCTTGCAGTGGAAGATCGCTCTGGTGAAGCCACTACTCTCAATAACATTGGTTCAGTCTACCACGCATTAGGAGAACAGGAAAAAGCCCTGCCATTTTACAACCAAGCTCTGCCCCTCAGACGTGCAGTGGGCGATCACTCTGGGGAAGCTAATACATTGGCTAATAGAGGTATATTATTTCAAAATACAAATCGACCAAGTGAAGCCATTACTGATTTGGAAAAATCTCTGCAAATCAACTTAGAATTGCGCCGGAGTTTACAACAAGAAAATCGCCAAAATTTTTTACAACAATATAACTGGAGTGCTGCTTTAGTAGATGTCTTGATTGATGAACAGAAATATGCTCAAGCTTTTGAATGGGTTAACCTCTTCAGCACTTCTGATTTAGCCGACTACAATCGTCTAATTAATGCCAAAGTTGCTAACCCCGCAGCACAAAAAGCTATTAATAATTGGAATCAAAAAAATCAACAACTAGAAACTCAACGACAACAACTGCAAAATCAGTTTTCTGAAGAGTTAGCGCAAAAATTTCGCCAATTAGAAACACAAGTCTATCAGCAAGCCACAGAAATATCTCGCCAATTTCCCGAAGTTGCCGAACTATTTGAAACTACTCCCGCAGATATTCACAAGCTTAAATCATCCATCCCCGCCGACACGGTAGTAATTCAACCAGTCTTGTTGACTAATGCGAGAAGTATACCAAAGTCTTTAGCAATATTTATCTTAACTAACAATAAAGTAAACGTTATTAAAACATCAATCAAACCCGATGAATTTGATCAACTGCTCACCCAATATCTAGAGCAAGTAGAAGATGACAGTGATGCTGGCTACGCAGAAAATAGCACTAAATTATATGATGTTCTGATTCGACCTGTAGAAGCTGAAATCCAAAAATTGCAACCCAAGCAATTAAGCATCATTGCTACAGGAAAACTCCGCTATCTCCCTTTTGAAACCCTCAGAGACAGCAAAACCGAAGAATATTTAATCCAGAAATATCCCGTCAATTATCTCAGCCGCATTTCCACCCGTTCTTTAAGTTCACAAAAAAAACCTACAAACCAACCACCAAAAGTTTTAGCATTTGGTAATCCCGTACCTCGTGAAACACAAAATTTACCAGGTGCAGAAACAGAGGTTAGGGAAATCAAGAAAAAACTACCAGGAAGCAAAGCTTATCTTGGTAATAAAGCCACCCTTGCAAATTTTAAAAACCATGTTTTACGCTTTAGTTTTGTCCATTTAGCAACTCATGGCTGCTTCCAAAATGCCAACTGTACAACATTAAATTTAAAAAATAACTCATTGCTGTTTGCTGATGCACAATTTAACATTGCTGATGCCGCATTTTTAGGGTTAAAAGGTACACAATTATTAACACTTAGTGCTTGTCAAACTGCAAAAAAAATTGAAGATAAAGGCGTAGGCATTGCTGGTGTTGCCTATATATTTGAACGTGCTGGTGCTAAAGCCGTAATGGCGAGTTTGTGGGCGGTTGAAGATGACGCAACCCAAAAACTCATGATTGATTTTTATGCAAATCTCCAGCAAGGCATGACTAAAGGAGAAGCACTACAAAAAGCCAAATTGCAGCAAATTGGCCGTCATCCCTTTTACTGGTCGCCATTTGTCTTAATTGGCGATGCCGGGTGAGTATATTTATAACTTCAGCTCCCTGACTTCTTAGAGAAGTCGGGGAGCTTGTTTTTCACGAATAATTTAGGGCTGCTATATAATAATTCCACAATATCTGGATGAAATTTTTTATTAATGCGTAAGTCTTATTTATGATGATTTCTACTGAACGCATAATTTATTGTATAAATCCAACGTGCGATCGCCCGGCTAATTCTATAGGAGAGCGCATCTGTACTAATTGTCAAACTCCCTTAATTCACCGTTACCTCTGGGCTACTGGCAATTTAGCCGCTAATATCTCTCCTGGAACTCAAGTCGCCGAGCGCTATGAAGTTATTAAACAGCAGATATGGCTTGATACTCAACCAGGATTACCACCAGAAGCTCCACAAGACTTAGCAAAAGCAGTTATTCCTTACTTAAAACTATATCAACAGCATTTACATCTTCCCCAAGCCTATGGGTTTGCTCCCTCTTTGGAAGTAGATGGAGATGATATTCTCTTACTAGAAAATGTGCCAATAGATGAAACAGGCAACCTTTACCCCACAATAGCCGATGCCTGCGAACAAGCTACAGCAGTCAGACAAATTTATTGGCTATGGCAAATTCTCCAACTTTGGCAACCGTTAGCAGAACTGGGAGTTGAGCAAAGTTTAGTAATTCCAGACAACTTACGAGTTCAAGGTTGGTGCGTGCGTCTGGTGGAACTTCATCCCACGCAAACCGATGAAAAACTCAGCTTAGGTAATTTAGGGCATTCTTGGCAGTCTTGGATAGCATTAGCACAACCACAAGTAGCTCAATCATTGCAGAATATCGTTGAGCAAATGTGCGATCGCGCAATAAATTTAGAAACTATTACCACTCAACTTAATACTCTTTTACTCTCAGCCGCAGCAGAATTACCTCTCAGTCTTCAGGTTGCAGGTGCAACAGACATCGGCACAGAACTAAGCCAAAACGAAGATACTTGCTACCCAAATACAGATGAACCCTATGACCCACTTATGCCACGCTTATCGATGGTTTGTGATGGCATTGGTGGACACCAAGGCGGTGAAGTTGCCAGTCAAATGGCAGTACAATCTTTAAAGTTGCAAATCCGTGCCTTATTAGCAGAAGTTGCCGAACAAACTGAGCCTGTAGCACCAAAATTGTTGCAAGAACAGCTAGAAGCCAGCTTGCGAGTAGTCAATAATTTAATTTGCTCACGGAATGACGAGCAAAAACGCCAAGGTAGAGAACGTATGGCTACAACCTTGGTGATGGCACTGCAATTACCACAAAGAATAGTAACAATCTCTGGATGGCACTCTGATAATGCTCATGAACTTTATTTAGCCAACATCGGGGATAGCCGCGCTTACTGGATAACTCGCAACTACTGCCAGTTAATAACAGTGGATGATGATGTAGCTTGGCGGGAAGTCCGTTATGGGAAGAGTTTGTATCGGCAAGCACTCCAGCGAGAAGATGCAACAGCCTTGACTCAAGCATTAGGCACAAAAGATGCAGAATCCCTGCGACTGGCAATTCAAAGATTCATCATTGATGAAGAAGGATTATTGCTGCTGTGTTCTGATGGTTTAAGTGACAACGATTGGGTAGAACACTCTTGGCAGGATTTTGCCGTACCTGTGTTAACAGGCGAACTTTCAATTGCAGAAGCTGTCCAAAATTTAATTAATCTTGCCAACCAAAAAAATGGGCATGATAATACATCGGTTGTTCTAACTCTTTGTCGGCTTTCTCAAGAATACTTAGTGCCAGTGACTTCATTATCTCCATCAGTAGAGATGGTAGAAGAAACACCAGAAGTTGAAGAACCTGCTTTGACACAAAGCGCTCAAGCCCTATTAGATTTGGATTTGACGGAGGAACCAACACCTCCTCCGTACATACCGCCAATGCCAATCAAAAAACCAAATCGACGTAAGAAACCTTTAGTCACGGTTGGCGGATTGTTAGCTTTGCTAGTTGGCGGTACAACTCTGGGATTATTAGCTTGGTGGCAAATCAATCCCCAAACCTTCCAACAAATGTGTCGAAAATTACCTCAAACAATGGAGTCAATCTGTCCACAATGAGTATTTTTGACTCAGCGAGAAGTCGGAGCGGCGGCTTCCGCCGATCTGAACTTCGGTGACTCAGCCCTATATAGGAACGGAAGATCCATTTGATGTAGAATTGAATCTGTCGTTAAAGCGCACAGCAAAAATAAAACGGGACTTTATTAGCCTGTTAACTGAAAAAATCCTCAAAAAAGCGCTTCTGAGACACCCGTAAGCGTGGACAAGTGCAATGAGGAAAAAAAGCAGTGAGACATTTGTCGCTGATTAACTATGAGCAAAGCCTGCACGGTCAGGCTTTGTTTGTATAAAAGTTGCAAACGCCCACATATAGAGCGTTTGTCTAGATTGTATGTGAAAAATAACTGCCTTAAACAGTCTGTTTTTCAACCAGCAAGTTCGATGAGAGATGGCTGTAGAAATGCTTGTGGAACCGCAAAAGCTAGGTGTAAATGTTCTTATGAAAGTTGGCGATCGCATCCGTGTTAATAAATCGGTAGTAGTTTACCATCATCCTGAACATCGCGGTAAAGCTTTTGACCTCAAAGGCTCAGAAGGCGAAGTTGTGGATATTGTTACTCAATGGCAAGGTAGACCTGTCAGTGCTAACTTGCCGATATTAGTCCAGTTTAATAAAAAATTTAAAGCCCACTTACGCGAGAATGAGTTAGAAATTATCTAAATTCCTCAAAAGCGGCGAAGGAACCACCGAAAAATGTTGAGTTCGCCGCGCATTTTTTTAAGTTCTTGACGGTGATGTTCTGCTGTAGCGTAATACCATTCACAATAACGCTGAAACTCTGAGCGCTGCTGGACTTCGTAATAAAATTCATGGGTGGTTTGGTAAGCACTAAAAGTTTCTTCAACTTCAGGTTGCCGAGACGGAATAATATGAGGTAATTCTTGGCGCATAACTGATAAAAATTAACTTTCGTTGATAAGTGCGGCGAGCATAATCCTGATTACTAGCTCTAATTCTTCGGTCACTCGGTAAAGGTTAATCGCTTGTTCAATAGTTTGTGTCTGCCGATATAAAATCCCAAATTGCCAAATATTACCGGTTGTGACTGCTCCTAATATTTCTTTTTGAGTAGAATCCAACCACTTATCAAGGGCTATCATCTCAGTTGCTAGTTGTGTAAATCCTTTATTGATATCTGCTTGCTTGGCTTCTATTACTATTAAATTAGATTTTGTTCGCAGATAATAATCTAAATTACCTTGAAGTTGATTATTAACTTTAATATTGTACTCAATTTTTAATTTAGCACGAGAATAGTGGATTAACTCGATAACAACTGGTGCAATCAGTATTTCTCGACGTGTAGCTTCATTCTCTAAATCTACATAGGGCAACACTTCTTCTAGGCGCTGCTTGAGTTCGTTAACTCTATCTAATGTACCAGAATATGGCGTTAAATTGAGGAATTTACGCTCAAAAGAATAACCAAATTCAGCCACTAAATCGTCAACTGCAAACCCTAATTCAAAATAATTGCTAAAAGTATAGGAGCGACTTGGATCTAGCAACGGTTGGCGACTCATACCAATTTTAGATTTTGGATTTTGGATTAAAAGCTTTATTAATCGGCAAGATTACTATTGATCGAAATCAATCAAGGTTTGAAACCGAGTGGAATTGTGGGCGAAATAATCGTTGTATCACTCTTGCTGCTTTGTTACCCCACCCGAAGTGTCTGGCTTAATTTAATTGCGAATGCGAATTGGTTCATGCCGACCTATTTACAGCATATTTTAAGTAAGTGAAGTACGCAATTTAAGCTTCAACGCTAGGTAGAGACTGAATTCTGAATTCTGATACCATTTCACCAAATAAATGATACAAATAATTTCTCCTCTGCCCCTCTGCCCCTCTGCCCCTCTGCTCCCTTGCGGTCTATTTGTATCAAATTTAAAGTGAAACTGTATGACTCCTAGATTCTACTGTACTCTACAGCCAACCACGTAAGCGATAGATAAAACTACCAAGATATTCTTTCAAAGCATTAGTAAATTGATGTAGGTTATCTGTATCGGGTAACAAATTGAGTAAGGCAGCTTTGGGAGTGTTACCAAGTTCTTGCAGTTCGCCTTGAGTAACTTGAAAGTCGGTAGGTGCAGGGATAGCATCAATACCTTGACGGTGGAAAATTTTCAGCGATCGCGGCATATGCATAGCCGAAGTTACTAATAATACTTTTTTAATACCACGAGATTGCAAAATTTTCTTGACATTCACGGCATTTTGATAAGTGTTGAGGGATAATGGTTCTTCAACAATTGCCTGTGATGGGACTCCAATTGCTGTCAAAATACTGGCCATATCTGTTGATTCTGCCGTACCGCCATTGCGCCAATCGATACGACCACCACTGAGAATAATTAACGGCGCTTTTTTTTGACGATATAGCTGTGCTGCATAAATTATGCGATCGCCTTGTTCACTTAAATCTACATCTGGTCGAGGAAAAAAGGCTGATTTCGTTGCACCACCCAAAACGACGATTGCTTCCGCATTCGGCATTTGCAGAGGTGGCAGATTTTGCCATTCGAGTGATCGCACCAGTGCCTTAGCCGCCCAAGCATTACTGCAAACTAGTAATAAAATTAAAGAAAATGCGATCGCTGCTGTCGCTGTGCGTGGTTGTTTCCACACTGTGATCAAAGCCACTACTAAACTTAAACTGGCTAATCCCAAGGGATAAAAAAACAGTGGCAGCAACTTAGAAAGGTATAAAAACATATTGGTTACTAATGCTTAAACTCCTGGTTCGCCCATTTTAAATCGAGTTCGAGAAAGCTGGACTATTTAATCAGGTTTATTAAGACCACTAGTTTTTCGTTTTATCCATATATTCGCTCAACCTTAATTATGCTTTTCCTTTACCCAGTTGCCATTGTCAAAATACAAAACAACCAAAATGCTGAAGCCGTATTATAATACATAATCAAAGCTTGTGAAGAATTCTAAAGTATGAATACCAATAACGAAATTACAATTAAAGTCACTCCTGAAGTTGCTCAAGCTTACCAAAATGCTATCAACAAAGAAAAGCAATGTCTACAAACTCTTATTGCTTTATTCTTTAATCAAGACGTTACTAGAGAAATGGATTTTTTAGGAAAAATTATGGATGAAATTAGCGATCAAGCAGTTGCTAGAGGATTAACACCAGAAATTTTAGAATCAATTTTAAATGAATAATCAAAAAAAGTATGTTTTGGATACTAATATTATAGTCAGTGCTTTGCTGTTTAAATCAAGCCAACCTCAACTCAATTTGGGTAGAGATTCAAGAAGTTTTAGCAAGAGCAAAATTTGATAAATATATTACACCAGGAGAAAGACAACTATTTTTAATTGGATTTCATGAAACAGTCACTTTTATTGATATTGAAGAAACAATCAATGCTTGTCGAGATTCAAAAGATGATAAATATTTGGAGTTAGCTGTCAATAAACAAGCAACGACAATTATTAGTGGTGATCAAGACCTGTTGGTTTTAAATCCGTTTAAAAATATTCCGATTATAAACGTTAGGCAATTTTTGGAGCAAGAGTAGTTGAGATTTGTTTGAATACTATATTTTCTCGATGCCACCAAGCTCTCTGATATCATGTCCGGGTAATTAGTTATAATTCCCGAATCTATGCAGAGAACCCAAAAACCCCTCCCCTCTGCTCCCCTGCTCCTCTGCACCTGAAGCTGCCTTAATGATAAGTCTTTCACCGGACACGATATGACTCGTTGTATCCGCCTTAAAACAAGATTTAGGGGAAAAACTGTCACGATAAACATGACTGCAACCGTCGAATAAATTTCTATTGGTCGATAGGTCTCCTTCTCAGCAGTCCACACAATCCTACGGGAGTTATTATTTCACTAGAACAACTCACAGCGATCGCCAATGCTGCCCAAAAGCATGGTGTTAAGGTTATAAACGACAGAATTACTGTTTCAGCCTTCCCAAGACAGGGAATAGAGACTATATTTTGTTTTCAGTCTTGGGAAGTTAAAGCTAACTACGTAAGCGATCGCTAAAACTACCAATATAATCTTTTGACTTTTCATTACCTTTGCCAAAACCTAAAATTAATCCCTCTGGCACGACGAAAGCGGCGAGTAGGTCTTCTTTTTTGCTGTTTAGTAGATCTTAAGCTTGGTCTTTCATCTCCTTCTTCTATAGTTTCAATTGGTAGCTGAGTTCTAGTTTCTTCTTTGCTGCCCCACCAAGCAATAATCCAGCCACCACCAATAGCACCGATTCCGCCTAGCAAGATACTCATTGGTGCTGAGTACCCCAACCAGACAAAACCTAACAAGAACAATAACCAGTATTTGAGTCCGGCATCAATGCCATCAGTGGAGGCTACCGTTGGGGCTTGAGGACTATTTTTACTAGCACTCGTAATCCAACCCAAGGTGAAACCACCGAGAATTCCCAAGAAAATACTCAGGGATGCAGGCGAACCCGTCATGATTAAGATGAACGTTAAAAATGACCCAAATATTAATTGCGAAATAAAGTCAGAGGTGAAATTAAATAAGTTGTTATTTTTGGCCATGAGTTCACTAAGGGTGTAAGGGTGTAGGAGGTATAAGGGTGTAGGGGTAGGGAGAAAATTTTAACTAATACCTTACCCCCTTGCCCTTTAAACCCTTTTTTCGCTCAGAAGTTTTAATTGTGTCTCATTTGGTTGAGTGGTATCCCAAATATAAACGTATGGTTTTTCTGATTCAGTAAAAGTTTCAGCTTGTTTGAGTTGTGATGCTAATAAATCTACCGTAGCATCAGCAATATCACCAGTACGGTTGACAAGACGTTCTTGAATTACTTCTACTGGTGCTGTGCAGTGAATAATCTGGAGGGGAAGTTGATACTTCTTTGCTTGGGAAATCGCCTCTTGGCGCTGTTGTTGTCGGTCATACTTAGCATCTAAAATCACTGTGAAACCTTGATTAGCTAGTATAGTTCCCAAGTTCAACAACCGAGCATAAGTTTTCTGAGTCATTTCCGGTGTATACAAATCATCTCCGCCTCGTTCCGACAAAGAAATTCCGCCTAAATGCTTCCGCACCGCATCTGAGCGAATGTGAATGGCATTAAATTGTCGAGCTAAATATTTTGCTGTTGTACTCTTTCCAGAACCTGACAACCCTGACATTAAAATCAGCCGTCCTTGTTTGGGTTGAGTATATTCCCAAGCCAACTTGTAATACTTAGCTGCGGTTTTTGTCGCCTCTTCCTTAACTTCTGCTGGTACACCAGGATCATCTAATAAAAATGAAGTTACCTTGGCTCGTACATAAGACTGCCGATTTAGATATATCGGTAATACTTCTAAACCTTCCCAGTCACCAGTCTGCTCTAAATAAGTATTTAAATAAGCATTACTTAAGTCTGGACGTTCTTGTGCTTCCAAATCCATCACTGCATAAGCAATATCAAATATCACATCGACAAAGCGAAACGGTTCATTAAACTCTATGCAATCAAAAAGCAGAATTTTATCTTGCCACAGACAAATATTCCGCAGATGTAAGTCTCCGTGACATTCTCGAATATAGTGATTTTGAATTCTTTTCTGAAATAATTCTTGTTTTTCAGTAAAAAATTTACCTGTATAAGCTTTGCTTTCGTCAAACTGCTGCTGTGTTTGGGGGCCACCGATATATTTCTCACTTTGCTCGTAGTTTTCATCAAATGCAGCTCGCACTTGCGGTACTTCGCCAAAACTCCGAATGTAATCATTTGTCTCGGTTTTGGCATGGTATTGAGCTACAACCCTTCCCAATTCTTCCAAGTGAGTCTCATTTAACTTGCCTTGGGCAAACAAGTTGCTCAATAGCGTGTCTTGGGGAAACTCGCGCATTTTGACTACGTACTCTACAGGCTTTCCTGTACCGCCTAAATGATATTTTTCTCCTTCCAGTGTTATAGATAACACTTCCAAATACAGTTCAGCCGCTCCTCGCTGATTTAGTCGCAACTCTTCCTGACAAAAATGCCGCCGCTTCTCTAAGGTAGAAAAATCCAAAAACCCGAAATTGACTGGTTTTTTTAGCTTATAGGCGTAATCTCCCGTGAGCAGCACATAAGAAACGTGGGTTTGGCTGAGTTGAATAGGTTCTGTTACAGCGTGGGGATAAAATTCGGGCTGTAGCATCTGCTGAATTAAAGCTGGAAGAGTTACGTCTGTCATGTTTTTGTTTTTAGAGACTAGAGACTAGAGACTAGGAAAGACGGATTTTTTGTTCTAAAAATCAGGAAGGCTTAGAGTTTCTTCATTTCAGACTTCAGACTTCAGACTTCAGACTTTTTGTACTAGCCCCTTTTTCATCTTTAGTAGCTTAACAAAAAACCAGGGTTTTACCCCTGGCATAATCAGCAATTATCACAAATTTGGAGTGTCGATAAAGACAGGCTATACACCTGTTTTAGCCTTTAGCAGAAGCATAAAAACTTAAGTGGTAAGGTGTACCTTTGGCTGGATGAACTTGAACTTCCTTCAAAACTGTTTTACCAGTCCACTGAAGATCGGGAATGTTGAGTTCAATTTCTGTCTTGTTAACAGCAGCTTTTTTGAGCAGTTGCTCAACAACTTTGGCATCAACTACCAAAGAAATAGATTCAGTACCATTATGTCCGTACAAGTTGGCTGGGATTAAACCAGAACGACGCAACGCATTTGGTTTACTGCCTTCTGGGCGCTTTTGAGATTCAACTGTTAGAGTCATGTTGATTGTCCTTTGTCAATGGTCAACGGTCAATGGTGAGCCAGTGCGTTGGGCGGGTTTCCCGACTTGAAGCAACTGGAGAACCCGAAGGGTCAATGGTCAATGGTCATATTTTTTACTATGGACTCTTGACTAAATATTATGCACTCAGCAAGGAGGCAGGTGTGCCGTCTACGTGCAGTAATGCACGTTTGGGGCCATGAATGGGATCTTCTACAATTATGGTTTGATCGCGGCTTGCGCCTAAAGAGACGATCGCGATCGGGACTTCCATCAATTCTGCTAAGAATTTAAGGTAGTCTAGTGCTTGCTGTGGCAAGTCTTCTAGGGTGCGGCAGTCGCTTGTCGATTTCTGCCAGCCTGGTAAGGTTTTGTAGATGGGACGACAACGAGCAAACTGACGGGCGCTGGTGGGAAAGTGTTCGCAGCGTTCACCATCTATTTCATAGGCAACACAAACTTGTATTTCCTCTAACTCGTCGAGGACATCGAGTTTGGTAATTGCCATACAATCCATGCCGTTAATGCGGACGGCATAACGCCCGATGACAGCATCAAACCAACCGCAACGCCGCTTACGTCCGGTGGTTGTGCCGAATTCCGCACCGCGATCGCACAGATGTTCTCCTAGTTCTCCGTGCAGTTCTGTGGGAAAAGGCCCTTCTCCCACGCGGGTTGTGTAGGCTTTGGATACGCCAATGACCCGATCTATCATTGTCGGACCTAACCCTGTACCTACACAAGCTCCACCCGCTACGGGGTTAGAGGAGGTAACATAGGGATAAGTGCCATGATCTAAGTCCAGGAGTGTACCTTGCGCTCCTTCAAATAAAATGTTGCGTCGCCGTTGAATGGCATCGTATATTTTCAACGATGTATCAATCACGTAAGGACGCAAGCGATCGGCATACCCCAAATATTCGTCAATCACTTGTTTGGGGTCTAGAGGCGGCAGGTTGTAAAGTTTTTCTAAAAGGACGTTTTTATAATTGATTGTCCACTCTAACTGGTCGCGCAGACCTTCTGAGTCCATCAAGTCTAAAACTCTGATGCCTGTACGCTCTGATTTATCAGCGTAAGTTGGGCCAATTCCTCGACCTGTTGTACCGATTTTATGGCTTCCCCGCCGCTCTTCTGATGCCTTGTCAATCAACCGATGGTAGGGCATGGTGACGTGGGCTGTCTCAGATATCAACAGTTTGTCCGTGGAAATATTGAGTTTTGCTAGTTGGTCGAGTTCTGCAATCAAAACCTGTGGATCAATGACTGTCCCACAGCCGATGATGCATTCGGTATCTGGATACAAAATACCAGAGGGAATCAGATGGAGTTTAAAAGTTTGCTCCTGGACTACAATCGTATGCCCAGCATTGACACCCCCTTGGTAACGTACCACTACATCTGCGGAGCGGCTGAGTAAGTCAGTGATTTTGCCTTTCCCTTCGTCGCCCCACTGAGCACCTATGACAATAACGTTAGCCAAGCGTTTATATTAAGAGGTAAAGTTTCCACAAACTTCTAGTGTATACATATACTGCAAATTATGTCAATAATTTTGAAAAAAACTAAATTTTCGCTTTGATACTATGCCAGTACTTAGGCGCAAGTCATCTAATTATTCTTAACAATTAAAATTGTTGATTACTGAAAGAATCAACAGCATTTGTGCTGAAATATTTTATCCAGACACCTCATATTCTGAGGATTTCTTATTTTCCTCTGCTTAGAGTGATGGAAGAGCGCTAATCTCCAGCCTCTAGTCTCTAACCTCTAACCTCTAGTTTTGTCATCGAGGACGCTTGTGTATTTATTAATTCCAGCTGCTGGTGTCGGCAAAAGAATGGGTAGTAACCGGAATAAACTCTTACTTGAGGTACAGTCAAAATCAATTATTGCTTGGACTTTATTAGCTGCGGAAGCGGCAAGTTCTATTAGTTGGATTGGAATTATTTCTCAGCCTAGTGATTGGCCAGATTTTAAGAACATCATCGCTGATTTGCAGCTGACTAAACCTGTGGAATTTATTATTGGCGGTGCTACGCGTCAAGAATCTGTTTATAACGGCTTGCAAGCTTTACCACAAGAGGCAGAGCAAGTGCTAATTCACGATGGTGCTAGATGTTTAGCTACACCGAATTTACTTAATGCTTGTGCGGAAGCAATTCGCCATTGTGCTGGTTTAATTGCTGCTATACCTGTGAAAGACACGATTAAAGTTGTTGATGAAAGTGGCATAATTCAAAGTACACCCGACCGACAGCATCTGTGGGCTGCCCAAACTCCCCAAGGATTTAATGTCCAGCTATTGAAACAGTGCCATGCCGCAGGTATTCGTCAAGCTTGGGAAGTCACTGACGATGCAGCTTTATTTGAACGGTGTGGGATAGAAGTTCGGATTGTTGAGGGTGAGGAGACAAATTTAAAAGTTACCACTCCCCAAGATTTAGCGATCGCTGAATTTATCCTCAGCCACAGAGAAAGAGGCTAGGGACTAGGATTTAATTACAAAATATTAAGCATAATTTTGACTTTTGCAACAAAATATAGTATGATCCCACACACCTGTCAATTGTCAGTTATTAGTCATCCGTTGTTAGTTAAAACAGACAAATGACAAATGACCATTGACAAATGACCATCGACTAATACCCAATGAAAACAGCCACCGCGACCAAGACAGCGACTAAGATAGAAGCGATTCTCTACTTAAAGGGTAAACCCTTATCCCTGGGCGAAATCGCCGAGTATGCCGCTTGCGATCGCTCCACAGCGGCAGAAGGCATAATTGAACTGATAGACAGTTATGCCCGTAGAGATAGCGCATTAGAAGTTGTTGAAACCACAGATGGTTATAGTCTGCAACTAAGATCTGATTTTCAAGATTTAGTGCAAACACTGATTCCTGTAGAATTAGGAGTAGGCGCATTGAGGAGTTTAGCTGCGATCGCCCTCAATAGTCCCATCCTACAAAGCGATTTAATTAATCTACGCGGCTCAGGCGCGTATCAACACGTTCAAGAATTAGTCGAACTGGGTTTTGTCAAAAAACGCCGAGATAACGAATCGCGTTCTTACTCGCTACAAATAACACCAAAATTTCATCAGTACTTCCAAATCGAGCAACTTCCCCAACCATTTGATACTAAAGAACAACAACTAGAACTAGACCTAGCCGTTGAAGACGAAGTAGAAGAAGTTAGGGATTAGAGGCTAGAAAAAAGATTTTTTCAAACCATAAACATACATAAGCGAATACACTAACAATAGTGACACTTAAAAATCTTTAGGCTATCTTAAGCAAGAGTTTTGTATAACTCAGTACATTAAGTATTTATTCCAGAAATTAACAGAGTTAACTTTGATACTAGTCTCTGCTTAAGATTATTGGAAGCTACTTAAAAATCAAACCAGGATGCCTAAAGTTAAGTATGTTGAATAAAAACTTGATCAGATTTGTCTTGGCATTTATTTTTACAGTTGCAGTTTTATTTGGTTTAAATACCTTCAAGCCAATAGTTATTGCTCAAATACCTGTAAATTTAGCGGAGAAAGCAAAAGCAGAAGTTTTCAGAACTACAGGTATATCACCTAACCGATTGATAGTAGGTAATACAGTTTCCTTAGCTAATACTGGTATCAAGCGATTTAAAGTGACAGATCCTCAAGGTACGATTCACAGTGTTGCTTTTGATGCAGCTGGCAACTTAGTCAGTCAAGAAGTAGTAAACCAGATTGTGGAAAAGTTGAGTGATCGAGGCTTTGTTGGCAAGTTAGAAGCTGCATTAGATAAACTGATCAAGAGCGGTTCAGATAGCCCTATTGATGTTGTTATTTCCTTAGAACAAGAAATATTTCAACCTTTTCATGCTCTTCGGAACAAGAGTATAAAACTTATTTAAATAACTTGAGATCTCTTTATGCCAAAGTTCAACAACCTCTGGTAGAGCAATTGAAGGCAAATGGTCAGGAAGTTACTTACCAGTCGCTTTACACACCCATCATTACAGCAAGAGTTACTCCCTCTGTAATTGAAAAAATTACTCCTCGTGCTGATGTGAAGCGAATGTATATCGCAAAGAACAGTAAACCAAGATTGAACGCATCCCGAATTGTTGTCCAAGCTAATACAGTGAACAGCAGAGGCTTAACTGGTGGGACTCAGCAGCGACCTGTAGCAATTGTTGAATACGGTAGAATCGCATCTCACCCTAATTTACCAGCTAACCAACGTAGTCTCTGCAACTCAACTATCTCTACAGATATCAGTGGACACAAAACTTGGGTTGCTGGAATCATCCAAAGTACTCATGCTACATACAAAGGAATAGCTCCTGATATCCAAATTATTGATGGTGTTGTAGATCTTTATTATACAGATAAGCAAGTTATGGCTGCTACTGATTGCGCTGTTAGTACTGCTAGCGTAATTAATATGAGCTTTGGTCATGATACGAATGGTAACTTCACTGATGCTCTGGTTGAATACGTAGATAACCTTGTTTACTCAACAGGTGCAACTATTGTTGTTAGTGCTACTGACATATGTAACCAAAAGCCTGGTAGCCCAGATCTTGCCTTCAATGTCATAAATGTAGGTTCTTTTGGTGATAACAACACGACTTCGTTTACTGATGATATTGTCCCGTGTACTAATAATATTGCTGGTTCGTACTTAAATCCCGATACTCCAAATTCAGATAGGGAAGAGCCAGATGTTGTAGCTCCTGGCGTTAATATCAGGACAACTTATCTAAATGGCACTATTACGGATACGTCTCCACCAGAAGGTGGAACAAGCTTTGCAGCGCCTCATGTTACTGCTGGTGTAGGTCTGCTTAATCAAAGAAAACCCGATTTATACTACTCTGCTGCTGAGGTTCGCGCTATTATTATGGCTTCGGCTCGCCACAATTTAGAAGGAAGTAGCCGTTTGAGCGATAGAGATGGTGTAGGAGGTATTATGTTAGCAGCTGCTGACACAGTAGTAGCAAATGGTCAGTCAGACTTTTTGTTTAATGATGGTAATATCTCAAACTTTCCTATTTCTAAATCTTTTACTGCTACAAACGGTCAGAAAGTTCGGGTTGTTATAACTTGGACACACAAAATGCCTCTTGGAAAGAGTGAAGATGAGCCTACTACTGATTTGGATCTCAACGTTTATTGTGGTAACACATTCATTGGTAGTTCTGAGTCTTATGACAACAACTTTGAAATTGTCGAGTTTACGGCTGGCAGTTGTTCTGGCGGCTACACAGCATTGATTCACAACTTAAGACCAAGTATAGGCTATGAAGCAATTGGCTTTGCTGTCAGCAAAACTGATACGTAAAACCTGAAACATTAAAATTTATCTATTTCTGCCACTAAATTTGTATGAGTCATTTTTAGTGGCTTTTTTATATAAATTTTCAATAAATTTTAAATTTAATATGTAATGAAAAAAGCTTCATGGGCAATTCGTTATAATTTAAGAAACAAAATTTACATAATTTAGTTTAAATAAGAGCGTTGTTAGAAATTTTTATGAAGCACAGGATTGTTAAAAAATCTTTAATTGGAATTTTATTTTCTACATCATTGTTTTGGATGAATGCAACTACCGCTCAGTCGCAATCTATGCCTGTAGAGCAAAACATAGATAGCACAAAGATAGTACCAAGAGCGCCAATCAAATATCAACACTTTGGTGACGAAAAACGAATGAGGCGCATACCAGGAGGAGTAAGAGACCATTGTTTACGAGGCATAGATAAGAATCATCTTACTGTTTTAGTCCCAGAAAATAATCCTGTATTGACTACTGTTGAGCGTCCCAAACTATTTTTTTATCTTCCCAAAACTGCCAAAACCTCTGTCAAAGGATTTGAGTTGATTTTACATAATGCTGATGAAAAAGTAATTTATCAGCAAAAGTATAAGGCTAATCAGCAACCGGGAATTTTTAGCCTTGATTTACCTGCTGATAAAAATCAACGATTTCTTGAACTTGGTCAGGAATATAATTGGTATCTCATAGTTATTTGTAATCGTAAAGATAAATCTTTCGATCAAACTGTGGCTGGAACAGTGAAACAAATTGTTCCTGACAAAAAGTTGACTAGTAAGTTAAAGAAAGCTTCGCCACGAGAACGTGCGGCTTTATATGCAGCCAATGGCATTTGGTACGATAGTCTGACTATCCTCGCACAGTTACGCCGTCAGCGTCCCAATGATATTGCTTTACAGACTGATTGGCAAAGTATTTTAGAGTCAGTCAAATTAGAGAATATCTCATCAGAGCTTTTATTAGGTGAGTTAGAAACTGAATAAAAACATTTTTTAGTGATATTTCATAAAGGGCATGGTGAGCAATTCTTATGAAGCGCAAGATTGTTAAAAAATCTCTAACTGGAATTTTATTTTCAACATTATTGTTGTGGATGAATGCAACCACTGCTCAGTCACAGTCCATATCTGTAGAGCAAAACATAGATAACACAAAGATACTACTAGGAGAACCCATCAAATATCAACACTTTGGCAACGGAAAACGGATGAGGCGGATAACAGGAGGTATAAGAGAAAATTGTTTGTTAGGCACAAATAAGAATCCTACTGTATTAGTTCCGGAAAATCATCCTGTACTGACTACTGTTGAACAGCCAAAATTATTTTTCTATCTTCCCAAAACTGCGAAAACTTTTATACAAGGATTTGAATTGATTGTACAAGATGCTGATAAAAAAGTAATTTATAAACAAAAATACAAAGTTAATCAAAAATCTGGAATTTTTAGCCTTGATTTACCCGTTAATAAAAATCAACCATTACTTGAAGTTGGTAGGGAATATAATTGGATATTTTTAGTAATTTGCAATAACTCAGACCGCAGTTTAGATCAAGTTGTGGCTGGAACTGTGAAACAAATCGTTCCTGACAAAAATTTGACTAGTAAGTTAAAGACAGCTTCGCCAAGAGAACGTGCGGCTCTATATGCAGCCAATGGCATTTGGTACGATAGTTTGGCTATTCTCGCACAGTTACGTCGTCAACGCCCAAATGATGCAGCTTTACAAACTGATTGGCAAAGTCTTTTAGAGTCAGTCAAATTAGCAAATATCGTCCCAGAGCCTTTATTGAGTGAGTTAGAAATTGAGTGAAAAATACTAAGTTTGTCCCAGCCATTTTTTAGTGGCATTTTATAAACAGCATTTTAAGAAAATCTTATGAATCACAGAATTATTAAAAAATCTTTAATAGGAATTTTATTTTCTACATTATTGTTGTGGATGAATGCTACTACCGCTCAGTCGCAATCTATACCTGTAGAGCAAAATATAGATAGCACAAAAATAGTACCAGGAGCGCCAATCAAATATCAACACTTTGGTAACGGAAGGCGAATGAGCCGGCTACCAATAGGGGTAAGAGAACACTGTTTGCTAGGCAGAGATAAAAATCATTTTACTGTTTTAGTACCAGAAAATAATCCTGTACTGACTACTGTTGAGCGTCCGAAACTATTTTTCTATATTCCCAAAACGGCCAAAACCTCTGTAAAAGGATTTGAGTTGATTTTACACAATGCTAATGAACAAGTAATTTATCAGAAAAAATATAAGGTGAATCAGCAACCTGGAATTTTTAGCCTTGATTTACCTGCTGATAAAAATCAGCCATTACTCGAAGTTGAGCAGGAATACAATTGGTATTTAGTAATTAAATGTAATCGCACAGATCCCTCTTACGATCAAGTTGTGGGTGGAACTGTCAAACAAATTGTTCCTGACAAAAAGTTGACTAGTAAGTTAAAAAAAGCTTCACCAAGAGAACGTGCGGCTTTATATGCAGCCAATGGTATTTGGTACGATAGTCTGACTATCCTTGCACAGTTACGCCGTCAGCGTCCAAATGATGCTGCTTTGCAAACAGATTGGCGAAGTCTTTTAGAGTCAGTCAAATTAGGAAATATCGTCTCAGAGACTTTATTAGGTGAGTTAGAAACTGAGTGAAAATTATTTAAGTAACCCAACATAGTTGCTGCCTAGCTTGCCTACCCCCTACTCTCCTACTCCCCTGCACCCTACCTTCTTGAAGGTAGATCTAAAACCCATACCTGTGGAAAAGGCCCTACTCTTGTACTATGGTTTAGAGTAGAATTAGCAACCAAGCTAAAAAAGACTGCCAATGGTGTTTGATCCTGATTTTTTGAATGACAACTCTGAGGAACACCCGAATCAACTTCTAAGCGAGAACTTTGAGGAAAACCCCAATCAGTTACTCCAGTATTTGCAACATCAGTCTCCTGATGTTCTAGCGCGTGTCGCCCAGTCTGTCAGCCCCGAAATTAAACAAATCATTTCCCAAAACGTCCAAGGGCTGGTGGGAATGCTTCCCGCAGAAAACTTCAACGTGCAAATTACCACAGACCGAGATAATTTAGCTGGGCTATTAGCATCGGCAATGATGACAGGGTATTTCTTACGGCAGATGGAACAAAGAATGCAGTTAGATTATTTGTCTGACGGACAATAGTTTAGAAGGAATCAAAGTCAAAAATCTCTAGACTCTGGACTTTGGACTCTGAACTATTGCTATTTTTTAGGATAGACTCCTGACTGCACTTTCAAAGTCTGTATTTTTCCACTGCGGTTGATTTCAAGTACGAGGATATCTCCGACTGTGCTGGATTCTACCAGTTTCTGCACTTGGGCGGCTGTTTTAACTGGCTTCGTGTTAAATTTTTGAATTACGTCTCCAGGTAGCAGTCCTGCCCGTTTTGCTGGCGACTCATCTAAAACTCCCTTAATGACAACACCAGAATCCAGCTTGATGTTGAGCTTGTTTTCTAGGTTAATTTGCTGTTTTTTAGTTGGAGATAGATCTGCCATTTCAATACCCAAAAAAGGATGATCTACTCGCCCTTTCGTAAATAGTTCTTTGGCAACACGGGCGGCGGTTTCAATAGGAATTGCAAAACCTAGTCCCTGTGCATCAGCGCGAATGGCTGTATTAACACCAATCACTTCACCTTGAGCATTTAGCAAAGGCCCACCAGAATTACCAGGGTTAATAGCCGCATCAGTTTGGATAAAACTAACGCGTTTATCTGGGACACCAACTTGAGCGCTAGTACGGTCAGTAGCGCTGATAATGCCGATAGTAACAGTGTTATCTAAACCGAGAGGATTGCCAATAGCGATCGCCCACTGTCCTGGAATTAAATTTTGAGAATTGCCCAGCTTCACAGTCGGCAATTTATCACCAGGAATTTTGACAACTGCCACATCTGTAATCGTATCAACGCCCAACACCTTGCCCTCAAAAGTCCGACCATCCTTGAGGGTTACTTGTACTGTATCTGTGTCAGCTACCACATGAGCATTTGTCAGTAATTCACCATTTTCGCTCAAAATAAATCCTGACCCTGTACCGCGCTCAATTCGCTCTTGGGGAATTGCTTGTTCCTCTTCACCAAAAAAGCGGCGCAATAAGGGATTTTTTAAAGCTTCCGAGATGGGATTTGCCACCTTACGAGTCGCATTAATGCGTACTACCGCTGGGCCAACTTTCTGCACTGCCGTAGCGATAAAATTCACATTATCTCCACCAGTAGCTCCAATAGTGCCGCTAGGAGCATAAGGAGATACAGATTCTGGCGGTAAAGCTGCCGTCACATTTCTTAACTCTCGAAACGAGCGATTTTGTATGAGGAGATAGCGACTACCAAACAAACCTGCACCACCACCAACCAACAGTAAAGATAAATAAATAGCCAGTTGCTTCAAAGATAAATTCATAATAATTACGATTAAGGACAGCAATGCAGTTGCTAATTTCTAAGTGTAGTCAAGCAAGCCATGAGTGGACAGATAAATTTAACATAGAGTTGCTTAATAAATATTTAAGCTAGTAATTTCTTCCAAGAGACTGAGCAAGAGGAAGATTAGAAACATTTTTTGAGTAGCTTGTCCTACATCCAAGGATAGCTCCTGGGCAAACTCAAGGCTGAAGTTGAATTTTACCCGACTGAACATCTAAATCGAACACATTTTATACTTGAAATTTTCCTCTTTCCCATACGTAATCTTTAAAATTCAATGTTTGAATTAACACTTATTGCCTGTATGCCTATTCTTGAAACTCTGAAGATACTTGCAAAATGTGTAGTTTAAGCAGACGTTTTGTTACTCAAGTTCACAGTTATATAGCTAATCTTTTTGGGAAAGATAGTTTTATTAGTAAATGATTTCATTCATAAACTGTTATGACAATTCCTCGGTTTTTCGGGAATTTTAGGGGAATGCATGGCTATGCTAACGCAAACGCTGAGATTTCTAGCTTTTTCATTGCTAAAGAAAGTTACTTTCCGAGTCTAACCTTAATTGATTGGGCAGTTAGCGATGCTGGTCAATTCCCCATAATCATCAAACAGTTGATGGAAGTATTTATATGCGATCGCCGGGAAATCCTCAATCGGCTCTACGCTCAAGCCGCAGTTTCATTAAATGAGGTGTTTCATGTCCACAGTTAGCCTCAAAAAGATTTTTAACAAAAAAGAGTTGCCGCCGCTACTTCAGGACTTAGCTTGCCAAATCAACAGTGCGATTGATATTGAACTGATAGACGGCACGAAACTGATGAGTATTGGCCAACAAACTACCAAAAACCGATATCCAATCGAGGTGTCAGGAGAAAACATCGGCTGGGTGGTTGGCGAAGAACAGACAAACACAATAGCAACCTTGCTCTCGTTACTAGCAAAACAAGAAACCGAGAAGAAAGAACTAGCTAAAGAATTACTAGAGCGATATCAAGAAATTGATTTGTTTCAAGATATTTCGACTCAACTGACGACGAGTTTGGACACGCGACAAATTGCCCAACTCGTACTTCAGGAAATGAGTCAATTAGTTGAATCATCTGCGGGGGCGCTCCTCTTGCTCAATGCTGATGCAACTACCTTTGAAATCATTGCCGAATTTGGGCAGTTTTTTGACCACAGTCAGATAGAATCAGGCAAAGGAATTATTGATGACATTGTGCAATCCGGTCGTGCAGAACTTGTCAATGATGTGCAAGCCGATCCGCGACTATGGAGGGAGAAAAATATTCAGGCCCTTATTTGTGTACCGTTGCGAGCCAAAGAACGGATACTAGGAGCGATCGCTATCGGCACAAACAAAACCGACGCATATAAAGCTGAACATCTCAAACTTGTGAGTATCTTTGCCTCACAAACAGCAGTAGCCATTGAAAAAGCTGTGCTTTATGAGCAAAGCACTCAAGCAACCGCCCAGGCAAAAGCCCAGACAGAAAAGCTTCAGCAGGCTCTCCAAGATTTGCAACTAGCACAAACTCAATTAATCCAAAGCGAGAAAATGTCGAGTTTGGGGCAACTGATTGCCGGAGTTGCCCACGAAATCAACAATCCGGTTAACTTTATTTGCGGCAATTTGCGGTACGTTGACGAGTATGCCCAAGATATATTGGGACTGCTGCAAGCGTATCAGAAATTCTTACCTGTAAATCCGCCAGATTTGGAATCAGAGTTAGACAATATCGATGTGGAATTTATCATGCAGGATCTGCCCAAACTGCTGGATTCGATGAAACTGGGGAGCGATCGCATCGTCGAAATTGTCAAATCCCTAAAAAACTTCTCCCGCCACGACGAAGCCCAAATGAAAGCCGTCAACATCCACGATGGCATCGACGGGACACTGATGATTTTGCGCCATCGCCTCAAGGCGGCTACGCATCGTCCAGAAATTGAAATCATCAAAGACTATGCCGAACTTCCCCTGATTGAGTGCTATCCCGGACAGTTGAATCAGGTGTTTATGAACATCCTGGCAAACGCCATTGATGCTTTAGAAGAGTCAATGGGAGCTAGTGCTTTGGGCGGCTCTGCCGACTTGAAGCAACTGGCGTTCAAAAGTCCTGAACTATGGACTACGGACTATGGACTTTTGACTCAACCACAAATTACCATTCGCACCCAAAACATCGACAACCAATGGGTAGTGATTCGCATTGCTGACAATGGCCCTGGCATGAAAGAAGAGATCATCCGACGCATCTACGATCCCTTCTTTACCACAAAAGATATAGGTAAAGGAACTGGCTTGGGCATGGCAATCAGCCACCAAATTATTGTGGATAGACACCAAGGAATTCTCAAGTGTCGTTCTCAACCGGGTCAAGGCACAGAATTCTGGATTCAGATTCCGGTGAATTGTGCAGTAGAAGACACTGTGGAAAGTCAGGATAGCACAAGTTCGGCCTCTCAAAGTGCGTTGGCGCAGCCCGCCTTCAGCATCGCCCCGTCAACTGCCACATCAGATGCGGAAGGCTTCATTTCATCAACCACCCCCATACTCAAACCAACAGAACTGCTAATCCGTCATACTCAACTAATTCGGCGACTATCACAGCAGAGTCCAGATGTTGGCGCAGCTTCACCCGATCAAATTTACCAGATGTTCCAACGTCACCCAATTTCGTTAAAGCTTTACGCCACTTTATTGTCCTGGTTCTGTTGTTCTAACCCTGCCCAAATCCACCATTAAATCAAAATCGACATCAGGAAACTATAGCTATGTCTTGCCAACTTGACGAATTTAACCGTCACCTCTGGGAAAAATGTCCCGTTGGTCTGGTACTTTGCCGAACAGATGGGACGCTGATTGACATCAACCCTGCCTATGCTGCCATTTTGGGACGCACTGTTTCGGAAACTCTCAACCTCAACCATTGGCAGATTACTTCGGAAAACTCTGTTGCCACCGAGCAAGCCATACTAGAGAACTTAGAAAAAACTGATCGCTACGGGCCTTTTGAGAAAGAGTACATCCACAAAGACGGGCATTTAGTTCTTGTGAGAATCTCCGCAGTGATAATTGAGAAGGATGGGGAAAAACTGATTTGGTCGAGTGTGGAGGATATTAGCGACCTTAGACAAGCCCAACAAGAACGCCAAGAAACCGAAAAAATCTTAAAAAAGAGCGAAGCCCGATACCGCTCTCTGGTGAAAACCAACACGCAAATTATCTGGGTCAGTTCACCAGAAGGAATTTGCTTTGAACTTACAGACTGGATAGCTTACACTGGGCAAACTTTAGCTGAAGCTGAGAACGGAGGCTGGATTGATGCTGTTCATCCTGATGATCGTGGCTACACCGGGGAAGCTTGGGGTATTGCTGTTGCCAACCTCAGCCAATATCAAATTGAATACCGCATTCGCGGCCAGGATGGCAACTATCGCTACTTTTGGGTCTGGGGCGCTCCTGTGATTGAAGACGATGGTAGTGTGCGGGAGTGGATTGGCACTTGTACAGATATTCACGATCGCAAACTGGCAGAAGCTGAAAATCAGCGATTAAAAGAACGATATCGCTCTTTAGTAACTGCTAGTTCTCAAATCGTTTGGGGAGCAACCCCAGAAGGAATGGGGATTAGCAGTGAAATGCTCACTTGGATCGCTTACACAGGCCAGACTGAACAAGAAGTTGAGGATTGGGGTTGGATTGAGCCAATTCACCCCGATGACCGTTCTCATTCAGCAGCAGCCTGGAATGCATCTGTGGCCAATCAAGGTATCTACCAAACTGAATATCGGCTGCGTGGACAGGATGGAATCTACCGCTATTTCTCAGTTTGTGGCACTCCTGTTCTAGAAACAGACGGCAGCATCCGAGAATGGATTGGTACTTGTACCGACATTCACGATCGCAAGCTGGCAGAAGCTGAAAATCAACGTTTATTTGATATGTTGAATCATTCCAGCGATGCGATCATTGTCCGCGACATGACTGATAAAGTCTCCTACTGGAATCAAGGTGCTGAAAGGCTTTACCATTGGACACGCGAGGAAGTCAAAAACCAATATATTTACACATTTCTCAAAAAAATCTTTCCCAAACCAAAAGAAGAAATCGTAGCAGAGCTATTACAGCAAGGCAATTGGGAAGGAGAAGTACAACACCTTACCCATGATGGCAAACTGATTACTGTACAGAGCCGATGGACGTTGCAACGAGACATTTCTGGTCAACCCTGCGCGGTTTTGGAAATTAATACTGATATTACAGCCCGCAAACAAGCAGAAATTGCTCTACGCCAACTAAATCAAGAACTGGAAGCCAGAGTTACAGAACGGACAGCCGCTTTACAAGATACCTTGGCAGAAGCCCAGGGGTTAAATGCGATTTTGGATAACTTAGCGGATGGTTTGTTGGTAGTAGATACGTCAGGACAAATCACCCACTTCAATCCTGCCTTTTTAGCTATGCACGGATTGACAAGCACCGTTCTCAAAGGTAACTACCAAGAACTGCCAATCCTCGGTTTAGCACATCTGATTGAACAAACTCAGTCCCATCCTCAAGAGGTATTTGCTGCCGAAGTTGAACTGGTGAAAGAACGCATTGGTCAAGCAGTAGCGACCGCTATTTTTAAGCAGACAACAGCTAACGAACCTGCTACTTGCTTCGGTTCGGCACTCCTAATTCGGGATGTGACAGCAGAAAAAGAAGTTGACAAGATGAAGACCGACTTTATCTCCACAGTCTCCCACGAGCTGCGGACACCTTTGACTTCTGTTCTTGGTTTTGCCTCGATCATTAAAGAAAAGCTAGAAACCGATGTCTTCCCCATACTGACTACCGAAGACCGCAAGCTGCAAAAAACGATGAAGCGGGTGGGTGACAATCTCAACATTATTGTGTCGGAAGCAGAACGGCTCACATCTTTGATTAACGATGTTTTAGACATTGCCAAGATGGAAGCCGGGAAAGTGGAATGGCAGATGCAGCCCCTCGACCCCGGTGAGTTACTCGATTGGGCAACTACTTCTACAGCAGCGTTGTTTGAAACCAATGGCTTGCAACTGGTGAGCGAGATTGATCCTGGATTACCTCAAATAGTGGGCGATCGCAACCGTCTATTACAAGTCCTGATCAACTTAATTTCTAATGCTGTTAAATTTACCCAATCTGGTTCTGTTACCTGTCGCGTTAAACAACAAAATGACGGTGTTTGCATCAGCGTCATCGACACAGGCATTGGTATTGCACTCGAAGACCAACCAAAAGTATTTGAGAAATTCCGCCAAGTTGGCGACACCCTCACCGACAAACCCAAAGGTACAGGGCTAGGACTGCCCATCTGCAAACAAATCGTCGAACATCACGGCGGCAGAATCTGGGTGGAGAGTGAACCAAGCAAAGGTAGCACGTTCTCGTTCCTGATTCCCACCTACGCCAGCAACGACAAAACCAATGGACAAATCAATCTCGATGCCTTAGTCAAACAACTGAAAGAACACGTCATCACTACCAACACTGTGCTGAACGAAAACCGCAAAACCATTCTGGTAGTGGATGATGATACTAACATTCGAGAATTACTTCGACAGCAACTAGAAAACGAAGGCTACAAAGTTCGAGAAGCGAAAGATGGCATGGATGCAATTCATCAAATCAAAATCGCTCGTCCTGATTTGATTCTCTTAGATGTGATGATGCCCCAAATTAACGGCTTTGATGTGGCAGCCGTTCTCAAAAATGATCCCCAAACAGCAGATATTCCCATTATTATTCTGTCAATTATTGAAAACAAAGAACGCGGCTACCACATTGGCATTGATCGCTATCTCACCAAGCCCATCAACTCAGAACAACTTCTGAGCGAAATTGGCTTACTACTTTCCCAAGGCACTTCTAGTAAAAAGGTATTAATTGTTGATAAAAATGCCTCAACCTTAAAAACAATATCAGATGTGCTGCAAACTCAGGGATATAACGTGATTGAAGCCTCCGATCCCCAAGAATGCATCCACAAAGCCCGCTCAACTAAACCAGACATGATTATCATTGATTCTATCTTCTCTAATGAAACCGACCTGGTGAAAACTCTACGGTTTGAAAAGGATTTAGAAAATGTATTTTTTATCATGCTGTCTGATCGTTAATAAAAGAAGGCACGAGGCAGAAGGATAAAACTTTATACTTCATACTTCACACTTCATACTTCACACTTCATACTTTTTCCCCTCCCCACACAAATAATTTTAAAAATCAAATCTGATTATTATATGACTCAAAAGATTCTCATTGTTGACGATGAACCTAACATCGTGATTTTGATGGAACAAGCTCTAGAAGCATTAGAAGATGAGGGTGTAGAACTTTTAACTGCTAGAAATGGAGAAGAAGCACTTGAAACTATTAAAACAGAAAAACCAAACCTAGTTTTTCTTGATGTGATGATGCCTAAAATGAGTGGTCTAGAAGTTTGCCAGATAGTTAAACACGACTTACAACTGACAGACATCTACATTGTGATGTTGACAGCAAAAGGACAGGAATTTGATAAACAAAAAGGAATTGATGTTGGTGCTGACTTATATCTTACTAAACCATTTCGCCCCAAAGAAGTGCTAGAAAAATCAATGCATGTGTTGGGATTTTGAATTAAACTTTACAACATAAAACCTTTTTTAAGCAGCTTATTTAACACTTTTTAATACCAATTCTCTGTGAAGCTGCACATTATTTTTACCCCTCCCAACCTCCCCTTGCTAAGGGGAGGTGCCGTAGGCGGTGGGGTTCTTTCTATGCGTCTTCATCTAAAATTGGTATAAGCGAATTGGTATTAGCTATTGCTATAACAAATACAGAAAGTAGGGGCGCAAAACCTTGCGCCCCTACTCTATCTCATAAAATCAAGAGATTTATACAGAGGAACCAACCGCTACAAGTTCAGGATTAGCCTTGGTTGTACTGAACTGGTTAACTGGACGGGGCAAACCAAGATGGTCACGTAGTGTCCAGCCTTCGTATTCGGTGCGGAATAATCCTCGACGTTGCAGTTCTGGGATGACCAAATCTACAAACTCATCCAAACCTCCAGGTAGCCAAGGCGGCATAATATTGAATCCATCAGCCCCACCATTGACAAACCAATCTTCTAACTGGTCGGCAATTTGTTCTGGTGTGCCAAGAATTTGCCGATGTCCCCGCGCACCTGCAATTGATAAATATAGTTGTCGAATGGTTAAATTTTCTCTGCGAGCTAGGTCTATCAAGAGTTTTTGACGGCTTTTACCACCGTTGGTCTCTGGTAGTTCTGGCAGTGGGCCATCCAACGGGTAGCCAGATAAGTCGAATCCACCGATCATTCCTCCTAGCAAATTCAAGCCAACTACGGGATCAATTAACTCCTGAATCTGCTCGAATTTATCCTTGGCTTCTTGCTCAGTCCTGCCAATTACGGGGAATACACCAGGCATAATCTTAAGATGATCAGGGGAGCGTCCGTATTGAGCTAGTCTTCCCTTCACATCAGCATAGAAGGCTTGGGCTTCTTCTAGGGTTTGTTGGGCAGTGAAGATGACTTCTGCTGTTTGAGCGGCGAGATTTTTCCCATCTTCTGAGGAACCAGCTTGAATAATGACTGGGTATCCCTGGATAGGACGAGCCACATTTAACGGGCCGCGCACTGAAAAATGTTCGCCTTTGTGGTTGGGAATGTGCAATTTGTCAGAGTCAAAGTAAATCCCTGATTCTTGATCTCGCAAAAATGCATCATCTTCCCAACTATCCCAAAGTTTGGTAACTACATCGACAAACTCGCGGGCGCGTTCATAGCGCAGGGTATGTTCCATGTGCTTTTCCCGGTTGAAGTTTAGGGCTTCTGATTCGGTGGCAGAAGTCACAAGATTCCAACCGGCACGACCACCACTGAGATAATCGAGGGAGGCAAACTTACGGGCGAGATGATAAGGTTCATTATAGGTAGTCGATACTGTTGCTGTTAAACCAATGCGTTCTGTGACTACAGACAAGGCTGATAGTAGGGTAAGCGGTTCAAAGTGTACAAGTTTACCATTACGGCTTAAAACTTCTGTTCCTTGACCGCGATCGCGCACAGCCACTCCATCAGCAAAGAAAATCATATCAAATTTGCCCCGTTCTGCGGTCTGGGCAAGTCGTTTGAAATGCTGAATGTTCAAACCGCTGTCAGCCTGTGCATTGGGGTGTCGCCATGAGGCTAGGTGATGTCCACTGCTGGATAAAAATGCACCCAGTTTAATTTGTCTGTGTTTGTTGCTCATTTATTCACTAGAATTGTATTTAATTAACCGCAGATGTACGCATATGCACGCAGATGATACTTGAATGCTGCAAAACTACACAGGCTGAGGTTTAAGTAACTCTGTCTTGGTGACAAATTCATTAAATGGTGTTGGTAGTTGCTGCGGTATGGCGATTTGAGAAGTTTGCAGTGGTAAGCGGGAGAAAAGTAATTCAGCGACGCGATAAGCTTCTTCTAAGTGGGGATAGCCGGAAAATACGAAGGTATCAATTCCTAAATCAGCATATTCCAGCATTCTCGCTGCTACTGTGTCTGGATCTCCGACTAAGGCTGTACCTGCACCACCCCGCACTAAGCCCACACCAGACCATAAATTAGGGCTAATTTCTAAGTTTTGGCGGCTACCGCTGTTTAACTGCGCCATCCGCCGTTGTCCTGCCGATTCAGATTGGGCAAAGCGCTTTTGAGCAGTTGCAATGGTTTCGTCATCTAGATATTTGATGAGTTCGTTAGCTGCATCCCAGGCTTTTTGAGTGGTTTCTCGCACAATAACGTGCATCCGAATGCCAAAGCGGACTGTTCTACCTTGTTCTGCGGCTAGTCGGCGGACTTTACTAATTTTTTCGGCTACTTGTGCTGGTGGTTCGCCCCAAGTTAAATACACATCAATGTGTTTGGCTGCAACTTGCAAAGCGGCATCGGAAGAACCGCCAAAATATAAGGTGGGGTAAGGCTTTTGTACTGGTGGGAATTGCAGTTTCGCGCCTGCAACTTGTAGGTGATGACCATTGAAAGTCACTTCGTCACCTTGCATAAGCGATCGCCAAATTGTTAAAAATTCATCAGTAAGTTCATAACGCTGATCATGGTCTAAGAAAATGCCATCTTTGGCTAATTCTTTAGAGTCGCCACCAGTCACCACGTTTAAAATAATTCGACCGTTAGAAAGCTGATCAAAGGTAGCAGCCATCCTCACAGCTAGTGAAGGTGACATAATCGCTGGACGAAAGGCAACTAAAAATCGTAAGCGTTGCGTAACCGGAATCAAAGAAGCAGCGACAATCCATGTATCCTGCTTTTGTCCAGTCCCAATTAACATCCCGCCATAGCCCAATTTATCCACAGCTTGGGCGATTTGCTGCATATAGGGATAATCGGCTTGTCGTCTGCCAATGCTTGTACCTAAATATCGTTCATCGCCTTGGGTCGGTAAATACCAAAATATTTCCATAATCTTATCTCTGGCTAATAGTTTTTGGCGTTATGGCTGCATATTGTTCGGTAGTTAGCATTGCTTCTTTCACATCAATGCGTTTAGGAATTACTTTTTCTTGGGCAAACAAATCAGCAATTTTCTGTTGACCTTCCATGATTTGTGGCGTGATTGGCCTTAAGCCATAAGAGCGCCTTTTAATCATTGTGGTTAAAATGTCTTGATCCAATTTCAGGTGAGGCGCAGTCAATTTAACGACTTCTTCTGTGTTTTGTTCTGCCCATTTACCTACATTATTTATTTCTTCTAGAATTACTCGTACTAACTCTGGATTTTCAGTGGTAAATTTACGTGATGCCATATAATATCCACCTTGAGTAGCAATGCCGCTGGCATTTCTGAGAATACGGGCATTTGCAACTTTTTGGGCTGAAGCTAAGTAGGGATCCCAAGTTACCCAAGCTTCGATTTTTCCTTGAATAAATGCAGCACGAGCTTCTGTCGGTGGCAAACTAATTGCTTGAATATCACTATATTTTAAACCAGCTTCTTCTAGGGCTTTGATTAATAGGTAATGTGATGCAGAACCTTTTTGAAAAACTACTTTTTTACCTTTTAGGTCGGACAATGTTTTAATTGGAGAATCTTTTGGAACTATAATTCCACTTCCTTGACCAGTGCTTGGCTTATTGCTGGCAATATATACTAGTTCCGTACCAGCAGCTTGAGCAAATATTGGTGGAGTTTCGCCGACAGAGCCAATGTCAACTCTACCAACATTCATCGCTTCCATTAATTGTGGCCCAGCAGCAAATTGCGCCCAATCTACAGTAACACCCAAGGGTTGTAAGCGTTTTTCTAATACTCCTCTTAGTCTGACTAAATCTCCAGAACTTTGATAGCCCATGTGGACAACTTTGGCTGTAAAACCTGTAGTTTTATTCTCTGATTTTGGAATATCAACTGAGCAACTAACTAAAGTTGTAGAGATGGTAAATATTCCAGGAAGTATTAAAAGAGAAACACGCTGAAAAATATTTATTTTTGGTTGTTTTACAGATGTAACCATGTTATTGAAGGTATCAGTGAAAAGCTAGACACGACAAATTAAAGTCAGTAAATCTGACTTAATAGATTTTCCAAAAACTAATTTAAATGTGAGGGTAATATGGCAAATTCTCCCCAAGTAAAGATTGGTAATTGGTAATTATTCATCAATTACCGATTACCAAATCATTAAATTTATGGCAGAGGTTGTTCTTGAGGTAGGGAGGAGTAGGATTTAGACTGGCTGCAATTGCAAATTTTTCTGGAATAGTTCTAAAACATGGTTCCATGCATCAGCCGCAGCTTCGGCATTGTAACTGGCGCGATGATTGCAGAAAAAGCCATGTTGTGCGCCAGAATAACGGAAAATTGTATGCGGAATTCGGTGTTTCTTTAATTCCGCTTCTATTTGTTCGGTTTGTTCTAACGGAATGCCTTTATCTTCTGTACCGAAGAAGGCGTAAATCGGGTTTTTAATATCTGGAGTTCGGGTAATTGTGGGTTCTCCACCGCCAGGAGTGGAGTTAGGAATTCCACCACCGTAGAATGATGCTGTGGCTTTAATATCTGGTAATGTGGCTGCTAGGTAAACAACATGACCACCAAAACAGAAACCAATAGAACCGATCGCATCTCCTTGAACATTTGGTAAAGTTCTCAAATAAGCGATCGCTGCTTGAATATCACTCAATATCTCTGCGGCTTTAGTCTGATCCTTGGCGGCGCGACCTCGTTGAATATCATCAGGAGTATAACCAGCCTCAAAACCAGGCGCAGTCCGTTGAAATAATGCTGGCGCGATCGCTACATACCCTTCATTAGCTAGTCTTTCTGCAACTTCCCGAATATGGATGTTGACTCCAAAGATTTCTTGAATCACAATTACAGCGGGAAATTTCCCTTCTTTTGCAGGTTCCGCTAAGTAAGCATCAATCTGCAAATTGCCATTTGGGACTTTAACTTGATTAGTACGAATTCCTGTGTTTGTCATCTTAAGGATTAGTCCGCAATTCCTTTGAGGACAGGATTTTTTATGGTGTATCCAGTTAAATACTACTAAATCTTTATCGATTTATCGTATTTTAAAAGTAGTATTTCACAAACATCGTGCAATGGCAAGCCCCTTGTCAGAGTTAATAAGGGTGTAGGTGTTCAAACACCTTTACAAGACAAAGAATCTTGTTGTGCAAGTCCTGTATTTTATACCAACGGGAGAATGAACATGAAGCTTGAGGCAGTTCATCATATACAAGTGACTTACCCGCTTGAGGTTGAGGAGGCAATACTGTTTTTCTATAACAAAGTTTTGGGATTAAAGGAAATTACTCGGACTGAAACCAACAATTCTGCAGGGTGGTATCAGTTGGGAAATGTCGAACTACACGTTAGTAGAGAAGAAAACGTCAATAATCAAGCATCCAGACGACATATTTGTTTTCAAGTTGATGATTTGAATGCTGTTGCAGAACATTTAAAAGCGCATGATGTAAAAATTTTGCTAGGAACACCAATTCCGGGATGCAATCGCCTTTTCTTGCGCGATCCTGGTGGAAACAGAATAGAAATTGCCGAATTTTCAAAGAACTCCAAAGATTGAACTACAACAAGTAATCTACAAAGGAAGAATTTGTGTCTGATTTAATTAATAAACAAATCTTGCTTAAAAGCCGTCCTATCGGTGAACCAAAAGAAAGTGATTTTGCCTCAGAAGAAACACCAATTTCTCAGCCAGGTGAAGGCGAAGTTCTCAGTCGGACAATTTATTTATCGCTAGACCCATATATGCGTGGATTGATCAGTGCAAGTCAGTCTTATGCAGCAAATGTTGAATTAAACTCAGCGATAGTCGGTGGTACAGTCAGCCAAGTTATTAAATCGAATCATCCGCAATTTCAAGCCGGAGATTTTGTCCTTAGCGGTAACGGTTGGCAAACTTATGCAGTAGCTAAGGGTGATACATTGCGGAAACTTGATCCCACTCAAGCAGCTTTATCTTATAGTCTAGGCGTGTTGGGTATGCCTGGTCTAACTGCTTATGCGGCTTTTTTGGATGTAGGTCAACCCAAAGCAGGCGAAACTGTGGTAGTTTCCGCCGCTTCTGGTGCTGTAGGTGCAGTTGCAGGTCAAATTGCCAAAATTAAAGGTTGTCGAGTAATTGGAATTGTCGGCAGTGATGAAAAGCGAGATTATATACTCAAAGAATTAGGCTTTGATGCGGGGATCAATCGCAAAACTGGAGAACTTGATTCCGCACTAAAAAAAGCTGCACCTGATGGCATTGACGTTTATTTTGATAATACGGCAGGGGTAATATTAGAAACTGTGTTGCAGCAAATCAATTTGGGAGCGCGAATTGCTTTGGTAGGGTTGATTTCAGAATATAATGCTACATCCCAGCCTCCTGGTCCTAATTTAAGACCTCTGCTGATCAAACGTGCTTTAATTAAAGGTTTTTTAGTTAGTGACTACCAACATCTAACCAATGACTTTGTACGCGATGTTTCTGGTTGGTTAAAGTCAGGTCAACTTAAATATAAAGAAGATGTGGTAGTTGGTTTAGATAATGCTCCCCGTGCTTTTATTGGTTTATTGCGGGGTGAAAACTTTGGCAAGCTAATTGTGAAAGTTAGTGAAGATCCAACCACAGTTTAAGTTTGTGCATAAGGTAGAATAACAGCGATGTCTTACGACAAACCACTTCGCGTCTACGCACCAGAGATAAACTTTTGTTAATGAAAACTTTCTCACTAGCCGCTGTTACTCAAAACCGCATACTCTGGGCTGTTTTGCTCATTAGTACAGCGCTAATCATTACCCTAGCGCTTTCGTTGTCCCAAGGTGCAGTACCCCTAACTCTTTCGCAATTGTGGGAAGCTATTCTGCATCAAGGCGACCTCACCAACCAGACTATTATCTGGGATTTGCGTCTGCCTCGGATTATTGCCGCTGTAATAGTCGGTGCAGCCTTGGGAATGTCCGGCGCACTGCTGCAAGGGATGTTACGCAACAGCCTTGCTGATCCCTTTATTTTGGGGATTTCCGCAGGTGCAGGATTGATTGTGATTCTCATGATCACTTGGCAAGTCTTCCCCATCGCCATTCCCTTTGCTGCGTGGCTAGGGGCAATTTTGACCTCAGCCGTAGTGATTTTTCTTGGCCGTGCAGGTTCGGGAATTTCAATTGAACGATTGATTCTAGGCGGTGTAGCAGTCAGTTCTCTACTAGGTGCAGTGCAAAGTACATTGCTGTTACTCGCCGAAGATGGTCAAATTCAAGTGGCGTTGAGTTGGTTAGTTGGTAGCTTGAACGCCAGAGGATGGAAAGAAATTACGACTGCGGGGCCATATATTATTGTGGCGCTGCTGGGCGGGTGGTTGCTGGCGCGGTCTGTAAATGTGTTGGCGTTGGGGGATGATTTAGCTGTTGGTTTGGGAGTATCATTGACGCGATCGCGCCTATTAATTGGTGGTGTTGCAACTTTGTTAGCCGCCGGTGCAGTCAGCATTAGTGGTTTGATTGGGTTTGTTGGTTTAGTAGTACCTCACGGAGTCCGCCTGCTGGTGGGTACAGACCACCGCTTTGTTTTACCACTGTCAGCACTAGCGGGTGCATGGTTACTCACCTTTGCAGATTTACTATCTAGACTAGGAGCAGTAGAACTACCAGTAGGTTCTGTCACTGCTTTGTTAGGTTCACCTTTATTTATCTGGTTGCTGTATCGTCGTTCTGCGGGATTGGGTAAATCTTAAAAAAAGAATACAGAATTTAGAATTCAGAATCGAAGATAAAACTAATACCTCCAAAGGCTTGTAACTCTGTCACCTATCACCTGCTATAAAATGCCTCTAGAATTGCAAAACCTCACTGGCGGTTACACCGCAGAACCAATTGTTCAAGATATTAACCTCACCTTGCAAACAGGAGAATGGTTAAGTTTAGTTGGTGCTAATGGTTCTGGTAAATCAACATTACTCAAATTATTGAGTCGAATTCTCATACCACAACAGGGAATAGTATTACTTGATGGCAAAGCGATTCATTCTCAACCACCGAATGTAGTAGCACAAAAATTAGCGCTGTTACCACAACAACAAACCGTGCCAGTGGGGGTAAGTGTCAGACAATTAGTTAGTTTAGGACGTACACCTCATCAACCTTGGTGGCAATGGGAATTAACAGCGCAAGATTGGCAGAAAGTTAATGCGGCAATTCAAAAAACGCAACTAGAAAATAAGTGCGATCGCCCAGTTGAACAACTATCAGGTGGTGAAAGACAACGAGCATTTTTGGCTTTGGCACTGGCACAAGAACCAAAAGTTTTACTATTAGATGAACCGACAACTTATTTAGATATTAATTATCAATTGCAATTATTAGAACTACTAAAAAATTTAAATCTACAACAGGAATTAACGATAGTTACAGTTTTACATGAATTAAATTTAGCCGCACGATATAGTTCTCGCATTGCTTTATTAAAACAAGGAAAACTTTGGGGAGTTGGCACACCTGAAGAAGTGTTAACACCACAGGCGATCGTGCAAGTTTTTGGTGTAGAAGCTGTAATTATTCAAACACCAGTTGGTTTACAGGTTTGTGCCATTTCTGCTTTATGAATTTAATTCTGATAGAACTTACGCAAAATCTCTCTTGGTATGAATTGCAAAGAAACTTGTTCACTTTAGTTAAGCATAACTGTAGGTTGGGTGGAACGAAGTGTAACCCAACAAAACCTCATTCAGGTTTGTGGCACTAACTGAACCGTATTGGCCTATAATCTAGCTAGATTGCCTTTTCAAAATTCCCACATCCAAAAATACTTGCCTCAACTTCAAAGTCTCAGCAAGCTTGTTTTCCTCTTGTATGGGTCGCCCGGGATTCGAACCCGGAACTAATCGGTTAAAAGCCGAGTACTCTACCGTTGAGTTAGCGACCCTTGCGCTTCGTTCGCAACTTTGCCATTATAGCACAAACATCTATAGATTTGCAAAGGGGTTTCTAGAAAAAACTTGCTGTGAATCTAACAGATGCTGTGTAGTCGGCTCCTGGTTCTAATACAGTCAGGTTTTCGCCTGTATTTAAGGAGTTGCGCGGTGCGCTCCAAGGTTCCAGACAGTAAAAGTCTTTACCCTTGAGCGTCCAGAATACCACAATGGGATAGTCGTCACCGTAATTAATAGTCAATTTTAATTTACGGCTATTGTCTGTGACTGTAGCCGATTTACCAGTTAGTTGCTTGAAAGCAACATCAATTTCATCTAAATTAAAATCAAAATTCCCACTAAAGAATTTAATTTCCTTAGTTCTCTGGTCTTGATACTCCTGAGCAGGAATAGCAAACTCTAGCTGAGTTTTATCCTGGGTAAGAAAGTAAGGATGAAACCCACTGGAAAAAGGTATTGATGTTGTAGAGGAGTTATGCAGATGTTGCTGAATTTCCAGAGTATTCCCATTGATTTTATAACTGAAACTTAAATGAAAATCAAAGGGATATAAGGCTTTTGTTTGTTCATTGCTGACAAGATGGAGTTTGAGATAAGTTGTATTGTCCTCGGATACTTCCTCAACTTCCCACGGTAAATCACGAGCAAAACCATGCTGTTTGAGAGTATATTGCTGCCCATTGTAGGTGTAGGAATTATCTGGTAAATTGCCACAGATAGGAAACAAAATTGGCACTCCACCTCTAACACTCAAATCAGGATTAGCAAAACGCTCTCTATCCAAATAAAGAATTTCCTGACCTTGAACGCGCCAGCCTGTAATAATACCACCACGTTCTGGGACAACCTCTAACTGAGTACTGGAGGTTGCGTCAGAAAGGATGTATGTTTTGTACTGTTGCTGTTGAATGGTAATGGTAAGCACAAGATGAGTCCTTAGAGGTTGGAGGTTGGAGGTTAGAGGTTAGAGGTTAAAGAGTCTAAAAAGAACGATATTCTCTCTATTCCCTACCTAGTCTCTAGCCCCTAGCCTCTAGTCCCTAGTTTCTGATAATTACTCGTCTTCTGCAAATATAAAGCGATACAATTCGCTAGGATCAGGTTCTGGACTACTTTCGGCAAACTCAACTGCTTCGTCAATCACGTCCTGAATCTTCTTGTCAATTGCCTTTAGTTCCTCCTCACTAGCCAAATTTTGCTCCACCATATAAGCAGCCAGCTTCTTAATTGGGTCACGGGAAAACCAAAATTCTTTCTCGGCTTTGGTACGTAATTCATCTGGGTCTGCTAAGGAGTGACCACGGAAGCGGTAAGTGAGGGCTTCAATTAACGTTGGCCCTTCGCCAGCACGGGCGCGGGCGACTGCTTCTTGAGCTACAGAGTGTACTGCTAGTACGTCCATACCGTCTACTTCTACGCCCACCATATTAAATACGCTAGCTTTTTTATAAATTTCAGGCTGGGAAGTCGCCCGTTCGTGAGCCATCCCAATTGCCCACTTATTATTTTCCACCACAAAAATAATTGGCAGTTTCCACAAAGCTGCCATATTCAAGGTTTCAAAAAACTGACCATTGTTAGCAGCACCATCACCAAAGAAGCAG
This sequence comes from Nostoc sp. CHAB 5844, assembly GCF_020829595.1. GTDB lineage: Bacteria > Cyanobacteriota > Cyanobacteriia > Cyanobacteriales > Nostocaceae > Nostoc_B. The sequence goes on from NZ_JAIVFW010000041.1 coordinate 39,052, forward strand.
GCGGTTACTTGGTCAGCCTTGGGGTCGCCTAAAACTTCGCGGCGATATTTGCTTTGAAAAGCTGCACCAGCCGCGACAGGAATGCCCTCTGCGACAAATGCATAGCCGCCCAATAAGCCATGTTCCGCAGAGAACATATGCATAGAACCGCCGCGTCCTTTGCTGCAACCTGTAGCTTTACCAAATAATTCGGCCATGACTTCACGGGCTGGCACACCTGCACTCAGGGCGTGAACGTGGTCGCGGTAGGTACTGCTAACGAAATCTTCCCCCGGACGCATTGCCTTGATAACGCCAGACGAAACAGCTTCTTGACCGTTATATAGGTGGACAAAACCAAACATTTTGCCCCTATAGTACATTTCAGCGCATTTATCTTCAAAAAAGCGTCCTAACACCATGTCTTCGTAAAGCATTAAGCCTTCATCTTTGGTGATTTGAGCGCTGGCAGTATCAAATTTAGGTAACGTCCGTTCTTGAACCATTATTTTTTTAGTATCCCTGTTGTAAAACTGAAATTTACCATGTTAAATAGGTCGCTTTCTGACAAATCAGCTGCTTTATCTAAGCTTGGTTGTGCTGGAGACAAAAACTAAAAATTTAGGCGCTAAGCAGGATTATTGGGAATAGAAGGAAGAAATAGGTGATTTTTGGAGTTTTATAATTCGCTATCTGCGATTTTTACACCTAACTGCAATACATGACTTTTCATGCTACCCTCTGTCGTTTTACAATCCCAACTCCTGTACATAGGCTATCAATCAGGATAGCTTGGTTTCTGCATATTTATTAACAATTTCTCACAAAGTCAAAGTCGAAACTGAATTTATCTTGCTAGATAGTTGTAATTAAGATTTAAGCATGGTAGCATTTTAATCCTTGTAATTAATAACATCTACCGTTAGAAGTATTGCTACTATCACTGCATAGCCAGGGAAAACACTTAAGTATACATCAAGCAGATAAGCTTATAAGTTGGGTATGATGAGTATGATGAACGATCGCCATCCAGTTTTGCAGTGTTTAATAACTGATAGTAGTTATACACAAGTAAATACTAAGAATTAAAACAAAGTTTCCCTCTTGCCTAGGCGAAGTCAAATCAATAGTACTAAAATGTGTCTCAAAATTTCAGAGGGAACAAAATTAATTGTTGCAATATACACTTATAGTGTAAGTCCGGTGCGGTGTTATTCACCGTAACATTATGGCACGGTTTTATATGCCTGGAATGCTCTAGGTGGATTATGTTGATCACGGTGCAGGGGAAGTAGGCTGTGCGAATTCCGCTAGATTACTACCGAATTTTAGGACTACCGTTAGCGGCAAGTGAAGAACAGTTGCGGCAAGCACATAGCGATCGCATTGTGCAGTTGCCGCGACGAGAGTATTCGCAAGCAGCAATTTCTTCTCGTAAACAACTTATAGAAACAGCTTACGTGGTTTTATCAAATCCGAAAGAACGTAGCAGTTACGATCAGCTTTATCTGTCCCATGCTTATGACCCGGATGGCACTGCTACTGCCACAGTCACAGCAGGCAAACGCACAGACATTAATGATGATCTTGATAGCCAAGGTCTCAGTATTGAAATTCCCCAACAGGAATTAGTTGGTGCGTTATTAATCTTGCAAGAGCTAGGAGAATATGAACTGGTACTAAAACTAGGTAATACATACCTAGCCAATCATCACAATGTCGGTGGAAAAATCGGCAATCATCTCACCGAGGATGACTTTCTCGAAAGTAGTGACCATCCAGATATTGTGTTGACGGTAGCTTTGGCTTGCCTAGAATTAGGCCGTGAACAGTGGCAGCAAGGTTATTACGAAAATGCGGCGATTTCCCTAGAATCTGGGCTAGAAATGCTCTTTAGTGAAGGAATATTCTCTAGCGTACAGGCAGAAATTCAAGCTGATCTTTATAAATTACGTCCTTATCGGGTTTTAGAATTACTAGAGTTACCTTTAGAAAAGACTGGAGAACGCCGCCAAGGTCTGGAATTGTTGCAAAGCATCCTTGACGATCGCGGCGGTATTGATGGGACTAACAACGATCAATCAGGTTTAAGTATAGATGACTTTCTGCGGTTTATTCAGCAAATCCGCCACTACTTAACAGTCGCCGAACAACACAAGTTATTTGAAGCCGAAAGTAAGCGTCCATCTGCTGTGGCTACTTACCTAGCAGTTTATGCTTTGATTGCCAGAGGATTTGCCCAGCGTCAACCAGCATTAATTCGTCAAGCTAGACAAATGCTGATGCATCTGGGTAAGCGTCAAGATGTGCATCTAGAACAATCACTCTGTGCGCTACTGTTAGGTCAAACCGAAGAAGCAACCCGTGTTTTGGAGATGAGTCAGGAGTACGAAGCCCTGGCTTTTATCCGCGAAAAATCCCAAGACTCTCCTGATTTGTTACCTGGGTTGTGTCTGTATGGTGAACAGTGGTTACAACATGAAGTGTTTCCGCATTTTCGGGATCTATCAAGGCAGCAAGCTTCACTTAAAGATTACTTTGCCAACTCTCAAGTGCAAGCATATTTAGAAGCACTACCTACTGATGCCGAAACTAGTAACGATTGGGGTGTAATTAATCGTCAACCTTTTGCCTCACCACAACCTAATAATAACCGTCAACAAACTCATGCACCTGGGGTTTCGCGCCAAAATCATCCGAGAATGCCTGATTTAGATTTGCCAGAAACTCCCAACCAAAAAACGCCAGTTCCGAGATGGAATACATCACCTGCACCAGTTGCGCCTAATTATACCCAGCCCTCAGAAATACCTGTAGCAGCTTCTACCGCAGAACGACCAGAAAAAGCAACTAACCATAATCTGAATGGTAAAGGTACTGCGCCGCGTCCTAACCAAAAGCGCAGACGACGTAAGCAGACTCAACCTGTTAACCGAGAATATGTGTTAGATAATAATCGCGATCGCCGAACTCGGCAACGGCGAACTGTTCGCAGCAGCTTAGACAGTAAAACAAGATTAGTCTGGACAGTGTTTGCCTCATTGGCTGGTATATTAGTTTTCTGGCTGATAGTTTCCACAACCTTTGGTTGGGTAAAAAATCTATTTTCCCCGACTCCAGCTTTACAAGGTAAGCAGTTGTCTATACAACTAAATCAACCACCAATAGAAATTCCTAACGGCTATAGCGAGTTACTACCAGCTAATGGCCCCCTGACAGATACGACAGCAGAAGAAGTAATTCGGACTTGGCTTTCTACCAAAGCCTTAGCTTTAGGGCCAAACCATGATCTTGAGAGTTTAAACAACATTTTAACTGGTTCATCTTTATCTCAATGGCGATTAATTGCCCAGCAAGATAGATTAGATAACCGTTATCGCCAATACGACCACAGCGTTAAAGTAGAATTTGTCAGTAAAAATGAGCTAGATCCCAATCGCGCTGCAGTTTTAGCTACTGTCAAAGAAGTAACACAATTTTATGAAAACGGTCAAAAGAAAAAGTCTTCTAACGAAAATTTGCGGGTTCGCTATGATTTAATTCGGCGAGAAGGTAAGTGGCTAATTCAAAGTATGTATGTTGTCAATCAAGTGGGTAATAATTTTTAGAGCTATATGAAATAACACATCATAGTTCTAATTGGCTAGGTGGCTGATAATAGCTTAGTTAATACTCTGGTGCTTTCAAACCACTTCAATGTTGAGACTAGTTAAGTAGTTCAGGATATTGAAAAGAAATTTGTGAGTTTAGTGAGCGATCGCTTTTCATCAGGCTGAGATAGGTTTGAATATCACCATAGCGATTCTATCAACAAAAACAGGAAGCCGAATTTTCTACACCCTAAAACAGTCTTTCTTCTCGTGAAAAAAATGTTTTTACTGCTAATTAAGTGAATACACGGAAAAAATTAGCATACCTCTGTCTTTATATTTATTTAACAATTTGCTTGTTTTGTAATATTTTATTCAGAGCAACTTCATACAGTATTTCCGTAACTTTGCAGTTATCTCCTTGTAAAAAAAAAGTTTACATTTATCTTAACCAAAGATATTTTCAGGCAATTCTGCTAACTTAATACCTTCTGATTTATCAGCTGTAGCAACAACGCGCAATAGTGAAGAGTTTGACATTCACAAAATTTAGTTTGGGCATCTACCATTTATGATATTTAAAAATTTTCTCATAGTTATACAGAAAAATATTGGCGTGAATGGCATAGATGAAATGACTGCCTTTCGCTTGAAAGAATTCCTATAATCTGCGTTGAAATCAGCAATCAAGTATCGCTCTTTTTCAGGATAATGTTATTGAACTGTGTACTATCGTTATGGATAGTGTACTAAAACCTGTAAATAAAGAGGGTCAGCAATATGACAATTAAATCGAATGATAGCAACATTTTTCAAGTCGCAGGTATTCATTTAAGAATCTGGGAATCCAATCTTATAGTATTGCCTATCCCGAAAAATAGCTCTGATTCCAGTATCTCTGTAGAAATTGTAGAAATTGAAGTTTACCTAATCAATAACACACTAAATCCTTGTCATCTCAATCCCAATCAAACATTAATTCCAGAGCTTTTAACATCAGATGGTCAAGCACTGCAAGGGCAAATAACTTTAGATGAACCTGTTGACAAACTTCAAAGTAATATACCTCCCCAATCAGGTTTTGGAATTTGGTTGACACAGTTCGTATCAAACTTTGCTCAATGGCTAAAGCGATATGAGACTAGAGTATTTGATCCTCGTTTAATCGATTCGGGACTACACATACCCTTTACTTTGGCTCTAAGGCTCATTTGGCAAAATAACCATCTGCAACTTCAAGTTATTAATAGCCCTAACTCCTTATCAAAAATTTTTCGATTTCTTGACAAATCTTGGTTTTTCAATATTCTCCAACCAGGAGCTTATCAACTTCGGTTTATGTGGGGTAGTTATGGTGAAAGTGAATCAAGCTCAGATCCTCCAACAGAAAAAACAGTGAGTGCGGTGCAATTAGTGACTCAATTTGTGAATCTTCACTTAATTGAACCTGTGGAAGTTGACAACAATGCAGTAGAAGTGGAAGGCATTCGTTTTGAAACTTTAGTGCCAGAACGGGTATTGACTCTTCCAGAAAAAAAGCGCCGTGTCGTAACTCGCGTACAGTTAGGGATTTGTATTACTAACAACACCCCTGAGCCAGTTCGCTTCAACCTTTTTAATACCTTGATACCCCAGCTTGTAGAAGTAGATGGTCAAGTATGTTTGCGAGGGTATTTTCGGCGTGGAACTAAAAGACCATCAGAATCTGATTTTCCACTTGTCATGCCAGGAGAGAGTTTCACTTTATTTCCATACGCCGAACTCTCTTGGCGCAAGCTTGACCCGTTTACTCTAATAATTGAAGCCAGTGATGGTGGCTATTGGGATTTTGATGGACTTAAGGCGGGCATTTATCAAATTCAGTTTGTTTATAACAACAAATGTACAACGCAAGAAATATATGACAGAACAAGTATGAATACGAATTTAATAGAAAATCTTTGGATAGGTAAAGTATCTACCTATTTTGTAGAGTTTTGCTTAGTTGAGCAATAAATTCAAGCAAAATCAAGACAACAATGTAACTTAATAAGTACAGGAATTATAAAAATGTCATCACGCTTTTCACAACAATATTCCTTAGTTTTAATTGCAACAAGTTTATTTGCCACAATACAAAGTCAGTCAAGCTTTGCAGTCACAGTTAATAATCCACTAGGCAGACCAGTCATCATGCCTTACGAAGATACATTAAATCAAAGAGCAGGCTTAGTACAATTACAAGCATGGCCTTTTTATGATCCACGCTCTTTTTTAGATTTTGGGAAAGTTGTGGAGATCAAACCAGGGGGAACAGATAAATTGCTCAGTTTACTAAGATATCAATTCCCCGAACCTGACTGGAATTTTGTACGGATAGGAAGTGGATTAAAAGGTAGTTTTAATATCAAAACATACTATCCTTGCACTCCAACATTTCCCTTACCTTCTGGCCAATGTCCAGATTTACGATACAGCAGAGGTGCTGGAGCTGCGTTTAGATTAGATTACATTCCAAAAGGAAATGATCCAAAAGGTAATAGTGTTCACTGGACTCAACGAGTGATAGATAACTATGAAGGGTTTGAACAAGACCAACTCGATATTGATGATGGTCAAACGGATCCATACTACGATACCGTCTTTACTGCTGGTTCAAACTATTTTATGGATTATCCGTGGGTTCCTAATATGGATCTTGATAAAAAAATCTACTTCTATGCCGAAACCTATCTTGTCGAGGAAGTTAGAACTCCAGGAAGTCGGCAAAAAACTGTCAATATTTACGATGGAGTCAGATGGGGTTGGGAACACATACCGTCCAACACCTTCAAAAAGCTTCCAGGTACTCTATCTTCTGGTACACAAGTAGATAGATTTGCTCTAGAAAACCTTCCCGTAGGTAGAAGATTTTATGCCTATATAAATAATGACATACCCGGGAATAGATGCAATCCAGACACGTACTTAAGAAATGGTAATAATCGCAACGATAATAGTAGTCCTATAGGAGATGGCTTTGCTTCTGCACTGACAGGTATTGTGTCTGGAAATGGGACTATCAACTTTAGTGTACAAGCAGCAAATGGCGGTGCTAGGGGCGAAGATCAAGGTAACTACGAGCTTAATGTTATGGTATTTGACGAGGAAAATTTGTCTGAGGATGAATTTCAGGAATTTACTGCTGCAAGTAGTGGTGGCGGTGGATTTGGGAAAGAACTACGAGGTCGGACACTGGATGATCCTATCCTTCCCAGCGCCAGAGAAGGGAATTGGCAAGTATTCCGCGATGTTCCTGGTTGTCGTTGGTATGACCCACCAACAAACAATGGTTTTGAATTCCAAGCACTTGACGATACACTCTTTACCGAAATTCTTGATTTCCCTTTTGATGACGACAATAGATTTACCGTCTCAGTTGGAGATAGTATCCTTGGCGAATTCAGTCCCGGACAAAACGTAGACTTTGTTTCCTTACTTGGTTTTGGTGTTCCAAACTTTAAAATTACTGGCATCGATTCATTATTTGGTTCAACAGAAGAAACTGCTTTCCCTATCCAACTAGCATTTAATGATCGTAGAGGCAGTTTCAAAATGCGACCAATTTCTCCAGGAACCTCACCACAATCTACCCCTGAATCCACATCTGCATTAGGACTATTTGTACTCGGCGCGTGGGGAATAATAAAAGCGATGAAAATTCGCTGTGAAAAATAACCGTGAACCACCTCTACATTTTCCTATTCTCCCTCAGCATCATTCTCATCAACCCATTCGGTACAATGCGCGGGGAAATCTGGACTCAACCAAAAGTATTTGCCATTAGCCTTATCTGCATACTCAACCTTTTAATCCTTTGGGAAGACACAGAACACCTCAAGCTACCCCAAAGTTGGAAAATTAACAGGTTACTATGGGAAATATTTCTCGGAATTGGATTAATTGCAACTGTCGCTAGTCCTTTCCCTTGGCGTTCCCTACTCGGTCAAGAACAGATGGGTGATGGCTTGCTTTACTGGTTACTTATCTCCATCTTCACTCTCAGCAATAACTTACTACTCAGACTGCACCCAGAACTAGCCCGTTCTCAACTGCAAGGTTTAGTAATTGGCGGTGTTATCCTAGCAATTAGCATCTTCCCACAAACTATCAACTGGCGCATCGACTACACCGCCACCAGTGGGCAACTACTCAGAGATAATATTCTGGCTAGTACTATCTTTCAAAATCAGCAACCAATCGGTTTGTATTCCCATCGTGGTCATGCTTCATTTGTTCTAGCAGCAGTAGCAATTATCACCCTTGTCGGCTGGCGTTGGCGTTGGATAAGGAATCGTGATGCTGTTATAGCTAGTATCTTGATTATCCCTGCACTGTTGCTCACTCAGACTAGGGCGGGGATATTAGCTTTTTTAGTAGCTGGAGTTTACTGGTTTTACCAGTCTGGTATTACTAAAAAAGTAGGCTCCTTTATGCTCTGCACTTTGTTGGTTGCTTTGTTGTTTATCGGTGTAGTTTCATCCACTCGTCAAATTGAAGCACTCAATCAATTCAACTTTGATAACAGTACTAAGATTCTCAAACAACTCACGTCTGACAGAATATATTTGTGGGAATTATCAGCGCGTGGTATTGGTAAGCGCCCGTTACTGGGATGGGGGATGAATGGGTTTGGGAGTGCTTATCCATATGTCATTAATTCTAATTGGTTAAAGATGACTCGTTTAGGGGAGTTTACTTTCGACTACCAGAACTCGGATGGACGGCATAAGACACAAGCACTCATTACGGTGAAGGCACACAATTTAATTTTAGATACAACTTTATCTGTAGGTGTTTTAGGACTAGTTGTTTACTCGCTGCTGTTAGGATTATGTCTGTGGCTAGTTATCAAGTCATCTTACTGTGGCATTGAAACAGTAGCAGTTGCTTATCTTGTATTTACTTTTACTTGGTTTGAGTGCGCCCAATTTACGCATATAGTTTGGTGGGGGCTGAGTTTTTTTGGTATGTCTAGTTTGCGTGAAAAAATTACGCCCTAGTTTAGTTATCATAATATGTTCAGCTATTCATACCCCGGAGGTGGAGAAACTGCATCAAGTGTGGTAAATCCGCTTAATTGCAGTACTTATTGCAGTTTGTAAATATTTTGTGTAACTGAAAGGAATATTCCTTTAGACTGAATCTCAATTGCAAAGTATTGGGATCGAGGCAAATGCATTCGATGAGTTTTTTGTGTCATGAATTTGTAGTTGCTGTTTCCTTTGGTGCTTGTGTTCTCGGTTTAATATTGCTCTGGGACGGTAAGCAACCAAAAGATGACATAGAAGAAACAGAGAAAATTTTGTTTAGAATGAGCTTTTCTTACTGGCTCGTATACTGTGTTGCTTTTGCTCTAGAAAAGGTAATTTTACCTGACTGGGAATCTGTAGTGATGTCTTTGAGAATTACAACAGCATTGTCATATTTTTTAACTTTTTCTTGTATTCTGAGTTTACCGCTACATAAATTTGCAGTACGGCGGGTTGAAGAATAGCCAACTGAAGTCTGAAGTCTGAAGTCTGAAATGGTATCACCTATAAAGGGGTGGGTCATAGGCAAGGTTTGTACCAACTTTTTTAGTCAAAAACTTTGAATGATTATGGACTACTGACTTTAAGCTGATTGATTCATGGCGATCGCAATAGCTGTTTGCAGTTCATCCTGGACTAAACTAGTCAGGATAAACACCTCTTGTACTGTCTTGCCTTGTCTGGCGATGACTTTGTAACCTCCCCGAATTGGCACAGATATGCGTAATTGCATTTTCGGACTATGACCTCTCACCCGTCCAATTACGCCTGGGGTAATGGTGTGAATGCCATCCTGCTGACAGAGATTTTCTAAAATGGGGATAAGACCGGGAAGATGGGTAGAGTGATTCCAGACTAGTCTGCCATCTTTGCGGTTATTTGCTTTTTGGGGGCCTTGATGAGATTTACCCATATAATTAAGCTGCTTCCAGGGGAGCCATTGTTAAACCGGCTCGCCGCAGCTGTTGGTGATACAATTCTGCTGGTTCTTGGGGGCCTACCCAAACGATCGCTTGCCCTTCATAATGTACCTGATTAGTTAAATCCCAAGCGCGATCGCTGGTCATATTCGGGATATACTTCATCAAGCACTCAGCGACGTGTTGAAAAGTATTGAAGTCATCGTTTAAAACGATAACTTTGTAATTGGGATACGGTTTGCTAATAGTTTGACTAGACCGTTCAGGAGCAACAGTTGGTGCTGTACCCATCCCGTAAACAGCTGCTGAAAGTCTTGTGATCATAAGACAGTTGGCTAACAGGATTTTACAAAACTACATTATAAGTAAATAGTTTAGTCTATAGAAAGTATGAAGTATGAAGTATGAAGTGTGAAATGTTGTCCTTTTGACTATTGACTATTGACCAAAAATAAATAAACCTAGCAGGAAGCACATCACAAAACCACCTGCCAGGGAATTAGGATCTATTCTCGCCATGTTTGAAGGGTAGAGCTTATTTGTAATCAATAATGCCTATCCTTAGTTAGGATAACCAAATTGCTTGTGCCACAGGGTTAAGAAAAGTCAATCAATTAGTTAACTTGCAGTGAATTTAAGAGAGGCTAGGGACTAGAGGCGCTTAGGCTAGTACAATAAGGCAAAAGTAAACAGAAAAAATACTTATACTGCCAGCGTTTGACGTATTTCAAATGGTCTGCTTATTTCCGCCGTGCTGTACTATATAGTAGCTCATAATATTAAAACAGCGCTTCATACTTCTTAACTATTTAGCTTTATTAGAACAATGGCAAGAGATTTGCGTGGATTCATCAAAATTTTAGAAGAAAGAGGACAATTACAGCGGATTTCAGCCTTAGTTGACCCGGAATTAGAAATTGCAGAGATTTCTAACCGGATGCTGCAACAAGGTGGACCGGGGTTGTTGTTTGAAAATGTCAAAGGTGCATCCTTCCCGGTGGCGGTGAATTTGCTGGGGACAGTGGAAAGAATATGCTGGGCAATGAATATGCAGCATCCCCAGGAGTTAGAAACTCTAGGGAAAAAGCTGAGTATGCTACAGCAGCCAAAACCGCCAAAAAAGATTTCTCAGGCGATAGATTTCGGTAAAGTGCTGTTCGATGTCCTCAAAGCCAAACCCGGAAGAGACTTTTTCCCGGCTTGTCAGCAAGTGGTCATTCAAGGCGATGATTTGGATTTAAACAAGTTACCGCTAATTCGTCCCTATCCTGGTGATGCTGGCAAGATTATTACATTGGGGTTGGTAATTACCAAAGATTGCGAGACAGGTACACCGAATGTTGGTGTATATCGCTTGCAACTGCAATCTCAGAATACGATGACTGTTCACTGGTTATCGGTGCGGGGTGGGGCGAGGCACTTGCGGAAAGCTGCCGAACGTGGTCAGAAATTAGAAGTAGCGATCGCACTTGGTGTAGATCCACTAATTATCATGGCAGCTGCTACACCCATCCCTGTAGATTTATCAGAATGGCTGTTTGCTGGGTTGTATGGCGGTTCTGGTGTGCAGTTGGCCAAGTGTAAAACAGTCGATTTAGAAGTTCCCGCCGACTCAGAATTTGTTTTGGAAGGAACAATTACACCAGGGGAAGTTTTGCCAGATGGGCCTTTTGGCGACCACATGGGTTATTACGGCGGTGTGGAAGATTCACCTTTGATTCGCTTTGGGTGTATGACGCACCGCAAAGATCCGATTTATTTAACCACATTTAGCGGTCGTCCACCTAAAGAAGAAGCGATGATGGCGATCGCACTTAATCGTATATATACACCAATTCTGCGACAACAAGTTACAGAAATTGTCGATTTCTTCTTACCAATGGAAGCTTTGAGTTACAAAGCCGCAATCATCTCCATTGATAAAGCATATCCCGGACAAGCACGCCGAGCAGCTTTAGCTTTTTGGAGTGCCTTACCGCAATTTACTTACACCAAATTTGTCATTGTTGTCGATAAAGATATCAATATCCGCGACCCCCGGCAAGTTGTCTGGGCAATAAGTTCTAAAGTTGACCCCACACGCGATGTATTTATTCTGCCGAGTACACCTTTTGATACTTTAGATTTTGCCAGTGAAAAAATTGGTTTAGGTGGACGGATGGGAATTGATGCAACTACCAAAATTCCCCCAGAAACAGAACACGAATGGGGCGCACCACTAGAATCAGATCCTGATGTCGCAGCGATGGTAGAAAGAAGATGGGCTGAATATGGTTTGGCAGATTTACAGTTAGGAGAAGTTGACCCCAACTTATTTGGTTATGACATGAATCAATTCGCAATTCGCAATTCGCAATTCGCAATTAAATCAAGCCACCCACAAGGGGTGGGGTTTCAACCTGCCTCGTGATACAAGGATTTTTTCGCCCACAAGGAGCGAGGTTTCAAACCTTGATTATTTCATGAAATAAGTTTTAGGAACTAACAAATAATACTGCGTTACCCCACCTCGTGAATAAGGTGGGAATTTTTATTTTAGAAGGTATGGCGAACATAACCCAATACGGTTCAGTTAGGGTTTTCTGGTGAGAATATCAGGTTTGTAGAGACGCGAAATTTCGCGTCTCTACTGATAAAATTACAAACTAAGTTATAAATAAGGTAGATTTGATCAGCAATACCAATATGAAGAACAACATCAATTATTCCCTATCAAAGCTAGTAATTGGATTAGGACTTACAAGTATAAGCGTATTTATAAATACTGGTTTATCTGAGCAAATTGTTTTAGCAAAATCAACTAATGTTAAAAAGTGCGAGATTTCAGCTTATGTTACTGATACAGATCCACAAGGCTTAAATGTACGGAATGGTGCAAGTCTGCGTCACAAAATTTTAGGACAAGTACCTATTAATGAAACAGTTCAGATTATTGCTGCTGCTAAAAATTGGGTACAAATTACCAATGCAAGTGATGGTTTTTCGGGAACAGGATGGGTTTCTGTCGCAAAATTAGGCTTATCAACCCGTGGTTATGGTACTAATGGTGTGAATCTTTATGCTAGTGCTAATCAGAAAAGCCGAAAAATAGGAAAAGTGCCTGCTGACGCAACTGTGCAATTATTAGGCTGTCAAGGAAATTGGGCGCAAGTAGAATATCAAAGTATCAAGGGTTGGTTAGCCAAAGAAGATCAATGCGGTGCAGCCCTGACAACTTGTTCGTGATATTGTCAGGAGTCAAGAAAGCAATTTAAACTAAATTTTTCTTGAGGAGAAGTTGATGTAAAACTATTTAGCTACCATAAAAATTAATACTCATAGTCCAATCAAATTACATTTGAGGTAGATAAATGCCTTCTCCATTCCCAGGAATGAACCCATATTTAGAACATCCTAATTTATGGACCGGAATACATGGAAGAATAATAGTAGCGATCGCAGATTTTCTTTCTCCACAATTACGTCCTAAGTATTTTATCGCTATTGAAGAAAGAGTTTATCAAACTAATGATGATAATAGACTTCTATTGGGTATTCCTGATGTAGTAGTAAAAAGAGCATCAACAGAAATAAATCCTCAAAACTATAATGTAACAATAGTTGCACCTGTTATTAGTCCGAAAGCTGTTACAGTTCCCTTGCCAACAACTGTGAAAGAAAGATATTTAGAAGTACGAAATGTAGAAACTAAAGAAGTAGTCACAGTAATTGAAATCATATCGCCAAAAAACAAGCGTACAGGCGAAGGACGTAACGCCTACGAAAATAAAAGACAGCGAGTGTTAGGAAGTGCAACTAATTTAGTAGAAATTGATTTATTACGTGCTGGAGAACCAATGTTAGTTTTTGATGATGGTACACAAAATGATTACCGAATTTTAATTAGTCGCGGTGATAGTCGTCCTCAAGCTGATTTATACGCTTTTAATTTACAAGATATAATTCCCTCTTTTCCCTTACCCCTGAAAACAGAAGATAATGAACCTGTAGTTCAACTACAAAATTTATTAGACGGAATTTATGACCGTGGTAGCTACGATTTAGTCATAGATTACAGTCAAGAGCCAGTACCATCATTATCAGAGACGAATGCTGTTTGGGCAGATACACTTCTACGAGAGAAGAATTTAAAATGATGTAGTTACTAGGTAAACTCTAATTACCCATCATGTATAGAAAATTAAGTTTGAGGTAGATATATGCCTTCTCCTTTTCCTGGAATGAACCCATATTTAGAACATCCTCGTATATGGCCAAATGTACATCATTTATTAATTAGTGAAATTGCTAGATTCTTATCTCCTCAGCTACGTCCCAAATATCGAGTTGTTGTCGAAGTCAGGATGTACGAATCTAGTGTGGAGAATGCGTCGCTAGTTGGCATACCTGATGTAGTAATACAAGGTTCTCAAAGTGCAATTAATCGCAACAATGGTAATGTGAATATTGCAGTTGCAGAACCAACCACAAAACCCATAAAAGTGAAAATTCCCAGACCGGAAATAATCAAAGAAGGTTATTTAGAAGTGCGAGAAGTTGGAACGGAAGATGTAGTTACTACTATAGAAATTTTGTCGCCAACTAATAAACGCCGAGGCAAAGGACGAGAAATGTATGAGGAGAAACGCCAAGAAGTATTAGGAAGTAAAACTCATTTGGTAGAGATTGATTTACTGCGGACTGGGGAAAAAATGGCATTTTTTGATACTGATATTGAAAGCCATTATCGTATTTTAGTTTGTCGTGGCGATCGCAGTCTTTATGCTGATTTATATGCCTTTAATTTACAAGAAGTAATTCCGGCTTTTCCCTTACCTTTGCGTAAAGAAGATACCGAACCAATCATTGATTTACAAAAATTGTTAAACGAAGTATATGATATTTCTGCTTACGATTTAGTCATAGATTACAATCAACCACCATTTCCACCACTGTTAGAGGCGGATGCAGCTTGGGCGGATGGAATGTTGCAGGACAAAGGTTTACGCTCAACAGCCAACAGTCCTGAAATCCCCGATTAAAATCTAAAGTTAGGGTTTCTCTTAACTTAGACTCATGACATTTGCTTATCGTCTGTTTTTGCTCTGTAGCTTAGTCAGTACATTTGGACTAGCATCCACACTGTTAAACTTAGAAATAGCTCACGCGCAAGTTGCTAACTGTCCAACTCCGGCTTTAAATCGCTTTCAACGCCATAAAGTCGTGCGTGGCGAAACTTTAGAGAGTATAGCACAGCGCTACAATCTTGCTCCAGAAACATTAATTGTGATGAACCCGGATGTGAACAATGGCCGTGTGAGTGTGGGTAGTGAACTGCAAATACCACCCTACAACGGCATTGTTGTGGAAGTGCCTAGTGGACAAAATTGGCGACAAGTAGCCGCAAAGTATAAAGTTCGTCCTGATGCACTATTTGAGATTAATGGTTGTCAACAAAACCCCAAAATCGTATTTGTACCAGGGTTGAATTGGTTGCCAAATCGTCCGCAAACGGCATCTCTGATTCCAACCAATTCAAACACACAAAGTCGTGTGTCTATCAGCGGCTATCCTTTGGCGAAAGTTGCAACTGTGGGGTTAGGTTATGGTTGGCAGATTAATCCTAATAATGGAGAAGTGTTCTTTCACAGTGGTGTAGATTTGTTAGCCGCCGTGGGCAGTCCTGTAGAAGCGATCGCACCTGGTAGTGTAGTATTTGCTCAAGAGCAAGGTAGTTATGGTCAATTGGTGATTATTAACCACAGCGGTGGATTGCAAAGCCGCTACGCTCATCTTGGTACTATCAAGGTTAAGGTTGGTCAGCAAGTCAATGCAGGAGATTTATTAGGAACTGTGGGGACGACTGGAGAACCTGCTGCTAAAGAACCACATCTCCATTTTGAAATGCGTTCTAGTTCATCTCAAGGATGGGTAGCGCAAGATCCAAAAAGTTATTTGAAGAAGTGATAAACGCAGAGGTACGCTAAGGTTAACGCGGAGTATCGCAAAGAGGATTTTTTGAATTATATGAAAGTTGAAATCAGTTCAGTTGTTTGAATGATGTGCATTCCTGCTTCAGTAAATCTCATAAAGGCTGCATCTGCTTGTTCGGTATAGTCTACAACACCTGGAACTACAACCGGGGAAGTGGAATCTTCTAGTAGATAAACTTTTTTGGCAAGGGTAGCATCTACCTGTTTAATTTCTGTTAATAAATCGTCAATTGTCCAAGCAACACAATGGCTTTTTGCTTGTCCGCCAATAATTACAGCATCAAATTCTAAAAGTTGCTTGATGAGTTTGATATTTTTCTGGGCGAGGGGACTTTTGTCAAAGCCAATCAAAACTTCTGGACGTAATATTGAATAATTTTCTGTTAAAGCATTCTCACCTTTGAGTTCAAATTGTGTCTGACTTTGACGCGTAATACAGTGGAAAAATATTGCTTCTTCCACAGAGGAAACTAAAGCATGACCAATTCCACCCAACATAGAATGGTAAGGCCAAATAATCAACGGATATTTCCCATCTTGACTTAGTTGTTTAATGTAGTGGTAAGCTTGTTTTTCTAGTAATTCATAGCCGCCATTCGTAATACTATTGGCAACTGCGGGGTTCACTTTCCAAATCCCTTTTTCAATATCTGCTGGAGTAATGTTAGTGGCTGCTGGTGTAGGGTGTTCGCCGTCAGAATTCACCCAAAAAATCGGGTGAAAAATTTGCATTGCTGTATGAGTGTCTAGCGTCGGAATAATTGTTGTAATTGTTCCTAAGTTGCGATAGATAAATTCACACAAACTTCGATTATCATCTACTGCACCAGTTCCAGATTTTCCGCCCACAAATAATTCAAATCCAGGAATACAAAAGGTATTTTGGACATCAATTAAAAGTAGACAAATGCGAGTTTTATCTGATGCTGATGGTTGAATATTGTGTTGTTTTGCCCATGTTTCGGCTGCTGCTGCACATTCTTGGTATGGTACGCGCCAGACTTCGCCAACTTTATCGGGGTTGAAGTGTGGGGGAATAGGGATTTGGTTTGTTGTTAGATTATTCATATATAAGCTCATAAAACCATCGGCGTTACTGATGGTATTGATAACATAGAGACTTGGCGATCGCTCCTTAAAATTAAGAAACTTTAACTTTTAGAGATTTAGAATCCTGGGATGTAAATAATAATCAAATAAGAGTCCTATATCATGTCCGGCTGATTAGTTATAAATGCCACATCTGTGCAATTTGGTATTATGGCTAATCCTGAATGTTTCAAGAGTTGACGTAAAAATAAATTTTTGAGACTTGTATTAGAGTTGAAGCGATCGCTTCGGTAAAATCCTAAATAAAAAACCACAGATGAACAACACTATCACTTTTCATCTGTGGGTTAATTTCTGCAAAACTTCTGCTTTATCAAACAGAATACATTCGTCAGGAGTCAGAATTCAGAATTGAATTCTGTGCGAATGGCGAATGAATAAACGGGTTTAAGACCCCCGCTAAATTTTTAATTTAGCGGTCTACAATTAGTGGCGGGTCTGAATCCCCCACGCTCTTGTTCTGAACGGCAGTTGCTTTATGCCGGGGAACCCGTCCACCGCACTGCCTCCTCCTGAATTCTGACGAATGTATTCTTCTTCAATTAATGGTTTGATATCGCCCTAAAGCAATTAACGGGAAATACTGCTGATACATATGATATTTGAGATAAAAATGACAAGGGAAGCCAGTACCAGTAAAGTCGGCTTCAAACCAAGTACCATCTGGTTTTTGCGTTGATACTAAGTAATCAATACCCCGTTCAATTACTGCCATAGAGAATTTACCAGTCGCTTCACCTGCGGCGATTAGTCCAATTAAAGCCCAAGCAGTTTGAGATGCAGTGCTGCGTCCTTGTCCTTTGAGGCTGGGATCGTTGTAAGTGCGGCAAGTTTCGCCCCAACCGCCATCAGAATTTTGACATCCGACTAACCAAGCCGCGCCTTGTTCTATTTGCTGTTGATACTTTTGCGGGTTAATTAAAGCTAAAGCTGAGAGAACGCCGCTAGTACCGTAGATGTAATTTACGCCCCAACGCCCAAACCAACAACCTTCTGGTTCTTGTTCCGCCAAGAGATAACTAAGGGCGCGTTCTAGGTTGCGAGAATCAATGGACAAGTTACAAGCACCCAGCATTTCTATAACTCTGGCGGTGACATCAGCCGTGTTGGGGTCAATCATGGCTTTTAAGTCGCCGTAGGGTATAGCGTTGAGCCATTCTTGATCATTATTCAAATCAAAAGCCGCCCAACCACCAGCTTGACATTGCATAGATGCCACCCAGTTTAAAGCACGAGCGATCGCAGCTTGTTTTAAACTTTCATGAGGAAGTTTGGCAAGGTGTAAGGCCATAATAACCACCGCCGTATCATCCACATCGGGATAAAAGCGATTGTCAAATTCAAACGCCCAAGCACCTGGCTTTCCTTGGTGATTTTTCACCGCCCAATCACCATAATCGAGAATTTGCTTTTGCAGTAACCATTCTCCGGCTTGCACAATTGCCGGATGATCAGGTGCAACACCAGAATCTATCAACGCCCGAATTACCCACGCTGTATCCCAAACAGGTGAAATACAAGGTTGAACGCAGTAGTTATCCTCGGTTTCAATAACAAAGTTATCAATTGCCTGAAAACCGCGTTCCACAATGGGGTCAGCTTGGTCATAACCTAAACATCGCAAAGCCAGCATAGAATTGAGCATGGCGGGGATAATGCCACCCCAGTCGCCTGTAGCTTCTTGCCGTTCTAAAATCCATTTTTCGGCGGCTTTAATACCTTCTTCGCGGAAAGGAACTAAATTCAGGCTTTCTGCTAAT
The DNA here is from genome assembly GCF_020829595.1 of Nostoc sp. CHAB 5844. Lineage (GTDB taxonomy): Bacteria > Cyanobacteriota > Cyanobacteriia > Cyanobacteriales > Nostocaceae > Nostoc_B. The sequence goes on from NZ_JAIVFW010000041.1 coordinate 57,434, forward strand.
TTAAAACCTTGATCTAAGGTGAGGAATAAATCAGTCCAATCACCTTGGCGGAGTAATTCATACTGAACTTGATCAACACCTTCAGCGTATAACTCATCTAGAGTAATAGTTGGATCAACCAAGAAAACAGGTTTACTGTCGCAGACAATTAACAGCGGTACAGTGCTAGAACGCGCCCAGCTAGACATTTCGTAAATATTGACGGGGAAAGCTGGCGGTAAAAGCATTATCCAAGGCGGTAGAGAGGGGATACCGCGCCAGTCATAGCAGCCAATCAAGGCTAAGTGTAACTTGGTAAAGATGCGAGTTTTGCTGATCCCACCTCGTTGGAGAATAAAGTCTCGCGCCCTGATCATCGCAGGGTCGGTTGCGGGTACACCCAACAACCGCAGCGCCATGTATGCTTCTACAGAAGTGCTAAGTTCGCCACCATCATCATAAAATAGTTCCCAACCGCCATGCTGCCGTTGCTGAGAACGCAAGTAGGTTTCAACTTTATGTAATGGTCGAGTTTTATCTGTTCCCCAAATTTTATGCAGCAGAACAACCTCAGCAGTGATGGTGACGTTAGATTCTAATTCCGCCCACCAGAAACCTGCGGGATACTGCATCGAAAGCAGGTATTTTTGGCTAGATGCGATCGCATCTGCGACTTGATTGACTTGTACCCTGTCTTGTGTTTGCATCAACTGAAGTAGGAAGTATGAAGTGTGAAGTCTGAAAGAAAGATACCACGCCAGGAAGTCTGAAGTCTGAATGAAAGATACTACGCTAGAAAGTATGAAGTCTGAAGTAGGAAGTTTGAAAGAAAGATACTACGGATAGTTTTTATGATTTGTGAAAGGTATAAAATACCAAGGTTTCATCCTTCATCCATTCTTTGGTTATGGTGGCAATTGTACTGGGGTTGATGGTCTTATCCTTAATCATTTGGTTAGGATTATTGAGTTTGCGAGGGCAGTTTTGGCGATTAGACCAAAAATTAGAGGTGACGGAAACACAGCTACAATCGTTACCTAGTGTATGTGCGGTGATTCCGGCGCGTAACGAAGCTGATGTTTTGCCTATCAGTTTGCGATCGCTTCTACAGCAAGATTATGATGGTACTTTTAATGTATTTTTAGTAGACGATCGCAGCACTGATGGTACAGCCGCCTGTGCCGAAGGAGTCGCTCACGCTGTAGACAAACCCCAGCAATTGCATATTATCTCCGGTGAAGCATTACCTTCTGGTTGGTCTGGTAAACTTTGGGCAGTGCAGCAAGGCATTAAATATGTGGAGACGTTAGATGTAACGTCTCCACCTGACTATTATTTGCTTACCGATGCAGATATTGAACACGATGTCAACAATCTGCGGCGACTTATCGCCAAAGCTGAACAAGAAAATTTAGATATGGTTTCAGTGATGGTGCGACTGCGATGTGAAACCTTTTGGGAAAAATTTCTCATTCCCGCCTTCGTCTTCTTCTTTCAAAAACTCTATCCTTTTCGCTGGGTGAATAATCCTAAAAATCCGACTGCGGCGACGGCTGGTGGCTGCATCCTAATTCGCAGATCAGCTTTAGAACGAATTGGCGGTATTGCAACCATTCGCCAAGCTTTAATTGATGATTGCGCTTTGGCTAATGCTGTGAAATCAACTCAAGGACGCATTTGGTTAGGATTAAGTACTTTAACTCGCAGTTTGCGTCCTTACAATTCTCTAGAAACTATTTGGGAGATGGTAGCGCGGACTGCTTATACTCAATTAAATTATTCACCCCTATTGTTAGTGGCAACTGTAGTAGCAATGACCTTGATTTACCTAATTCCACCTTTGGGTGTGATTATCTGTGCAGTTTTGGGTAATTGGATAATTGCACTCACAGGTATATCTGCATGGTTATTGATGGCGTTAGCTTACTTTCCCACCATTCGCTTTTATCAATGCTCACCTTTGTTAGCTTTTAGTTTACCTGCGATCGCTTTTCTCTACACTTTAATGACTATCGACTCAGCTATTCGTCATTGGCAAGGACGCGGTGGTGCGTGGAAAGGACGAGTTTATCCTGGATAATATCAATTCGTAATTCGTAATTCGTAATTCGTAATTATCTGGAAACACGCTCAAATAATTCTTGATATTGAGCGCCAAATAACTGTGATACCAATTTCCTTTAAAGATGAAACGAATTTTTTTGTAGAGACGTTGCATTGCAACGTCTCTACAGATTTTATGTGCATCAAATTTTTCGTGAATTGGTATGACCGACAGATTGTGCTTACATCATAGCAAGAGCGATCGCTAACTTTAAAACTGTCAAAAATTATCTCACCAGACTTTGTTGGGTTTCTCTGTCGCTACTATAGCGGTTCTCACTTCAATGCAATATAGTCGTCACCTCACCCTGTATTTGCTAACGCAAACACTCCCCTCTCCTTACCAAGGAGAGGGGTTGGGGGTGAGGTGAAAAAATCTATTTCATGCAAACGAGAACTGCTATATTCTTTGAGAGTTAATTACGAATTAATTGTTATCGCTTGTGCTGATTGACCAGATGCGTAAATTTCCCACATTGTACGATATGCTTGCTCTAAATTGCGGACATATAATGGCGTATCAAATAGTGGATATGTGGTGCGATTTTGGGCTAATTTTTGTTTTATTTGTTGTAATTTTTCAGGATGATTTGCTAAATCTATTGCTAACTGTTCATAGGTTTCTAAACTGTTAGTGACCAAATCAGGTAAACCAATTGCTGTCAATAAACTAGCAGCTACCCGCGAAGCAAAAGTTTCGCCAGAACAAGTAATTACTGGCACTCCAGCCCATAAGGCATCACAAGTGCCTGTGTGAGCATTGTAATATAAAGTATCCAGAAATAAATCTGCTAATTGATGTCTGGCTAAATGTTCGGCTTTAGGTTCGTGTTGAGCGAAAATTAAGCGATCGCCATTTATTCCTCTTGCTTGGGCTTCTCGACGCAAGTTAGCTTCGTTAATAGGAGATCTAGCAATTAACCACAAAACACTTTCTGGTATAGTTGCTAAAACTCTCATCCAGACATCAAAGATTGTTGGTTCGATTTTGTAGTGATTATTAAAGCAGCAAAACACAAAACTTGAATCAGGTAAATTATATTGCGATCGCGTCACAGGATAGGAAGAAATTACCTGTTGATTATCGGTGAAGAAATAACTGTGAGGTAATCTCACTATATTTTCGTTAAAACCATCAGCAAATTCCGGCGGTGTCACTATTGAATCACCAATTAGATAATCAACAAAATCTGCACCGATTGTACCGGGAGTTCCCATTAAATGGACTTGAATTGGTGCAGGCTTTAAAGCTAAAACTGAAGTCCGAGTACCAGCAGTGTGACCATTTAAATCAATTAAAATGTGGATTTGGTCATCATAGATTAACTGTGCAGTTTCTTCTATAGATAGACTAGCAACATCTTTAAAATGTTCGCAAGTATTAGCAATATAACGGCGATATTCGCTATTATCATCTGTTCCAGTAGAGTAAGCAAAAATTTCAAAATTCTCGCGGTTATGCTCTCGAAAAATACCAGTAATTAAATGACTCATCGCATGAGCGCGAAAATCACTGGATAAATAGCCAATGCGTAGTCTACTATTCAAAGAACGGGAATGTTGAAAATTTAAAGTTTGCCGTAATTGTTCCCATTGTTGAGCGATCGCATTTCCATGCGTCTTAGCTATTTGCAATAATAATTTTCTATCCCAAGGCTTATTTAATGAATTGAACGGATCAAGTGTTGTTTGTTTACCATCTGCTAATTCTTGAATAGTCTGTTCCCATATCTTCGTTAAATCAGACTGACGCGATCGCCAATCGCAAGTCATTTCTTTGAGATAAAATAAGTGAGTAAATGCCTCAGCCGAACCTGGCTGCATTTCTAAAATGCGTTCAAATATGCGCTTGGGTTCGTTAACTTCGCCTTTGTTAAACATCGCTAACATTGTTAGCACTACTCCAAGACGGTTGAGGGCTTTAATATAATTTGGTTTATATTGAATCGCCGAACGAAAACAAGCGATCGCACCTTCTAAATTATTTTGTGCTTCTAATACAATCCCTAAATTTAAATAAGCTTCGGCATACTCTGGATTTATCTGCAAAGCTTCCCGAAATTTTGTGGCAGCTTCAGGTAATTTACTCTGCATTTGCCAAACTAAACCTAAATTGTTATGAGCAAAAGCATAGTCAGGTTTACATCTAATTGCCGCAGAGAAACATTTAATTGCTTCATCTAAATCTTTTGCTCCTACCCGTAAAATGCCTAAGTTATTATGTGCTTGAGCATGATGAGGATTAATTTCTAATACTTTTTTGTAAGCTAAAATAGCTTCATCAGTTTGTCCCTGACGTTCCTTAATTATGCCTAATTGATGCCAAGCCGGAGCATAATGAGGATGTTGCGAAATTAATTTTTCGTATTGCGCGATCGCTTCTTTGATTTCTCCTTGTTTCTGCAACGCAAATGCTTGTTCGTACAAATGATCAGCCGACGACCAAATCAACTCTGGTTGAGATATATCTGGATAGTAAGGAATATAATTTTTTTGTTGATCTTCAGTTAATTTGATTGCAGGTGATTGCACACTTTGTTTAACTAAAGGCGAAAGGGGATCTAAAGTAATCAACTGCTGAATTTCATCTGAGAGAAACCCCATAACTTGGGGACGGTTAACTCCTGATAATATCTGCACGTCAAAAATTTCAGTGACTTCGCCTTCTAAACGCAACCAGTGAACCATTGCACCAGTTTTAATATCAATTACCATCAACCCGCATTCAGTTTCGGCATTGTTGTTGACTAGCTGTACATGATGATGACTAGATTTAGATAAACCAACGATCGCATAATCTCCGACAAACGCCAACCCCCGCAGCCAACCAGAACACAAAGTAACTGCTTGAAATTTTCCACTATATATATTGATATAACCGAATTCTCTTGTCCCAGCATTCAACAACCACAACTTATCTTGGTAAAATCGCGGCGAATGCGGCATAGATAAACCTGTAGCCACAACTTCATCAGACTGAATATCTACGACACAACCGTTATTTTGCCATGTCTGCTGCCAACTATGCACCATATCAGATTGACTGTAAGCTGTCACATAGCGGGGTTTCCCGTTTACCATCGCTAAACCATTCAACTGACAGCGATTTTCATTCACCAAATGCGAGATAAACTTAGGCTTCCATAATGGAGTGCAACTATAGCGATCGTTTACCGTTGCCACACAGTTTAACAAACTACTGACAAACACAATGCGGTTATTTTCACTCTCTACCGCCAAATCCTGAATTCCTAAATCCCCAGTTGTATAGCCAATACGCGGGATATAAAGCTTGTCATAGCCATCATAAACTTGTCCTGGTGTGAGTGCATTATCTAACTGCCAAATTTGCGCTTTAGTACCCAGATAAATCCTTTCATCAGTAATATATAAACCCGCAGCTTGCTCAAACACCCGTTCAAATCCCGAAATTTGCCCTTGGTGGTTCACACCCAACAACATCAACCGCGAACTTTGAGGCGTAGTGATAGCCAGACTAATCTGTTGAGATTGTAACCAATTAACGAAATCAGGGGAAGCAGAAATTGAAAGAGCGATCGGGCGTTTTAGTGCGGGTGTGACAATCATATTTTTAGTTTGGGGGAAGGTGGATTTAGATCCCCAACTTCTTCAAGGATGCTGTTGACGAATCCCTCATTACCCACAAATTGGCTTGTAGAGACGTAGCATTGCTACGTCTCTACTTGTGAAATAACGAAAAATCGTTCAATGAGGGGTAATAACCCTGATTTGCCAGCTTTATCCTTTAAGAAGTCGAGGATCTGGACAGCAGAGAACAGTTGAGGACTTGATTTGTGTAATATCAAGTTCGGATAATTAGTTATCATTGCAGTCCTGACGTTACCCCTCCCCAACCCTCCCCTTGCTAAGGGGAGGGTGCGCGTAGCGCGGGTGGGGTGTTTCAGGATTTATAAGTGATTAAGCGGACTTGATATATAGCCTGACGTTACCCCTCCCCAACCCTCCCCTTGCTAAGGGGAGGGTGCGCGTAGCGCGGGTGGGGTGTTTCGGGATTTATAAGTGATTAAGCGGACTTGATATATAGCCGTAGCCAGATAGGTTAGGACATTCTAAAACGCTAAAACCAATTGACTGCAAGCATTTCACTTTTGACTTTTGCTATAACTGCGAATTACATTCGCTAACTCATCGCAGATTTTACCTGCCTGTTATATGCATAAAACATCAGTATAATCTCTGAACTAGAATAATATTCTCACTTTTTCTAAGTGAATATACTAATACAACATAAAGTGTTGATTTCGCTCTATTTCGAGTAGATAAAAGTAAGTAGGTAATAATTCTTTGACATCTGCCTAAAGTAAGAGTTATCAAAGATACTAGCTAACCAGCATCAAGGCTCTAAGATCCCCCCGCCTACGGCGACCCCCTTAAAAAGGGGGTAAAAGATGGTTACTAGCCCCCATTTTTCAAGGGGTTAAAGATAGTTACTAGCCCCCCTTTTTAAGGGGGGTTGGGGGGATCTCCAAAGCCTATTGCGTCCACAACGAAAGGAAAAACACCTTTATACCGCTCTCCACGCACTCATCTAAGCCTGTAGCTGGTTAGTCAGCAAACCTATACACAAAAACAAACAATGACAACCTCAGTAACATTCGCCCCCTTAGTTACCTATTATCTCTCAGTTCCTTCCCAAACATCAGCAGTGGGGGACTTCAACAAAGACGGCAACCTGGATTTGGCATACATAGATAGTAATAGTTTATACGTTGCATTCGGTAATAGCTCAGGTAGCTTTGACTTTACTATTGCCCAATACTACGGCGTTGGGTATGGCAACAGCACCTCTTATTCTGCCAAGGATGTGGCAGTAGGTGACTTCAACGCTGACGGCTACCTAGATTTGGCAACAGCCAACGGCAGTAGCAGAACTGTATCGGTACTACTGAATAATCGCTCCGGTAGCTTTAGCTCTGCCATCACCTTTAGCGTCGGGAGTGGTGCTAAAAATGTGAAAGTGGGAGACTTCAACGGTGACGGCAAGGATGACATTGCCACAGGACACAATTCTAGCATCATATCAGTGCTAAAAAATACAGGCTCCGGCAGCTTCAGCACTTATAGTACCTTCAACCTCGGTCAGTCAAATACTCGTCAAGTCGCAGTAGGAGACTTCAACGGTGACGGTTATATAGATTTGGCAAGACCAAACTATAGTTACAACGCCATCGAAGTGCAATTCGGTGATAGCGCAGGTAGTTTTGGCACTACCAACTACTACAGCGTTGGAATTCACCCTACAGAGGTAGCAGTAGGAGACTTCAACGGCGACGGCATCCTAGATTTAGTCAGCGCAAACAGTAACAACACTGTATCCGTGCTGTTAGGTAATGGCAGTGGTAGCTTCGGCACTGCTACCGACTTCACTGTTGAGTCTGTACCGAACCGTGTGAAAGTAGGAGACTTCAACAACGACAGCAAAGATGACATCATCACAGCAAACTCTAGTTCTGGCAATATATCAGTACTGTTAAACAACACCATCATCCAAGGCAACTTCACCAACCCCAACGACGACATCTTCCAAATTGGCGGTAGCGAGCTGACCAAAGTCAAAATCAAAATCCAAATCAAAGGGCGCAGTTCCGCCTTACTCAACGAACTCGGCATCTTCAACGTCGACGACGAACGCGGCAGCATCGACGGCACTGCACCAGGTGCATCCGGTTATCAAGAAAAAGCCCTCGCCCGCTCCAAAACCATCTTCTCAATTCTCGCCAACAACCCCACAGGCTTTACCTCCGACGACCTCAGCCGCATCCTAGAATTTGATGGTGGTACAAGACTGCGCTTCTATCTCAAAACCAACACCAGCATCGTCTTCTCCAGCACCACCACACAACAAATCACCTCATTAAGTACAGGTGGCTTCTCCATCGGTTGGAAAGACGGTTCAAGAGGTGAATCAATCTTTGACGACTTGATTATTAATGTCCAAACCACAGATGAAGATTTACCTATCGGTA
>NZ_JAIVFW010000042.1 GCF_020829595.1 Nostoc sp. CHAB 5844
ATCCTTACGGTAACTTGACCTTTCTTGGCTTTACCAGTGGGTGTTTTAGCGCTGTTAGTCATAATGCTCATTTAATGCTCAAATGTGGATGCTCAACTTTTTAAGTATTGAGATATAAGCATTATACTTCATGGTCAAACATTACACCTGATGTTTGAAACCCAGTATACAGAACTAGCTCTAGCAGTAGATTTAATTGCGGAACGAATTAGAGCTTTGGGTTATCCCGCACCCGGAACTTATAGTGAGTATGCCAAACTCAGCTCCATTCCTGAAACTCCTGAAGTTCCTAAAGCTAAGGACATGATTCAGTTACTGGTTGAAGGACAAGAAGCCGTTGTGCGAACTGCTCGGTCGATTTTTCCTGTGGTAGATGAAGTCAACGACGAACCCACCGCCGATTTATTAACTCAGCGGATGCAAGTCCATGAAAAGACTGCTTGGATGTTGAGAAGTTTGCTGGAAGAATAAGGAATGTGAAGGATGAAGTGTGAAGTATGTAGACGCTTTTAGCGGTGAAGCAGTGCGTTGGGCGGGTTCCCCGACTTGAAGCAACTGCTGTTAGCGCAGCGTTAGCGACGCAGGAGCGTCACCCTAAGGGCTTGCCGCAGGCTAGTATAAATTTCATCCTTCAGCTTTAATTATTCATCTTTTGTTTCCCATGCCTAATACTGATTTCACCCAAAAGCTGCAAAATTTAAGCCAAAAAGTTGGAATTACGAGTTTTAAAGCTTTGAGTAAAGCTGCTGGTATCTCAGAGCGGCAAATATTGCGGTTGCGGCGGGGAGAGGTAGAGCAGATGCGAGTGGATGTGTTGTTAAAGTTGTCTTCAGTTTTACAAATGTCCTTGAGCGAATTAGTCACAACTTTTTCATCACTAGAGTTGAGTAAAGCCAATGAAGCATGCACTCAGCAGATGTTACAAGAGATTGCAGGTTTAAAAAAAGAATACCAGCGATCGCAATTCCAAATAGAACAACAGCGAGAATTATTACTTCAAGAATTCCAGCAGTCGAGTTTACAACTGCTGGAATCTTTATTATTACAATTTCCGGCTGCCGCCCAAAAAGCGCGGGAAAATCCGCAGTTAGAGGCAGTGAAAATAATACCTTTAGTGGAAAACCCACTAAAAAAAATTTTACAAGCGTGGGGGGTAGAAGCGATCGCACCTGTAGGAGTAGAAATACCCTATGATCCCCAACTGCATCAATTAATCGCAGGAACAGCACAGCCTGGCGAATTAGTCAAAGTCCGCTACAGTGGCTATTTGCAAGGCGATAAACTGCTCTATCGAGCTAAAGTGAGTTTAATTGAGCAAGTTTAACGAAGTTAAGAATTATATTTAAACTTCTAATTTTTAGAATACCTAATTTTTGTTAAGAAAATTGTAGATATTGGGAATACTAAAAAAATGGAGGCGATCGCCTTTGAAAATCTCAGTAAATTTATTCATGGGTTTATCATCTTGCTAACTATATTCTGGTGTAGTTGATACAAAAATTACTTTTAGTTATCAGTTATGTTCATATATCTACTTGTCTCATAGCAATTTTGAAAAACTGAACTGCAAAATTTAATTTTGTAATTTATGTTACGGCAAGATGAGCAAAACAACTTTTGATTATTTATCAATTTTTTAAAATGAAATTATGGATACTTCTTAATTTGAATTGATAATTTATTATCTACAGACTTATCTTGAAAATTTTGCCATAATTCTAGCGATCGCTAGTAATAATTAATGAGTTTTATTTTGCTAGGTTTTTACTAAAAATGGTTGTTGTTATATAATACTAGCAAAATCAGCATCTTTTCTTACAACAAGGAGGAAAAATATTATGAATCAACAAGTTAAAGTTGTTAAGCTCAACGGCATTATCAACACAACAAATTCACACAATCTTAGAGAAAATATTACTTATCTTCAAGAAAGTGGTGCAAAAATTGTGCTAGTTGACTGCCAAGATGTAACTTTTATGGATAGTTCAGCACTGGGTGCTTTGGTATTAGCCTTCAAAACATTAAGGGCAACAGGTATAAAACTAGTTCTTTGTTCTATTAATGAACAAGTCAGAATTTTATTTGAATTGACTGGTATGGATAAAGTTTTTGAAATATTTCCTAGTCAAGATGAATTTAATCAAGTTGTACTTTCAAAAAATTAATCAAATTTAATTTGTAAGATTGATAAATCATCCTCAAAAGCTTCTTTGGAGTTTAAAGCAATCAGATAATTCAATACTTGTTCAAGTGGACAATCAAGAGTATTTTGTAAGCTTGCCAATATTTGAATTAAACCATCTAAACTCCAAAGGGTTCCATCTGATTTTGTAATTTCGTAAGCACCATCACTAAAAATATAGAGATTACTAAATTTTTCAATTTTGCAACAGGCATCAACATATTTTGCTTCAGGAAACATACCAACTGGCATACCAGGAGTTCTCAATAGTTGAACTTCTGTGCTTTTGGTCGATTTACCAGAAACTAGTATTGCGGGTGGATGACCGGCACTAGCATAAATTAACTCCTGGGTAACTCGATGATAAACTCCGTACCAAATTGTAAAGTATTTATCATTTTGGTAATTCATCTGAAAAGTTTCATTTAACGCTTTAAGTACATCACTAGGTTGATAGTAATTCAAACTCTTCAACGCCCGCGAACGCAGTAAATTTAATACCGAAATAGATGGAAGAGTGGCTTTGAGTCCATGTCCAGCTGTATCTAATAAGTAAACTGCCAAATAATCAGAATCTAACCAATAATAATCGAAACAATCACCGCCGAGTTGCTGTGAAGGAATAAAACAGGAATTTATATGTAATGGTTCAGTTGTGGGTAAAGGTAAAAGCGAGCGCACATACTCAGATGCTTGTGCCAATTCTGTTTCTAAAAGCTGCTTTTGAATTTGTAAATCCCGACTCAATTGATGCAGCCGTAATCCTGCCCTTACCCTAGCTTTTAATTCATTTTGCTCGATAGGCTTGGAGATAAAATCATCAGCCCCAGCATCTAATCCTTTAACGCGATCGGCAACAGAATCTAAAGATGTTAATAAAATAAAAAAACTAGTAGATAAATTAGGATCTGCCTTAATGTAATTACATACTTCCAGACCATTCAATACGGGCATAATCCAATCACAAATAATTAGGGCTGGACAACAAGTGATCGCCTTAGCGATTCCTTCTTCGCCATCACTGGCAGTAATTACCTGATATCCTTGTTTTTCTAACAGCCTTTTGAGAAATATTTGGATTGTAGTATCATCATCAATTACTAATATTTGGAACATAAAAACGTTGAAAAAATTTATTTTATTAATTATTTGATATCATAAAAATTAAAAAAATCACATATTTAAAATTTCTAAACGTTTCTATCTGCGCTTAAACATTAGTAACAGCCATTCCTAATTACTCATGAATTTTACATAGCAATTCTAAATCATTGGTAACAGCCTGTCTCTGTGTTGCGCCAATTCCTACAACGGGAAGACAGCAGCCTAATACACTGCTATGCGTCTACGTTAAAAAATAACTTCCCTAAATCAAATAAAATTGCTATAGTCTTTTGACACTTACAGCAGGAAACAGGTTAGTTTCCGGCATTGAGCAAACTGGTATGACAGGAAACAGGATTAAAAGCCTCTTACTATATGCCGCCTTTGCTCTGAAAATTTGTACCTCATTCACTTGCAATCTGCTGTATAAAAAATTATGGTGGTGACAAAGGATTCATCCATAAAAGGATGGCACGCCTGAGTTGATTTAAATCACGGTATACCTCTTGCTTAAACCATTGTCCCAAAGCATCAAAAGGAGTGAATGAAGTTCCTGTTTGCCATTTAATATCTTGTCCTAAAGGTGTTGTATGAGTTCCAGGTAAGGTTTGTGCTGTCACCATTTCAGGAAAGCGTTTTTGTAAAATTTTGGTTAAAGCTGCTGATTGATCAAGAGTATCGTTATTGAATTTAATTAATAAATTCCGGCGAATTTTATAATTTTCTTGCACAATTTTATTGGTTTCTAAAGGCGAAGGAGTAAACTCAATTGCCAAAGTAGAATTTAATTGCTCAACTAAAGGAATAGCATCTCTAGCAGCATAATTATTAAAGGATATTAAAATATTCCCGGCTCTTTCTACAGGATATAAGCTACCTATGAGTAAGTGGAGTTTGCAACCCATACTGTGGCCAATACCATAGGTAGGGAGATAAAGCTTACGCAATAAAGCGGAATCGTGTAAGCGTTCTAGAGTGCGTTCAAAGTTAAGTAAAACCGATTGAGCGATCGCTATATGATCTAAAGTATTGATAAAGGGAGTAGCTATCACAACATACCCCTTACTGGCTAACTGTTCGAGTAACCAACGGTAAGTCAGGTGCGGCGCAGTCGCAACAAATGCACCTCCTAAGAAATGGATAATTCCTATGGGATTTTTGGGGATGAGTACCCAGTTACCTCTAACTTCTTTCCAGTCCATGCCTGTAGGCGGCTTGATTTACACTTCTTTATATTAGACTGGGAATTGCAACGCTGGGGTAATCTTGCAGAACTTACGCAGTCATCCGAAAAATCAAGGTATTGACAAGGGGTGTAGGGGTCTTTGGTAGGCTGGGCACTGCCAGCCCTACAGAAAGTTGATACCAGTCCTGATGTCTAAGCGGGTAGGGTATAGCGTTGCAGGAGCGCCGCTTTGACGAGATCGCGACTTTCACGGGCTGAGATGTCTGATTGTTTTTCAATGTCGGCAACGTCTGCCGCTAACTCATCATCTTTAATCGCTTCTTGAAACCAATGAGAGTAATCCTGTTGATGGAGATGGTACAACCAGGTATCTTCATCCACTCCTTCGGCTAACTGCACAAACATCATTAAATTTTGCGCTTTCAAATTTAGTTTACCATCCGCCCCTCTAAAGTAGAAGCATTTGTCATCCCCCAGTTGTCCCTCGGCATAGTTGCGCTTGTGACGCTGGCGTTCTCCTTTGGGTGGACAAATCTGGAAGCGGACGGGATGTTCATTGGTGCGACAAAACCAAGCCATCGCTTCTCCAGGTGGTAGATCCTTAGATGCAATCGGGTTCGGCGGGCAGTGTCCTGCACTGGTACAGAAAGATGAAATAGTCACATCGGGTGCTTTACCGATCGCCACGATCGTATCGACCAAAGCTAAGGCAGGAACGGCAACCTGATCGGGATGCACCGTAATCAGCATTATGCCATTGAGGGTTTGGGGCAACGTCAAAGAGGCAGGATTCCAGGAGGCGGGCAGCATATGATGAGCTTCATCGACCACAATCCAGTGCGGACGACCCGTGCGCGACCGTAGTTCCAACAATAGTGGCAACAACCCAGACAAGAATGCTGGGCGCTCCTCTAATTTGACTGCGAGTAGATTGATAATTACATTTTGTTGCGGCTGGCTCAATAGATCCATTACCTCGGTAATGTTGGGTTTCTGGTTGCCGTCTCCTAAGACCACGGCTCCTTCAAAGCTTTCATAATCGCCTTCTGGATCGATGATGCAAAACTGATAGCCCTGTTGTGCCAGCCGCTCCAAGATGCCCGTTGCCAGCGTCGATTTGCCACCGCCCGATGTGCCTGCTAACAAAACACTGGTGCTATTGGGCTGAAGGTAAACCTCTTGTTCGTCGTCGCCCACACCCATAACGATCTTGTGCCGATCAATCGTCATGTCCTGCAAGTCGGAAGCAATCAGGCGCTCAATCAGTTCGATTACTCCTGCGCCTCGGCAGCCTTGCGTTACCCAATCAACTCGCTCCTTCACCATTGGTAAGGCATTTGCCACCGCAACCGAAACTTCGCATAGGCTCAACATGGCATGGTCGTTTTCTGCATCGCCGATTGACACTGCATTGTGTGGAGAAAGTTCCAGCTTCATCAGCGCTGCACTCAGCCCGGATGCCTTGTTCACCCCAGAGGGCAGCACCATCACCGCCCCTTTGTTAAAAATGACTTGTAATTCCAATCCCAAATCCCGAATTACTTGCAGTACTGTGGTTTCATGTGGCTCCCAGGTTGATACAATCACCTTGCCAACTCCAAGTGGGTTTACGTTCTGCGTCTGCAATGCTTGAATGAAAGCTTCAGGAGGGCGATCGCCTAAAACCTGCTCTTCTTTTGTCGTTGGGATGTACAGCAATGCACCATTTTCAACCACCACACAATCGAACAGGTCTACGTGTTCAAAGACTGTACACAAATCATCCAGATGCCTACCTGAAACGAGCAGTAATTTACGTCCAGACTCTCGTAAGCATTTCAACGCTGCCAATGTTGCCTCGTCTACTTGACCGTTAGTTGCCAGGGTGCCATCATAATCTGCTGCTAGTGCCAAAAAACGCATACTGCTAGTTTGTGAATACTTGCATCTTAGAAGTCCTACCAGTGTACTAAGCATCATCGAACCAATCATCTAACTAGCGAACGAACTAGCAGATGTAGGAGTAAAGCAGGCTGTAACAACAGGTCTTCAGGTAGGTGAAAATCACTAGCGATTTCTGTTACCTGTTACTCGTAGTCACGGTTTTGAAGAGGAAAGTACGTTCATGAGTGAGCCACAGGTTCATCATTCTTCATCTGTTGCGATCGCCAATCAAGATTCGAGTGTTCAATCCATTCCGCAGTCGCCCCAAGGCTGGCAGCGGTTTGTCTGGCTGGGTCCAAGTTTTTTGTGGATGCTCTCAGCGGCGGGTTCTGGTGAATTGTTATTTACGCCTCGAATTGCTGCCCTTTACAGCTATAGCCTGCTTTGGGCACTGCTGATAGCGGTGATTCTCAAGTGGTTTATCAACCGCGAGATCGGTCGCTTTACCGTTTGCACCGGAGCATCAATTTTGGAGGGCTTTAAGCAACTTCCTGGGCCAAAAAATTGGGCAGTTTGGCTAATTTTAATCCCTCAAGCCTTTGTCGCCGTGGCAACGATCGCTGGATTAGCGGGCGCTGCTGCCACGGCATTGATCTTGATGACGGGTGGCACCGTGCAGCTTTGGACGATAATTACGGTGCTGGTAACGGCGGCGATCGTCCTCTTGGGGCAATACAAGCTGATCGAAAAAGTTGCTTCCTATCTGGCGATCACGCTATCCGTCGCGGTGCTGGCGGCGGCGTTGAGTGTGTTTCCCAAAGGGGGAGAACTGGCAGCAGGATTAGTACCCCAATTGCCCCAGGACGTGGACTATGGCGAGGTTGTCCCCTGGTTGGGCTTTGCGCTGGCAGGAGCCGCCGGTTTGATGTGGTACTCCTACTGGGTGGAAGCCAGAGGTTACGGAGCCGCTGCCCTCAAACCAGAGCAACCAATCGATCCCGCAGACTTGAGCGACGAAGAAAGAACTTATCTGCGTGGTTGGCTAAGGCAAATGACCCTATCCAACACCCTGGCGGTGGCTGGGGCACTGCTGATTGCGCTCGCCTTCCTGATTTTAGGTACACAGTTACTCAAACCAGAAGGACTTGTGCCAGAAGAAAATCAAGTGGCCCAAACCCTGGGTCAGTTGTTAGGCAATATTTGGGGGCCTTTTGGCTTCTGGTTCATGATTGTGGCGATTTTTATCACATTCTGTAGCACTACGCTCTCGGATCAAGATGGCTTTGGGCGGATGTTCGCCAATGGGACAAGGATTATTTTGCAAGGATTCAATCAGCGTGGTCGCTGGACAAATGAAACTTGGTTGAAGCGAGTTTACATTGTGGTGCTGCTGGCAATATTGCCGATCGCAGTTTACCTCACTTTTGGCGAACCCGTCAGCTTACTTCAACTTGCCGGAATCATTGAAGCGGCTCATATTCCCATTGTGACCGGACTAACACTCTACTTGAATCATCGTTTGCTGCCACCAGACCTGCGCCCTTCCAAGTTTGTATTTGCTGCAACTGCGATCGCCGGATTGTTTTTCGCCCTGTTTGCTGCGATTCACCTTTTTCAACTGCTTAGTCCTGGGTAAGGGCAGCACTTTGATACCGATGAGCGGGTACGGCTGGCAATGGAGGTTTTTTGCTACCGCATTCGTAAATATATTGGTGCATATTTAGCCACATTAGATGGAGCCACGGCGATCGTATTTGGCGGTGGAATTAGCGAGAATACACCATTTGTGCGCGAACAAGTCTGCGAAGCATTGAAGTGGTGTGGATTAGTGTTGGATGGCGATCGCAATCAACGAACCATTGACTGTGAAGGACGCATCAGCACTGACACCATTTCACCAAATAAATGATACAAATAATTTCTCCTCTGCCACTCTGCTCCCCTGCTCCTCTGCCTGCCTAAATGTATCAATTTTAAAGTGAAATGGTATGACGATTCTCGCCTGTATGCCTATGTCATTCCCGTTGAAGAAGGTCTCATGATTGCACGGGAAGCAATACGTGTAGTTAATATCGTTGAATAAGAAGCAGAAATGCTATCTAATAAACACACACAGCAAAGTGAGACAGCTATGTTCTTAACCCTCTGTTGTCACTCTCATGAGAGAATAATGAGAGAAAAACGCCGAAACTATTACACTGAGGATGATAGAACCTCGTTCATCCCATTTTTATCTTCCTGACTCACCCTGATTTCTATTTTTCCTCTGCATAGAGTGACAACAGAGGCTTAATAATGTAATGAGTAATGACGATAAAACCTACGACAGAATCTAGCTTCATCAACCCCTACACCCTTACACCCAGTTTCAACAGATAAGCTATCTCTGTAAGTCCTGTATGTAACTTTCAGCCTTGACTTTGAAGTTTTTTCATTTCATACTGCACATCTAAAGCAATCTGCAATGCTTCATTTAATAACTTGCCATGCTCGGTAGCTTTTTCTGTAACTTGCATTGTGGTTAAAGCTGCTAAATTATTGGCAAATAACTCAGCATTTCCAATAATAAAATTCTGATTTTCTCGCAAAATCCTTTCGGTTTTCAAAGCGCGTATTAAATCTGCTCTGGTAAGTTTCAACGCTGCCATTACTTTTTCTCTTTCCTGAATACTGACTTCGGGATTACCCGCTGCTTCTATTTGGTCATTAATATCTATTGCTTTAATTACTGCATTATATCTCTCAACATCATATAAGAGAATTTGTAGGGAATTAGTCATATTCTCTTTTAAAATTTTCCGAATGTTGCGCCACAGTAAATAAAAAATTAACTGCATTACAGCACTACCTACAAAGCACAGTAATAATAATAAAATCCAGGATGGAATAGTTAACCAATTCGCAAACAACTTAATAATAATATCAAAAATTAGATAAGTAAAAACAAATATAGAAAAGCTAATAAAAACTACAGTAGCTCCTTCAGAGCCTTTCATTTTATATATAAGTTGTTTACTGAATTCTTTTAAAGGATTAGTAATTAAAACTAGTTGATATTTGACAGGCAAATTAGTCAATTGTTGTAATTCCTTTTGACTAATTTCTAAGCCATGTAAATCCTCACGCACAGCTTTCCCCATAATCAGCTACATGGTTATTTAATACAATATAACAATCAAATTTAGCAATTGCTGAATCAAATGTCATTTTGGCAAGAATTTTTTACTTTATAAACTATGTATAAAATTTTTAAACACTTACGCGTAAATACTTAATTGCTAGATAAATTAATAATTATTAATAACTTGGAGTAGTAAAGAAAAAAATTCATTATAAAAATTGATACGCGGTAGTAATGACTGCTGTTATTACTGATTCTCCTACTTCCTAGCTGTTTGAATAGTGAGAATCATGCCGACAAAACCACTCACAAACAAAACTGGAGAGATAGAAGCAGTCCCACATATCATTATGTGTTTCAGAATTTTCTTATAGTACGCTTTTCTTTAGAGTAAACAGAGCAATACTTGAGCTAAAAGCAACACAGCAGCGCCACAACGTACAATCAATGCATATTTGTTGTAAATTTTATTTTAGGGACAATTTTACCGTCTTTAAGACTAAGTTTTTTACCTAGATATTAGGTAAAAAATAAATGTGTTTACATTTTGTTGTTTGCAAAGTACTGCTCAGTAATTTCGCACTTTTAAGCCAATCAAATGAATCTTCTATTTGTTTTGAATCTTCTCAAAACAAACCAAAAAAGCATTTTTGACACTGTACCACATCTTGGAAAGCTGGTATTCTGATGGTTAATATATGCTAATTATGGCAGATGAATTGCTAGTTTAGGCTGATTTTTTAGCAAATTTTAGCAAATAGACCACTATCTAAAGTAAGAGAATTTATTGAAAAAATGTAAGCTTTTAGCTAGTTGTTGAAATGCGGAGATTTTTGAAAATATTAAATATACATATACCATTGTTTCTCGACTTTTAATATTACTAAATGTCATGCAGCAGAAAAATTACTGAATTACTGAAAAAAAGTAGCGATATAAGCTCATGAACTTAGATGAGCTTCCTACTACTAAAGACCACTTTAAATGATCTCATGAGTGCGTGGTTTTTGGATGGTGTGAAATCTGCCATATCGTGAAATATTTAGATGTTCAAACTTTCTACTTTGTTCTGGAGGAAATTTTTATGGGTCGTTTATTTGGTTGGTCATTAGCACATACAACTTTACTGGTTTTAGGAGTAGCAACCGCTACAATTAGTCCGATAGTAGTTTCGGCGCAAACTACAACTCCATCTACTACAACTTCCCCAGCTGCTGCCAGTAACTTTTCTGATGTTAGTTCAGATTACTGGGCAACCCCATTTATTCAAGCGCTGGCGACAAGAAATGTCATTTCTGGATTTCCTGACGGTTCATTTAGACCTAACCAAGCTGTGACTCGTGCCGAATTTGCAACGATGATTCAAAAAGCTTTTAATCAAAATCCAGTTCGGCAAATCAGTTCAGGTGGATTTACAGATGTACCTGCTAACTATTGGGCAGCTTCTGCTATTCAAGAAGCTTATGAAACAGGATTTATGACGGGATATCCTGGCAATGTGTTTCGGCCAAATCTACAAATTCCGAAAGTTCAGGCGATCGCAGCTTTGTCGAGTGGTCTAAATTTAAATACTAGCGGCACTGCATCAGATATTCTCAACACTTACTACACAGATGCTTCCGCAATTCCTGACTATGCAGTGAACAATGTAGCTGCCGCAACCCAAGCTAACATTGTTGTCAACTATCCAGATGTCAAACAACTTAATCCCCAAGTTTCTTTAACTCGTGCTGAAGCGGCAGGGTTGTTATATCAAGCCTTAGTCAGACAAGGACAGGCGCAACCTTTAGCTAGTAATGTTACGGCTGCTAACTATATAGTGGCAGGAAATACTGGTAATACTCAAACTGGTAGCACTCAAACAGGTAATGATATCGTTTCGATCGCTGCGTCTAATAATTCTTTTACCACCTTAACTACTTTATTGAGAACGGCAGGTTTAGCTGATACTCTGCAACAACCAGGCCCCTATACAGTGTTTGCTCCTACAGATCAAGCATTTGCAGCTTTGCCTGCTGGTACTGTAGAACAGCTACAGCAGCCACAAAACAGAGAAGTGTTGGTGAAAATTCTCAGATATCATGTGGTTCCTGGCTCTTTAACTGCTAGTCAACTTACCGCTGGCGAACTCAAGACTGTTGAGGATCAACCTGTAAATATCAAGGTGGATAGCGCTACTAATCAAATCGCTGTCAACGATGCTACAGTTATTCAGCCTAACGTTCAGGCTAGTAATGGTGTAATTCATGTTATTAACGAAGTTCTAATTCCACCTAACTTGAATGTTAGCCAACAACCAGGAGACAACAATCAAACCACTCCCGGAGGAACTAGTACTACTGATGTTAATCCTGGTAGAGCTACTCGTGGTGGTTCTAGCTATATTGGAGTTGCTGGGAATATCGGTATTGGTGGAGACTCCGCTTTAGGCGAAGGAAACGTGGCGGTAATTACCAAAGTTGGGTTAACTAACTATATTTCTGTACGTCCTTCCGCAGTGTTTGGTGACGATACCGTAGTTTTAATACCCTTAACTTTTGATTTTTTCCCTCGTTCAGTCAATCCTACAGGTGAGCGGCGCTTCTCTGTATCTCCTTTTGTCGGTGCTGGTGTAGCTATCGAAACTAGCGACGATGCTGACGTTGGGTTGCTTTTAACTGGTGGTTTGGATATACCTCTGGGCGATCGCTTTACACTTAACGGTACTGCCAGTGCTGCTTTTTTGGATGATACTGATCTTGGTTTACTCTTCGGTATTGGTTACAACTTCTAAATTTAGAACTAGTACAACAAGGCAAAAGTAAAAAGCGCAAAGTAGGCGGTGTCGGTTTCCGTCCCGCCTAACTTTGTAAGAAGGCAAAAGTAAACAGAAATAATACTTATGCCGCAGTCTTTTTACCCATTTTCGATAGTCTACTTATTTCCGCCAAGCTGTACTAGTAGTTTCTCGCATTAATTTATGATGGCTACGAGATACCCGATTTCTTAAAAAAGTCTGGTATCTCATCTCCTCAACCTCTTAAAACTCACAAAGTTCTGATATTTGTGATGAAGAAAGCTTGCAAAAACAGATGACTAAATCGAGTTCAGAAGTTGAGTGATGGTTTCAACTAAAAAATCAACATCAATTGGTTTATTCAAGAAGACTTGAGCGCCGGCTTGCTTTGCTTCTTCTTGTATAGAATCACGCGTATCTGCCGAGCAAATAATCACTGGTATTGATGAGTCAATGGCTCGCACTTTTTCCAGCAATTCCAAACCTGTACCGTCCACAAGAGAGATATCAAACAAGTATAAGTCGAACTTGTTGCTATTAATTAGTTGCAAAGCGGCTGAAAGTGACTGCATTGATTCTACGTCGTATCCAGCTTGAGACAAAATAAAATCGTACAACTCGCAGTTATCTTTTGAGTCATCAACACATAAAATCCGTTTTGCCGTTGAGCTAACCATCACTATTTTTATTTGGATGAAATCTATCTTTAGACGGATTTAGCTTAATTAGCTTTAGTAACAAAAGTCAGTTCTTCAGCGAACAGAAGGATCAAGTGCAAAATTCTCAGGAAAATCAGGCTGCAAAAAACTTTATTTTAGATTCCCTACCGCAAACAGAGTATGCATGGCTGCAACCCAACCTAGAAGAAGTTGAATTGCAACGTGGCGATATTCTTTACAGAATTAGAGAGCCGTTCACTCATGTGTATTTTCCTACTAGTGGCTTACTCTCTTTGACAAATTTAACTGAGATGGGTGAAGTTGTCGATGTAGGAGTAACTGGTAATGAAGGTATGGTCGGAATCACAATATTATTGGATCAAGACAGAACGCCTTGGCAAGTTGTAGTTCAAAAAACAGGCAAAGCATTCAGACTCTCTACGGAAAACTTTATCAACGCTGTTGAGCGATCTGCTACTCTACGGCAGAGAGTAGCTGCTTTCACTTATTTAAAGATGGCACAACTGTCTCAAGCTGCATTGTGCAACCGCTTCCATAGTGCAGAAGAACGACTCTGCCGTTGGTTATTGTCAATGCACGATTACACAAAGACCGCAGAAATCTTGTTAACGCGCGATATCCTAGCACAGATGATTGGGGCGGGTCGGCCAAAGGTTAGCTTAGTTACTGGAATCTTGCAAACAGCAGGATTAATTCACGCCAGCCGAGGCAAAATTACCATTCTGAATCGAGAGGGAATGGAAGAGGCGGCATGTGAATGCTATCAGATTTTCAAACAGGAGTTAGAGCGATATTTAGCAAAGAAGATTGAAAATAGAGGCTAGTGAAGAGAGATTTTTTCGCCAATAAGGGAGTAAATTGAAAAGAGACGCGATCGCTCACGTCTCTTCAGTAGAAATTAATTGTTTTTAATTGCCAATTTCTATTTCTATCTTCCGATACCAACGTATTGGAAACCTGCTCTGACCATTGTTTCAGGGTCGAGGAAGTTACGACCGTCGATAACTACAGGATTGTTCATTAATTTTGCCATCTTGGCATAGTCCAACTGGCTGAACTGCTGCCATTCGGTCACAAGTACCAAAGCATCACAACCATCAGCTAGTCTTTCTGCATCAGTTTCGACTAGGACACCAGAAAGACCATGACGCATCCCTGTTTGAGAAATAATCGGGTCGTAAGCTTTGACTTTGGCTCCTAAGCGATTGAGTTGTTCAATTAAGTTGAGTGCAGGTGCATCACGCAAGTCGTCGGTATCAGGTTTGAAGGTCAAACCAAGTAAGCCAACTGTTTTACCTTTGAGGATTTTCAGGACTTGCTGAAGTTTTTCCAAAGCTATCAAACGCTGGCGTTCATTAACACTAACGGCTGATTTGAGTAATTGAGCTTCATAACCATAGTCGTCAGCGGTGTGAATTAAGGCTGAAACGTCTTTGGGGAAGCAGGAACCACCCCAACCAATTCCTGCTTGTAAGAATTTGTTACCAATGCGGGAGTCTAAACCGATGCCTTTGGCTACTTGAGTGACATCAGCACCGACGCGATCGCAAATGTTAGCAACTTCGTTAATAAAACTAATCTTGGTAGCCAAGAAAGCATTAGCAGCGTATTTGATCATCTCTGCCGAACTGAGGTCTGTAACCAGTACAGGCACAGGTGGTAAAGATTGGTCAGCTGCAAACTTGCGCTCGACAATTGGGGCATAAAGTTCTTGCATCATGGCGATCGCTCTGGAGCTATTGCCGCCTAGTACAATGCGATCGGGGTTAAAGGTGTCGTACACTGCCGAACCTTCGCGCAAAAACTCTGGGTTGCTGACAACATCAAAATGTGCAGCCAGTTCTGGCAATTTGTCCTCACTAGGCAAACCACCTGCTGGTACAAGTGTTTTTTGGCGTTCCGCAATTCCATCTAAAACAATCATCCGCACCCAGTCGCCAGAACCAATGGGTACTGTAGATTTGTTGACGATGACTTTATACCCACCATTGAGATTTGTGCCAATCCCACGCGCTACAGCTTCTACATAACGGGTATCACTTTCACCTGTGGGTAGAGGTGGTGTACCTACAGCAATAAAGAGAATTTCACCGTGGGCAACTCCAGCAGCGAGATCTGAGGAAAACTGAATATTGCCAGATTGAATGGCAGACTGCATAATTTCCGACAAGCCCGGTTCGAAAATCGGCGACTGCCCAGACTTCATCAGTTTGACTTTTTCTTCGTTATTGTCTATGCAAACTACATCATGCCCAATGTGAGCCAAGCAAGCACCTGTAACTAAACCAACGTAACCAGTACCAATTACGCAAACACGCATTTTGTCTAACTCCTCGCTTTCTTGGGGTTATTCTTCAAAAAGAAGTTGTCAATCAGACATCTACACACTGTCGAGTAACCAGTCATGCAAGTACAAGTTACCCCTATACTCTAGTTCAGAGCAGTTTTATCCACTGCTGTGAAGCTTAAATCCTAAGTATCGCTTTTGATGCGATCACGGAAATCCTCTACTGTCAGTTTTAACCCCTCTTGCAGAGGAATGGTAGGTTCCCAATTTAACCAAGTTTTTGCTCTTGTAATATCAGGGCGACGACGACGAGGATCATCAGAAGGTAGTGGCTCAAACTTAATTTCGGCATCTGGATTCACCAACTTCTGTACAGCCTGCGCCAATTCTAAAATGGTGTATTCATCAGGATTACCTAAATTTATCGGCCCAGTAAATTCACCGTTCATCAACCGCATCAGTCCTTCTACTAAGTCTGATACGTAACAGAAACTACGTGTTTGCGTACCTTCACCGTATACAGTTAAGGGAATACCCCGTAATGCTTGGACAACCAAGTTGCTCACTACTCGACCATCATTTTCTAACATCCGTGGGCCGTAAGTGTTAAATATCCGAGCAACCCGAATCTCAACTTTGTTTTGTCTGTAGTAGTCAAATGCCAAAGTTTCGGCAATTCTTTTGCCTTCGTCGTAGCATGAACGCAATCCAATGGGATTAACGCTACCTCTGTAGTCTTCGGTTTGGGGATGAACTTCCGGATCACCGTAAACTTCACTGGTTGAAGCTAACAAAAATCTTGCTTTTACACGCTTAGCCAACCCCAACATATTTAGCGTACCCATGACGTTAGTCTTAACGGTTTTAACTGGGTTGTACTGGTAATGTACTGGCGAAGCTGGACAAGCTAAGTGATAGATTTGATCGACCTCCAAACGAATTGGCTCAGTGATGTCGTGGCGGATCAACTCAAAGTTTGGATGACCCATCCACTTGAGGATATTACGTTTAGTACCCGTATAAAAGTTATCTAAGCAAATTACTTCATGCCCTTCAGGTATTAATCGGTCAATGAGATGGGAACCAATAAACCCAGCGCCGCCCGTCACCAAAATTCTCATAGTTTTCCTGATATTTACAGATACTAGTAGTGGCTGTTTAGCTTGTTTTTAGAGTACCCAGCCGAGATACAAAAATGCAGGGCGAACAGAGCTAAATGAATAATGTATTTTGGGATTGACTAATTTGTTGTGTATGCAATTTTGTTGCATTAAAACTTAATTGCTGGACAATTCATCTAGCAAAATAGCAAACATCGCTTAAGCCTTGAGCATTTTTACTCTAGAATTCATGAAATCTTCAACAAAATAAAGTTTCCTGTAAAACCTAAATCATAATCAGTTCTATGTTTTGAGCTACCTGAAGTGGCAAAAATTCATCTCTAGAGTCGTTAGCTAAGGAAATTACTTAGACAATAGAAGTAGTGTTAGCAATATTTTTAGGTATAGTGCTGATTTGAGGGTGCTGTGCTTGTTTTAGCATGACAATAGAGCAAGTAAGTTGCCTTGCTATCTGAGTGGTGAAATCGTTCATAGCTAAGCCACCAGGAACTGGATAACTACGTATAAAAGGTAACACTACTAAGTCATATAACCGCGCTGCCTGTAAAATTGCTTGGGCAACATTTTCATGAGCAATAATTTGAATTTCTGGAGGATTTGACAGAGCCAGTTGCGAGACTAAAACTGAGAGTTGCGATCGCCTAGCTGCGATTTTACTAGAACTAATGCGGCGATCGCACACATTTAAAACTGTAACTTGCGCTTGATTTGCCTCTGCCAGCATTTGGGCAAACTTGACAGCAGGCAATGCAAGTGAAGTTAAATTTTCCAATGGTACTAGAATGCGCTGAATTTTCTGGGGTGATTCTACCAGACGTGTCACCGCCACCGAACAGTGAGATGCCCAAAGTACACTATCAATCACATTGCCGAATAAACGCGCTTTCCAACCAGTACGTTTACCCCAACCCATCACAATTAAACTAGCTTTTTGCTCTCGTGCCGCTCGGCTAATTCCCGACGCAAAGGCATGATCAATTCGCAGCATTGGTACTGCTTCTATTCCCAAGCTACGACTCTGTTCGCTGGCTTTTGCTAGTAACCGCTCACTCCGTTGCAGAGATGCTTCTAATCCTGGTGCATCCATACGAGCCGCAGCAGTAGCAATATTTAACGGGATAATTTGGCTCTTTTCTTGACGGGCTAATAATGCCGCCATTTCTATTAAGTACTGCTGCGTATGAGGATTATATATAGGTACAACTATATTAAAATTACTGTGTCTTTCTGCTCTTTGTTGTTCAGGTAAATTTACTGTTAGTGGTTCTGGCAGAGGCGTAGGCGTTAAAGCCACTGCTAAACGATTAGTGAGCAATGTCCCTAAAGTTGATGTAATCAGCATCAACGCCACGACACTATGTAATACTTCCGTGGATAGCAAGCCAGCACGATACCCGACAAAAGTAGCAGCTAAGGTCGTACTTACCTGGGGTAGTGATATAGACCACATAGTTAGCATTTCTTGCCAGTTGTAGTGATAAAAAAGTTTTGCTAACAATGCTGCTAAAAATTTGCTAACAATCACACTAACTACGACTAACAGCATTAACTTTAAAGTCGTAATGCTTCTGCCCCAAGCAGGCAAATCAATCAGTAAACCCAGATTAACAAAAAAAATAGGAATAAATAGGACACTGCCAACAAATACCACCTTTTCTCTGGTTGGGCCTTCACCTACTACTTTATTTACTGCCAAACCCGCTAAAAAAGCTCCGACAATTTTTTCAATGCCGATAAATTGAGTGCTGATTAGTACGAGAAATATTGAAAGCAATATAAATAAAAATTTATGACCTTCATTGTCTCCATAACGGCGGAAAAATTCTTGCCCAGCCCAATCAAAACCCACCAAAATGATTGTTGCGTAAATGATTAACCGACCTAACAAAGTAAGTAGCACAGACAAATTGAAAATATCTGCTTGTAGGCTAGAAACACAAACAGCTAATATCAAAACAGCGCTAGTATCAGTCAATATCGTCGCCCCTATAGTGGAGCTAACAGCTTGATTGTTAACAACTCCCAAGCGGCTAATAATGGGATACGCCAAAAGGGTATAGGAAGTAAATAAGCTGCCTATTAATATAGATGTATTTCCAGCAAAGCCAAAAATTCTGCCAACCAAGATTCCCATCAGCAAAGGTATCAAGAAGGTGAAACCCGCAAATCCCCAAGCGCGTTTTTGACTTTGGTGTAACTGCCCAAAGTCCTGTTCTAAACCTACTAAAAACATCAAATAAACTAAGCCAATATCAGATAGTAGGTTAATTATTGGCAAATTAGCATGAAATAAATTCCAACCTGATGGGCCAAGTACAACTCCAGAAAATACCAAACCAACTAACCTTGGTAATCTGAGGCGTTCAAACAGGATGGGTACAACTAAAATAACCAGCAGCAAAATTGCCAAGGGAACAACTGGTTCCTGACCGAGAACTTGAGAAGTTGGTTCTAGAGCAAGAACTTGTAAGACTGGTTCCATAGGTAGGACTTAAAAGGCGACGGTGAAGCAACGATCGCCTAATTGCGATCGCTCAATCAAAATAAATAATTATCAGAGCCACCCTGATAGATCACAAAACAGTCTATCTTAGACTACTTAGGTAATTGTTAAGAAACTAACTACCTAGGGGTGGATTTGACTCAAAATAAAACGTAAGCGATCGTAGTCATCTTTTAACAGCACACTCAACATCCGTCCAGCTTTGACAAGCCATTCTCTGTCAGCTTTGCGTAACTGGTAAACATCTCGAATGGCTGCTGCGGTTAAAGACTCAACTGGCGCACCGTTTACACACAATAATGTCCGTAAAAAATCTAATTCTTCAGTAAATTTAACAATTGCTTCTGCTTCGCAGCGATAAACTGCTTGATGAATTTGTGGCGGACGGGGCGGTAGATACTGATATATCCTTTGTATTTCCTGGGAATTTGAGGAAGGCGGTGTAAAACCAACAATCGCCGCCCGAAATTCAGTTTTCAGCATGGCAAATATCTGGGGTTGTTCCTCGCGTAAATCCTGCAATGACAACCCCAGCGCCACAGCCCGATGTATAGAATCTATGGGCATGGTTGTGGCATAAGACACCACAGCATACACTTGATTACCAGACTCTTCATCCACAGCACAAACCCAACTACCAAAAGGTGGCATAGCCGGAAAACTCAAGTCTTCTGGTTCCAAGCACTGTGCCAGAAATTCAGTAGTATTAGTTTCAATCACCTCTGCAATGTGGTTGGGGTGGCGATCGCTTTTCGCAAATTGTGGTAGAGGAAGACGCATAGAATCAAGTTAAAAGGCAAAAGGCAAAAGGCAAAAGGTAAAAGGCAAAAGGCAAAAGGCAAAATAAATCTATTCTTTTACCTTTTTACTTTTTACTTTTTATTTCCTTTACGTCCGGCGGTGGTGTCTACAGGTTCCAACTCTGACAGGCGAAAGGTAATTAGTTTATCCCAGTTGCCACCTTCAAACAATACAGCTACCTTGCCATCACTTACCCGTTGTACGAGTCCTTCATAGCGATAGTAGGTATCTGCGGGATTCTTGACACGAACAGTTGCTCCAGGCAGAATCATGATTTTTACCCTCGCTGATTTACTGTTAATAGCTTAATACTTGTCTTTGGCCATTAGTCATTCGTCCTTTGCATTAAAACTATTGACTAATGACCAACGACAAATGACTTATAAATAATACTTCTGCCGTTGTCGAAAATTTGCCACCGATTCTACTATTCCTAAACCGATGAAATTAGTCAGCATAGCAGAACGTCCGTAACTCATCCAAGGTAGTGGAATTCCGGCTACGGGTGCTAAACCAACGGTCATACCAACATTCACAATCAACTGAAACACAATCATCGACAAAACACCGATAGCCAATAACGAACCAAAGTTATCTTTGGCTGTTTGTGCCACATGCAACAGACGCAAGCAAATCAAGCAGAAGACAAATAATACTACTAGACAACCCACAAAACCAAATTCTTCACCTACAGCAGAGAAAATAAAGTCTGTATGCTGTTCGGGTACGAAATTGAGTTGAGTCATCGGCCCTTTAAATAAACCCCATCCCCAAATTTCGCCTGCACCAATGGCAATCCGTGATTGAATGAGGTGATAGCCAGCACCGAGGGGATCATGATCGGGGTCAATAAATACGGTAAGTCGGTCTTTTTGATACTCTTTTAATACGTGGTTCCACGCAAAAACTCCCAGTTCACCACCCAAGATATTTAAACCCCAAGCACTGATAGCACCAAAACCAGAACGCTGCCACGGTAGTGTTAACCAACCTACAAGTGCCATCGCAAATGCCCAGATCATTCCTAAAGGAGTAACAGCTATTTCTTTGAGGAATCCTAAAGGCTCAAAAGCTAGTACTTTAAATAAGTCTATTGGCTCGGCTAACGGCCAGGAAATGCTAAACAGAATGGCTGCAATAATCGGAGAAATCATCAGAATTAGCCAGCCTGGATTAGCATTAGCCCAATACAGCATCCCTAAAACGATCGCTCCAAATACCAAAGATGTCGCTAAATCTGGTTGCAAAAATACTAGTCCCCAAGGAATTGCAGTAATTGCCAAAGCCCGAAAAACATTATCGAGAGAAGAAGCTGTCCGCTTGTGTAATAAAGCGGCTAGAGTGATAATTATGCCAATTTTGGCAAATTCTGACGGTTGGACATTAAAACCAGCCACGCTAATCCAGCGCTGTGCGCCTTTGGCACTAGTACCAGCGAGCATCACCGCAATCAGGCTGAAGTTAGTCAGACCGTATGTAATCCAATGCCACTGAAGTAAATTTTCGTAGCGGATACGAGCTAAAAATAACGCTATAACAGTGCCGATGCCAGCTACTAGCCAGTGCCACCACCAATCCGTGACGGGTTGTTTGAGTTCTGTACTTAGAATCATCAGGCCGCCAAAAATGCTGACGGCAACAGGCAAACAAAATAATAACCAATCTACTTGCTGCCAAGGCTTAACCCAAGATTTCCAGCGAACTTTGGGGAGCGAACGTTTTAACAACATTGTGCGATTTAGAATTTAATTTGGAGAGTTAAATTTACCGAAAAAAGGCAGAGGGCAGGAGGCAGGAGGAAAGAGTTTATTTTCCCTCTGCCAAAAGGGTTGCAAGCCCCTAAATTCATTTATGGAGATTACCAACTGAGCCTCCTGCCTTCGTCCTCTTGCCTCCTTAAAGCCTCAACTAGAGATCTATGACACTTACGTAAGTCCTAAAACTATCAGAAATTCTGACTTCTGAATTCTAACTTCTAAATTCTCCATTCATAATCTGTATTCCCAGGCAACTACCTAGGAATCAGACCAAAATTAAAATTTATGCCGTCAGTGCAGCAACTGATACTTTACCAGCAATAGCTAGGGCGATCGCTTTTAATGCTTTGGCAGATGCCGAATCTGGTTGAGCCACAACAATCGGCACACCACTGTCACCACCAACTCTAGTGGAAATCTCTAAGGGTACGCAGCCCAATAAAGGCACTCCCAATTCTGTGGCGGTTTTAGAACCACCACCAGAACCAAAAATATCGTACTGTTTGTCTGGCATATCCGGGGGAATAAAGTAGCTCATGTTTTCTACTATTCCCAAAACTGGGACGTTCATTTGCTGAAACATCCGCAATCCTTTGCGTGCATCTAACAAAGCGACCGTTTGCGGTGTGGTGACAATCACTGCTCCAGCCATTGGTACAGCTTGAGTTAAAGTTAATTGGGCATCACCCGTTCCCGGTGGCATATCCACAATTAAATAGTCTAGTTCGCCCCATTCCACTTGATAGAGAAACTGGCGAATTACACCATTCAGCATCGGCCCACGCCAAATCACAGGCTGGTCTTTATCAATCAAAAAGCCCATTGAGACTAATTTGACACCGTGATTAAATGCAGGTTCTAAAACTTCACCTTTGTCTGTTGAACGGACGCTAATTTGAGCATCACCTAGTCCCAGCATCGTGGGATCATTAGGGCCATAAATATCGGCATCCAGCAAGCCGACTTTTGCACCTGTTTGAGCGAGAGCCACGGCCACATTCACAGCCACTGTGCTTTTACCGACACCACCTTTGCCACTGGACACAGCCAAAATATTTTTAACACCAGGAACACCATTGCGATCGGGTAAACTTTTTTGCTGCGGCGTTTCGGCTGTGACTTCTACCTTGACTTCCGTAACCCCAGGTAGTTTTTTTACAGCTTTTTCACAATCTTCGACAATAAATTCACGTAAGGGACAGGCGGGTGTAGTTAAAACCAAAGTGAAGCTCACCTTGCCACCGTCAATGTTCACGTTGCGAATCATATTCAGTTCTACCAGACTCTTGCGGAGTTCTGGGTCTTGCACAGGCCGCAATACTTCTAAGACAGAACGGGAATCAAGGACATCGTACATAGTATTTTCAGCATTACCGCCGTAAAAAATTTAAGAAATTTTTATTCTCACCTAATAGAATCTTAACTTTCTTGGGAATTGAAGAATAGGGAGTAGGGGATAGAGGCTAGGGGCTAGGGATTAGTTTATTAAAAAATAATTTTTCCATTAACTCACTGCCTCTAGCCTCTAACCTCTAACCTCTAAAAATCAAAACAACTATCATTAAGAGATTTTTTCTTGTTGGATACTGCTTGCACTGCGGCATTTTCTACGGCTTCAACCAAAGAACGTGCGACCCGATCTGCATAAGGACGGGAGAATGACCAAATCAAAGGCGATAACCAGCCTTTAAGTGTTACAGAATACGACAAACAAGTACCACAGACAGTAGATTCAACTTGATAAGTAATTCGTTCTTCTACGCCAGGAATTGCCAGTACTCTCACACTCAAAAGTTCTCTAGGATTTACTCGCTCTACAAAGATGCGGATAGGAAACGGCGAAAAGCGGGTGACAGCTTGGTAGATTAATCCAGGTTTGGGTACTAATCCGTAGGGGACGTTGGTACTTTTGAGCAGGGGATGCCAAGAAACATCTGTTAAGTCAACTACCTTTTGCCACAGTTCATCCACTGAAGCAGAACTAATCTCTCGGTACGTCCGTACAAGAGATGCACAAAACCGACGACGTTTGCGGTGGAAGAATTTAGATAACCAACCTCGCATTTGCCTTATCCTCCTCGCTACAGACTTGCTGGTAACTCTGGTATGGTGAGCAATTATGTTTGCTCTTACGTAACATTTCTCAATATTGCTTTTGACATAGCAGGCACCGATTAGGCACAGATGACAACAAGGTTGTTAAGGCTGAAAACCGAGGCTTGTGGGGCATCACCATCATCGGTACGGCATATACTAACTTGCCAGAAACTGGTATGACACCAGAATGTTCCCATCAAGAAGTACAAAAAAAACTGAGTCAATATACAAGCCTATACGCATTTGAGGGAAAATAACTCTAGTCATACACATCAATAGTGTAAAAGCGTGACAAACAAACATTAGTTTGAGCAAGTCGAGCTAAGAAATTGGTTCTTACTGCCTACAAATTTTTAACTGAAAATTTCTGGCTTTTTAGCAATTGTAATTAAGGTTCGGGAATCTCTATGTTGACTAATTCGCACACCCCAACAATAAAAGTAGCATCATCCAAGTTCTTACCACCAACGGATGCTAAAGCGAGGGTGAGTCAGTTTATGAAACAGCTGCAAGACGAAATAACCCAAGCTTTAACTGAATTAGATGGTGTCGGTAAGTTTCAAGAAGATGCTTGGGAACGTCCAGAGGGTGGTGGTGGGCGATCGCGTGTGCTACGTGAGGGTAAAATCTTTGAACAAGCAGGTGTTAATTTTTCTGAAGTTTGGGGTTCTCATCTGCCGCCATCAATTCTCAAGCAACGTCCAGAAGCTGAGGGACACAAATTTTATGCTACAGGCACTTCCTTGGTGTTACATCCCCACAATCCTTATGTCCCTACTGTTCACTTAAATTATCGTTATTTTGAAGCTGGGCCAGTCTGGTGGTTTGGAGGTGGTGCTGACTTGACACCTTACTACCCTTTCGCTGAAGATGCCGCCCATTTCCACAAAACATTGAAACAAGCCTGTGACCAACATCACGCCGAGTATTACCCAGTATTTAAGCGTTGGTGTGATGAATATTTTTACCTCAAACATCGCAATGAGACTCGCGGTGTAGGCGGTTTATTTTTTGATTATCAAGATGGTCAAGGTATTTTATATCGCGGCCCTGACCCTAATGGCCCAGCTGCTAGTTATAGCGACCAACTAGGAATAGTAGAACAACGGACTTGGGAAGATTTATTTGCTTTTATCCAAAGCGGTGGCCGAGCCTTTTTACCAGCCTACGTGCCAATTGTCCAACGACGACATGAAACAGAGTATAGCGATCGCGAACGGAATTTCCAACTCTACCGTCGCGGCCGGTACGTTGAATTTAACTTGGTTTACGACCGTGGCACAATTTTTGGACTCCAAACCAACGGACGCACCGAATCTATTCTCATGTCTTTACCGCCCTTGGTGCGCTGGGAATATGGTTATCAGCCTGAACCCAATTCCCCCGAAGCCCAGTTGTATGATATTTTCCTCAAGCCTCAAGACTGGAGCAATTGGACAAAAATTGACTAACTTAAGGCGTGTTGTCATCCCCCTTAAGTTAGATTAATTTACTGTTAAGGTTCGGTGTTGGGTGCGTTGTATAGGAATACAAAATTTTGCATATTCGTTACTTGGCACTCAGCGCTTTCAACTCAGCACTTTCATTAGCACTCAGCACTTTTTTAGTGAGTTACACTACTAAAGGTAAGCACCTAGTAAATAGGTGACTATTTTAGCTATAACTTGTTTATCTCAAGTGTCAGCACTGGATAGTCCTCTCAAGTGGTGAGTCAATTAATTTACCAAGTTTTTGGCAGGCTTTCGCTCAACCGAAAGTAAGTATTACCAAAGAAGTAAGTTCTTTGACTCACCAATCTCAGGCTCAATCCAGCAGTAGTTAATTTGAAATGAGTGCCACGGGGATTTTTAGTGATACAAATAGAACAAACAACCTATACAACCCAAGACGGTAATACCGTCATAGTTTTAACACCAGCTGGTCGCTTAGATATAACTACAGCTTGGCAATTTCGTCTGAAGTTGCAGGAGTGTATTTCCAAACTCAGCCGCCATGTAGTGGTAAATCTTGGTCAGGTAAATTTTATTGATAGTTCTGGTCTCACGTCTTTGGTTGCTGGGATGCGTGATGCTGATAAAGTCAAAGGCAGTTTCCGCATCTGCAATGTACACCCAGAAGCCAAACTCGTGTTTGAAGTCACAATGATGGACACAGTATTTGAAATTTTTGAAACAGAAGAGGAAGCTTTAGAAGGTGTTCCTCGTAGTATCGCCAGCTGAGAGCTAGAGGCTAGGGGATAGAGACTAGAGGCTAGTATTTTTTACTCACCACTCAGCACTCAAAACTGAGTACTGTTCTCGTTTAGTGTAGCGATAAGGGCCTAAAATCGCTCCCCAAGTGGCTTTTCCTGTCTCTGAGTCAATACCTTTGTCGTAGCTGTAAAATTCTTCTGGTGTGGCTTCAAATCCCAAGGAAACTTGTACATTGTTGCCTTGATAATTAAAGCTACAACGAGTCTCGGTTGATTGATAAGCGATAAACTTGTAGTTTTTGGGAGCTAATTCTTGCTGGTTAACTTTAAGGATACACCCTGGTAATAGATCCAATTGTTCGACTGTGAGTGTCTTGAGTAAAGCAGGATTACGGCCTGCACCACTTAAGGCACTTGGATCTTTAGGCATATAGTACTGGATTTGCAAAGGTGCATCAGAATCGTTCCCTGCCATTAACCGCATAATTCGCTGTCGATAAGGGCGGTCTAGGTTGACAATATTAGCTTGTTCGGCAAATAAGCTAATGCTGTCTTCTGTAAATAAGTGAACTGGTCTTTGCCACATACGTAGGTGGACATACCAAGCAGGTTCTGCTAAAGCCTGTTCCCGATTGTCAAATTCACCAGCTATGTATTTACCTAAAGTAATTAGAAGAGATGAAAGGCTCATAAATTGCGATGCACAATCCAAATTATTTTATAGCTGGTTGTTGAGCTAAGAAAATTGCTCCCCTTATGCTACCAAATTAACTAAAGATTCTGATGAGAAACCCGAACTTGGCAAAGTAGCCTTTAAGGGAGACAATAAAATAACTTCGCCCTTAACATTCTTAATATTTTCTTTGTGAATAACGTCCGTACTGTCTCTGATACAAAGCGAACTTTCTACTCCTTACATACCCGCCCTATCAACACAATCTATCGTCGGGTAGTAGAAGAGTTGATGGTGGAAATGCATCTGCTATCAGTCAATGTTGATTTTAGTTACAATCCAATTTATGCCTTGGGCGTTGTCACAACTTTTGACCGCTTTATGCAAGGCTATCAACCGGAACGAGACAAAGAATCAATTTTTCAAGCTATCTGTCAGGCTGTAGAGCAGGAACCGCAACGCTATAGACAGGATGCTGAAAGGTTGCAAGCTTTGGCTAAAAGTTTAGCAGCCAATGATTTAATTGCTTGGCTTGGCCAAACTAATCATTTAGGACAAGATCCTGATTTGCAAGTACAATTGCAAGCGATCGCTAACAATCCTCAATTTAAATACAATCGCTTGTTCGCTATTGGTCTATTCTCCTTATTGGAGCAGTCCGACCCAGACTTAGTTAAAGATGAAAAGCAACGTACTGAAGCAATAAAAACAATTGCGGCTGGTTTGCATTTATCTGACGACAAACTCAATAAAGATTTGGAGTTATATCGCTCTAATCTAGAGAAAATGTCGCAAGCACTGGCAGTAATGGCGGATATGCTCTCAGCTGACCGCAAAAAACGCGAACAACGTCAACAACAATCTACTACACCAGTTACTCCCCCAACAGCTAACGAATAGTTGACTGTAATCAATTCTTCACCGTTAAAAGTTTGTAACTTATTCAATCTTTTGGAGGGAAAGTAATTTTGTTCCCAGCAGGAGTGCTAATTACCTTTCCTCCCAAAGCCTCAATCTCTCTAACTACTCTTTTGCGAGTTTTTTCATCAACTCCATTATTTAATACCATTGCCCAGGTAGCAATGCGTACATATGTGCTATCAGGATTACGGCTCAAAAATACAGATGTTTGATGAGAATTTTGAGCTATATATTGACTTTCGGCATCTGAATAGTTATTTGCCCAATTTGCCGCTATAGCGAAAGAATGTTGTGCAGCTTGAGAATTTCCTAAAAATAATAATTCATCAATTCCTTTATAACGCCACACATAATAAGATTTGTCAGGAACTTGGGGAGTGATAGAATGCAAACCTTCTTTCATCAATTCTATTGAGCGTTCTGGCATAGCAGCGTACATCGAAGTACTAGTAGAAAGACTTACATAAGCTCCTAAAAATCGTGGATCATTTTTAATAATAATCTCGAAATATTCTGGGCTAAGACTGTAACCTGTTTTCTCTCGAACTTCGTCATCACCAAAATATTGTAAGAAACTCAAATAAACGCAATTAGCTATAAAATTGTCATAACCAAAACTAGGGAATTCTTTCAATAAACTTAGACGGAGATGTTCTTTTTTGATGTCTTGTTCTAAAATTTCTAACGAGGCGGCTTGTTTGTTAATTAATAGTGATTGTAGTCGGGGGAATTGAAGGACGCTAACTCCTAATACACTAAAACAGGCTACCAAAGGCGTAATCAAAGCTTGATAAGATAAACGTAACAGCATCCTGGGTGATTTTTGTGCAGTTATAATCACCCTATTGTATGCAATATTACTTGTATCCGTGGTGGATTTTAAATAATTTCTAAGTTATTTATGATACTAAAAAAATATTTTCAATTAGTTAATAAACAAATTAATCACTTGTGAGCAGCGATGAATTACGTCTTTATAGATAGTTTATCTGTAGCATTCTTATTTTAAATTGGGAAAGAAATACCAATTGCTCAGATAGAAATATTGGTATATGAACTTAACATTTGTTGCTGCTGTTTGTTAGCCCTGTTGCACAATTTGTTGATTGTAGCAGCAGGGACAAGAGCAGCAAACTGTGAACGCTTGTAAAACAGTCAAAAGCTAATTGTGCAATATCAAGCACTACCTGTAAAAGCGACTTCCGGAAACTTCAACTGAGCTTCTGCCATTGGACGGTTTCTACCTTCCTCTTGCCAGTAGTTAATCACTTCTGTTGCTTTGTTGAGCAATTCAACGCGATCTAGCTCAGTAATCCAGTGTTTGGATTCGAGTTCCTTTTTTAACTCTTCCCAAGCATCATTTCTGGGCCAGAAAAAGTATTTTGTTAAAGGACTAGTACCTTTACCTACAACTTGGTCAACTGCTAGGGCAACGTTATCTTCCAACCAAAGAATTTTTAAAATGAACTTGGTCAATCACACCTCCGGGAAATATCCGGGCATTACTTACTAAGTTTGCGATTGCTTATTGTAACTTAATATCTCACCGAATGACCAAACAGTGATTAGTAATTAGTTTTTAAGGTAGTATAGCGTTTCCAACTCCAGTGAGGTACAAGATAACCCCTCCCCAACCCTCCCCTTGGTAAGGGGAGGGTGCCGTTAGGCGGGTGGGGTGTATTTCATAAGCTTGAGAATTGCTATAAGGAAGAAGTATTCATCAAAGATACTTATCCAATTTAAAATCTGAAAGGCTTAAATTTTAATTTATGCAACCATGACTGCACAAGCTTCAGCACGAGCAATTGTCGTTTTTGATATTGATGGCGTTGTGCGCGATGTCAGCGGTTCTTATCGCCGCGCGATCGCCGATACTGTAGAGTATTTTACCAACGCAGCATATCGTCCCACACCATTAGATATTGACCAACTCAAATCTGAAGGGATTTGGAATAACGATTGGGAAGCGTCCCAAGAATTAATTTACCGCTACTTTGAGTCTCAAAAACAGCTACGAGAACAACTAAAACTAGATTACAAAATCATTGTTGCCTTCTTTCAAGCCCGTTACCGTGGCCCAGACCCAAATAATTTTACGGGATATATTTGTGATGAACCTTTATTGTTAAGCTCAGGCTATTTACAGCAGCTGACTCAAGCTGACATCGCTTGGGGATTTTTTAGCGGTGCGACTCGCGGTTCTGCTAATTACATCTTAGAAAAACGCCTAGGTTTGCAATCTTCAGTATTGATTGCGATGGAAGACGCACCCGGTAAACCAGACCCCACAGGGCTGTTTGCCACTGTTGACAAGTTAGAGAATGGGCAAACAACTAATACTACAGTCATCTATGTGGGCGATACAGTGGCTGATATGTACACAGTAGGTAAGGCACGAGAATTGCAGCCGCACCGTCCTTGGATTGGTGTTGGCGTGTTACCTCCGCACGTACAGGAAACAGACGCACGCTCTCAAGAATATAGCGAAATGCTCCAAAAAGCCGGAGCAGCAATAGTTTTAAATAATGTCGAGGAATTAAATCCAGCCAATATCGCAGAACTATTGTAGTGATGAAATACTAACTAGCTGGTATTGGGAATACTTTAACAGAGAAAGCGATCGCTTTTTGCTTCGTGGTGCTTTTATTCCCAATAGCTCAAAACCTAGTTACTTATGGCAGTCAATCGTGAACTTACTCCTATTGAGGAGGGTTTGGAAATAGTCAATCAGACTGGAGGTTCATTCAATGTAGTGACAATTAGCCGAATTATTGGGTCTCTGGATGAGGGAATTTTGAGACAAGCTCTTGATATTGTACAGTGTCGTCATCCTCTGCTTAACGCTCGGATTATTAATTCGTTAAATAACCTTCGCTTTGAAACGGAAGCAATTAAGATTCCTTTTCGTAGCGTTAATAACCTCGATAACGAACATTGGAAAGAGGTTGTTTTAGCAGAAATGAATCAGAAAATTGAGAGTCACGCAGGTTTAGCACGATGTGTCTTAGTTAAATCGCAAAGTGAAAACAATGTCAATTATTTAATTACAATCTTGCATCACGCTATCTCAGACGGTTTATCAAGCGTCCAACTGCATTCAGAAATATTAACTTATTGCCAAAAAATTGCGGCTGGTGAATTAATTGATCAAGTAGATAGCTTGCCTGTCTTACCTTCTATTCAGCAACTGCTACCAAAATCAATGCAGGGATGGCGGGGTGTGGTGAGAGGCATTTTCTTGTTATTGAATTTGCAATTTAAGCAGTTGTGGTATCAACCAAAAGCGTTGGATTTTGAGGAGTGTGTACCGATAGAGTTCCGTCGTTGTGGTATGGTTCACAGACAGCTAGACAAGGAGCTAACTGAAAAACTAGTAAATTTTTGTAGAAAGGAAAATACAACAGTACAAGGTGCTTTGTGTGCAGCGTTGATGTTTGCAGCAGCTAACAAAATATCTGGTAAGCAGAGGAAAGATATTTGTTTAAGTTGTTGGTCGTATGTTAACTTGCGTCAACGTCTGCGATCGCTTGTGAGTGAAAACAACATGAGTATGTTAGTTTCCTCTATTACTTCATATCATACTCTTAAAATCAAGACATCCTTCTGGGATTTAGCACGGGAAGTTAGACAAAATTTAATCGCAGGCTTAAAGTCTGATCATCTCTTCAGCATTATGATGATGTACAAACAGATTATCAAAACCTTACTGGCACAACCTAATCAAGCGCCTGCAAGTGTGGCCGTTACTAATATTGGTCAAGTCAAAATTCCGAAATTTTACGGTGAATTTGAATTAGATGAAATCAGTTTTTTGCCAGCACAAGGAGTGTTTGGTGGTGTTGTGAGTGCTGCTGTCGCCACTTTTGAAAGCAAAATGATTCTAAACTTTATATTTTCTCTGCCGTCAATTAGTCAAAGTTCTATGGAAGAATTGGCAGACAATGTAATTGCCTGTCTGAAGTATGCTTGTGATACTAATTCGTAATTCGTGAGGCAGTCCGGTCTTGGTGGTTTCCCCAAAGAGGAACTGCCGAACCCGAAGAGTAATATCGTGTCCGGTGAAAGACTGATCATTCATGATATAATTCGTAATTAAGAATTAGTCTAAGAGGATGTTTGAAAAGTCGAAAAGTATACCAATAACCCCGCTTCCATTCCTCTCCCCGCAACGGCTATCCATTAGTCACATCTTTGTTTACAATCTTAAAACGCTTGTTCTATAGTCATCTTGAACACTGAGGGGTCAAGCATACTTGACAAATTCGCTCTTTTTATTCTCGCTAAAATTAGCTTTTTATTGAGAATTAAGGACGAAGTAATCAGGGTTAGAAAAAGCGTGAGTGAATACCCTCGTAAATGTTGAGAAAGATCCGGGTAATGGATAGCCGCAACGGAGAGAGGCTTTGAAACCCCCATTCCCTCGTAGGGAATGGGAGGCTCACGGGGTTAGGTTTTTTAGATTTTGATGTTAGCAATAATATAGCCGTAGCCAGATAGGTTAGGACATTCTAAAACGCTAAAAGCAATTGACTGCAAGCATTTCACTTTTGAACGCCAGTGAGGGAGTCGGAGAACCCGACGACACTTGCTACAAGTCGGGCATTGCCCGCGATAGCGCAGTATCTCCCCAACGCACTGGCTCCTTTTGACTTTTGACTTTTGCTATCCTTTTCAAACAACCCTAAAAACTTGGAAATACAGTAGATGATTTCCCTGATTATTGAAGTTTCAAAAACTTATCTAAAGCAGCCACCATACTAGGTGGCCAACGACGGATATTTTTTACCCAGTTGATATCTTTGTAACGGTTATCTAACCCATAGGCGGCTACCCAATTGCTTTCGGCTTCGCCTTTTTGACTGTTTACCCAGTAAGCAGCTGTTAAGGCAGCGCGGACATCGGCGAATTTGGGATATTTCCGGGCAATATTTCGCATTTCTCGGATTGCTTGGTCGATTTGCCCAGTTTCATATAAGGTGATGGCGTAGTTGGCACGAGCAAAGGCGAAATTAGGGGCAATTTCGGTAGATTTTTTATAATCTGCGCTTGCATCTTGCCATTTCCCTAAACCTGCTTTGGCATTACCACGATTGTTATAGGCCATTGCATCTTGAGGATCTAATTCTAAAACGTGGTTATAATCTGCGATCGCCTGATCCCATTTTCCTAAACCTTCTAAAGCTGTACCCCGATTCAAATAGGGATCTGTAACATTTGGAGCTAATTCTACCGCTTTGTTATAGTCTGCTAGTGCGTCTTGCAACTTATTCTGACTCACCCGTGAATTGCCCCGATTACTCCATGCACCCGCATTCGTAGGAAATTTCTCAATAATTTTTGTCCAATATTTTTCAGCCGTGGCAAAGTCACCTTTATTCGTGGCGGCAAATGCTTGATTTGCCCATTCTTCCCCTTGTTGCAGTTCCTCTGGTGTGAAAGTCGGTTGTTGGGATTGTGCCATGACTGGTTGACCCCAGCCAAACACAAGTAACACACAAAGAACAACACTAATTAACTTAATCATCTGGGTTTACCTGTGTCTATCTGCGGTGGAGACTCCACAATTTATCATGGCGAAAACTGTCTCATACAGCAAGCCAAAACCGCCAAACTTTCCGCACAGCCTATAAAATTAAAACTTGATGATCGCGCTCGCGACTAATTTAATTCCCCACCGTTTCTAACCAAACCTGCATATCCGCGAGGCTGCCAAAGTCTAACAGTGCTTCGCTCAAATCTTCGAGAACAGGTAAAGGTAAACCAGAAATTGACGAGCGCATTTCCTCTGATAAGTCTCCAAATCGCTTAGTTAAGATTCGGATAATTAGGTTAGCAGCTTCTTCCCTTCGTCCTTCTTGTCGCCCTTCCTGTCGCCCTTCCTGTCGTCCTTCCTGTCGTCCTTCCTGTCGTCCTTCTTCCTTGATTTCTCGATAAACTCTTGTTTCTTGAAGCGTTATTCCTAACATTGACTCAACCTCGGCTCGACTTAAATTTTCAAATTTGTACACCATGATGGTCGTGATCATCTCTATTATGGCGCGACTCGCCTTTTGGGATGTTTCTTGACTAGCTCTGGTTAACAAATACCTGGCTTCTACTGGTGCTTGTTCTGGCTCTACTGTAGTCAGTACCATCAACGCTACCCATAAAGGTAATTGACGAATATCTCCCAACTCGTCTAAATACACTCGATGTACTTGGTTACTGTTGAGCAAGGCGCGATGAGGATAAATATCGGCTTGTTCAATGCTACGCGATGGGTAGATAATCACTGCTTGCCAATCGCTGAATCTTGAACGGTTGCGGTAGAAATATAACGAGGATTCCGCAAATACCCTTTCATAAAGTTCTTCGTCTGTTTGAAACTGCACCTCGCAGAAATAAACAACCCCAGCACCTTCGTTTTCTGGTGGGAGAAATACGCCATCAATTTCAAATTTGGGTTCTTTGACAGCTACCGAATCAAAGCGATAAGCATTCATATTTTGTGGCGGATTTGTCAATAGTTCAAATAGTAAAGTGGGGGATTGTTGAAAGAGTTTATAAAAGATTGAATCTCGGCGCATGAAGCATTCTATTTGATTTGTTCAGCCTGCGATCATATAATCCCACATCCCCCAGAGCGTGATTATGCGATCGCACTCTGTCGCCTCACAAAATAGACAACTGCTCATTGGGTGACTTGAATGCCATGTGCTGATATGCAGCTTTTGTGGCGATCCGACCACGGGGTGTGCGACTTAAATACCCAATCTGCATTAAGTAAGGTTCATAGACTTCTTCGATTGTTTGGGTATCTTCACCCGTAGCGGCGGCGATAGTTTCTAAACCTACAGGGCCACCATTAAATTGCTCAATAATTACACTTAGCATTTTGCGATCTGTCCAATCTAAGCCGCGAGGGTCTACTTGGAAAAGTTCGAGTGCTTCAGCTGCTACGCTTTCAGTAATTTCTGCTTGTTTTTTGACTTCTGCAAAATCACGCACTCGTTTGAGTAGTCGATTAGCAATTCGTGGTGTACCTCTGGAACGGCGGGCGATTTCTGTCGCACCATCTGGTGTCACGTTGGTTTGTAGTAGTTGAGAACTGCGGAGAACGATTTGGCTCAGTTCATCCACTTCATAAAAGCGTAACTTCTGCACTAACCCAAAGCGATCGCGTAATGGTGAAGTCAATGCACCAACGCGGGTTGTGGCTCCGACTAAGGTGAATTTCGAGAGTGGCAAACTTCTAATCCGGGCGCTTGTACCTTTGCCAATGGTAATATCTAAGCGATAATCCTCCATAGCTGGATAGAGAATTTCCTCAGTCATCCTGGAAAGACGGTGAATTTCGTCGATAAATATGATGTCTCCAGGTTTTAGGTTCACTAATAGCCCAACAATATCTCTTGGACGCTCTAACGCTGGCGCACTCGTAATTTTATAGTTGACACCCATTTCCGATGCCAAAATCATTGCCATGGTCGTTTTACCCAATCCTGGCGGGCCATATAACAACAAATGATCCAGCACTTCACCCCTTAATTTTGCAGCTTTGATGGCAATTTCTAGGACATCCTTTAAGTCTTTCTGCCCAATGTAATCAGCAAATCGCTGTGGTCGGATACTCTCTTCTTGCTTTCCTTG
This sequence comes from Nostoc sp. CHAB 5844, assembly GCF_020829595.1. Lineage (GTDB taxonomy): Bacteria > Cyanobacteriota > Cyanobacteriia > Cyanobacteriales > Nostocaceae > Nostoc_B. Next base: position 34,893 of record NZ_JAIVFW010000042.1, read on the forward strand.
TTCATCAAAAGCGGCTTCAGGTTGCAAAATTTTTTCTTGAGAAGATGCTTTTACTGATTCCTGCTGCTCCTTGGGTTGTTTATTGGGTTCTGGAGGCTGTTTTTTCGAGGAGATTATCGCCATAATTCAGCTATTCACTTTGACTTGAGGACTGGTTGAGCGTCATCGATATCGCAATACTTGAGAATAAACCTCAGATGCGATGCGAAAATTTTAGTTTGGAAATACACGTACCAATTTAAAATTTAAATTTCGGGCAATGAAGGAAGGAGGAGAGAATTTATTATGTTGTCTAAAAGGATCTTACCTTGCTTGGATGTGAAGGCGGGACGGGTTGTAAAAGGAGTTAACTTTGTCAATCTCCAAGATGCAGGTGATCCGGTTGAGTTAGCAAAGGTTTACAACGATGCTGGGGCAGATGAGTTAGTATTTCTGGATATTACAGCGACTCATGAAGACCGGGATATAATTGTCGATGTGGTTTACCGCACTGCCGAGCAGGTCTTTATTCCGTTAACTGTAGGCGGCGGCATCCAAACCTTAGAAAATGTTAAAGCTTTGTTACGGGCTGGAGCAGACAAGGTTAGTATTAACTCTGCGGCAGTACGTGACCCAGACTTGATAAATCGGGCAAGCGATCGCTTTGGTAATCAGTGCATAGTTGTTGCAATTGATGCCAGACGCAGAGTAGAGCCGGAAAATCCTGGCTGGGATGTGTATGTACGTGGTGGGAGGGAAAACACAGGTATAGATGCTCTCAAATGGGCTGCTGAAGTTGAACAACGTGGAGCAGGAGAACTGCTAGTTACAAGTATGGACGCTGATGGTACTCAAGCAGGCTATGATTTAGAGTTAACCAAAGCGATCGCCCAATCAGTACAAATTCCCGTAATTGCCTCCGGGGGTGCAGGCAATTGTGAACATATCTACCAAGCTGTAACTGAAGGTAAAGCAGAAGCCGCATTATTAGCGTCATTACTGCACTACGGGCAATTAAGCGTGTCGGAAATTAAGAATTATTTGCGTGATCGTTCTATACCAGTACGCTTGTACTTCTGACCTCAAAGATATCACTAAAATCTAGAACCTGCCACTTAAATTGAATCCAGTTATGAAAAACGATGTTAATATTAATTTATAAGTATTAATAAATATTAAGAAATATGTTAATTCCTATTTTATTATTTGATGTAGCCCTAGTGGCATGGTCACTACATTTAATGGAAAAAGCCTATGAAAATAAAGAATTTTCTCTAATGTTGGCGGGTACATTGGTAGCTCTTGCTGCCGCAGCCATGTTAGTCGTTTACTTTCTCATGGGTCACTGCATGACCTACTTGTTACAAGTCTCCTAAAAATTATCAAGTGATCAATAAAGTTTTTACATACATTTAATACAGATAATAAATATGACTTGACAAACCAAAAATTATTAAGGCATAATTAAAGACGGCTTTTCGGGGTTATAGCTCAGTTGGTAGAGCGCTGCAATGGCATTGCAGAGGTCAGCGGTTCGAACCCGCTTAGCTCCATTTGGAAATTAAATGTTTATTATCAGTTTTACAGGTGCGATCGCGCTTTGGAAGCGACTGAGTTACTAGGTGATGGCGGCCGCTAACAAACTAGCAGCACCGGAAATACCACCGCCATCTCAGGCTACCCACTGAAAGTTTCTTTACCCAAGATTCTTTTCCCCGCATCCCCGACACTCGGAACACCCAACCGAGGCTTGAGACTACCTGCCTTAACTGCTTTGTATGCAGCACTGGGAATCGCGATCGCAACTGGCGTAATTGTTTCTTGTTACGGAGGTGATTACTAGTGAGTGACCATCCGTATCAACGGCAGACTGGGGATAAGCCAATTTACTCCCCAGAACAAACCGAGCGCTACAAGTCCATGTGGGAGCGACATCAAAAGTCGCTGTGTATGAGACCTGATTTTGTTGAGGAACAAGACGACGGGACGCAGGTTTATCGGTTTTTGAGTCCGCGATCGCCTACTGGCGATTGGGAGGTATCAAAGAAACCAAATGGCAATCTTAAGTTTGGGTTTGAGGTAACAGGAATTCTGGGCGCTGTAGGCACTGATGGCAGTAACTACAACTTCAGCCCATCGGCAAGCCAGTACTTTGACGATCCAAATACAAACCTTCAAGGAACAATCAGTCTCAAAGAAGGGTTGAGTTATCCAGTTGAAAGGTTATTGCAAGGCGATATATACGTCAGTTTGGCTTGCAGACCCGCTGCTTTATCCAAGTATCACATCAATCAAATATAGATTTGGCTGGAGTTTGGCGCTAACTACCGTTGGCGGTGCTACCACAAACTTTGAAGTTTGCGACGACTTCAACTGCTACCCAAACGACCCTAGTTACCGGGCTGCACTTGAAGGCGTTGGTGACGGTAATGCGATTTCGTGGGGAGCCAATACCCAAATACACAGACATTCCTGTAGATGCCAGGGACACAAATCCATTCACAATTCCTTTAGTAAATGATGGATTTCCCAGGATAGAAGAGTTTGACCTGACGGGGTGACAAGACCGCTAAGAACTTTGCTGGGGAAGCTTTTAATCTATTTGACCTCCGAAAAGATAGAGTCTGATTGACAGGCTGATTGACAATGAAATAGCGCTCGCTTGATGGATTCATGCCATACTCTGGTCAAATATGCCAGTTTTGTGGCACAACAGCCAGACAATCTTTTTGAGGGTAATTAGGCTAAAAGGCTTACTATATCTGGTTTGCCGGATGCTTGTCACCCCTTCAGGAGTTTGACTTTCGCCAATGGAACAACAACCCAGGACGAACTAAAAAACCAAGAGATATTAAACGCCGTAGGAGTAGCTCGTGGTAAACGAAAATATTTATTGGCTACGAGGTGAACCAGTTACTATTGTTTCTCGGTTTTCTGATAGTTGTACCATTAAATTTTCTAATGCTAAAACAAGTTTAATCAATCCAATTATTCTCAGGCAAACCCCGCCGCCAATCGATGAAACAGCAGAATTTAAAGAAATTATTCAATCACTAAGAAGATTTTTATATAAAGTGGCAGCTGAAAATTTAGCGAATCAATATCGCTTTGAAGAAATCATTAATCGCATTGATAAACTAACAGATTTAATTTTAGATTTGGGGGGAGGAGTGCAAGACTTAAACGTAAACCTTGTTTCATCAATACCAGCAGGTAACAACAATATTGGGGATGTTGATATTGCATCTGCACTACCCGCTGGCGAAAACAACATTGGTGATGTGGATATTGTTAGTTTGCCTCCCGCAATGGTAATTATTAGCCGACGAATTTTAGTTACATTTTTAATTACACTTTTAACTATTAACTCTAAAAGCATTGATATACTAAGCTTTTAATAATTTTTTATATGTATATTTAGCCTATTACCTGGGGTTAAGAGTTTCATCAACTAAGTTAAGTAGGGAATAAACAGAACTAGGTTACACAATGTAAATATTCCTAAAAACTTTACCAATGACAAAGCGCAAAGTCTGAGCGGAGGCTTCCTCTGATCGGAACTTTGTAAGAGAGGACAAATGACAGATGAGGCAACATACTTAAGCTTGATAAACCAACTTCCAACTCACCATCATCAAGATGGCATAGATAATGAACCGCAGTGGGCGTTGGGGAGCAATTTGGCAGATTTTTGCACCTAGCAATACTCCAGGAACCGAGCCTAACCATATCGGTAATACTAAATTCCAATTAACTGTGCCTAAGCTGAGGTGTCCGAGGGAGGTAAACAACAATAAAATCGCTGCTTGTGAAATATCTGTACCCACTAACTTGCGTGCATCAAGACGGAAAAAAGCTATCAGTACCAAGGCAAACATGGAACCTGAAGAGACACTTGTCAAACCAACCAAACAGCCTAGAACTGCTCCTAGCAGCATAGTGAAAAAACGACCTACATTAGTGTTCAAGTCTAGCTTTGGCAGTTCGGGTAAGCTGAATTTAGGAAAGAAGGTCAAGAGTAAAAGTTGTACAAGCGCCAGTACAGTGATTAATAGAATCGTCATGCCTAGTAAGCGCAGCAAAATACTGTCTAGGTTATGCTCTCTAGTGTGCTTGATGTAGTGCAGAATTCCTACGCCAAATAGTGAACCAGGAACGCTACCTAATGCCAGCCACTTGACTACTTCAGTGTCTAAGGTTTTTTGTTGCCAATGCTTGATACTACCAACCACCTTCATTAAGGTGGCCGCTACAACATCGGAACTCACAGCAATTGATGGCGGAACCTGAAAAATAAATATCAACATTGGGGTGATAAGAGAGGCTCCACCAATTCCTGTTAAACCAACGATGATGCCTACAAAGAAGCTTAAAACTGGCAGTAATAAATAATCCATACTCCTTCCAAAAACGTGGTTTTCTAGTAAAGTTAACTCACAGCAAAGCAGGCGAAACTACCGCCAAGTACTAGATAAAGCTCTTGGTGGTCAGAATTATCCTTGTTGAAGACAAAGAACAGATTTTTCTGCTGTTCTTAAATCAAATACCTATAAGCCGACTGGTTTACCGTATTTTACATTGAAAGATAAGCAAACGTCTAGCCTACTTTTATTGCACATGGCTAAATCTTCTAGGCATGAGCGTTAAGAAGACTAGCTTGACTTGGGCTAGACTATAATTACCAAAATTTTTGGTAGCGAAACTGTCCACTCCTCACTAAAACCAGTGGCAGCGATGTTTATTAAATACTTTTTGCACCACTAAGTACTTCTAAATACAGGTCAATAGACTTGTATTTTGGGATAAATGCAACTCATTACGTCTTTAATAGGCGCTTTTTCCTTCAGTAGCCTGTTCATGAGTAGAAGCTGCGGGTTTTTTGCCTGAATTACGCACATTCACAACTTTACTCAGTAAGTCGAACCAAAAAGGCGCACCCATCGAAATTGCAATTCCACTGATGAACCAGCCAGCAACCATTGTTAGATAGTTTTTGATGAAAGAGGGAGTAGATTTTTTACTATCAGTGGTTTTTGGCAGTTGCTGATCTAGGTTAACTTGGTTCCAGCCAATTGGTAGAGAAATTTCTGTTAAGGCTTGGTCGGTTGCTTCTCTGAGCAATTTTAAATCTTGCGATGTATTAGTTTCGACTATTTGCCCAGCATTACTAACAATAGCTGTGCGGATGGCTGTATCTTTCGACAATCTGCTGACAATATGGAAGGTATCTGCATTGGCAATAATAGCGATCGCAAAACCAATTAACAACGCTACCCCTTTAGCGTTACGCTTGTAAACACCAGAGGCTCGTTCCATTGAGTTATTGAAGGTTTGCTCAATTTCTCGACGTAATATATTAATGCCTTCCTCAGTTGACTTTGCCTTAAATTGAGCGCGTTTTGCTAATATCGCCATATTACCCACAACAGATGGTGGTAGTTTTTGACTAAACTGTTCTAATCTTTGACTGAGGTATTGAAATGTCTGGTATGCTTCACTATCTTTATCTTTAAATTCATTAATAAATTCTTGCTGAATTTCACTTCCCACATTAATTAATTGCACAACTTCGTTAATATTTGGTCGCAAGCTTTTTAAACAGATTGTTTGTTCTATATCATCAAAAATATCGGTTCTTAAAACTTTTAATCGCTGTAGAGCGTTACTGATTAATTCATGCTCCGGCATATCGGCGGCAAAATAGCCTATATATCTATCCAAGCTCTTAGCCATGCGATTGATACTAGTATGTAAATCTGCTTGATTTTTTGGGAAATCAGCAAGAATAGTTTGAAAATTACTTTCAACAGTTTGATTAAACTCATTATGGATGTTTTCTACAAACTGACGTACATCCTCATCAGTGTTATCTATCCTTTCTTTTAACCTTAATAATATGTTTTGAATTTCATCTAATTGCTGATTTGTAAAATTTATCAGTCTAGATTCTGTTAGCTTCTGCACTAGTTGGGGCAACCCTAATGTGTCCATTAGCGTTGTAGCAAAAGTTTCCGCAGGTATATAAGAAGGCGCACTGTGCTTTTGCTTTCTCACATCGTCTTTACCATTCTTGACATAGCCAAAAATACTTTTTGTTCTTTTCTGCCCTGACAGAGAAAGTTGAACTGGAAGAGAGGATAATAACCAAATGAACTTACGAGGTAGGGTAGTTAAAAATCCTTTGGCTTCCTGGTTGACGCTTTGAAGTAAGGGATGATTGTATAAGTCGTTGACTAGTTGAATGACATTATCATCGTCTGATTTGCTGACATCACCCGCTATCAGAATTTCGATTGATTTTTTTAAGTGAACAGCACGCCATTGCAATATTGTCGTAATTAGTTCCTGGATTTCTGAAGCTAATAAACTTAATATTAAGTAAATAAATACTAATCCAATTGTTATATCTAGTATAAAAGGTAGACTCATTGACTGCTTCCTAACGAGTAATTAGCACACCTGGTTGGTAACAGTTGTATCATTTCTATCAATCAATGAGTGTTAAATAAAGTGAAAAAAAACGGTAGCTTTCCGCAAAAAAATTATCGCTAATCAGAGAAAATTGAGTTAACCTTGGAATTTAATGAGAAGGAGTCAGAAGACAGAACTCAGAATTCAGAATACCCCATGCCTGAAGTCAGGGAATTGGGTAAGGAAAGAATTTTATCTCCACGATTAAACTAGGGGACTTTCAACCTTGATTCTCCATTCATTCGTACTCAGGTAAATTCTGAATTCTGGCGACTGAATTCTGAATTCTTCTTTAGTAATTGTAAAGACAAATGTTCTTACAGGGTGCAACATTAGAGATGTGCTTTGGTCTCTATGCAGTCAAACCAATAAGTAAAATGATGATCGTAGAATATGCAACAAGGAAGCTTTATTTGGGGTCATCGAGAAAAGCAGCATCGGGCGCTGGATAAATGGATTGATCGAGCCTGGATAGCAGTATTATTGTTGGCAGCAGTGCTACTGTTTAGCATCAATCTAGGAGGATTACCGCTACGAGATTGGGATGAAGGGACTGTAGCGCAAGTTTCTCGCGAAATCTGGAGTGCGCCAGTAGGTTCCGTGCGTTGGCTTTATCCCACCCTAGGAGGCGAACCATACCATAACAAGCCACCTCTGACGCACTGGTTAATTGCCGGAACTTACTATATTGTCGGTGTGCATGAGTGGACAACACGTTTACCTGGAGCAATTTTAACAGCGCTTTCTGTACCTTTGCTTTACTGCATTGGTCGGGAAATATTTCGTCAACGTTGGGCAGCTATTTATAGTGCTTTAGTTTACCTGACTATGCTACCTGTGGTGCGTTATGCCAGATTGGCGATGTTGGATGGAGTAGCAGTCTGCTTTTTGCTAGTGATGATGCTGTGTGTGTTGAGATCGCGGCGTGATTTGCGTTATTGCTTAGGAGTTGGTGTGAGTTTTGGCTTGATTTGCCTAACTCAAGGATTTTTCGGCATATTTCTAGGTGCGATCGCCATGATATTTTTGTTTTGGGATACCCCCAGATTGCTTACTAGTTATTATTTCTGGACAGCTATCCTCATGGGGATTTTGCCTGCGGTGGGTTGGTATGTTGCCCAACTATGGCACTATGGTTATGCTTTTGTGGAAGTAGGCTTGCTAAATCAATCCCTCAACCGAGTTGAGACATTTGTTGTCAAAAGTTCTCAAGCACCTTGGTATTACATTATTGAGCTTTTGAAGTGGACATGGCCTTGGTTACTGTTTTTACCACAAACTGTGCGTCACACCTGGGAAAATCGTAACCTTAGTTGGGCGAAATTAGTACAGGTATGGTGTGGGGTTTACTTGTTAAGTATTTCCTTGATGGATACAAAGCTACCTTGGTATATCTTCCCAATTTACCCAGGTTTAGCTTTGGGTTTTGGCGCAGTGTTAGCCGAAACAGAAAACTCTCTTTTACTGCCTTCTTATCCTCGTAGTTGGGTAGCTGGTTTGTCGATACTTGCTGTTATGGCTTCTGCTGGTAGTATGTACTTCAGTTGGGGTATACCGCCAAAAACTGATTTACAACTGATTTTTGCCGCAGTCGGTATAACCATGATTTTGGCGGCTATTTTAGCAGAACGAGGTGACAGGCAATTTTTGAAGATTTTATTTTGGGGAAGTTATATTTCGCTATTTTTATTAGTGAAATCTAATTATTGGGCTTGGGAATTATCAGAAGCTTATCCAGTTAAACCAGTCGCCACAATGATATCTCGTGCCAATCCTGCGGTGAAAAAGATTTATACATCTTTTCCTCACCATCGTTCTTCCTTAGATTTTTATAGCGATCGCACTATTATTCCCGCTACTGTGGGCGAACTGCAATATTATTGGCATTACAGCAGCAAACCATACTTTTTACTCAATGCAGATGCTCTCCACAACCTGCAACTAGAATCAATGAAAGTAATTGATCAAGCTGAAGGTTGGAAACTGATCACAAAAGAAACTCCTCGTTTATAAAGGGATGAGGAATTGTTTGCTGAGGATTGAGAAATTTTTGATTTTCTGCTTCTTAATAGTCCTTATTCTGCAATTCCTTACTCTCACTTACAAATTTTTTCAAATCTTATCTAGATAAAAATTTTGACTAAAATACATCTAGACGTATATGGGGCAGTGACCATACATAAATAGTCACTGCCCCACATATAATCATCTCTATCTAAGCATTCACTTAGGCAGGAATCAATACGGTGTCAATAATGTGAATGACACCATTATCAGCAGCAACGTCTGCTGTTGAAACTGTGGCATCATTTACTTTGACACCATTAGAAGCGTCAATCTTCACATCAGAACCTTCAACTGTAGTAGCTGACTTCAGCTTAACCACTTCTTCTGATAGTACCTTGCCTGAAACGACATGATACGTCAGAATTTTCTTGAGCTTTGGAATGTCTTTAAGTAATGTATCTACTGTGCCTTCTGGAAGTTTAGCAAATGCTTCATCAGTAGGTGCAAAAACAGTAAATGGCCCAGCACCTTTGAGCGTATCTACCAGTTTAGCAGCTTTGATTGCAGCAACTAGGGTATTGAAAGAACCAGCCTTAACGGCAGTGTCAATTATGTCAGCCAAGGTTTTTACCTAGTTTTGTGTAATCTATTAATCACTATAACGTACTTTCTAAAGAATAGTATTTACTGTTACAGATTTTTCTCATCAATTTAATTGAAAACAACAAAATTACTGGATGTTTTTTATACAAAAAATCTAATTTTAATTTCTGCTAACAATCTCAATCGATACCAAAAATTATAATCAGTAAAAAAAGTGAATATAACTGCTATACTAAACAGGTAAGGTTGAAAATAGCCTACATATATAGTGATAAAAAGCAGAAATCACATTACGAGGATTACAATCGAATTTTGAGACCATAGCAGTCATAAAAAGTTGGAAGCTTTCAGAAAAATAGACTAATCACAGCCAATTTTAAGGCATCAGTTTTTAATCTAAAAAACTGAAAAACTCAAACAAAATTGAACAACCAACATATATCTAAGTATTGCCAATCAATATTGGGTAAGTTTGAAAGCAGTAAATCCAAGCTTTTTCCAACTTACAAGGGCAAAACTAACCAATTGCAGAATTCACAGTCATAATTTAAACTCTGCACTTTGCTTTTATGAATTCTGTTAGTTACATGACTTAGAAGAATGAAAAAGTCTGTTTGTTTTAATGGCAGGCTACTTCTTGTCCTGACATTTACAAGTACAAAATAATTACTTTTTCAGTTTTTAAAGTTTAAACTTCTCAGCCTGAATTCACAGAAACTGAAACTCTTAACTAGTAGTTGTTTCTCAGTTTACTAGTTATTAACCTGTGAAATCTTGCTGTAGTGAACATAATTTCATTTTTTAAAGGAGTCTGTTAATGAGCCTGATCGTAAAGTCAATTCTCAACGCGGATGCTGAAGCTCGCTATCTCAACCCTGGAGAGCTAGAGCCAATTAAAAACTTTGTCAAGAGTAGTGAGCGCCGTCTGCGCGTTGTTCAGAGTTTAACAGAAAACCGCGATCGCATAATTAAGCAAGCGGGAAATCAGCTGTTTCAAAAGCGTCCAGATATTGTCTCACCTGGCGGTAACGCTTATGGTCAAGATATGACAGCCACTTGCCTGCGTGATATGGATTATTACCTGCGCTTGATCACTTACAGTGTAGTCGCTGGTGATACCACACCTATTCAAGAGGTTGGGGTCATAGGCGCTCGTGAAATGTATCGGTCTCTTGGCACTCCCATTGAAGCGGTGACGGACGGTATCCGTGGCATGAAGAATGCCGCTATCTCAATGATTTCAGCAGAAGATTCTAACGAAGTAAGTGCTTACTTCGACTACCTAATTGCAGCGCTCCAGTAAGTGAGTGAACTGTCTTGATTAGTTGATGGTTTCAACTGTTACTTTACTGAACACTACATAGGGAAGTAATTATGTCAAAAGGAAAAAATGGCAATAGAGAAGTCAAAAAACCAAAAAAAGATCCGCAGAAAAAAAAGGAGAAAAAAGACCCAAATAGATATGATGGGTTAGCGCAATAATTATATAGCAGTCGAAGTATGGGTTAGGACATTTTAAAAGCGTGAATACCAACAAGAGTAACCTTTTACCTTCTGGAGACAGCGCGTTGCGGGGGGTTCCCACGGCAGTCCGCTCAAGTCGAGCCACTGCGTTGCGGTGAGCAGTCCGTTGGGCGGGCAATGCCCGACAGTCACGGAACTGCGAACCCGAAGGGGGGTTGGGTTCCCCCCGTTGTAGCAAGTGGCGTGGGAAACCCGCAAAACAAGGCTGCCTCCCCGTTGTAGCGACTGTCGTCCTCCAGCCTCCAGCCTGGTTGGTGAGCGAAGCCGAACCACTGCCTTCTGCTACATACAACAATCCTATTTGATTTGTAAAAATCGATAGACTTAAATCCCCGACAGCTTTTGTCTTTCGGGGATCTTGTTGTTCACGAATGATTTAGGACTGCTATAGAACAAGACCATGCATGATCAAAAATCTGATCGTCACTCTATCAATTGTGCTTGTACTCAGTACCTAATCCTTTGTATCTAATTCCCTACTCCTTTCTTGAATTCTTTCGTTTTGAGGCAACACTGGCTCGTCGTGGTTGGTGTTTTGCTGTGTTATGGCGATCGCACTGAATAAAACTGTACCGCCAATAGCTAGGGCAAGTAATGGGCGCTTGAGTGGCAGAAAATCCCGGATAATTCTGGCAAAAGGGCTGCTTTGACGGCGTAATGCCGAAGCCAGAATCATTTGCTTAAAAGTAAACGGATCGCGCACATAATGGCCGCTACGACAGACTACTAATCGTTCTTGGCAATACGGACAAGTAAACAAACCTATGTAAGTTTTGATTGGTTTGGGTTTAGCATGTCTTTGGCAAATTGGGCAAGTAACATAATGATTATTAAATATGGGTGTATTCATTTACCTTGTCCGCCTAGTCCATCCACTCGCTCTATAAAAATAGTTATATGGAATTTCTGAGTAATGCTTAGTAGGTTTCCCAATTGGGTATGACGACATTAGCCACACGATTTTGGATTTTGGATTGACTCTGACAACTAGGGAAGGCAGTGCGGTCTTGGGGTCTCCCCAAGTAGAGCAAATGCCGTACAGGGCTTGAGGATTTTAAATTTTGCGAAAAGTAGGCGGTGTCGGTTTCCATCCCCGCAATCGCTTCAACGGGGAGCCACTGCGTTGGGCGGCTTTGCCGACTTGTAGCAAGTGGCGTGGGAACCCCCGCACAGCGTTGCTCTTCGCCTAACTTTTCAAGACGGATTTTGGCTTCGTTCTGCCCTCTAAGGGCAAAGCATGAACCAAAAAAATCTAAAATCGGCACAGTCAATCATCCGTTCAGTGTTCTACTAGGGATAACTCAATGGTCGCAACACGAGTATAGCTAGATTTTAATGAAGATGACTGCTGTTTGCCGCTTACTTATGGTACATCTACTCAATTCATTGATACTATATTTTATCTAGAAAAAATTGCAAAACTGCTCATTTGTACCATAGCAGCGATCGCCGACCATTGAATATTAATTTTCTCTCATCTAGCTGTTCTCCCAAAAAACTTTCAACCAACAAATTTTTTAATCAAAGCTTAATAAATCCAGCCAATCTAACTCACTTGTCTGGTTGATAAATAATGGCTCACAATGAGAAGTAACAGCTAATAATTTAAATTTTTTCTTACATTGACCCCTACTTTCCATGACTCTCTTGCCTCCCACCAACCTCAGGAAGGTAATGGAACAACCTGCACTTCCTAAACCTTCCAGCCGTTTTACCCATCTTATTAACCGTTTTCAACCTTCCCCGGAAACCGTCGTGCTGTTTTTAGCCATGCTGATTGGTGGTGGTACTGGCATGGGTGTAGTGACATTTCACTATTTAATCCAGCTGGTTCACCATCTGATGTTGGAAGATTTAATGGGCGTAATTGGTACTTGGGGAGCCTGGACTTTAGCCTGTGTTCCCATCATGGGGGGATTAATAGTCGGATTAATGCGCTGGCACACTCAAGATTTTGGGCCTGGGTTGTCAACTTTAATTGCAGCCTCGCAAGGAACAGCAATTAAACGCCCCTTAAGGCCAGTCACCAAGATGATTGCGGCTTCTGCTTCTTTGGGAAGTGGTGCTTCTTTAGGGCCAGAAGGGCCGAGTGTCGAAATTGGCGCTAACTTCGGGATGTTGTTGTCTCTCATCCTCCAAGTATCGCAAGAGCGTCAGCGTTTACTTTTAAGCGCTGGTGCGGCAGCGGGATTAGCAGCCGGATTTAATGCACCGATCGCTGGGGTATTTTTTGCTTTAGAAGTAGTTATGGGGGCAACATCTTTTGCGACTTCGGCAGTGAGTGTGGTACTACTAGCCGCAGTTGTCGCCGCGTTAATTGCCCAAATTGGCTTAGGAGCGCAACCTGCCTTTGCTTTACCTGTATACCAAGTCCGCAGTCCTTTTGAATTGCCTTTGTATTTGGGCTTGGGTTTGGGAGCCAGTCTGATTTCTTTGACATACACAGAATTAATTCGGTTAGCCAAAGCTTGCTTTGCTGGTTCAGTTCCTGGTTTTGGCTTTTTCAAACACATTCCCAAAGCAATTCATCCAATTATTGGTGGTGTGATTTTAGGGTTGGTGGCTTTGCAATTCCCGCAGATTTTAGGCATTGGTTATGGTACTGTCCAAGCCATGCTTCAGGATGTGGAGTTTTCGCTCAATCTGTTGCTGGCGTTGCTGCTAGTTAAGTTGTTGATGACGGCAATTAGTGCTGGGAGTGGTTTCGTTGGTGGTTTATTTGCTCCAGCCATGTTTTTAGGTGCTTCGTTTGGCTCGGCTTATGCCAAAATTTTGTGTCTGATAGCACCGGGAATTGACGCATACATGGCGGCTCCCCCAGCCTATGCAATGGTGGGGATGGCTGCTGTACTGGCGGCTAGTGTGAGAGCGCCATTAACGGCGATTATCATGCTGTTTGAATTAACTCGTGATTACCGCATTGTTTTACCTTTAATGGCAGCGGTGGGTTTAAGTGTGTGGTTAATAGATCAAATTAAACCAAATGTTAACTCTAACTCAAAACTTCAACAATTTGGTTTAGCTGATTTGAAAGATGAGCAAGCAGAAATTGTACAGGAAATTTTGGTGGAAGATGCTGTACTTTCCTGCCCAAAAAAATTGCCTGCAACTTTAGGATTGTTAGAAGCTGCGATGGAAATGACCCGCGATCGCACACGCAGTGCTTTAGTAATTAATGAAGCTGAGCAATTAGTCGGGATTATTTCTTTAGAAGATATTAATCGCGCTCTTGCCCGCTGGAAAAATCACCAAAATTCTGCTACAGAAATCAACGGTGAATTATCCAATCAAACCCTCATGGATATCTGCACCACTGAAATTCTTTATGCTTGGCGGGATGAACCTTTATCTGAAGCTTTAGATCGCATGGCTTTGCGTGGTTTGCATCAGTTACCAGTGGTAGCTAGAGACAACCATGAGCGAATTTTGGGTTTATTAGAAAAAGAGCAAATCGCCTTAACATGCAATTTGGCAGTCACCCGCAAAACACTCCACCAATACATTTTTAGTCAAAAGTCAATGGTCAATGGTCAATAGTCATTGTTCATTGGTCATTGGTCAATAGTCATTATTTCGACTGCAATTATTGACTCTTGACTCTTGACTCTTGACTATTTATTAAGCTGTGGCTTCTACTTCTTCAAGATCAACTTCTCTGTCTTCAGGATCTACTTGGCGCAGGCGAATGTGCTTCTTCCCTAAAGTGATCAGAAACTCGTCCCCTGGTTTGAGATTCATCTGTTTTGTATAAGCTGAACCGATTAGTAAGTTACCGTTGGATTGTACGCTAATGCGATAGCTGGCACTGCGCCCACCACGTCCATTTGCATTGGGCGCACTATCTAACTGAATGCCTTCAGCATCAATGAGAGCATTCAAAAATTTCATCATATTGACACGCTCTATACCATTTTTGGTAACGGTATAGTAGCCGCAATGCTTAGCTTTTTCTTCTTTGCTAAGGTTCTCTAGCTCTTTGACTTTTCTGAGCAGATCTTCCCCGACTAGGGGTTCAATTTTTTTTTGTTTAGGCATCAACTTAGATTGAAAATGAATGGTTGAAGTAGTTGAATCGGTTTTATTTTAGCTGAGGTTGAGTTGATAGGAACAAAATCCTTTAGTTTTTCTATCAACCTAGCCAAGTATATTACAATCCTAGCCAGAATTGTTGCACAATTATCAATAATGTCAAGACAATCTATTGTTTAGATATCGACAATGCTGATCACTATATATAGTGAATGAAAAACTGCTAAACTATAGTTGTTTAAGTTTTCTAAAGTAGGGCAAAAAAGTTTATCTACTCAGTCAGCTTGCTTCTGGGAACACAAAATGATAAGCAAGCCCTATCCCTAGTCAATAGTCAACAGTCAAAAGTCAATATTTGGATGAAGAACTCTGGATTTTTGACTACCTACTTCGGGAATATGGACTTTCGACTATGGGCTTTAGATGAAAAAATATAGATTTTTAAGTCTTTATTTATGGACTATAGACTCTTGACTATGGACTTTTGACTAAAAAATAATGAAACTAACTACCAAAGGACATTACAGTGTGAAGGCATTGCTAGATTTAAGCTTACAACCAGATTATGGGCCTGTATCTGTAAGAGCGATCGCCCAACGCCAAGATATTCCTGCACCTTACCTGGAAAAATTGCTAATAGAAATGCGCCGTTCGGGGTTAGTTAAATCAATTCGTGGCAGCATTGGTGGATACCAACTAGCAAAAGCACCCAGAGAAATCTCCATCGGACAAATATTAGAAGCCGTAGGTGAAACCATTACCCATATTCCCGACCGTCACCCAACACCAATACAAGCAGAAGATTGGGTAACATACACTCTCTGGCAAAGACTCAATCAAAAACTTAAAGAAGCTTTATACAGTATTACGTTGGCAGATCTCTATTACGATGCCCGCAGTTGGCAAGCATCTTTAGGGGAAGAAGCGAGTTTTGTGGTTTAGTCAAGAGTCAACCCTTCGGCTTACTTCGACTGCGCTCAGTAACCAACGCTCAGGGCAAGTGGTCAATAGTATGACACCAAGGACAAATGACAAATGACAAATGACAAAGAAGTAATGACATTGATCATTGCCGCAATTTTAGATTTCTTAATAGGTGATCCTTGGGCTTGGCCGCATCCAGTACAAATGATGGGATGGGTAATTGCTCGCTTCACGAAATTTGTGTTGCCTATATGTCAAAATTTCATAACACAAAGAATTGCCGGAATTTTTCTGGGAATGATTTTAATCATTGGTAGTGGCTGTATAGGTTGGTTAATAGTTCAACTTGCCAGATGGTTACATCCACTATTAGAAGTAGTTGTAGAAAGTATTATCCTCGCCAGCTGTTTTGCGTTGAGGAGTTTGCGAACAGCTGCAACTGATGTTTTACAACCGTTAATTACTGGAAACTTATCAGCGGCGCGTCAGGCTTTAAGTAATTATGTTGGTCGAGATACCCAAGATTTGTCAGAAGCAGAAATTTTGCGTGCTGTTTTAGAAACTGTCACCGAAAATGCTACAGATGGAGTTATGGCTCCACTGTTTTATGCAATTGTTGGTGCTTGCGTGCCAAATTTAGGTGCAGTTCCTTTGGCTTTGGCATATAAAGCCAGCAGTACCCTTGATTCAATGGTGGGTTATCAAGAAGCACCTTACACTTATTTAGGCTGGTTTAGTGCCAGGTTAGAAGATTATTTAACTTGGCTACCTTGTCGCTTCACAGTAATTACCTTGGCACTGTTGTCAGGCAAACTATTAGTTGTTTGGCGTATTTGTCGCAGAGATGCCATCTTAGACCCTAGCCCCAACTCTGGTTGGAGTGAATGTGCTTATGCGGCGATTTTAGGTGTCCAGATGGGAGGAACAAATTGGTATCATGGCGTAGCCAAGGAAAAACCATTGTTAGGAGATGCCATTTACCCCATTACACCGACTACCATTCATCAGGCTTTGCAATTAACTCGCTACTGTTTTTTATTGTGGTTAGGAATAGCGATCGCTATATTTAAGCTAGTGTGCGTCTAAACTGCACATTTTCTAGTTGAGACTGTCATTTGTCCTTTGTCCTTCGTAAATACAAATGACCAATGACCAATGACCAATGACTATTGACCTTATCCTATGTGTGCAAAAGTAGTTGAAATTCTCTCATCAGAAGACCTGCGGCGTACCTTAACCCGCCTAGCTTCCCAAATTGTCGAACGAACACGAGATTTATCCCAACTAGTGCTAATGGGTATTTACACCAGAGGAGTACCCATAGCAGAATCATTGGCACGTCAAATAGAGGCACTTGAAGGTGTCACTGTACCGGTGGGAGCCTTAGATATCACTTTCTATCGAGATGACCTTGACAAAATTGGGTTGCGGACTCCTGCCAAAACCGACATCCCTTTTGACCTGACCGGAAAAACCGTCGTCCTGGTAGATGATGTGATTTTCAAAGGCAGAACAATTCGGGCTGCTTTGAACGCTGTCACTGAGTATGGTAGACCAGAAATTATTCGTTTAGCTGTTTTAGTAGACAGGGGTCATCGAGAACTGCCAATTCACGCAGATTTTGTTGGTAAGCAGTTGCCCACAGCTAAAGAAGAAGTGGTCAAAGTTTATTTACAAGATTTAGATGGACGGGATGCAGTCGAGTTAATTGAAGATTAATAAACAAACAAATGACAAATGACCACTTGCCCTGAGCGTTGGTTACTGAGCGCAGTCGAAGTAAGCCGAAGGGTTGACTCTTAATTATCATTTTTAATCACACTAATTGCTTCTAATAACTGATTAGCTGTGTAAGGTTTAGATAAAAAAGCTTTAATTCCAATATCATAAGCGGCATTCACCTTATCGCTAGAAGCCAGCCCACTGATGGCGATAATTTTGACATTCGGGTTAATTTTTTGCAGTGTGCGGATAGTGGTGAGACCATCCATAGACGGCATTACCATATCTGTCAATACTAAAGAGATTTCATCTCGATGTTCGGCGTACAAAGCTATAGCCTCAATGCCATCGCTGGCTGTGATGGCTTTGTAGTTATAGCTTTCTAGAGATGTTTTGGTAATATCCCGAATGGCAGCTTCATCGTCAACAATCAAAATTAGTTCTCCGTTACCGCCAGGAAATACTGGTTCTACTTCTTCTACAGTTTCTGCGATTTCCTGTGCAGGCAAATATATTTTAAATTGGCTGCCTTGTCCTTCTTCGCTGTAGACACTGATAAAACCACCGTGATTTTTGACAATTCCCAGGACTGTAGAAAGTCCCAGTCCAGTACCTTTACCAAGTTCTTTGGTGGTAAAAAATGGCTCGAAGATGCGATCTAATATTTCTGTTGGAATCCCAATACCTGTGTCAGTTACAGAAACTACAACATAGGGGCCAACTTTAGCATCAAGGTGCATATTGGCGTAATTTTGATCAATTAAGAGATTTTCGGCTATAATTTTCAACATTCCGCCATTGGGCATGGCATCACGGGCATTAACGCACAAATTCATCAATACTTGATGTAATTGGGTAGCATCACCTGAGATGACCCAGAGGTTTTGTGGTAGCCGAGTAGTAATTTCTATGGTTTTGGGAAAGGTTTCTTTAACAATATGCTGGATTTCGATGATTAAGTGCTTGAATTGCAAAAGGGTACGTTCTCCCTCCATTCCACGAGTAAAAGACAATACTTGCTTGACTAAATGCGCCCCACGTTTAGCATTAGCCGTTAATATTGGTAATAGTCTGCGCGATCGCTCATCTTGTAACTGTGATTCTAAAAGTTGAGCTGTCATCAAAATTGGCGCTAAGACATTGTTCAGGTCGTGAGCGATCCCACTGGCTAATGTACCAATACTTTCTAATCTTTGCGCCCGGAGAAATTGCGCTTCTAGTTGTTGTTTTTGGGTAATATCAGTATTTACTACTAAAATTGATTGCGGTTGATGTGCGAAATCTCGTACGAGTGTCCAACGGCTTTCGACAATAATTTTTTTGTTGGAGGTTGTGGTTTGGTGTAATTCTCCCTGCCAGGAGCCGTTTTTTATCAATAACCGTAGCGCTTCTTGCAAGCGAGACAAGTTTTTTTCCTGCCACAGTTCTTGTGTTTTTTTACCAATTACATCGTCTTTTTGCCATTCGTATAAAGTTTCGGCTGCTTTGTTCCAAAATAAAATTTTGTCGTCTAAATCGCGCACAAAAATGGCATCGGTGGCTACATCAAGTAATGCTGCTTGTTCGCGGATTTTTTGTTCTGTTTGTTTGCGTTCTATGGCGTAACGAATGGAACGCTCTAGTAAGGGTGCTGTTAACTGACTTTTTTCTAAATAATCTGCTGCGCCGGCTTTCATTGCTTCGAGGTCAATTTCTCTATCACCTTGACCTGTGAGCAAAATTATCGGTGCAGAACAGCCGTTAGCAATTGCTTCGCGTAAAAGTTCTAGTCCGTTGTGGATGCCTAAACGATAGTCTACAAGATATACATCATGTTGATATTTAGCAATTAACTGTTTTGCATCTGCATAATTATCTACCCATGATAATTCGCAGCCAGCTACTTGAAATTCACCGAACCAATCACGAGTCAAAATATAATCATCTTCGTCATCATCAATTAGCAGAACTCTGATTGGGTTTTTGTTCATTTCTTCCTCCGGCTACTGCTAGTGGTAATTCCACAATTTCAAACCAGTATTTCCCTAACGTTTGCATGAGTTCTACTAAGGCAGAAAATGTCATAGGTTTGACTATGTAAGAATTAGCACCCAAACTGTAGGTGTGATAAATATTTTCTTCTGCCTTTGAAGTCGTCAGGACGATAACAGGAATTGGTCGTAGTTCGGGGTCAGTTTTAATTTCTTTGAGTACCTCCAGACCGTCTTTTTTGGGCATATTCAAGTCTAGTAAAATCAAGCCAGGACGTGGGGCAAGGGTGTTGTCAGTGTATTGACCACGACGATAGAGATAATCCATCAATTCCTCACCATTACTCACTGCATATAAATCGATTGGCAATTGACTGAGTGTGATTGCCTCACGGATTAACATGCTGTCATCTTCATCATCATCAGCCATTAAGATGGTCACGGTTGCTTGCCGACCCTTCACTCTGCAATTTCTCCTGATAGATATAGTTATTAGTATGAATTAAAGCTTGAAAAAAAATCTCATATGATCAATTTTGAATTCAGCTTGTAAGATAAAGTCAAGATTTCAACCATCATTTGATTTTAGACTGCCACCTCTGATTTAAAGTAGATATTCACCTCCTGGTAATTATTCTTTAGCCTACAGCATCCATTCTAAATTTTGGCTTTCCAGTTAGGAATTCTGCTGCTATTTCCAGCCACTGCTTTTGATTAAAGGATATATTTGTTCAATAAAGCTTATTTTTGGGAGTTTTAGTAATCCCTCTCTAGGAAGAAAAATTAGGCATGAGAATTAATCGGCAAAGTGACAAAAAATTTTGTCCCTTGTCCTGGTTTACTTTGAGCAGTAATTCTGCCAAAATGGCGTTCAGCAATTTTGCGACAGATAGCTAAACCGATGCCTGTACCTTCGTATTCTCGACGACCATGTAATCGTTGAAAAATCTGAAAGATGCGATCGCTATACTTCTGTTCAAATCCAATACCATTATCTTCGACGATAATTTGACAAAACTCAAAACCCACAACTAATTGATTGGATTGATTGTTTAAATATTGACTATAGATTTTGACAATAGGTGGTACTTGTGGACGGTGGAATTTCAAAGCGTTGCCAATCAGATTTTGCAATAATTGGCGCATTTGTAGGGGGTCGGCTTTAATTGTTGGTAAATCTCCAACCTCTATTGTTGCACCCGTTTGCTGTATTAGCACTTCTAAATCAGACAAGACCTCTTGGGTAATTTGAGCTAAATTCACTGAGATAGAAGGTTGCGCTCTTGTGGTGACGCGTGAGAGTGTTAACAAATCTTCGATTAAAGTCTGCATTCTCAAAACAGCATTCTGCATTCGCTCAAGATAATCATGTGCAGGTTCAGGTAAAAAGTCACCACAGGTGCTGATGAGCCGTTCACTAAAAGTTTTAATTTTCCGCAGAGGTTCTTGTAAATCGTGAGAAGCGATGAAGGCAAATTGTTGCAGTTCTTCGTTAGAACGGCTGAGTTCTTGCCGTTGCCGAGTTTCAGTTTCTAAAATTTGACTTTGAGCTAAAGCAATGCCGATTTGATCTGCTAGTTGTTGCAACAGTTCAATTTCCCAATTAGTCCACTGACGCGGATGCTCACACTGATGAGCAACCAGTAACCCCCAAACTTGATTGTGCAGAAAAATTGGCACAGAAAGGTTGGCTTTGACAGCAAATTGCCGCAGCAGTTTGAGGTGTGGCAAGGGAATTTTTGCTTGTTGGTCTACATTACTAATAGCGCAAATCAATTCCTGACGGTATTTTAAAACACAAATTTCCCCAAAAGCTGGCTCGTTAATTTGTAGTCCCAAAGCCACAGGGAAACCAGGAACCACAGCTTCCTTGAGAGTGATAGCCGTGGCATTTGACCGTAGCCGCAAAATCAACACCCGATCTGCATCAAGTAATTTTTGTACCTCCGTCACGCTAGTTTGGAGAATTTGATCAATTTGTAAAGACTGGCGAATTTTCAAAGTGATATCAGCAAATAATTGCGATCGCAAGTTTTGCCATTGGAGTTCTGCTTGTACCCGCTGGCGTTCAATCGCTGTCGCCAAAAGATTAGCAACAGCTTGGAGAAAATAAATATCATCTTTAGTAAAGGTGCGCTGTTGGGTCGTGTGTACGCCTAACACCCCAAAAGCTTGCTTTTTAGCCGGAATCACCACACTCATCCCACTCACCACTTGATGATCTAGCAGTAGTGAGGAGCCAGAAAATCGCGTTTCTGTGCAGAGATTATCAACAATCACTGGTTCCTCACACATCAAGGTATAGCCAGCTTGAGAATCGATGCCAGCGCTGACAGTTGCTTGTCCTACTAACCCAGATTGCCAACCGACTCCGGCTCGCAGTAATAATGCCTTACCATTTGGTAGCAGTTCCAACACTTTGCAATATTCCACCTTGAGGCATTGGGCAACCATGATTACACATGAGTTCATGAGTGTGGTCAAATTTGTCCCAGCTAATGCCATTTGACTGAGTTCTGCTATTAACGCTCGTTGATGGGCATGAACTTCTAGCGCCACTTCTGCTTGTTTACGCTTAGTAATGTCTATAACTATTCCAGGCATCCGCACAGGTTCCCCAGCCGCGTTGCGAAAGACTACTCCTTTGCTGACTAACCAGCGAATGCTACAGTCAGGCAGCACGATGCGAAACTCTACATCGTACTCGGCTCCTGTGGCAACAGCTTGCATAACCGAGTTGTTGACATAATCTCGGTCTTGGGGATGAATGCAGTTTAAAAAAGTTTCATACTTTCCATCAAAAGTACCAGGTTCCAAGCCAAACAGTGTTTCCTTGTTATCTGACCAAGTAACGGTGTTGGTGGCGACATCCCAATCCCAAGTACCCATACGAGCAGCTTCTAAGGCAATCTGAATTTGAGTTTCCCGGAGTTGTGCCTGTTCGGTTTGCTGGCGTAATTGCTTGATGGCGCGAGATGCTGCTAAGAGATGGCGAATTCGGTGGATGAGTACAGGTAATTGAATCGGTTTAGTAATGTAATCTGTTGCACCGACGGCAAAGGCTCGCTCGACTGCTGCTGACTCGTAAGCAGCGGTAATCATTAATACCGGTGTGTCTTGGATGTTGGGAAGAGTTTGCAATTGAGCGCAGCAGGTAAATCCATCCATGACTGGCATGATGGCATCTAATAGCACCATATCTGGCTGTAAACAAGTGTAGGTAGTGATGGCTTCGCAACCATTACGGGCTTCTACCACTTGGTATCCTGCATATTGTATGAGTTCACGCATTGGAATTCGCGTTAAATCGTCATCATCGACAATCAGAATCAGGGCAGAATCTTGATTAGTCATGGGTGATTAGTCATTAGTCATTAATTTTCTCCCTTTGCTTGCCCTAGAGTGTGTTTACTCATTTATCACTGTTGATGCAGAATTTTATGCAGGATTTGCAGTAATTCTGGCGTTGTGTAGGGTTTCAGTAAAAAGGCTATTGGCCCAGATCCTTCATTAGTGGGTACTTGCTCACTGGTAGCTAGTCCACTAACAGCAATGATGGGGAGTTGAGGATTAATCTTTTGTAACGTCCGAATGGTGGTAGCTCCATCCATGTTGGGCATCATCATATCAATAATTGCCGCACTAATTTTATTTTGATGCTCGGTGTAAACTGCGATCGCTTCCATACCATCTCTAGCACGAACTACTTGGTAGTGATGATTTTCTAGGGAGGATGCAGTAATTTCCCGAATTGCGGCCTCGTCATCAACAATCAAAATCCATTCTCCTTGACCTTTGGGGATTTCTACATTTGCCCATGTCTCAGTTACATCTGTATTCACCGCTGGTAAGTAAACTTTAAATGTTGTGCCTTTACTGAGCAAACTGGACACGGTAATAAAACCACCATGACCTTTAATGATGCCCATGACTGTTGATAAACCCAGCCCCGTACCTTTACCAAATTCTTTTGTGGTAAAAAATGGTTCAAATATTCTATCTAATAAAGCACTATTGATGCCAATTCCGGTATCACTAACTGTTAAGACAATATATGCACCAACTTGAGCATCAAGATGTATTTGCACATAATCTTGATCAATAAAGATATTTTCGGCTGATATGCTCAAAGTCCCGCCTGTGGGCATAGCATCACGGGCATTGACACATAAATTAATCAATACTTGATGCAATTGGGTACTATCACCACAAACTGGTGATAAATCTGGCTGAATTTCGGCAATAAATTCAATAGATTTGGGAAATGTTTGTTGAATAATCTGTTGAATATCCCGAATCAGGTGCTTAAGTTGAATTATCGTGCGATCGCCTTCAGTTCCCCGCACAAAAGAAAGCACTTGTTTAACTAAATTAGCTCCACGTTTTACATTAGTTTCCACAATTGATAATATTTGATGATGATTTTGCTCAGGGGCTTGATTTTTCAATAACTGTACAGCCATTAAAATTGGCGACAAAACATTATTTAAATCGTGAGCAATTCCACTGGCAAGAGTGCCAATACTCTCCATCCGTTGGTTGCGTAAAAATTGCTTTTCTAGTTGTTTACGCTGGGTAATGTCAGTGTCCACAACTAAAATAGATTTTGCTTGATTGTGTTCATCACGTACTAGTGTCCAGCGACTTTCAACAATCAGTTTTTTACCGGAACGGTTAGTTTTATGTAACTCTCCTTGCCAACAACCCGCTGCTAAGACTGTGTTGCGAATTTCTAAATATTGCGGCCAAGAGCTATAGTTTAACAGTTGATTAGCATTTTTACCTATTGCTTCTTCAGTTGTCCAACCGTAAAGATTAGCGGCGCTTTGATTCCAAAGTAAAATTTTATCTGATAAATTTCGGACAATAATTGCGTCTGTAGCTACATCTAATAATGCTGCTTGTTCGCGTAATTTTTGTTCTGTTTGTTTTTGAACAGAAATGTCTTCTACTATATATGCAAATTGCGATCGCTTAGATGAACTTCCGGCAATTACCGAGATGGTTGCTGACAAGCATTTTCGGCCTTGAGGAGTATCGTAAGGATCTTCAAATTTTACAGGCGCTTGGGTTTGTTCTGCTTGGTAGAAGTAATGTCGCCACTGCTGCAAATAAGAATCTGCTATGCCAATTTGCTGTTCACAGCGATTTTGCATCACTTTTGGGGTAAGTCCAAAAAACTTCGCCGCACTTTTGTTATCAGAAATATGCAAGATATCATTTTCCACTAATTCCACAATCCCCATCATCATCGGCACACTGTCAAAGAAACTTTCCAGAGTAGATTTACTTTCTTGCAGTGCTACCTGTGCCTGCTGGTACTCAGTTTTGATGTAGGAAATTTCTGCCAAGTTTCGCCGGATTTCTAATTGTCTAACTATCAAGCGGCTAATCGCTTGAAGTGACTCTAGCTGTTTTATGCTCATTTGGCGTGGTACAGTATCTACCACACACACAGTGCCGATCGCTTCTCCTCCTGGCGCAAACAAAGGCACACCAGCGTAAAATTTGACATAAGGCTCTGATGTTACGACTACTTCTGTAGCGAACTTGGCATCTAACAAAGTGTCAGGAATCACTACAGTATCTTTTTGCTCAAGACAAAAGCGACAAAAGCCAATACCTACAGGCATTTGCTGAATATCTAACCCAATTTTGGCTTTGAACCACTGACGATGAGCATCAATAAAGTTAATTAAGGCTATTGGTGTGTCACAAATCTGCGCCGCTAAAGATACCAGATCATCAAATGCTTGTTCTGGTGCAGTATCCAGAATTTGATACTGCTGTAAAGCCTCTAGCCTGGCTAGTTCATGGTTACACACTAAAGTTTTCATTAAAGTTTTCCTAAATATTTATTAAATTACCGCTGGTGCTTGCATTTATTTGAGTTGTGGAAATTTCTAATTTAATATCTGACATCATGATCAACAAGCTAAAAAAATGCCATTATGACCTTGTGCTAAAGTATTGTTGGCCATAAGTCTGGTTTTAAGTGCTATATTCACGAAATCAATTAGTAACCCAACTAAAAAAGTTGTTGCTGAATAAATTCTGCGGTGAATGCACTCAAGTCCAAACAGGTCAATCTGCTGAACTATATAAAAGAGCCAACAGATTTTATCATTTTAATTATAGTAATACTCCTTAAGGAGGATGACAAAATATATTTAGTTTTTAAGTAAATTTACATCAAATTTTTTGAATTTCAGTCAATATTCAGAGTTTGGTTTGATAAATAAGAGCTATAACTCTCTTTTATTCCAAAATTTACTAGTACAGGATAGAGGTAGCATTTTGCGTCAGCGCAATATACTGAGTAGTGGCTATGCTTACTTATACAAATTATTATCAACTCCGATATGACCAACACATTTACTGCACCAGTTAAGCCAAGAATCGAAGATAGTTTTGCTATTACCTTTGCTCCATTGTCCCTTGAAGAAATCTACGCCAAGGCTGACTCTCCAGCTAACGGTGCCATAGTAGTGATGAGTGGGATGGTACGCAATAATACTGATGGTCAACCTGTGCTTGCTTTAGAATATCAAGCCTACGAACCAATGGCAATGCGCGTGTTTTATCAAATTGCTGCTGATATTCGCTCTTTTTGGCCTGATGTCAATCGAGTTGTAATTCATCACCGCATTGGACGGTTACAAGTTGGCGAAATCAGTGTTTTAGTTGCTGTTGGCTGTCCCCATCGGGGTGAGGCGTTTGAAGCATGTCGCTATGCTATTGATACCCTCAAACATAATGCGCCCATTTGGAAAAAAGAACACTGCCAGAATGGTTCTAGCGCTTGGGTAAGTATTGGTGCTTGTGAAGAACCAGGAGAAAGTTGTTAATATTCCAGAGGCGATCGCATTGCTGTGCTGACTAAATAGATTTTGCAGAACGCAACCTTACTTGCCTTAATGCAGTTGTGCGGTAAGATTCTTAGTCAAAACCATTGGCAATCTGAGCCGCAAGGCTTTGGTTATCGGCACGTAAAGCATCTTCAAACATTTGCCACAGCAACTCACGCCGCTCAAAGCGATCGCAATTTCTGCCTCGGTTCTTACAGGCACACAACAAGTCTGCGGTGGCATAGTTGTGTAACTCATATCGTGTCCGGTGAAAGACTGATCATTAAGGCAGCTTCAGGTGCAGAGGGGCGTAGATATAGCGAAGCTGTCACTAGGGGCAAGATAGCCTGAAACTATTGCTATGAATGACTTACAGGCTATAAGATTCTTGGAGATACGAACAAAGGGTATTCCTTTAGACAATTATGAGTGACATACTGAATCATATTGAGGAGAATCCTAAAGAAACAAAGCGGTTAATTGGCATGGAGTATGAACAGTTACAACAATTAATCTATAATGCGGAAGAATTACACAATGAACAACAAGCGTTGTTAGAATCCAAGAAAGTTAGAATTATTGCTGGCGGTGGAGGTCGTAAATCAAAGTTATCTATCAAAGAATTCAAGAAAGATTTAGATTAAATCCTAAAAAATATGAACAAGTAATTTTGACAATTTGTGGACTAGTCAGATTGCGAATTGGAGCGTTAATATTGCCAAGAAAAATAGCTCCTTTGCCATCAGGCTAAAATCAATGCATATAACTACATATTTTTGCCTCGTTCTTATCAAGAAATATCTCAAAGCCCTATTTTATCGTGCTGACTAGCTAGTCAAGGATGCTGGCGCTTGCATCTTAAGAGCTAGTCACAGCAAAGCTTTGATAGTTTTTGGAGATGTCTTGGTAAACGCGTAACCAAATCAATAACCGTACAAATTTTCCCTGCTAACTGACCTGATTTAGCATCTTCTAGGCTTTTGAGTTTACGAAACAATGCTTTGTCAAAAGATTAGTCGATAATGATAATCAAATCTAGGGGAAGGAGGCAAGCGACGCTTGCCTCCTTCCCCCACCCCACCTACGATTATCATTTTCATCAATAACTTTTTGAGTATTTTAGCTGATTGACAAAATGCCCTTCTTCTTAACCTCTCACGGGTGTTACAGGCGTGGGGTTTCGACCTCAAAACTATCCTGACTTGGGAAAAAGTCACCAAAACCGGGACTCCGCATATTGGGACTGGACACTGGCTGCGGAACTGCACTGAACATTGTGCTTTGGGAGTGCGGGGGAATGTCAAAGCTTTTGCAGGAAAGACACTTACCAACGAGTCCACAATCTTACACGCACCCCGCCGTCAGCATTCACGTAAACCCGAACAGTTTTTTGAACTTGTAGAGAAACTCTGTTCTGATATGACCAAGCTGGAGATGTTCGCACGTTCGTCTAGAGGTGGCTGGGATTGTTGGGGGGATGAGGTGGATAAGTTTGATGAATTGAGTGCAGGAACTGATCAGGATATTTCTTTGAGTGCGTAATTAAGGCTAATTTCGGCACAAAAAACCTATTGAACCTGGAAAATCAAATATCAAATTCTCCAATTCTAATTTTCTGGCGGAGTATCAGTTGCTGGCTGATACAAGGAACGCAATTCATCTAAATTACTTGCAGTTTCTAGTCCTTTAAGAACTGCTCTTAATTGCTCGACATCTTCAATCCTGGAAATTTCTGGTAATAGACTTAAACCTTCAGTACCAAATTTCAGTTTCAAACCGACTTCAATCCCTTCTAACAAAGATTCCATACGAGCAATTCTCTCAAAACTGGTTACGTACTGCATACGCTGTTGTGCCTCTAATTGTTCAATTTCCCTGATGAATTCCCGTTCTAACTCTAATGGTAATGTCAACATCCAATCAATAAAAGCCAAAAGGTTGACAACAGCCTCGCGTTCAAACCCCTGCTCATACAACCGACGCACTAAAGCCAGTTTTGATTGTTTCCTTTGCAACCTATTACTGCGGGTCTGTACCGCCGCCAAGTGAGCCATGACCACTGTAGCAAACGGGTTGCGACTGGCTTCTAACTCCGACAACCTTTGCTGATAGTCTAGCAGCTTAATTATAGGAAACTGAAAATCAACCGTACAACCAAACAATTCATAACCAAATTGATTTGGTCGCCAGTTGATGTTGTCATCTCCAAGCACTGCTAAAGAAGCAACAGAGCGATCGTAACGATCAAAAATCCGATAGTTGTAGACAAACATACGTTTGGGGAAATCTGTTTCTTCTTGGCTTTGGACTTCGACATGGATCAATAGCCAAGATTCTTCGCCCCCAATACGGTAAATTTTCACCAATTTATCAATTAATCGCTTTCCTAATTCAGCATCACGAACTACCTGCTGTAACTCCTGATCGAGAAACACAAAACTACGACTCCAATCAATTTCACTATGTGCTTGGGGAAAGAAAAATCTCATGAAGTATTCAAAATACAACTGCAACATCTGCTTCCAAGGCGAATCGTATTCAGTTTGAGGTGCTTTCTTAGCCATTTTCAAAGTTATCTAATTTCAAATTAATTCAGGTGTAATTATGCCAACGAACATTCAGTGGACAGACTTAACAGATAATATCATTCGTGCAAAAGATGGTGGCTGGTGGTGCAGAAAAATTAGCCCTGGTTGTGCCAACTGTTATAGCGAGAAGTTGAATCAAAATACTTTCTTTGGTGGAAACAAGCAACCATATTCTGGACAGCCCCCCGAACTAATACTGGACACAGAAATTATCCGTAAATGGGGATTTCAGAAAAAGCCTAAAAAACATTTTGTTGCTTCAATGACAGATGTTTTTGGGTAAGGATTCAGGTCTAATATTGTGGAAGTAAAGAAGGGCGAGACTGAAAATGATGCGAGTCAGCAATTAGAGCTTGTGCAAAAAAATCAATCACAGACCGACCTTGACGACGACACGGCAGTCGCTTCAAGTCGGCAGAGCCGCCCAACGCGCTGCCTCAGGTCTGCACCACGGTCAACAAATTAGCAGTATACAGAACTCAGAATTAGCCACTACCCACAACCATTCTTTGATACCTTTAACTGACCAAGGAGTTTCATCTACGTAAAGTCTGCCGGGCAGATACTCTGTCCGGCGAGCTTTACATGAACGTTAGGTTGTGTCTGTTTTACCCAACTACTCAATTCATTAATACTTGGTTCAATCGCTGTTTGAATTCGTTCATTGGTGGCGACTAAAGTTCCTAACCCAATTTCAATTTGACCCAATTCCCATAACATTTCTTGCTGTTTTTCATAGGGCATATGTGCATAATTATTTGCCCATCCCAAAAACGCTTGCAGTCTGATTCCTATATCTTGTCCCGGTACTATTTCTGGCGACCAGTTTGCTGTTTGTGTTGACCCACACTGGCTGCAAATGCACGTATGTCTTTGATATTCTACTATTTCAATTGGCCTCTCCACTAACTGCGCTACTGGCTGTGTTTCAATTTTTATTGGTTCGCAACGGAATTCTTTGTGACCACAGCAACTACACACTTGCGTCTTAATGTCTCAAACCTATCGACTCTCCCAAACCCTTTTCTTGTTTTTCCCGGATGCCCTGGTTGTCCTCCTGGTTTTCGTTTTGCAGTCTCGTTCTGTTGTGATTGCTCTTCAAGCTTGTTCTCGGTTTTTTTGAGAAGGTCTCCCGATGGTGGTTTTGATGATGTTGTGCGCTCTTTATCTCTACTGAACTTGAGTTTTTCTACTTCTTGTTCTAGTTCTATTAATCTGCTTGTCAGCTTCTCTATCGTTTTCCCCTGCTCAATGATGATCTCCACCAGTTGCTCTGTCGCCAACTGTTTCAAGGTTTCACTGTCTAGGTTTTGGAGGCAGGTCTTTTTGCATATCTGTGATAATCCCCCTCCAATGTCACACTTGTCAATAACCCCTGACCTGAATCCTTACGTCCTGACTTGGACAGTTGAAGGGGCTATTAGAAATGGCTTCGTGAATCAACACGCTTCTCTTCTCACCAATGCCAAACCCAAGCAGCGCACGAAAGATGTTTGGCACAACCTACAAACTCCAGGACTCGGCTGGTTCTTCCGTGAGCAAACTTATGAACACCCAGGCTATACGAGTGAGGATGTGACTAACCACGTTCTGGTTCATTTGGGTTGCCCATCAATACCTGTGCTTGACCCGTTTTGTGGCACTGGCACTACGCTCAAATGTGCCAAAGACCTCAATCGTCGGGCTGTGGGGATAGAAATTAACGAAAAATATTGTGAGATTGCTGCTACTCGGTTATCGCAGCAGGTTTTAACGGGAGCAACGCGATTTTCTGAAGTCGGACAAAAACAAGTGATAATGCTCGACCCCAAGGCCTGGCGAGCGCTAAACAGAAATTTAAGTACATTAGTAAAATAGATACTCACTAAATAGGCTA
>NZ_JAIVFW010000043.1 GCF_020829595.1 Nostoc sp. CHAB 5844
AAAGAAGTACAGGTTTAATGGTGTGTCCTAAGCATGACGTTAAAAGGTTTATTCACGTTTAATGACAACAAGGTACGCAATTATGGACAAAGCAAAACGGGCATTAATTCATATCGCAGGGATTGAACCTTTTGCAAAAACGCACACACAGCATTTACTAGAACGTGTCAAGCATTTGATTTTAGGGCAGCAAAAATACATGAATGACATACCAGTATTAAAAACACTGGTGAAAGTGTTGCATGACTACAAGATGATTCTTAAGCCTGGAAGTGGAGATATCACTGTTAGGTTGAACATCACAGAGGAACAATGTAAGGACATCGAAGCAGCACTATGCACTTTCTTGATGTATGTCGTTAGTAACGGCTTACCGAAGCAAGGCACACCGGAATATGACGCAGCACAGACATTAAGCCTAGCTGGAATCATGGCGTTACCCGTGGCAAGTAATGACCAGCTACCAAGCATCACCCTACGCGATATGTTTGGACAACCAGCGGGAGAGAAAATCAACTGTTTCCCCTTCACTGGTGAACTACCCAGCTATACCGCTGTAACCGTGACACCACCTAAGAAAGCAGACAAAAAAGGCAGTGGTAAAGGTGGCTATGGCGGCGCAACAGTAACCACGACCGTTACAGGTTATCTAGCACCACAGGATAGAGCTAAATATATCTGTGATTCCCTACGAGCTATGGGCGTAGATTGCAAGGGTGACGATATAGCAGCGATTAACGCTTGTATTGCCGAAGCAAAACCAGCTAAGGGAGAAAACCCTGTAACAGAATTAGTAAAACTTGCTTACCAGATGACTACCGATAGCTGGATTCTGTAGGGGAGCCTATACCCCTCCTTTGAGATGTCATTTCCAGTGTCATATCAAATGTCATATGAAATGTCATCTCAAAAAAAAACGCGATGACATTTTAAATGACATCTCAAATGACATCGCAAATGACACTTTTTTAGGGGGGTATTACTCCGGTTGTCGTTGCCTGTCCTCGTCTAAGGCTTTCTGTATTGCACGACGGCAGAACTCAGGAGGGTCTTCTTTAGCTTTAATCTCGTCCTTCATTTCCAGTGGAAGTTGTGAGTTTTTAGATAAAGTGTATAAGTGTCTGCCAACAGGCGAGACAATCCTTCGGCAATTTTTGTTCTATTTTCTTCGTCGATGCCAATATTTACATTTTTTACTGTTGCTTGAGATGACATAATTTTCTCCTAAACTTATTATTTGAGCATTAAGGCAAGAAAGGATGAAGTTTAATAAAGGATGAAATTTCATACTTCATACTTCTCACTTCATACTTTTCCTATGCCAAGTGCATCTTGAGAACGCTGCGAGGAGCTTTACGGACTCTGGCTAGTACGGTTTCTTTGCCTAAACGCTGGCAGGCTTCATAACGATGACAACCAGAAAAGCCATAATACTGTCCGTCTACTTCTAGAACATCGATAGGTTCTTGCTGCCCAATTTCCGCAATAGATTCCATTAAGGCTCTTACCTTCTGTGGATCGTTGACACGGGGCAGGGGACGTTTAATTTGATTTAATGGAATTTCTTGGACTTTAGCCATAAGGAGTTGATCCAACTAATTCTGTTTTGTGCCTATAGATAAATCATAGTCATTATGACTTTGATTTGCAAGTAATTTAGGTAGCTAAATTGGTAATGGTACTATTGGAGCGTTCATGCGACAAAACCACTACGCTACGAAGCATATGGTAACTCTGCCCCAGCGCAATACGAAAAGGCAGAATCAAGTCACGATCGAATTTTCGTTTTGGCGTTTGTCTTACACGGTAGTAACAACATTTTGCTTGTTGGGGCTGACAGCCGCATCAGGACCTGGGAGCAATAGCAAAGACGTAGAATTGAGAGTAGGAATTATCCAGAGATTTGGCGAAAAATCAACAGCCAAGCTGCAACTAGAACCGACAAAAGGCGATCGCTTGCGGTTAAAATTTCAAGCAGGTAACAAGCAACAAATTATAGTCACCAACAAGCCTGTCAAGCTAGAAACAGTCATGCAAGCTTTGCCAAAACCTGTAGTTGAGGAGGTAGTGGTTTTAGGAATATACCGTACCTTTGAAACAGCAGAAGATAGTGCTAAAAAGTGGCGTTCTCAAGGAATAGAAGTAGAAATCTCCCAGCCAGAACGTTGGCAAGTGTGGGCAAAGCGAGATGTTTACAGTACGCCTTTATTGCGTCGATTGCTATTTCAGAATTTGCAGAAATCTGACGCAAAAATGGCATATATCGATACTAAAATCCAGCAAGAAGTACCACAGGTAAGTTGGGTAGTAGATGGCAAACGTTACAACCCAATGAATTTAGCAATCAGTGCCGATAAAAACTTAATTCGCCTGAATAAAGGGGAAAAACCTGGAACTGGCCGTTTGTATGCAGGGCGAATGGCATTACAGCCGAATGCTTACGGTACATATACATTAGTTAATGAAGTCTCCTTAGAAACTTATTTACGTGGTGTTGTACCTAACGAAATTGGGACAAATGTGCCGAAAGCAGCCTTAGAAGCGCAAGCAATTTTAGCCCGGACATACGCTTTAAGGAATTTGCACAGATTTGCTGTTGATAACTACCAATTATGTGCTGATACACACTGCCAAGTTTATTATGGGCTGAGTGGGGCAACTAGGAAAACAGATCAAGCGATCGCCGCTACTAGAGGCATGGTATTAACTTATAACAACGAGCTAATTGATGCCTTGTATTCTTCGACAACAGGTGGTGTTACCGCCTTTTTTAGTGATGTCTGGAATGGAGAAAACCGTCCTTATTTGCGGCCAGTAGTAGATGCACCGATTAATTTTTGGAACTTATCACAACAGAGTTTAGCAAATGAAAAAAACTTCCGAAGATTTATCAACATGAAGCAAGGCTTCAATGAAAGCAACTGGGATCTGTTTCGTTGGAACAAAGAAACTGCCATCAAAGATATTGCTAAGGACTTGCAGAAATTTTTGCGGGTCAAAAACAGTCCCTATGCTAAATTTAAAACAATTGAAGCGATCGCCATCACAAAGCGTAGTCAAAGCGGACGTATTCTCAACCTGGCTGTGAAAACCGATATTGGCGTATTTACATTGCACAAAGACGAAGTACGTAGTGCGTTTGCTGCGCCTGTAAGTACATTGTTTTATCTACAACCTTTAAATAAAGGTAAACCAGAATTGTGGGGATACGCCTTTATCGGAGGTGGACTAGGACACGGCGTTGGCTTAAGTCAAACTGGCGCACAAAATTTAGCCAAGCTGGGCTGGGAAACTCCCAAAATTCTCCAGTTCTACTATCCTGGGACAAAAATTCAAATCTTCAACGACAAAATCAAGTTATGAACACTGCTGAGTTGAAAGTGCTGAATTGAAAGTGCTGAGGAGCCACTGCGTTGGGGAGACAGTGCCGTGGTGTTAGCGCAGTTCCGTGACTGTCGGCAAAGCCGACGACACTTGCTTCAACGCTCTTAACCCGCGCAACGCAGTGTCTCCCCAACGGACTGCTCACCGCAACGGAGTGGCTCCCCATGAGCGACTGCCGCGCATGGTTTCCCGCGCCAGTCCGCTTGAAGGGCGGAACCCCCCTTCGGGTGACGCTCTTGAGCGTCGCTAAGGCTTCGAAGATTGCCAGTTGCCTACGGAGGGAAACCCTCCTTCAGCACTGGTCTCACTGCCAAGCGGC
This sequence comes from Nostoc sp. CHAB 5844, assembly GCF_020829595.1. GTDB lineage: Bacteria > Cyanobacteriota > Cyanobacteriia > Cyanobacteriales > Nostocaceae > Nostoc_B. The sequence continues at coordinate 3,704 of NZ_JAIVFW010000043.1, forward strand.
TGGCTGACAGTCGCGCAACTGTCGTCGGCTCTGCTGACTCTCTCAGTGGCGTTGCTGAGTATTTTTGTTCATCACTTGGAACTCACAAAAAACGCCGCAGGCGTTTACTCAGTAAAGCAAGGACTTACGCTAATAAAGCAGGAACACACATGAGTTTTGTGTTCCTGCTTAGGGTGACAATACTTAATTAAATTTTTGTCATCTCAAGTTGAAAAAGCACATATAGAAAAGAGAAAATTTTTCCCAGATGTGCTGCTTTTATTTTTTCAACTTCAATAACTCTTGCAAGAGATTTCTGTTTGAGACACCCAACTTTTAGTAGAGGTCTTCTTCTTTGTGAGTTTCGATTGTACAGTCAGAGGTCGGATAAGCTACACAAGTTAGCACGTAGCCGGCTTCGATTTGATCATCATCCAAGAAAGATTGATCAGACTGGTCAACAGTACCTTCGGTGAGTTTTCCAGCGCAGGTGGAGCAAGCACCAGCACGACAAGAGTAAGGTAAATCTATACTTTGGTCTTCAGCAACGTCTAGAATATATTCATCACCAGGAACATCGATTGTTGTGTCTAGACCTTGCTCGGCGTTGATCAGTCTTACTTTGTAAGTTGTTGCCATTTGTTAGTATTCCTCTCTTTAGTCAACGGCAGTATAAGTTATCCTTAAGCGTGTAAACTCAGGCTCATGAAGGAGAAATAAAAAACTTATGTGTGTTTCTCCTTTGGGTAACAATACTCAATTAGATTTTTTGTTGTATCAAGTTGAAAAAGCACATGGAGAAAGTAGAGAATTTTTCCTAGATGTGCTGCTTTTATTTTTCAACTTCAATAACTCTTGCAAGAGATTTCTTGTTGAGACACCTAACTCTTAGTAGAGGTCTTCTTCTTTGTGAGTTTCGATTGTACAGTCAGAGGTTGGATAAGCTACACAGGTCAGTACATATCCCTTTTGGATTTGATCGTCATCCAAGAAAGACTGATCACCCTGGTCAACAGTACCAGAGACGATTTTACCTGCACAGGTAGAGCAAGCACCAGCACGGCAAGAGTAAGGTAAATCTAAACCTTCGTCTTCAGCAGCGTCTAGAATATATTCATCATCTTCAACATCAAGGGTGGTATCTAAACCTTCAGCTTCGTTGATCAGTCTTACTTTGTAAGTTGGCATTTCAGTACTCCTCTCTTTTGTCAACGGCGGTATAAGTTATGCTAAAGAATTACCCACGGCTTAACTTATAGGATTAGCCGCTCATGAAAATTTACTTCAATTCTGATACTACGGGAAAAATTAAATCATGTAACTCGAAATCGACCACGATTAGTAATGAAATTTAGTTACATTGAAATAATAAGTTTAATTTATACTTCAAGCTAGAAATTAGGCAATGGAGAATTATGGAGCGAGTTGCGAGAATAATTATTAACCAATGACTAATGAGCATTGACCATTGACGATCATGTATAATTCAGAGGCAGTTTTGGGACAAGCATAAGTGCGCGTCGGCTTGGTAGGTACTGGGTATGCAGCAAAACTCAGGGCAGAAGCACTGCTGCAAGATGAGCGATCGCATCTGGCCGCAGTGGTTGGTCATATCCCAAAAACAACAGAAATATTCGCAAAAGAATACCAAACCTCAGCTTTAAATTCTTGGCAAGAGTTAGTAGAACAGGAAGATGTGGATATGGTAGTGGTATCCACAGTGAATCGAGATCATGGAGCGATCGCCCGTGCGGCTCTCTCCCACGGCAAACATGTAATTGTAGAATATCCCCTATCTATTGATTTAAAACAAGCAGAGGAACTTATAGTTTTAGCCAAAGCCCAAAATAAATTACTGCATGTGGAACACATAGAACTTTTGGGGGGCTTGCACCAGGCATTAAAACAAAACTTAACCAAAGTTGGCAATGTATTTTATGTCCGCTACAGCACCATCAATCCCCAAAATCCCGCACCACGCAAGTGGACTTACAATCATGAATTATTTGGCTTTCCTTTGATTGGGGCAATTTCTCGATTGCATCGTCTGATTGATTTGTTTGGGAAAGTCTTGACAGTTAACTGTCATCAACGATATTGGGCAGTAGAATCGGAATACTACCAAACCTGTTTTTGTATGAGTCAACTGTGCTTTAGCAGTGGACTGTTAGCACAAGTAATTTACGGCAAAGGCGAAACAATTTGGCAGCCAGAGCGTAAATTTGAAGTTCACGGCGAAAAAGGCGGCTTAATTTTTGATGGGAATACAGGCTACTTAATCCAGTCAGGGGAAACTACACCAATAGATGTGGGAACGCGTCGGGGTTTGTTTGCCAAAGACACAACTATGGTGTTAGACCATCTGTTTGATGGCACTCCTTTGTACGTCACGCCAGAAGAAAGTTTATACACGCTAAAAGTGGCTGATGCTGCCCAAAGAGCGGCACAAACAGGGTTAACTATATTTTTGAATGATGCTTTAGATTAACGTCCATGAAAACCGAACCAATAGTTATTTTATCCTCACGAGAAATCGACAAAATGCGTCGGGCAGGGCGCTTGGCAGCCAAACTCCTAGAGCATCTTGAACCACTAGTAAAGCCAGGGGTAAGTACACTGGAACTCAATGATGAAGCTGAACGTTGGACTGGGCTGCATGGTGCAAAAAGCGCACCTCTTGGTTATAAAGGTTTTCCCCGGTCAATCTGCACCAGCGTCAATGAAGTCATCTGTCATGGCATCCCCAATGCTAAACAGATCCTCAAAGAAGGTGACATTATCAATATTGATGTTACGCCGATTTTAGATGGCTACCACGGTGATACATCGAAGACATTTATTGTGGGTGAGCCTTCTTTTAAAGCGAAAAAGTTAGTAGAAGTAACTCAAGAGTGCCTTTATCGAGGTATCGCTGAGGTTAAACCAGGGGCAAAGATTGGTGATATTGGCGCAGCAATTCAAGAGTATGCTGAGTCCCAAGGTTTTTCTGTGGTACGGGATTTTGTGGGACACGGTATTAGTAATATTTTTCACACTGCACCAGATGTGCCGCATTATGGAACTCGTGGTAAAGGTAAGCGCCTCAGACCAGGAATGGTATTTACTATTGAGCCGATGATTAATGAAGGCACTTGGGAAGTAGAAATGTTGAGTGATGGTTGGACGGCTGTGACTCGCGATCGCAAATTGTCGGCTCAATTTGAGCATACAATAGCTGTCACAGAAGTTGGTGTTGAAATTTTGACTCTATCTGAAGTAGGAAAAACATTTTAAAACTTCATAATTAGATTATGAATAATAGGTGAAGAGTTCCGTATCTATGGAAAAGTTAGGTGACTAATAGCATAGGATTTATTATATATTCAGATTTATAAGCTGATTACGCTTCGGATTTCACCTAATTTACTTTTCAAGTACGCTCTTATGAAGAGTCTCACTAAAACTTTTGCTAAGATTATTCTGCCGTATTCATACTTCTATCGTTTTCTTCAAGTTTATCGTCAGCACTTCAGTAGATTGCAGCACCATCCAGAAGAGCATGATGTTGTGATATATAAACTTCAATCCGAAGTTATCATCAAAGTTTATTGGAAGGTTCTTCCCATCGGCAAGGGGCCGGCTTTAGCACTGATTGTTTCAGGTGATGAAATCCTGCGTTTTGATTGCTTTGGTGAAGATCAAGGACATTATCATGTGTTTTGTGGTTATGAATATCCCGACAGGGATAGATTTTATTTCCCAGAAAAAACAGTAGAGGAGCAAATAAATCGCACCATCTTCGAGTTAGACAGAAATTTATGTCGCTACCTGCAACTTCATCGCAGTTCTCAGATTCGTCATCTGAAGATTGATGCAATTACACTCAAGAATGTGTGTGAACAAGCGCGTCATCAGATGCTTAAGTATCTCTGGACAGTTCCTCAATTTGAGGATTTACGTAGGCCAAGATATCAAAAAAGTGAACCACTTCAACTGAAAACAGTGGAGGTATGAAACTTTATTTAAGCAGAAGTTCGTAGATGGCGATCGCTTCATCCTTTCCCTTTAACTTTACTGCTTGATCTACCAATTTCAATGAGAATAATTCTGGTTGAGATAAGCTTTTAATCACTGATTCAGTTACTAAAGTTCCGCAAGCATATTGTTTTGTTAGCCCTTCAATTCGAGAAGCGATATTAACTGCATCACCGATGACTGTAGAATCAATGCGGCAAGTAAATCCGACTGTACCCATGACTACTTCTCCACGATGCAGTCCAATTCCAATGCTAACTCTGGGTAAATTTTGTTGGATACGTTCTTGATTAAATTGCTCTAGGGACTGGTGCATTAAAATCGCGGCTTTAAGTGCGCCGTCAGTGCTTTCATCATCAAACAAAGCCATCACGGCATCACCAATATATTTATCAATAAAGCCACCTGCTTGATCAATTACTTGCCCGATACAAGCTAAGTAGTCATTGAGAAACGTAAATATTTCTAGGGGTGTCATCATCTCTGACATGGAAGTATAACCGCGAATATCACAAAATAAGATTGTGATGTGGCGAGTGACTGCGATACCTACTGCAATATTTTCAATTCCTGCGGGTGCGATCGCTAAAATAAATTTATTCGGTACAAATAATTTAAAGGATTCTAACGTCTTCTGTAATTTACTAAATGAACTTTGCAATGCAGCAGACATCTCATTAAACGAAGTTGCTAACGCACCAATTTCATCTGCATTGGTAATTTCCGCGCGATGTTGCAAATCTCCAGCTGCAATTTGAGCAGCACTGGTTTGCAAGCGGCGGATGGGGTTACTCAAGCGTCTAGCCAGAATATACGCACACACCCAACTAACTAACAGTCCGATAGCACCGACTATCAATGCTTGATTTACCGCATTAGCGACAGCACGGTTAACTTGACGCAGAGAAACACCTAAGCGTAAAGTGCCGATTTTTTCACCTGATAGCCGTTGAATAGCAGAAGCTACTTCGATGATGCGATCGCCACGTTTCGCTCTGATATTATTGGCAAAGTGAATATCTGCCAACGCAAAAGTCTCAATAGAGTTAGATTTTGGCGACGCTTTTTGGGCTGCATCGCTTACTGTCACTGGCACAATATCGGGTATGTATTGTCCTTGTAAATATTCAACAGAAGCAGCAATAATCTGATTTTCTAGCCGCGTATCAGTCACCAAAATATACACAAAGTCTTCGTTTTCCCGCAACATCACATTCAAGTTGAGGCGCATTTGACTCCAGTTGCGTTCTTCAAGGTGATTAGCAAAGGTGGAAGTTCCCAGCACCCTAGACAAAAACCTGGCTTCATTCAATTTCTGCTCCCGGTACAGAGTACTTTCAGTTTTTGCCCATACCAAAACAACTACACCCACTAACGCTACATTTAATAGTGTTGTTGCAGTCATGATTCGAGTCCGAATCGAGCGGAAACTAAATAATTTCATGGTGTAGTAGTTAATTCTTCTACAAATGTTACCCAACGCGATTGGCTGATGTTGGCAGGACATTGAGAACTGAAAGCTAAAGTTACCGGGCCACCCATCTTAGCAGGAATTAATTCGCGGCTTTCACCCCAGCGAGTGACTAGTAAAATATCGCACTCACTTAAATCTTTAGTAGTCAATCGTACCGGAGCATCATCATAAAACGGTGCTTTACCACGAATAATTACTCCTCCCTGTTGGGGTAACGGTTCTTTGAGAGTAGTAAAAACATCTCGCAGCCTGACTCCTGAGAGTTTAATTTTGCCACTAGGCCAAGAAATTCTGTAGCCGACAGTTTGCTCTAAGGTGATTTGCGGTATTTTATCTAAGGTAGCTAAGTTTACTTGATGTTTACCAATACGCAGGTTGACTGGTTCAGTACCAACTACGATGTGACTGACATAAAACGCCCAATTTGTGGTGTCATACTTTTGTTTAAGTTGTGGGTACTGAGTATAGGGAAATACTAAATAAAGCGGCCCGCCTTGAGCGCGGGCAATCGGTTGATTATTTTTAGCGATCGCTAGTGTAATCGGATATGTTAGCAAATCCTTGAGACTGAGGGTGGTGTAGTAAGAATCAAAGGAAACAAAGGTAACATCTGTAACATGATTAGCTACGGCAAATTGCAACAGTACCGACACAGGCACACCACGAAAATCAAAAATCTCGTTAGAATGCAAAATGTCCAGAGGATCAGGCGTTTTTACATAGTTGGTTGCCAAAGCCTGTAACTGTTGCCAATTTAAATTTAGAGATTTGCCAGTTGCTGTTTCACCTTGAATAACCAAATTCCACTGACTTTGCTGTGCCTTTTTAGTGTTATTTGCCACAATTTCCGCATTGCGAGCGATCGCTTCGGTACGCCATACTTCCAGTTGTTCATCTGTTGGTTGGTTTGTGCAACCTCCCTGACAGATAATTGCAATCATTAAAGGTGTTAAGGCTAAGTTTTTCCACATTGTTAAGTACTGAGTGCTGAGTTGAAAGTGCTGAGTAAAAAATACTAGCCTCTAGTTTCTAGTTCCTCATCTCTGTTTAATCGTTCATAACCGACTAGCGGGGTAATACTGTTTTACACTGTCTGCCAAAATGTCACAGAAAAACTTAACTATCCTATGTTCTAAATCTGGTAGTAACAAAATCCAAGAGTCACAATAGAAGACGCTATGCCTTAAATTTAGGAGATGATTATCTGTGGTATTACAAGTACAAACAAGCATCTACGAACCTAAAACCCAAGAAATTGCTAAACAATTATTAACATCTACCCAAGAAAATCGTTCATTTTTAGCTTCCTTGCGTGACCAAATGCGCTGGGATGATAAATTACTAGCTTGGGCAATGAGTAATCCGGGTTTGCGGGGGCAACTTTTTCGGTTTATTGATACTCTTCCCGCGTTACGCAGTAAACCAGAAATTGCTGCCCATTTACAAGAATATTTAGGCGATGAAACAGTTGAATTGCCAGCAGCCTTGAAGGGGATGTTAAATTTTGCTAACCCTGATTCGATGCCGGGGCAAGTGGCTGCAACAACTGTCTCGACTGCGGTTGAGACATTAGCTCATAAATATATTGCTGGCGAAAATATTAAACAAGTTATCAAAACAGTTGAACGGCTGCGTAAAGAAAAAATGGCTTTCACTATTGATTTACTTGGTGAAGCTGTCATTACAGAAGTAGAAGCGCAGTCTTATCTAGAACGCTATCAAGAATTAATTGCACAATTGGTAGAAGCATCGAAAAATTGGACGCATATTCCTGTTATTGATGAAGCTGATGGGGAAAAGTTACCAAAAGTCCAAGTTTCTGTGAAATTAACCGCCTTTTATTCGCAATTTGACCCATTAGATGCTAAGGGTAGTGAAGAAAGAGTCAGCGATCGCATTCGGCATCTTTTACGTTATGCCAAAGAGTTAGGCGCAGCTATCCATTTTGATATGGAACAGTATGCGTATAAAGATTTAACTTTGAATATTTTGCAAAAATTATTGTTAGAAGATGAATTTCGCCAACGTACAGATATTGGCATCACAATCCAAGCATACTTGCGTGATAGCGAGCAAGATGCCAGAAATGTGATTGCTTGGTTGAAACAGCGCGGTTATCCTTTAACAATTCGGTTGGTGAAGGGTGCATATTGGGATCAGGAAACTATCAAAGCAGCCCAAAAGCATTGGCCGCAACCTGTTTATAATGACAAAGTTGCCACAGATGCGAATTTTGAAGCGATAACTGGGTTGTTGTTAGAAAATCATCAATATGTATATGCTGCCATTGGTAGCCATAATGTGCGATCGCAAGCACGGGCAATTGCCATAGCGGAAAGTTTGCAAGTTCCCCGCCGTTGTTTTGAAATGCAAGTTCTGTACGGAATGGGGGATAAAATAGCTAAGGCTTTGGTTGATAAGGGTTATCGAGTTAGGGTTTATTGTCCTTACGGAGAATTGTTGCCGGGGATGGCTTATCTGATTCGGCGGTTGTTGGAAAATACAGCTAATAGTTCTTTCTTGCGGCAGAATTTGGAGAATCGGCCTGTGGAGGAGTTACTAGCGCCGCCAATTTTGAATTCTCACGCAAAGGCGCAAAGACAGGGCAGTGCGTTGGGCGGCTCTGCCGACTTGAAGCAACTGCCGCGCAAAGAAGAAGATGGAAAATTTTCTGGTGCGGCGGATAGTGATTTTGCGGAGGAGGAGAGAAGGAGGAAGGCGGCACAGGCTTTTGAGGGTGTGCGTCAGCAGTTTGGTAAGAGTTATTTACCGTTGATTAATGGGGAGTATGTCAAGACTCAGGATGTGATTGATTCTGTTAATCCTTCTAATTTTAGTCAGGTGATTGGTAAGGTTGGGCTGATTAGTGTGGAACAGACACAACAGGCGATGCAAGCGGCGAAGGCGGCGTTTCCTGGGTGGAAGAAAACGCCTGTGAAGCAACGCGCTGATATTTTACGCAAGGCTGCGGATTTGATGGAACAACGCCGTGCGGAATTGGCGGCTTGGATAGTTTTGGAAGTTGGAAAGCCAGTTAAGGAAGCTGACGCAGAAGTTTCGGAGGCGATAGATTTTTGCCGCTACTACGCTGAAGAGATGGAGCGGTTATATCAAGGTGTTAATTATGACGTACCTGGAGAGACGAATCGTTATATTTACCAGCCACGGGGTATTGCGGTGGTGATTTCGCCTTGGAATTTTCCGTTGGCGATCGCTTGTGGAATGACTGTTGCTGCTTTGGTTACAGGTAATTGTACGCTACTGAAACCTGCGGAAACATCTTCGATTATTACTGCCAAACTCACCGAAATTTTGGTTGAGGCGGGGATTCCTCAAGGTGTCTTTCAATACGTTCCTGGTAAGGGTTCGCAAGTTGGGGCTTATTTAGTCAGTCATCCTGATACTCATGTGATTGCTTTTACTGGTTCTCAGGAAGTGGGCTGTCGCATTTACTCAGAGGCGGCAACACTGAAGCCTTTGCAAAGACACATGAAGCGAGTGATTGCTGAGATGGGCGGCAAGAATGCCATCATTGTGGATGAGAGTGCTGATTTAGACCAAGCCGTTGTGGGGGTTGTACAATCAGCATTTGGTTACAGTGGGCAGAAATGTTCGGCTTGTTCGCGGGTGGTAGTTGTCGAATCAATTTACGATACTTTTGTCACAAGGTTGGTTGAGGCGACAAAATCCTTGAATATTGGAGAAGCTGAGTTACCTAGTACGCAAGTAGGGCCAGTGATTGATGCTAACGCCCGCGATCGCATCCGCGAGTATATTGAAAAGGGTAAGGCAGAAGCAAAATTAGCCTTAGAATTACCAGCACCAGAACAAGGTTATTTTATTGGCCCAGTGATTTTCAGTGAAGTACCAACCGATGGCATTATTGCCCAACAAGAAATATTTGGCCCAGTGTTAGCAGTAATTAAAGTGAAGGATTTTGCTCAAGCGTTGAGTGTCGCCAACGAGACAAATTACGCCTTAACTGGTGGGATGTATTCTCGGACACCTTCGCATATTCAACAAGCACAGGAAGAATTTGAAGTCGGTAACTTGTACATTAACCGGAATATTACGGGTGCGATCGTTGCTCGGCAACCCTTCGGCGGCTTCAAACTTTCTGGTGTAGGTTCTAAAGCAGGTGGCCCTGATTATCTGCTACAGTTCCTCGAACCGCGCACAATCACAGAAAACATTCAACGCCAAGGCTTTGCACCTATTGAAGGGGCGGAGTAATCCTAATTCGTAATTAGGGAAGTCAAATTCATCTGGGTTTGCAGGATTAAATCTCTGTTGCTACATAGATGAAGAACTAGTATGAAATTGGAAAATCAGGTGAGCATTGCTCACTTGATTTTTTATTTTTAGGTTGATACTCAGCACTTATAGCAGTTGCCAGGTAGATTAGGACATAATGATAAGCCTGAATCTTATGAACAGTAAGGTTTTTACCTCATGCACTTCAGTAGACTCGGTTACTCTTTGCTTGTCCCAAGGCAAACAAACTCATCTGTCCCGGTGACTTTTTGCCTATTTACAGCTACTCAGCCCAGTTCTCTAATAACAGTGCAGGAATGCGAGAAAATTCTCTGACATTATTAGTAACAAGCGTAACTCCTAAACTTAAAGCATGAGCAGCAATGAGCATATCCATTGCACCAATAATGATTCCTCTACTTTCAAGATTACTTCTAATGCTGCCGTAAATCGTCCCAGATGCTTGATTGAAGTCAATGATTTCTAGAGAAAGCAAAAATTGTAACAAGGCGGTGCGGTTTTTCTCCTGCTGTTGGCTTTTGACTACTCCATATTCAAGTTCAGCAACAGTAATGGAGGAGATACCTACATTAGAAATGCTAAGGGTTTGAAATTTATCCAGCACTTTCTGAGGTTTTTGCTTGATGAGGTAAATGCAAATATTGGTATCAAGCAGGTATCGCATTTACAAACTCTCTCTAGTTTCAATTGGTGGTTGATCTCTAGTAGTCATGAAATCATCAGAGAAATTGTCTAAACTCTCGATGAGAGATTGCCAAGGGTTATCTTTGGCAATGAGAACAATTGCGTTACCCATTTTTTTAACATAAACTTCTGTGCCAGTAAGTTGAAAATCTTCTGGCAAAATAACAACTTGGTGAGTGCCATCAGTGCTGAGTTTGGCAGTGTTCATATTTATCTTTCCTATAAAATGCTAGGCGATCGCATTTCTTTTAAGCATATTTAAAGTTATAAACTCATCATCTCTATATTCAGCGCGAACTGCTTCAATTTCTGCCTGTGTCTCTGCATCGTCTTCATACAATGCTTCTTCCGCTTCAAAAATTTGTTGCTCAATTAGCTCTTGAAGTAGGCGTTTCTCTTTTAAATCAAGAGAAGATATTGCTTCTGCTAAAGCTTCTAAGGAAAGTTGTACTTTAACAATGGCTGGCATTTTTGTTTTATATGGTGTGTTTTTTGTATTTTTACACCATTATGCTGATTTTAACAGCTAGATTTTTGCCAAGCTGAAATTAGGTTATGGTCTTTTCTAGATAATACTAAGCGATCGCACTTGCAAAGGCACAGCCACTCGTTTCAACTCTTCATCACATGAAACTGTCAGCAATAGTAAATCTTGAATGAAAGAGAACAGGGAATGGGCAACAGCTAAAACACAAGGTTGGATTTCGCTGTCGCTATATCCAACCTATACCTAAATTTAATTACGAATTATTAAAACCTAACGCTGGCGTTTTCTAATTGCTTCCAAAGTTTGTTGATAAGAAGCTGTATTTCCTTGTGCTTTGTACAAATTAGCTGCTGTTTGTAAATCAGTTATACCTGCTTGCTTTTCGCCTAAATCATAGCGAGCAAGACCGCGATTTTGGTAGGCTTGGGCATAGTTGGAGTGATTTGTAATCGCTTGATTGTAATCTGCTAATGCTCCTTCTAAGTCTCCCAAATTTTTGTAGACGTTTCCTCGGTTATAGTAAGCATAGGCATAATTAGGCAAAATCTTTAAAGCTTGATTGTAATCAGCTAACGCTCCCTGCAAATCATTTAAATCATACTTAGCATTGCCGCGATTATTGTAGGCATAAGCATAATTAGGATTAATTTTAATCGCTTGGTTGTAATCATTAACGGCTGCTTGCTTATCGCCTAAATCAAAGTAAACATTGCCTCGGTTATAGTAAGCTTCAGAATTATTAGTATCGCCCTTGATGGCTTGGCTGTAATCTGCGATTGCCTTTTGCTTTTCACCTAAATAATAAAAGGCGTTTCCTCTGCCGTTGTAAGCAGAAGAATAGTTAGGATTAATTTTAATCGCTTGGTTATAATCAGCGATCGCTCCCTGCAAATCTTTCAAATCAGAGCGTGCATTTCCTCTGTTATAGTAAGCTTCAGCATTGTTGGGATTACTTTTGAGGGCTAAGGTGTAATCTGCAATTGCCCCTTGTTTATCGCCTAAGTAATAACGAGAATTACCCCTACCGTTGTAAGCAGAAGAATGATCAGGATTGATTTTAATAGCTTGAGAGTAATCAGCGATCGCGCCTTGGAAATCACCCAAGTCATAGCGGGTATTGCCTCGGTTATTGTAGGCATTTACATAGTTAGGGCTAATCTTAAGGGCTTGATTGTAATCAGTCAGCGCCCCTTGCTTATCTCCTAAACTAGCGCGAGTATTTGCCCGATTGTAATAAGCTTCGGCATTACCAGGATCAGCCTTAATTGCTAAGTTATAATCAGCCAGCGCCCCCTGCTTATCTCCTAAAGCGTAACGCGCATTACCGCGATTGTTATAGGCAGAAGAATAATTAGGGTTGAGCTTTAGGGCTTGGTTATAATCAGCTAACGCCCCCCGCTTATCATCAAAATCATAGAGAATATTGCCGCGATTATACAAAGCAAACGCATAGTTCGGATTAATTGTCAGAGCTTGGTTGTAATCGTTCAATGCGCCTCGCTTATCACCTAAGTAATAACGCGCATTACCTCTGTCGTTGTAAGCATAAGAATACTTCGGATTCAGGCGAATTGCTTGGTTGTAAGCTTCAATTGCTCCTTTGTAATCGCCTTTTTTATACTTATCCCCGCCCTGAATGTAAAAGTCGTCTGCCTTGGGTGCTGTGGGAGTTGGTTGACTCACCGCGCTGACTCTCGTACCTACCTCAGCTTTAGGTAATGTTCGCAAAAAAGTATTGATGGGAATGCCCAAATTAAAGCCAGTTTTGATAATTACGTCGGGATTTTTATCAGAAATTTGATAGTTCTCGGCGGTGTCACCTCTACCGTGAATGCCGACTAATTCACCTTTGTCATTCAGCACCGGGCCACCACTCATCCCTGGTAGAGTGTCATTATTGTAAACCAAAGCATAACCATCACGCAGAGCCTTGGAAGCGTTAGCTGTAATTCGCCCTTCAATGAAGTTGTAAATTGAGATAGAAATTGCGGCGCTGGGCTGCGGAAAACCTGCGACATAAGATGTTGCGCCTTCACTAATGTCATCAGAGTTGCCTAACTTTGCCACAGGATAAGTTTTGCTGCTGGTAAACTGCCCCATAGCTAAATCTACTCCTGGCAGCTTTTTTACTGTGTCGTACTTTAACTCATAACGGCGATCGTCTGGAGTGACAATGGCATATTTATCTGGGTTATCGATAACGTGTTTGGCAGTTAACACAGTGTACGTGTCACCTTCGCGTCGAATAATTACCCCTGAACCAGAACCATTTTGATTTTCAATCAGCACCGTCATGGCTTTAGCGATTTTGCTGACTTCGGTTGAGGAAAGCGCCATCGCCATTTGTGGCTGTACAAAGGCAATTGAGACTCCAATGAGTGCAGGTGTCAGTAGATAGTTAAATTTCATAAACTATTTTGCTATGGTTGCGGTTAGCAATTGCTTAAAAGTATATTGATAAATTTTTTATATCACCCTGATGATGCTGGCATGGGCGATTGTTGAAGTCTTCTAATAGAGTTTAATGTTTTTTAATTAGTCAATGCTCAACCTGTCAGGCTATTTCTAGAATAGAAGCTCAAATTCACAATTCACTGTGGAATTCTTTTGTATAGCCGCGACATCAGCCAAGGCTAGTATGAAATTAGACCAATTAATCTCCGGCAATGCTAACTATTAGTAATTGCATCAAATACAGCATAACGAGCTTTGCCTTGCTGTTTAGCATGATACATAGCAGCATCCGCATTTTGAAATAAGCTTTCCGGTTGGTCACAACCGCCTCGATTGATGGTAATACCTATACTAGCTGTGGTAGAAATCTGATTTCCATTCAAGGTAAGAGGTAAGCCTAAAGTATCTTGAATTCGTTTTGCAACGTTAATAGTGTCATTAATATCTTTAATATCTTCTAGCAGCACAGCAAACTCATCACCACTAAACCGTCCTACGGTATCACCACTACGTAGACATGATTCTAGCCTGCGAGCGATCGCTACTAATAAATCATCACCCATCGCATGACCAAAGCGATCGTTAATTTCTTTAAAGCCATCTAAATCCAAAAATAAAATTCCAAAACGATAGTCAATTCGGCGTTTACTTCTTTCTACTGCTTGCTTCAATCGGTCTAAAAATAAAGCTCGATTAGGTAATGCTGTCAACCCATCATAAAAGGCATTCTGGAGCAGTTGCGCTTCCATCCGTTTGCGTTGCGTAACTTCTTGAAGAACTAGCACTGCACCAGTAATATTGTCATTACTATCACGAATAGGGGCAACATAATCTCCTACGAGTATTTCTCTACCATTTTTGGCAATTAACACACAATTATCTGGTAGATGCAAAACTTTTCCGGTTGCTATTGTTTGTGTAGCTAAATTTTCTATTGTTTCTTCTATATCTTTGTCAATTAGTTTCACAACTTCTGCTAAATCTTTTCCAAAAGCCTCTTCTTGCTGCCAACCTGTAAGCGCTTCAGCCATTGGATTCATAAATTGAATGCAACCATCTGTATAGGTAACAACTACAGCATGTTGCATACTGTTAATAATTGCTACCATTGCTTGCTTTTCTTCCTGCAATTTTTTATTAGTTTGGTGCTTGTCAATAGCCATTTCGACAGCAATATGCAATTCTGTTTCTGCGAAAGATTTTACAATATCTTTCCCAGGCTCACTTGGCTCTTTCTGACGTAATTTCATATATTCCAAATGCCTATTTAAATATAATACGAATATATGAAAAATTTTATAAAAAATCTCAAAGACTCATATACAATTATTTTTCTCGGTTAACACTATATCAATTGATACTAAGATGTGATGAATTTCTCTGTTTTTTTAGGGCTTGCTTTCCAAAGCCAGTAATATTTGAAACGTTATCTCCTAACTACTGTAAGCTTTTTTGGAGATTAAGCCATAAGAAGTTTTTATCATCAGCAACAAAGATTATATGCGACAGCATATTTGCTAAGTTTAGATATTGTTTGAATTGTTAACTCAATCTAAAGAACCATAATTCTATGATAGTCAATATCTCAATTATCTGTGTATCTGCTCGGCTAAAATGCTGAATATATTTTATAGCTGTCTAAAATCATTCGTGAACAACTATAGGACTCTTATTTGATTTTTGAAATATATGTAGCAAAAAAATGTAGGTTGGGTTTCCTTACGTCAACCCAACCTACGGCTAATGCACAACTTTAGCCTTGCCACGCCAGTAGTGGACTGTTTCAGCTAAAACAGTCCACTACAGATACTTAGATTTTTTCAGAAATCAAATCGGATTCCTATAGATCTCTAACTTCTTTAAAGAAGTCGGGTATCTGAGATTCTCAGTATGACAAATTAAATAGGATGTTTTAATGTTATCGCCATCTCTGTGATTTAAAGTAATTTAGCTAACTATAAAAACACAAACATAAGTTCCGTGTGCGGGTTACTCTAGTTGAACAACCTTTGCAAGAAAGCAGAAGTAAAATGTGAAAAAGATATTTTTTGAGCCAAATTTTCACTTACATTGAAAAGACTAATTATCATCACAAAAAATAAGCGAAATTAAAAAATTAAATGCATTTATACGCCAACTCCTCTTTAATTATTCTAATCAAAGCAGTTAGGTTTACAGGTTTGACAAGATAACGACAAGCACCTAAATTTATAGCTCGTTCTTTATCGGCTTTAAAAGCAAAGGCTGAAACTACAATAATAGGTATCTTTGGTAAATATGAATGTTGCTGGATTTGCTCTAGTAGCCAATAACCATCAAAACCTGGTAATTTCAAATCAAGTAAAATTAAATCTGGCTGAAAGCTTTCTATAGTTGAGAACAAAGCTGTGCCATTCGACAGACTTCTGACATTATATCCACAGTAACCTAAATAGTCATTCAGCAACATTCTGTTTACATCATTATCTTCAATGAGTAAAACTCTTTTCAATTGATGTGGATGCACCTGCTGATTTATGGTAAGTGAATGTGCTGTCATTATGAAATATAACTTAAGACCTACATTCAAAAGTAATGCTTATCAACTCAACAAGAAAATATATATGGTTTTGATTGAAGCATTAAAATTTTCTTTATGTATGCTGCTATCTAAAATAATATAAGTTAAAGTTAATTTTTGTCTGATATTTACTAAATAGTATTATTGAAATTTATTGAATAATTTTCATTAAAATTTAAGATTTTAAGTAAATTTATTTAATTATTAGTAATAAAAAATTGTTTTTTTAGATTTAATTCATGTATATATATTTAAGTCTTTGTATTATTTTAGTGCTAAAAACAACAGTAAATTTACATAAAAATTAAAAATTTAGAAAAAAAGGAGCAAATTTTGCTCCTTTACTTAGGGTTTGGAATGAAAACCGAATTCTCAATCAGATATTTTTTTTGACTTGCGTTGTATAGCAACAATTCCAGCAACACCTAACATTCCCAGTACTACTGAGGGTTCTGGTACTGAAGCAGGAGTATAGTCAGGTGTTTGCCAGGTGTAAATTGCACTGTAAGATATACCGTCATCAGAAGCGGTAATACCGGATACAGTGGGGTTAAAGCTATAAGCGTAGTAAGTCTTATCGCCAGTAACTACTTTGGCGATTTCACTAGCGCCGATTTCACCTTGGTAAGCATTTAATGCCGCTTGTAGGCTCAATACATCTTTAAAAGATGTAAGTTTAGAGATTTGACCTGGCAGAGTCGTATTTTTGAGAGTATTCAGTCCAGAGATTTGACCTGGCAGAGTCGTATTTTTGAGAGTATTCAGTCCAGAGATTTGAATCGGCAGAGACTGAGTTTTGAGAGTATTCAGTCCAGAGATTTGATTAGTCAGTGTTAGCCTTTGTGTTTGATTGGCTGGAGTGTTAGGAATTGCGTTCAGCGCTGTTTGTAGTAATGAAATTTCTTGGTTAATTGTGTTCAGCGCTTGTGTTGATGTTGTAATTTGCCCTGGAATTGCGTTCAGCGCTGCTTGTAGTAGAGTGATTTGTCCAGGAATTGCGTTCAGTTGTGTTTGAAGTTGTGAAACCGAAGTTTCAACTTGTGAAAGAGTTGGTAGAGTTGTTTGTTGAGGAAACTGCGACTTAATAGAATCCCAAGTTTCATTAACTTTCATCGAAATAGTGGTTGCAAGTTTATTTTTGACATCTAAGTGACCCACTAATTTCAGTTCTACGCCGCCATTTTTACCGAATTGGAAACCACCAATATTAGGGTCTCCCATTCCCAAAGAAGGAAAATAACTAGTAACTAGCGACTTGCTATCGGCTGAAAAACCGTTCCAAACTGATTGAAATGGAGTGTAAGTACTTAACAAATCACCTAGCCATTGGGAACCAAAACTATTCCAATCGCTTGCTGTGACACTGCTGACAGTGGCGCTGTATTTTTTTTGTGTAGCAGTGAAGCCAACGTTAGAAGTAGGATTTTCAGTACTGTACCAAAGTTCAACGTTAGAGCTAGGATCTTTATCTGTTAAAGCTTTAACGGCAGCAGTTGTATCTCCTTTAATGAATTTGCCGTTTGAACCACCTGTGTAGGTATTGATTTCGTTGGTATTGTTGAAGGAAAAAGTTGTAGCATGTGCTGGGTTAGTGGCGATCGCACTCACGCCAACAGCCATTGAGGCACCAATTACAAATGTCTGGAAAGTTCTTTTCATTTACTATCTCCGCCAGTTTCGAGGTAATTTTATATACTGTCTTTGTTTCTGAATTGGGTTAGCCTGACTACAGGCTTTGGCTTGGTATAAATGCTGCTGGTAAAAAATATGACCAGCTTTTCAGCCATGTTTAGTAGTTACGCACACCAATCCAGTTTAGGAAACCGGGAGACTTAATTGGGTAAAGCTGTTGTAGATTCTGAATAAAAAGATGACTAATATTTTGTTGTTTATTTAAGTGAAATTACATTATCTCGTATTATAGTGAAGTTATTATTAATACATTGAATTTTTGTAGCTGTTGGTATTAACCTTTTTTATCTTATGCTGTATTCCAAACCAGCCTGCGATCGCAATCAATCCTAGCATTGTTGAAGGTTCTGGCACTTGGCGTGGACGCAAAGATGTACTACTAAGGTTTGCCCACCTATTGCTATATGGATGAATATAGGTTGATAGCGGAGCAGCACTTACAGTAGTAGGCTGTTTAGGAATAAAGCTAGGTGTGTAGTCATGATTTGTGCTTTCCATTTCCTCGTGAGCGACTTCAGGCTTGGAATTCATCACTTCTATATTGCGGGTGGCGCGTAGCAGTAAATCATTTTCTGCCGAGTTCGACGTATTTGTAGCTTGAGACGAGTTATCTATTAATGGAGTATTGCTGAATGCCCAAAGAGGCTGTTGTCCCAAAGCACCAATCACTACGAAAGATACAGCACAAATGCTGAGTTTTAAAATATCGCTTACCATAGGCATGTGTTATTTACTTCTAGGGATTAACTTTAGGCAACAGTATAATTGACAATTTTAATATTGCGACTGTCTTTCAGTATTTACTCAGTAGTTTATAGGATATTAGTCATCTCGCTGACAAAAGATGAATTTCCTTGTGGGAAGATAAAATGAGTGCTGAGAAGCCAGTGCGTTGGGCGGCTCTGCCGACTTGAAGCAACTGGCGTTGCTGAGTGCTAAGTAAAAATAGAGCTTCCAATGAAGGATTTAAATCATATTTCATGGAATCTTCTGACTTTTGACTCTTGACTTTTGACTCCTTTATGCACGCCCTATCAATTCCCACTTGGATTATTCATATTTCTAGCGTTATTGAGTGGATTGCCGCGATTTGGTTAATCTGGACTTACGGCGAACTCACTGGTAATCGTAGTTGGTGGGGATTGTCCCTGGCCATGTTACCAGCTTTGATTAGTGCTATGTGTGCTTGCACCTGGCATTATTTTGACAACGCAGAATCTTTAGAATGGCTGGTAACGCTGCAAGCTACCATGACCTTAGTTGGTAATTTTACGCTTTGGGCGGCTGCGGTGTGGATTTGGCGTTCCACCAAGTCTGCCAAAAATACCACTAATACTATTGCAGTCCCATC
This sequence comes from Nostoc sp. CHAB 5844, assembly GCF_020829595.1. Taxonomy (GTDB): domain Bacteria; phylum Cyanobacteriota; class Cyanobacteriia; order Cyanobacteriales; family Nostocaceae; genus Nostoc_B. The sequence continues at coordinate 22,674 of NZ_JAIVFW010000043.1, forward strand.
TATTAAATCAGAACCATGATCTCAAAAGAAACCCTGTTTGCCCTTTCTCTGTTTCCCTATTTGGGTTTCTTGTGGTTTATTAGCCGCAGTCAACAAATGCCGCGTTTAGCACTGTATGGATTTTACGGCACACTTGTGTTTGTTGGCGTTACTATCCCAGCAGGTATTTACGCCCAAGTGCATTATCAAGAATCTTTGGCCAATGTAGATTGGCTGCACGGTAGCGCGGAAGTATTTTTGACGCTTTCTAATATTTTACTTGTGTTGGGTTTTCGGCAAGCTGTAATTCAAAAAAAGGCAATTAACCATAACCCATCTGAGCAACATAAATCTTAGAGCTGATTCGTAAAGAGAATCTAAAGAAAACAGAATCTAGTTTTGTTAAGGTTATAGGCTAAATCAAGTGTAATTTATGTTGTAGTCGATGAGCCGTCTACCTGCGATTGAGAATCCACAGCGTCAACCCTACCCAAGTGATTTAAGCGATGCCGAATGGTTAATTCTCAAGCAACTTCTACCAAAACCTAAAGGATTTGGGCATCCCGTAGAAGTAGATTTACGAGAAATTCTAAAGGTCGTAGCTGTAGGGTTTGGGCATGACAGCAATAGGAGCAAAAGTGGAAGGGCTTTTCTATTCTATGTCCTAACCATGATGGCGACTGCTATATTTACAGCGAAATGTAATGTGTCCGAAAACTAAGAGAAAAGCAATTTTTTTAGGTGTTTGTCATCCTGAAAAAGATTCCGAATTGAGCCAGTAAGAAAGATTAGGGATGTTTCATTGTTCTGTGTGGCATTAAAATCAGAGAATTTTTGGTTGCTGCATCTGTGATGTGAGCGTTAGGCAACTGAAATATATTTTGGGGTGGTAATTCAAATTATGTCATGCGATCGCAGAATGTTTTTGCGGTATTGTGGCGTAGATGTCTCATTTTTGTGATATTCCAGATGTGGAAAACCATAATCGTTCACTAACTGGAAAATGTCTGAATCAAAACCAAACCCAGCACTACCACCAACCGATGCCATTGAAATTACAGATAGTCGTACTTTTGAGAGTTGGTTTGAATATCCTGTCAGAGTGCAACCCCATCACACTGACTATGGAGGTATTGTCTGGCATGGCACTTATCTGACTTGGATGGAAGAAGCACGGGTAGAGTGTTTGCGTTCTATCGGGATTGAATTTGCTGATTTAGTGGCATTAGGCTGTGATTTACCAGTAGTAGAACTTTCAGTACGCTATCACCGTTCAATTCAGTTAGGTGTGCAAGCAGTAGTTAAAACTCGCATGACTGAAGTGACTGGCGTTCGGATTAACTGGGATTATGCCATTGTCTCTGTTGATGGAACGCAATTGTATGTTACGGCTAAAGTGACTTTAGTAGCATTAGATCGAGAAAGAGGTAAGATTATGCGTCAGCTACCTGTAAGTGTTAAAGATGCGCTGGCGAAGATTGCTGGATTACATGGTAATTAATCAAGGATTCAAAAGTCAGAATTCGGGAGTCAAGAATTTTCTCCTGAACTCTGATTACTTGCTCACTCGAATCTGCGACAGAGTTTGAGTAAACTGAATTATTTGATGCCAAATATCTTGTGGCGTAATGCCAAAACCTACTTGTAATAGAACAATAATTGCGGCAATAGTTAGGGCATTGCTCACAGTTGTTTTGACAATTTTCCACAATATTGTGAATACAATCCAAGCAATAATTAAAGTAGGAATCATAATAATCTTTGAAGAAGAATTCAGAATCAATTAGTGGAAAAAATAAGTTAAAAAACTATTATTTGGTAATGATAGCTGAAATTGAAACAGAAATTTACTACTGGTAATATTCTTTAGAAAAAATTTATAAAAAACAAGATCCCCGACTTCTTTGAAAGTCGGGGATCTGAGTCTCTGAATTGTTACAAATCAAATAGGATTGCTATATCTGAGTTTTTAGTGCAAAGAAATCATCTGTGAGGAAGTTGCTAAATTTTTAGTTGCTGTTAAAACTTCTTGTCTTGCCCATTGATCTGCTGCCAAAATGTCATCTAAAGAAGGATTTTTACAGTTATCATTTTGATGGCGATCGCATACCCATTCAATAAACCGAGGAATATCTAAAAAGCGAATTTTTTCTGCTAAAAATAAAGCTACGGCTTGCTCATTAGCGGCGTTCAACACAGCTGGCATAGAACCACCTGCTTTACCTGCGGCATAAGCTAACTGCATACAAGGGTACTTTTGATGATCTGGCTCACGGAAGGTGAAACTGCCAGCTTTAACTAAATCGAGTCGTTCCCAATCAGTATAAATGCGATCAGGCCAAGATAAAGCATATAACAGAGGTAAACGCATATCCGGCCAGCCAAGTTGCGCTAACACAGATGTATCTTGCAACTCAATTAATGAGTGAATGATGCTTTGAGGATGGATCACAATCTCGATATCTTTGTAATCTAAGCCAAAGAGAAAGTGAGCTTCAATTACTTCCAATCCTTTATTCATCAAAGTAGCCGAATCTACTGTAATTTTTTTCCCCATCGACCAGTTGGGATGTTTGAGTGCATCGGCGACTGTGACTTCTGGTAACTTTTCTACAGGCCAATCACGGAAAGCACCACCGGAAGCAGTAAGTAAAATCTTCCGCAAGCCGCCTTGAGGAACGCCTTGCAGGCACTGAAATATCGCTGAATGCTCAGAATCAGCAGGTAATAGTTTTACGTTATGTTTTTCAACTAAGGGGAGAACTACAGGGCCGCCAGCAATCAAGGTTTCTTTGTTGGCGAGGGCAATATCTTTACCTGCTTCAATGGCAGCAATAGTTGGTAGTAACCCAGCACAACCAACAATCCCTGTTACAACAGTCTCAGCATCGCCATAGCGGGCAACTTCAACCACTCCGGCTGTGCCAGCCAGTAAAATCGGTTGGGGATTGAGGTCTTGGATAGCTGCTTGGAGGGCTGGTAATTTATCTTCAGCTGCGATCGCTGCTATACTCGGTCGAAACTGCCGAATTTGCTCCGCCAACATCTCCACATTATGCCCTGCTGCCAATCCCACAATCCGAAACTGATCTGGGTACTGAGCGACAATATCTAGAGTCTGAGTACCGATTGAGCCAGTGGAACCAAGAAGAGTAATAGCTTTCACAATTGCTTAAGGATTTACAGATAACTCCCACTATAAATTGCTTGGGACTCATAAATAACAGCGATCGCCACAATCATTCATAAAAAGTGCTGAGTTGAAAGTGACTTCGGCGTGAACTCTCAGTCGAACGCTGAGTGTTGAGTTATGAAACTGCATTTGAAGTGCGAAAAAGTGTGAAAATATTGGCATTATTGCTCAGGTACTAAATTTCTGAATGGATAAAAAATTTTATCTACAGTATGCCGCCGTTGAGGATCGACATTGGTGGTTTGTAGGCCGCCGCAGAATTGTAGAGGAATTGATTTATCAACTCAATCTTCCGAAAGATGCCAAAATTCTAGAGGCTGGATGTGGCACTGGTGGCAATTTAACTATGCTGGCGCGTTATGGTGAAATTTCGGCGATGGAGTTAGATGAAATTGCTTGTCAACTGGCTAATGAACGTCGAGTCACTACAGTCAAACAAGGTAGCCTACCTGATGAAATTCCGTTTACCAGCGAGTATGACTTAATTGTGATTTTAGATGTTTTAGAACATATTGATGATGATTTAGCAGCTTTAGAAGCATTATCTGCCAGGTTACAACCAAATAGTTGGTTATTAATTACAGTGCCAGCTTATCAATTTTTATGGAGTTACCATGATGAAATTAACCATCATAAACGTCGCTATACATTGAAAAATTTAAAGCGAGTTGTGAGACAAGCTGGTTATACTGTTCGTTATGGTAGCTATTTTAATACTTGGTTATTTCCACTTGTTGCCGGAGTGCGTTTATTAAAAAATCTATTCAAAGTTGAGCAGAAGGTTGTTGTTAATAGTGATTTAAATTTACCTGCAAAACCTGTCAATAAGTTTTTAACTTTTTTATTTGCTAGTGAACGTTATTTACTTAATCGGTTCAGTCTACCTTTTGGCGTATCTGTTGTGCTAATTGCCCAGAAAACTGAGTCCACACTATGAAAGCTTTGTGAGATTTTTTAATTAAAAAATATGATGCGATCGCCAGCAAATAAAACTATATTTTGGATGATTGGTATAAGTGCCATAATTTTGTTTATATGTAGCAGCTTACGACACGAATTATTTCAATCAACTGCTTTAGATTTAGGTATGTTTGACCAAGGTGTTTATTTAATTAGTCAAGGCAAAACACCGATTTCTTCCTTTACCAATTATCACATTCTCGGTGATCATGCTGCTTGGATCTGGTATCCTCTAGCTTTACTATACAAAATTTACCCTAGTGTTTATTGGTTATTTGCTGTGCAGGCAATTGCATTAGCCTTGGGTGCATTACCTACATGGCATTTAGCACGTCAAGCTAAATTAAACGAAAGCCAAGCACTAACTATTGCTGCTGCTTACCTACTGTATCCATTAATATTTAATGTCAACTTGTTTGATTTTCATCCAGAAGTTATAGCTGTACCAGCGCTTTTAGGGGCAGTTTTAGCAGTGAGAAATCAACAACTTGGATGGTTTTGTCTCAGTATTTTATCAGTTTTGGGATGTAAGGCTGTATTAGCTTTAACTGTTATCGGTCTGGGGGTTTGGTTACTATTATTTGAACGGCGTTTATATGGTGCGATCGCAATTATGAGTGGTGTTGTTTGGTATGCGATCGCCAACAAAATCATTATTCCTTTAATTGGCGGCGATGCAGCTTCGATAGACCGTTATCTTTTTCGCTATAAATATTTAGGTAACTCTTTTCCTGAATTAATTAATAATTTATTTTTTCAGCCAAAATTAGTTTTACCAAAACTTTTTTCATGGGATAATTTGGCATATTTAATCTTATTACTCATTCCCATTATTTGGGGAATTTCCTGGCAAGGTATAAAACCTTTAATTGGGGCATTTCCTTGTGTCATGCTTAACTTACTTGCTGACTACCAATCACAAAAAGATTTGATTCATCAATATTCTGTTCCAGCTTTACCATTCCTGATATTATCTGTAATTGTCAGCCTGTCTTTAGGTAAAGGATTACTGCAAAATAAACGTATAATTATCTTGTGGTCAATGGTAGTATTTTTGAGTTTGGCAAAGTTTACTTATTTTGGTAATCAATATCTCCAATCTTTAGATACTTGGCAAGCTACACGAAACGCGATCGCCCAAATTCAGCCAGATAAAAGTGTTCTCACCACAGATGAAATTGCCCCTCATTTAACTCATAGACCATTAATTAAATTGATAGCTTCTCCCGCCGCACAAATTAATTTAAATATGTTTGATTATGTATTGCTGAATCTACGTCATCCAGGTTTATCCAGTAAGCCAGAGTTTGATCAAGGTTTATTCAAAATACTACAACTCCGTCAAGATTTTAACCTGCAATACCAGCGTGATGATGTATTTTTATTCAGCAAGTTGAAATGATTATTAAGCAATTATAAAGAGACTGTAGGCGAATCGCAATTTAAGAATGCGTAGTCAACTCTATAAACTCGTGGGGGTGAGGGGTAACACCCTTGAATAGCCAGATGCATCTTTTAAAGTTGGGAATCTATGTTTTTAGTTTATTTATATTAATTTATTAATCTGCCATCCAAGCAAAATATTGATAAGCTGATGTCTAATGTCTACAGCCTTAGGATTGAGCAGTACTTCAACAGATCCAGCAACAAGACAGATATTAATCAATCCAGTCAACAAGAAGGATTTATTGAATGTCGGTGGGAATACGCTACGATTGGACGGAAGCAGAGATTCAGAAGATTTACGACATGCCATTGCTAGAGCTTATTTATCAAGCTGCTAGTGTACATCGCCAATATCATGACCCCAAAAAAATACAGGTTTGTAAACTCATCTCCATTAAAACAGGAGGTTGTCCTGAAGATTGTAGCTACTGCGCTCAATCTTCTCGTTATAAAACAGAAGTGAAACCACAAGCACTTCTCGACAAAGATACAGTAGTGAATATTGCCCAAACAGCTAAACAAAAAGGTGTCAGTCGTGTCTGCATGGGTGCTGCTTGGCGAGAAGTGCGGGATAACGCTCAGTTTGAAACCGTGCTGGAAATGGTTAAAGATGTTACCGACATGGGTTTAGAAGTATGCTGCACTCTTGGTATGTTGACAGTCGACCAAGCGAAGCGATTAGAAGCAGCCGGGTTATATGCTTACAACCACAACTTGGACACCTCGGAGGATTATTACAGCACAATTATTACCACAAGGACTTATAGCGATCGCCTGAATACAATTGAGATTGTACGACAAACTAATGTGACTGTCTGCTCTGGCGGTATCCTGGGCTTAGGCGAAACTACTGCTGATCGTGTATCGATGTTATGCACTCTGGCAAACCTCAACCCTCATCCAGAGTCAGTCCCAATTAACATCCTTTCCCAAGTTGCAGGTACACCCCTAGCAAATCAACCAGATGTCCCCATTTGGGATGTTGTAAGGATGATTGCCACAGCACGTATTGTTATGCCAACTTCTGATGTACGTTTGAGTGCAGGCCGAGCTAGACTTTCTCAAGTTGAGCAAGCTTTCTGCTTTATGGCAGGAGCAAATTCCATCTTCTCCAGCGATGACAACAAAATGCTCACCGTCACCACACCTTGTCCAGATTATGATGCTGACCTGGAAATGTTGAACTTGCTAGGCTTAGAAATGCGTCCTCGTGCCCAAAGACCAAATCAGGTAGCTAGTCCTGCGGCTGTGGGATAACTAAATAGGGGTGTAAGGGGTTTAGAGTTTAGGGGTGTAGAAATCCTCCTCACCTCCACCTTGACACTCCTATACCTTGATTTTAAAGGATCTTAGCAGCTCGTAGACCGAATAACAGACCAGCTGCGATCGCTGTAAATAACGCCAAAAAACCGATGTAAGCAACTACTGCAAACATTTTAATGCTTCTCCACAATACTTCACTAATACTATTGAATCATTAGTTATTGGTCATTGGTCAATAGTTATTAGTCAACCCTTTGGCTAGGCTCAGGACAAGCTCAGGGCAAGTGGTCATTTGTCAAAAGGTAGAAGGCAGAAGGATAAAATTTCAGACTTCATACTTCACACTTCATAATTCATACTTAGATTGCGATAGAATACAAGCCCACGGCGCTGTTAGGGTTGGGCAATGACTTCTACCATTAATGTTAATTTACCGCAGCAGTCTTACGAGATTGCGATCGCACCTGCAAGTTTAGATCAACTCGGTCAAAGTATGGCCAATCTCAAGCTAGGCCAGAAAGTGCTTTTAGTTTCTAATCCCACTATTTTCAAGCATTATGGCCAAAGAGCGATCGCATCTCTAAAATCGGCGGGATTTGACGTAGCTAGTTATTGTTTACCAGCCGGAGAACGCTACAAAACCCTCAATTCCATTCAAAAACTTTATGATGTCGCCTTAGAAAACCGCCTCGAACGTTCCGCCACAATGGTAGCGTTGGGGGGAGGCGTAATTGGGGACATGACTGGTTTTGCCGCCGCAACTTGGCTGCGAGGAATTAACGTTGTCCAAGTGCCTACCACTCTGTTAGCAATGGTAGACTCTGCCATTGGCGGCAAAACAGGCGTAAATCATCCCAATGGCAAAAACTTGATTGGTGCATTCCATCAACCGCGTTTAGTGTTAATTGACCCGGAAGTATTGAAAACTTTACCTGTACGCGAGTTTCGTGCAGGTATGGCAGAAGTCATCAAGTATGGCGTGATTTGGGATGCTGAATTGTTTGCCGAAATGGAAGCTAGTAAAAATTTAAATCAACTCCGATACATGAAGCCAGAACTGTTGAGTGAAATATTAATTCGCTCTTGTCAAGCCAAAGCCGATGTTGTCGGCAAAGATGAGAAAGAAGGCGGACTGCGGGCAATTCTGAATTACGGACACACTATCGGTCATGCCATAGAAAGTTTGACAGGTTATCGATTAGTTAATCATGGAGAAGCTGTAGCGATCGGTATGGTAGCTGCTGGACAAATTGCTGTCAATTTAGGCATGTGGCAGCAAGCCGAAACTGACCGACAAAACGCCATCATTCAAAAAGCAGGTTTACCGACACAATTACCCGCTGGCGTAGATATTGCTGCAATTATTGATGCGCTGCAATTAGATAAAAAAGTGAAAGCAGGTAAAGTGCGATTTGTTTTACCGACCCAAATTGGTGTAGTGACAGTTACCGACCAAGTATCAGCAGATATCATCCAGCAAGTATTACACGGGATGCAATAGATTAACTAGATAAATTGAGAAAAGAGAATGTACAAGGGTGATTTGAGGATATAAGCGTTATTGGCTACTTTTTACAGGGTAATTGGTTATCGAATCAATCCTGAAGATGGCTCAAGCACTCTGTTCTTATATGGAGAAGACAAGCGACTTTCAACAGTCTCTTGTGATGCAGTGTTAGGCTTGGGTGTCAGATTGGTTAGATTGTATGCTTTGAAGAAAAGCTGGTGATTTAGATAAATCCTGAAAAGCTTTCCAACTCTCTCTCAGTGACTCTATAATCCACTTCAGTTCTTCAAGTTGAGCTAATAGACGGGGATTTTGTTCGTCTAAAAGGGTAATTAAATTACGGTAATCTTCTATAGAACTAGTATCAATAAATGCTAGGTCTTGATGAATTAATTTATTTCGCTCAGTCACAATGCTTCTAAGCGCACGTTTTTGCTCTTTTAAGAAATCCGGATTGTTATAACTAACCTTCAATGAGACAGAGATTCCTACTCCAGAAAAGTCTGTTGTAAGCTCGGATTGATTAGCATCTCCCAAAATATTTTTATGAAAATCCTGAACTAAACTACCCAAGGTCTGTTTTCGGAGTCTGGTTTGATTCCTACGTAACTGTTCGGAAATAGTTTTTTCTTTACCCTCTAATTGGCCTACTGAAAGCAAGTATTTTAATACTGCTTCGATTTTTGAAAAATTAACTATGTTCCTGCCCAGTTTTCTTAGTGCTTCAGATCTAACTGCTTCAATATCCACTAACTCATTCATAACGGCTAATTAATATCCTATAGAGCAATCCCCAAATATAGCAAAGTGCTGAGTAGAAACTCAGTATTATCAGGGGTTTCAGCAATCAACATCGTCCTAACCTATGCTTCGACTGCTATAAATTACTCAAAGAAGTGCAGAACGTTGTCCAAGGTATTCTTCTAAAGAAAGATAGAATTACGTTTCCAGCTTATACATAACTCACGTTAGTTAAAATTAAACTAGCTAACAGCTAATTTGCGCTATGATTCTCCAAGCCAAAAATCAACTGACTTTACAAGAGTTTTTGCATCTTCCTTTAGGTGAGGGAGATGTTACTTACGAACTTGTGGATGGTCAAGTTATTCCTAAAATGTCACCAAAGTTTTTTCACGCCAAGCTTACCTATGTCTTTTTAAACTTAATTGAACAATGGCATAAGCAGCAAGGGATCGTTTGTCCAGAATGGGCTGTTGTTTTACAACGTCGAGGACGTGATTGGGTACCAATACCGGATGTTTTATACATTTCTTATCAGCGTTTACCAGCTAATTGGAATGAAGATGAAGCTTGTCCAGTTCCGCCAGATTTGGTGATTGAAATAATTTCACCAGGACAAACCTTTGGCGAAATGATAGCTAAAGCAAAAGACTATTTAGATGCACAAGTTTTGCGTGTGTGGGTGGTAGATAGCAAAGCCAGAAGTATTACTGTGTTTTTCCCAGATGCAGCACCACAAACATATATGGGAGAGGAACTGCTGCAAGATTCCTTATTTCCAGGTCTGGAATTTACAGTTGAGCAAGTATTTCAACAGGCGAAAATTCCTTTAAAGTAATCATTTTGCAATTATGAATTACTAATAAACAAAAAGATCCCCGACTTCTTTGAGAAGTCGGGGATCTGAATTATTAAGAGCAATAAGAAGAATTGATTAATCGACTCATCATTGAGGTGGGGACTGTTACCATAATATATATATGACAAGAAGTGAAAGAAAAGCATAACACTCAAGGATTGTTCCATGAAAAGATTCATTTGCTTGCCTATAATGGCTTTTTTATTGATGAGTGTGAGATGCCAAGTAGCTCTTTCTCAAAATTCCAATTCTAATTTACAACAGGAGTCAATCGAGTCACATACATTCCCTGCATTAGACACAATTAATATTGTGAAAATTGCTGAAGTTGCCTCTGAAGTTGATGAAAAAACAGCCTTAAATCTAGTCTGGAAGTTGCCACAAGTACAACGTAAAGCCAGAGAAATTGAAAGGCTTTCTAAAGGCAGCATTAAAGTAGGTGCAGTAGTTGATGGTTCTCCAACGCCTAATGAGCCTTACTATACAATTCGCATATTTGAAAATCAACCAGACCATGATTCAACAATTTATTGGTTTCGGGTTTTTAGTACTAGTGGTGTGATCGAAGTTCTCGATGTGATTGAGAATAAATACATCAGTTTGGATGAATGGCGAGAGCAACTAAAGCGGTCATAACTTAATAATTTTAAGTTTTAATTGTGGCGATCGCATCTACAAAAGAGATCCCCGACTTCTTGAAAAAGTCGGGGATCTGATCCTTTAATATGATTGCTATATTTAACCAAATTACATATGAATGTTTAGTAATTAGTAACTTAGCTATTACTTTTTCTGGGCAATTACACTTTGCTCTTTATCTTGCATTTCTAAAAGTTCTGGAATAGTCACAAAGCGGTATCCCTGCTTACGAAATCTATTAATAATCTCTGGTAAAGCTTGCACAGTGCGCGAACGATTTCCACCACCATCATGCATCAGTACAATACCCCCTGGCCTAGCTTGCCGGAAAACATTATCGATTAACTTTGGTACAGCAGGCAGAGAATAGTCTACAGAATCAGATGACCACATAATAATGGCATACTTTGTGTTTCTGGCATAACCTGCTACTCCATTGTGCATCATCCCTCCAGGTGGTCGAAATAAATTTGTCTTTACACCTGTAGTTTGATAAATCATGTCTGTTGTATGGTCAATTTCATAGGCGGCTGCCTTGGGATTCATGAAATGATACCAGTGATGCCAAGTATGGTTCCCAATTACATGGCCTTCAGCATTTACGTGCTTGAGTAAGTCTGGATAATTCTTAACGTTCTGGCCAACGACAAAAAATGTGGCTTTGATATTATTCTGTTTGAGAATCTCTAGTACTTGAGCGGTACTTTGAGGCCAAGGCCCATCATCAAAAGTCAGAGCGATGACTTTTTGAGCTTGACTAAGTTTAGCTTCTTTAATTGTTGCCCCTTGAAAGCGTGTAGCTAAAGCATAACCAACACCTTTAGCTTGTGCTTCTTGTTGCCAACTTGTGAGCATTGTCGCTTTTAATCCTTCAATACGCCTTTGAGTACCCACTTTGGCAACTAAATTATTATTTATATTTATACTCTGACTGCTTTGCGCTTCAGAAGCATTTGGCCTAAGAAGCATCATCATAGCAACGCTTAATGTAGCACCCAAGGCAAGCAAAGCAATTAATATGCCTTGCGGCCAAAGTAACGATTTATTGTTTTCCACTTCATAGCTCCTTCAAGGGTCGAACCATTATGCATGGTTCTGACGGTAATTTATAGCACACTTTTTTCTAAAAATTAGATCCCCAAATACTTTCCGCTAATCCTGAAAATTTAGTTCAGTTTTACAGAAGTTAATATTTAAGTTTTCTTTATACAGACTAGGTTACGGTATAAGTAAACATATCAGAGAGCGATCGCTCACCACAGTTTTGGATACTTATGTATTACCCATTTCTGTTTTTAAATTGCTACCTTACATACTGAGAATACAGAAAATTCTGCTTTCAGCGGGATACTGTGTCAATTTATTTACCTCCCAGAAGCCTGATAAGTAAGTCTGCGAGACAAATCTAATGTATATGAAGAAATATCAACTTTGTGTAGGGGAGCCAGTGCGTTGCTTTGGTTCCCAAAGTTGTAGCAACTGGCGTTGTGTGATGCCGTAGGCTAACGCACCTTGAATTGTTGATGGTGCGTTGGGCTGCGCTACAACACACCCTACATTAAAATTTCATAACATACTTAGAAATATTAGCACCGACTTACTTCAAGGACTTTTAGAAATGAAGAATTCACGTTCTACAACATTTTTATTAACAGTTGATGACTTTGTTGGAGTAGGTTATGTACCCAAACTATCCCTCATAAACTATGCAGTTTTTATTTAATATTGTATATTTTACTGCAATAAAATATTCTTTTGTTTTTATTAAAGAATTAATTTGTTTCTTAACCAAGTGTTTTTCTATGGCTTTCATTGATTTATCTGCTGGCAATCAACAAAAGCTAGTTTCTCACTACAAAGGAATATTAAGTCGTTAATTTATATACTCTTTGCTCATTTATTTTAGATAATATGAGTAATTCTTGATTTTATCCATATTTAATATTTTTACTATGATACTATTCAAATATATCTTACACAAAAATTTTAAATAAAATTTAATATTGATTCAGTCTAGGCGTATATTTAGAAAAAGTAATCAATATAATGAATAATTTAGAGCGTAACCATACAATAACCTGATCAAATAGAAATTTTATTTCCGCCAAACTACTAATATTACTCCCAAAACAATAAAGCCTAAACCAAACAAGCGCATCAGAGATATAGGTTCTTTTAATATCCAATATCCTAGCAACACAGAGAAAATATACCCTATAGATATAGATGGGCCAGCAACACTGAGATTAACTCTCGTGAGCAGCAAAATATAAAACATAGCACCTATTCCATAGCATATTAGTCCGATTACAAGTTCTGGTGTTGTGATAATACTGAGAATGTGATTAATCGCATTTCCTACATGAACTTTTCCTAATTTGTTTGCACCAATTTTCAAAAAAAATTGTCCTGCTGAGCTGATCAGAACTGATACAATCAACAAACTAAATTCTTGCGGAGTCATAGCATTGTGCTTTCTGGCGGCAAAATTAAATGGTAATTTTCGGATAATTTTTTAACTAGGATGAAAATTCACTATTTAGACTGCATTTCTGAGATTTTATTGAAGCCACCAGTTTCTTTGAGAGTATAGATAGGGCGGGCTTTAACTTCTTCATAAATTCGACCAATATATTCGCCTAAAATTCCAATACAAATTAACTGTACAGAACCGAGAAAAAACATGGCAATTGTAATCAAAGTGTAACCAATTAAAGGACTGACAGGTTCAAATAATCGCCAATACAGTACTAGTATGATCATTAATAGAGCGATCGCAGCTGCCACCATGCCTAAATAAGTCGCTAACTTTAATGGCACTGTGGAAAAAGAAATAATGCCATCAACAGCCAAAGCCCAAGACTTCCCAAAGGTATACTTGACTTTGCCAGCAAAACGTGGTTCTCGTTCAAAAAGTACAGATGTTTGGCGAAAACCCACCCAAGCGCGTAAGCCGCGAATGTAACGGTTGCGTTCCGGCATCGCATTGAGAATATCTACAACCTGCCTGTCTAGTAAACAGAAATCTCCTGTATCTGTCGGTATATCAACGTGAGATAAACGTTTAAGAATGCGATAAAAGGCATAAGCGGTAAAGCGTTTCAGCCAACTTTCTTGTTTACGAGATAGACGTTGAGCATACACTACTTGATTACCCTGTTGCCATTTTTCCACCATCTTGACAATTAACTCTGGGGGATCTTGAAGATCCGCATCCATGATAACCGCACATTTGCCTTGGACAAAATTTAGTCCGGCTGTGACAGCGATTTGATGACCAAAATTTCGCGCAAAACTGAGGTAACGCACTCGACTATCGAGATGGTGGAGTTCACGAATCATACTTAAAGAGCGATCGCGGCTACCATCATCAACTAAAATTAATTCAACTTCGCCGTCTAACTGTTCAGCAACATTATGTAAACGACGATACATTTCCGTAATATTTTCTTCTTCGTTATAAATGGGAATTATTAAAGAGTATGTTGGTTGAATCACAATTGTTATCTGATTATTAAATTAAGGCAGCGAGTAAAGTGAAGACAGGATTCAGACATATATTTACTATAAAATTATTGATATAGTTTCTTCTACAAAAATTCTTCTATAATAATTGAATCGTAAAAATTATATCCACTTATTGTAATAAATAAACACTCGATTAAATAATTTATCCGATTTTCTATATGCGCCCATTCCGAGAAAAAGAATGGTTATTTAGCTTGCTGCTGGGATCTTTAATTCTGTGGCTGATATGTTTGGGAAACTCTCCCTTGCGAGACTGGGATGAAGGTACTGTGGCACAAGTCGCCCGTGAAATTTGGCGTGCCTCCTTTAGTTTTCGGCATTGGCTGTATCCCACTTTAGCCGGCGAACCCTATTATAGTAAGCCGCCCCTAATGCACCTGTTAATTGCTTGGTGTTACTCCATAGGAGGCGTAAATGAATGGACAACCCGCTTACCGGCTGCTGTGTTAACGGCGTTGGGAGTGCCTTTACTTTATTTGGTGGGGGGTTTGCTATTTAACGATAGTTTACCAGCTTTGTTTGCAGCTTTAGTTTACCTAACAACTTTGCCTGTGGTGCGTCATGGACGCTTGGCAATGCTAGATGGTACAAGCATTACTTTTTTCTTACTATTGTTGTTTTGTTTGTTGAAGTCACGTTATCAGCAACGTTGGGCTTTAGGGGTAGGATTTTGCCTGGGACTAATTACTCTGACTAAAGGAATGCTAGTTTTATTATTGGGAGCAATTGCTATTTTATTTATCTTGGCATCGTCACAATTATTTTTATTAAATAATCCCTACTTATGGGCAGGAATTTTGCTAGGAACTACGCCAGCGATCGCTTGGTATGTTGCTCAATTGCACTATTATGGTGGTAATTTCTTACAGATAAATCTGCAAGCTCAAACCTTTAACCGCATAGGTCAATCTGTTGAAGGTAATGCAGGCGCTCCTTGGTATTATTTAATTGAGTTATTAAAATATGCTTTTCCCTGGTTGTTATTTTGTCCAGGAGGATTTTATCTAGCTTGGAAAAAACGGCATTCTAGCTGGGGTAGCTTAGTTTTAGTTGGCACAACTGTTTACTTTGTGACTATTTCTTTGATAACTACAAAACTTCCGTGGTATATTATGCCTCTATACCCATTTTTAGCGCTGGCAATTGGGGCAGAACTAAGTGAAGTTTGGCGCAAGAAAGCATTTGATTCGAGAATTTGGGCAATATTTATCGTAATTATTGCGATCGCTGGTTTAGGAAGTGGCGTTTATTTTACGATTGTGCAGGAAGAGCCTGTGCTAATCGCTATGAGTGCGATTTTAACTATTAGTATGAGTTTGGTGGCATGGTTAATCAAAAAAAGCGATCGCAGATTTATTCCGGTTTTATTTTCTGGGATGTATTTAGTCTTATTACTATTGATGAGTTCGCAATCTTGGATTTGGGAATTAAATGAAAATTTTGCTGTCAAACCAGTAGCAGCTTTAATTAGTACCCATATTTCCCCAGGAACAAAAATTTACACATCATTTACTTATAGTCGTCCTAGTTTAAATTTTTATTGTGATTGCAAAGTTGAATATAAAAACCCTGCGGAATTCTCACAAATGTTGTCGAAGCAATCTTATTTACTTTTAGACAACACGACCATACAAAAAATGCCTTCACTTGGCGGGAAAATTCTAGGTGTTGCTGAAGGATTTACCTTAATTGCGCCAGCCGATAATTAAGAGAATTTTTTAAAAGTGTTGAAGAAGAATTCAGGCTTCGCCGTGAGCGTCAGCGTTCGACTGAGCGCTTACGCCGAAGTCCGAACGGAGTCAGAATCAATTATTGGGCCACTAAATAAAAACCTCCAAATTTTCAATTTGGAGGAGGTTTTAATCCCGTTCGTCGGGGCTTAGTGCCAGATATGAGGCTATCTAATATCTAGAGCCAGAACGTACTTCATTAGGATCGCGGTAGGCTGTGGGTTCTTGGCGCGGACGAGCTAATCCTGCTAAACCAGCTAGACCAAGTAAACCTAACCAACCCCAATTTGAATTGCGATCGCCCCTCACATCGCTAGTTCCTTGGTAAGAGGTAGTACCTCTAGTATCAGTTCCTGTGGTATCCGTCGTTCCACTGCCTGTACCAGAAGTACCTGTAGTACCAGTTCCTGTGGTATCCGTCGTTCCACTACCTGTATCAGTATCGGTACTTCCGCTGCCTGTACCATAAGTACCTGTGCCAGTTCCGGTAGTTCCGCTGCCTGTACCATAAGTACCTGTACCAGTGCCTGTACTTCCGCTGCCTGTACCATAAGTACCTGTACCAGTTCCGGTACTTCCGCTGCCTGTACCATAAGTGCCTGTAGTTCCGGTTGTACTATCTGTGGTTCCAGTTCCTGTAGTACCTGTACTGCCTGTGCTAGTTCCAGTTCCGCTAGATCCTGCACTACCTGTACCAGTTCCTCCGGTTTGAGCAGAAATAGGCATAGATAATGCAACCGCACAACTTATGGCGAATAAACTAACTAAAACAGACTTGGATAAATTAAGAGATTTCATGTTTTTGTTTCCTTATATGCACTGAATTTTCTGTGTTTTTGATTTTTTAAAATGCTTGGAAGTAATTAATTTCTCCCTTTATGCCTGATGCTATGTATTGAGAAATAAGGCTTATATCACTTAGATACGAGGAACTTTCAAAGAGATAAATAAACTAATTCAAAACTATCTTATTGATTTCTAGTTTTAGTTACGTTCATTTATTAAAAAATCTACCAAAAAGCTATCTATAATTTATAATTTTTTGAAAACATGAATAATTAGCATTTTGTTGTTTGATATAAAAGTAAGCAATACCAAACTATGCAATGCTTTTCAATAATTTAAATTGTTGCAGACGGTTAAGAACGTAACCTCTTTCTGGAGATATAAATTGAAGTTGCCTAGATAACAGCAAAATGGAGGATTTAAAATTTAAATGTAAGATTATGACAAATGATTAATTGCTATTCTTTGTAATTCTTCTTTGATAGATAAAGGTTGATAGCCTAATTCAAAAGCTTTAGAACTATCTAAAGAAACATCTGCTGGTCTAGGTGCTGACATTTTTATATCTTGTTGTCGACAGCCTCTTATACCTGTGGACGGTAGTTTAAATACTTTTACTAATAACTGCCCAAATTCATAACGTGAAATCCGCTCTTTCCCACCTAGGTGAATTATTCCATTCACTTTTTCTAAAGCTAACAATAATCCTTTAGCTGCTGTTGTACCACTGGCTGGTGTGCGGAATTCATCAATAAATAAATTTAATTCTTTTTCTTCCTTTAAAGTTTGAATAAATGGTTGAATAAAGCTTTGTGCTGTAGGTGTAGTGCTGCCAAACAGTAAAGGCATCCGGCAGACTGTGGTCATGGGATATCTTTCTAGCATACTCATTTCAGCCATGATTTTTTGCTCACCATATATATTGATGGGGCATACAGGTGCAGCTTCATGATAAGGAGCATTTAAGCCATTGAAGACTTGATCAGTTGATGTCAATACGCAAGGGATCGAATAATCTGCACATAGTCCAGCTATATTACAAGATGCTGTGACATTAATTGCATATGATTCTTGAGGATGAATTTGGCAAAAATTTGGTTGTGAATGAGCCGCTGTATGAATAACTGCCGTTGGATTAATATCGTTAAATATTAGTTTTAATTCTTGAAAGTCTGTTAAATTGACTTTCACCATTTTGATTCCTGGAATCTCTAGAAAATTTGAGTAATGAGTACCATAAACTTCCCATTCTTGTTTTGCTAGTTGGCAAAGATGCCATCCTAAAAAACCACTGGCTCCGGTAATCAATAATTTTTTCATAGATTATTTCCGATCGCAAGGAGCAAAGCAATGCAGAGATTAGATTCAGTTAATCCAAATCATAACCTGGAACTTGCAACACGCATACTGCCACTGATGCTTTGTAGCCGTCGAAATCAGCTATTGAATTAATTTTTGAAATCTTTGATCACTACGTACTTTCTTAAAATCTGGATCGGTTTTCGCCAACTGTTGGTATTTTTCTGGAACTAGGCGTATAGCTGCTTTTAGGTTGTCAATTGCTAAGTCTACTTTGTTTTGTAAGGCATAAGTACAAGCCCTATTGTAATAAGCTTCTGCCTTATCTGGCTTGATAGCGATCGCCTGATCATAAGATGCTAATGCTTCTGGATAACGTTCCAGTTTTGTCAAGGCTATGCCTCGGTTAATCCAGGCTTCTTGTTTATTTGGTTTAATGGCGATCGCTCTATCATAAGATGCAATTGCTGCTGTGTAACTTTGCAATGCGACTAAAGCATTACCTCGATTGTACCAAGCTTCATCTTTATCAGCTTTGATGGCGATTGCTTTGTCATAAGATGTTAGTGCTTCTGTGTGTTTTTGCAATTTTGTCAAAGCTATGCCTCGGTTAATCCAAGCATCAGCACTCTCTGGTTTGAAGGCGATCGCTTTATCGTATACTGCTATAGCATCTTCGTAGTGTTGCCCATCTAATAGTTTATTGCCTTGATCAAATAAATCTTCTGCCTTTTGGCTAGTTTTTGCTTCTGTCAGCAACTGAGAAACATTAATTTCTTGCACAACTTGCTGAGTATTTTTTATTGATAATTGTGCATTGTTATCGCAGCCAGATGTGAAGCAAATAATTAAGCCAGAGGCAGCGAAGCAGCGCCAAAAGACCATGCTGTACCTACGGAACTCTGAATTTGATGTTAAATCATTTTGTTATTTCTTAATAGTATCAGAAAAGACTGTTATTTTTTAATTAATTTGCTTATTTGTGCAATTACTAAATTTTGCTACTCACTAACTCAACAGAATTAATTAGATATTTGAGCCTTTTTGACAGCCTAGTACAATAAGGCAAAAGTATAAAGGCAAAAGTAAAAAGAAGAACACTTACAGCACATTTCACCTTGATGAGGTACATTACTCTAGCCTCTAATCCCTAGTCTCTAACCTCTTGCCCCTTGCAAAGTGTACTGCACCCAACTGAGAGACGCTATATACTGCCAGCGTTTGACGTATTTCAAATGGTAGCTTGATTTCCACCGTAACGTACTAGTGGCGTGTCAAGGCTAAAATGATATTTTAGGTGTAGGTTGGGTTGAGGCTTTGCGAAACCCAACACCCTGAGCAATGTTGGGTTTCACTTCGTTCAACCCAACCTACAATTTTTTTGCAACATTTAGGGCTTGACACGCCACTAGGTTAAATTTATGCGGTCAGAGGTAGCCTTGGCTAGAGTGGCGATCGCGCAGACGCAACGTGCTTTGTTAGTTGAGTTAAGCTTGAGCAAACGCAAAGACGCAGGCATAGCAAGCATCACAAAGCACTATTGACTAAATATCTCAGTTCACCCATTTAGGTGAAGGCAGATAAAATTACCTACGACTAATATTAAGGAACGTTAATTAATATCTTGCAGAATTTTAACAATTAGAAAAATCACTATCTATAATTTCAGTTCTACAGCTTGTAACTCATACCGACTAGTAATAGACCAACTCCAAAGCCCAAAAGTATTTATTAAGCCGTGATTATGAACACCTACATAGAAGTTCCCGTTATTGGCAAAGTTTATCACCCATTCCGTTGGCTGATTGGGTTGATCGCCACGGGTGCTGTCGTGGTTGGTGTTGCTACTACTGCCAACATCATGAATCGGGGCGTAAACGAACAAGATATTACACAACTAACTGTGCCTGTAGAAGCTAAAAATGTGACTTTGAAAATTACTGCCAGTGGTAAAGTTGTACCCGTGCAAAGTGTGAATATCAGTCCGAAAAATCCTGGAGTACTGGCAGAATTATATGTAGAACAAGGCGATCGCGTCCACCAAAATCAAGTTATCGCTCGGATGGATATAGGCGATTTGCAAGCCCAAATTCTTCAGTATCGCGCCAACTTAGCTCAAACCCAAGCCCAATTAGATGAAGCCTTAGCCGGAACTCGTCCGCAAGAAATTATGCAAGCGAAAGCGCGTTTGCGGCAAGCCGAAGCACAGTTAGCCCAGGCGCGTGCAGGTAATCGTCCCCAAGAAATTGCTCAAGCTCAAGCCCAAGTAGATGCAGCACAGGCAAAGGTAAACTACACCACTGAACAAGTCAAGCGTTACCAATATCTCTACCAGCAAGGTGCAGAGAAAAAACAATCATTAGATCAAGCAGTCAGCGAAGATAAATCGGCTAAAGCTAATTTAGAAGAAGTTCGTCGTCGGTTGTCACTGATGCAAAGTGGCTCTCGCAGCGAAGAAATTGATCTGAAGGAAGCCGCTGTCACTGAAGCACAAGCGGCATTAGTTTTATTAGAAAATGGCACACGCAAAGAAGAAATTGCTCAACGCCAAGCCGCAGTTAAAGCAGCGCAAGCGCAGTTAGCCGCCGCAGATGTCAAGATGCAAGAAACCATAATTCGCGCACCGTTTGATGGAATTGTGACGCAGAAATATGCCAACATTGGGGCATTTGTCACACCTACTACGTCCGCAT
The DNA here is from genome assembly GCF_020829595.1 of Nostoc sp. CHAB 5844. Classification (GTDB taxonomy): domain Bacteria; phylum Cyanobacteriota; class Cyanobacteriia; order Cyanobacteriales; family Nostocaceae; genus Nostoc_B. The sequence goes on from NZ_JAIVFW010000043.1 coordinate 43,297, forward strand.
CTACAAGTGCGTCAGCGACTTCTAGTTCCATTGTTGCTGTTGCTAAAGGTTTAGAAGTATTAGCACAAATCCCAGAAGCCGATATTGGCAGAGTTAAACCAGGACAACAAGTAGAAATTGTTGCTGATGCTTATCCTGACCAAGTATTTAAAGGTCATGTCCGCTTGATTGCACCAGAAGCAGTAGTCGAACAAGGTGTGACATCTTTTCAGGTGCGGGTGGCTTTAGATACAGGCATGGATAAACTCCGTTCTGGCTTAAACTTGGACTTGACTTTTTTAGGCGATCGCGTCAGCAATACTTTAGTATTACCAACCGTGGCCATTGTTACTGAAAAAGGCAAAACTGGTGTACTTGTCCCTGATGCCAACAATCAACCCCAGTTTCGGGAAGTGACAACAGGAGCGCAAATTGGAGACCAAACTCAAGTTTTGTTAGGAGTGCAAGCAGGCGATCGCGTGTTTGTTGACTTACCTAAGGACTATAAAATCAAGAAGGCGCAGGAAGAACAAAACCAATGAACTTCTTAGAAAGCGTACAAATGGCAGGGAAAACTCTGCTATCAAATAAACTGCGTAGTGCGCTCACCATGCTGGGTATAGTGATTGGTAATGCTTCGGTAATTGCCATGATTGGCATTGGTGAAGGTGGACAGAAATACGTTTCTAATCAGCTAGAATCTCTGGGGCCGAATGTATTATTTGTGATTCCTGGTAATCAAGAAACTGAGCGCATTTCTCGTGAAGCGCCAAAAACTTTAGTGTTGGAAGATGCCAAAGCGATCGCTACTCAAGTACCAACCATAGCAGAGGTGACTGCGGAGTTAAATAGCAGGCAGATAGTAACTTACAGTAACAGAAACACCGATGTCAACATTATTGGTACAACACCCAGCTTTTTGACCGTGCGAGACTTTGAAGCTGACAAAGGCCGCTTTTTTTCGGAAATAGACATGAAACGCAGTAACCAAGTTGTGGTGCTGGGTGCAAAGTTAGCCCAAAGACTTTTCGGTAATAGTAACCCTGTTGGTCAGCAGTTACGCATCAACAATACCAGCTTTCGCGTGATTGGGGTTTTAGTTTCCAAAGGTTCAAATTTGGGTGTAGATTATGATGATGCGGCGTTGATCCCAGTAATTACGATGGCAAACCGCATTGTCGGACGAACTTCTCCTTATGGATTAGAGTTAACTTACATTGTCGCCTCGGCAAAGAACGCCAATAGTGTAGATGCAGCTGTCTTTCAAATTACCAATTTGTTGCGACAACGACACAAAATCATCGGCGAAGATGACTTTACCATTCGCACGCAAAAAGATGCTTTGCAAACCGTCGGTCAAATTACAGGTGCATTAACAATTATGCTGGCTGCGATCGCTGGCATCTCCCTGTTTGTTGGCGGTATCGGTATCATGAATATCATGCTAGTATCCGTCACCGAACGCACCCAAGAAATTGGACTGCGAAAAGCGATCGGCGCAACCGAACAAGATATTTTGTTACAGTTTATGATTGAAGCCGTGATTGTGTCTGCTATTGGCGGTGTAGTTGGGACTGCTGTTGGTGTCAGCGGTATCATGATAGTTGCCGCTTTGACACCTCTTGAAGCAGGTATATCTCCTGTGGCAATTGCTACCGCTGTGGGGATTTCTGGTGCGATCGGTTTATTCTTCGGTGTCGTTCCCGCCCGCCGTGCTGCTAAACTTGACCCAATTGTGGCATTGAGAAGTGCTTAATTAGGTTATTTTAAATACGGAAGTTTACTTTTAATTTAAAGTTCAGCTAAAAGCCAATTTTCTAAAGTTAATCCTGGCACTTGCTGAAAATCAGAATCATCAGTCCAATCGATTGACTTCTGAATCAATTGCATTAGGTTCCGGACATGCCCACCACTCATCAGACATAGCAATTTTAAAGTTTCAGGACTATCGAATATAGGTGGAAAACTCAATCCATCTACCTTGCCTTCCAAAGTCTGTACTAAGTTCGGTTCAATCAAGGCAACTCTCCGACAAACTAATTCTCGTAATTTCTGTAACCCTGCTGGATTCTCGCTTCCATCTGGGTTACAAACCATTACCATAGGTAAAAATAAAGTCGTTGAGTGCTTCCACTAGAGAAGGAGTATTTGCATTAATCTTTTGACGGAGTTCAAGAGGCTAATACTATTTATACTGGCTGAGTTAACAGAGGATCGAGTTGACCTTTGGTGTCTAGCTGATAAAGGTCATCACAACCACCAATGTGTTGATTATTAATGAAAATTTGCGGTACTGTTCGACGGACGTTAGCACGTTCGGCCATTTTAGCTCTGGCGGCTTCGTCACCGTCGATTTTGTATTCGGTGAAGTTTACGCCTTTCCACCACAGGAGCATTTTGGCACGGATGCAGTAAGGGCAGGTTTGCCAAGTATAAATTTCGACGTTAGCTTTAACTTTTTCTGGATGGCGACCAAGTAGAGGATTAAGAAAATCCAACATAATTCTGAATCTTATAGATGTTTGTGAATTATCTTTAGCCTAGATCATTTTGAAGTATGAAAGATTAGTTAGGGCATAGGTGCTGGAACCCATTTTTGAAAGCTTTCAATATGATTCCAATAAGCTAGATATCCGGTAAATGCCCAAATTAAAGCAGCTAAAATCAGTACGACAGCGCCAGTTAACCGCAAAGTACGGTTAGCTTTCCAATACAAAGCGGGTGCGGCACAGATCCCGCCCAAGCCAGTGAGGATAAAACCTATTCCTGAGAGTACAGGTGTTTTAGTGATACTTAAATTGATGATGCGGATACCGACAACAACTGCCACCATACCAGCAAAAAAAGCGTAAATTGCTATTGTCCATAAATCCCAATTTAAAGCTAGAGCGATCGCAGCTGCGATAAATAAAACACCAAAGAGGATGGTTGTTTCACCATAAGCAATATTGAAGCTACCACGCACGGGCCATGTAAAAGTCATATGCAACCCAGTGGTTAAGGCAATTGCACCTGTAATGCCAAACCCAGGAATCCATTGTTTCTGATTTGCGCTAACTAAGCCTCGATTCACGTAATCAGCTAGGAGAACTAACCCAGCGACCATATTAATCAACATAAGTGTGATGTAATCAATAAACACGCTTCACCTCTTATTTGTTTTTGGATGTAGCCAATTAATTTTTTTCGTAAACTTATACGCAGTTTTCTTGACTCTATTTAGTCATTACACAGACAAAAAATACACATTTATTTTGCCTAGTGGCTACTTGACGAATAATATCAGGATTACTCATAAACCCACCAAGTCCTGTCCGGCAAAAGCTATGGAGATTTTATCTACTAAGTTAATCATAATTAGTTAGTAGTACAAAGGAACTGAATATTTTTGACTACTGGTATTGATTGACATCAATTAGCAGCAAAAATTAACAATTGGGTGAGTGAATACTATTTTCCATAGGTATCCGCCCTTTGGTAGACTTGAAAACTGAAATGGCCAGATGAAATAACGCAATAGAGAGCAGTTGAGAGGGGGACTCTGTGGAAAATACGCTTGGGTTAGAAATTATTGAGGTAGTAGAACAAGCTGCGATCGCATCCGCTAAGTGGATGGGTAAAGGCGAAAAAAACACAGCTGACCAAGTAGCAGTAGAAGCTATGCGGGAGCGCATGAACAAAATCTATATGCGCGGTCGCATCGTGATTGGAGAAGGGGAACGTGATGACGCTCCCATGTTGTACATCGGTGAAGAAGTTGGTATCTGTACCCGTGAAGATGCCAAAGACTTCTGTAACCCTGATGAATTAATCGAAATTGACATCGCCGTAGACCCCTGCGAAGGTACAAACTTGGTTGCTTATGGACAACCTGGTTCAATGGCTGTTTTGGCAATTTCTGAAAAAGGTGGCTTATTTGCTGCGCCTGACTTCTATATGAAGAAACTAGCAGCACCTCCAGCCGCTAAAGGTAAGGTAGACATCAACAAGTCAGCCACCGAAAACCTCAAGATTCTTTCTGAGTCTCTAGAGCGCGCCATTGATGAACTCGTAGTAGTTGTCATGAAACGCGAACGCCACAACGATTTGATCAAAGAAATCCGCGACGCGGGAGCCAGAGTCCAACTAATTTCTGATGGTGACGTTGGTGCTGCTATATCTTGTGGTTTTGCTGGGACTAATATCCATGCCTTAATGGGTATTGGTGCTGCGCCTGAAGGTGTGATTTCTGCGGCGGCAATGCGGGCAATGGGTGGACATTTCCAAGGTCAATTGATCTACGATCCAGAAGTAGTGAAAACAGGTCTGATTGGAGAAAGCAAAGAAGCTAACATTGAACGTTTGAAGTCTATGAACATCAATGACCCCGATAAAGTCTACGATGCTCATGAACTTGCATCTGGTAACACTGTGCTATTTGCTGCTTGTGGTATTACCTCTGGTAATTTGATGAACGGTGTCCGTTTCTTCAATGGTGGTGCTAGAACTCAAAGCTTGGTTATTTCTAGCCAGTCTCGTACAGCCAGATTTGTCGATACAATTCATATGTTCGACGATCCTAAGACTCTGCAATTGCACTAGAAATTCGGGAGAGAGATTCATCAAGTCAAAAGTAAAAAGTAAAAAGTAAAAAATATTTTTGTTTTTTACTTTTGCCTTTTGACTTTTTACTTCCATTCCCCAATTGTTAATAATCCATTACTCATTATTGATAAGAAATGAATATTGCAGTGGTGGGGTTAAGCCATAAAACAGCCCCAGTCGAAATCCGCGAAAAGCTGAGTATTCCAGAACCACAAACTGAAAGCGCGATCGCGCATTTAAACAGCTATCCCCACATTGACGAAGTAGCGATACTCAGCACTTGCAATCGTCTAGAAATTTACATTGTTGCTAGTGAAACTGACCAAGGTGTTCGAGAAGTTACTCAGTTTCTTTCAGAACATAGCAAATTACCTGTATCTTCTTTAAGACAACATCTGTTTGTACTGCTGCATGAAGATGCTGTGATGCATGTCATGCGGGTAGCCGCTGGTTTAGACAGCTTGGTACTTGGAGAAGGGCAGATTCTGGCTCAGGTGAAGAATACTCACAAACTGGGACAGCAATACAGTGGTATAAAAACAATTTTGAATCGATTATTTAAACAAGCAATTACAGCTGGGAAGCGGGTACGTACCGAAACAAGTATTGGAACTGGCGCTGTCTCTATTAGTTCGGCGGCTGTGGAGTTGGCGCAAATCAAAGTAGCTAATTTAGCAGCTTGTCGAGTGGCAATTCTTGGTGCTGGCAAAATGTCACGGTTGCTCGTACAGCATTTAGTTTCTAAAGGTGCGGGACAAATTAGTATTGTAAATCGCTCACGCGATCGCGCTCAAGAATTAGCACAGCAGTTCTTTGACCAACCAATTCGGACTCACTTGCTTTCGGAAATGATGACTGTAATTGCCGAAAGTGATTTAGTATTTACCAGCACCTCAGCTACAGAACCAATCCTTGACCGCGCCAAGTTAGAAATAGTTTTAGAACCTGGCCGTCCTTTGATGTTATTTGATATTTCTGTGCCGCGTAACGTTCATTCAGACGTAAACGAACTAGCAAATGTCCAGGCGTTTAATGTCGATGATTTAAAAGCAGTCGTGGCGCAAAACTACGAAAGCCGCCGCAAAATGGCTCAAGAAGCCGAAAAACTTTTAGAAGAAGAAGTAGAAGCTTTTGATGTTTGGTGGCGCAGTTTAGAAACTGTGTCTACTATTAGCTGTCTGCGAAATAAAATCGAAACCATCCGCGAACAAGAATTAGAAAAAGCTTTGTCGCGCTTGGGTTCAGAATTTGGGGACAAACATCAAGAAGTGATCGAGGCTTTAACAAGAGGAATTGTTAACAAAATTTTACACGATCCGATGGTGCAATTACGAGCGCAGCAGGATGTAGAGGCAAGACGACGATGTATGCAAACGCTGCAAATGTTGTTTAACCTGGAGGTTGAAGAACAGTTCAGCTAACAATTTTAGGGTGTACGGGTATAAGGGTGTAGGGGTTTAAGAGTGGAAGACGCGATGATTCTTTCGTTAATTTTATAGTCATTAGTCAATGCTTGATGAAAACCTACACTTGTGAGTTATCGGGGTGTCATAGCAAAAAATCTACGCTTCCAATTGAGATTAATTAAGTTAACGTGGTTAAGCTTTTCCCTTACACCCTTGCACCCAGCCGCAATAGATGATATTTGTGCTTAAGTTTAATTATTGTGCGATCGCACTTTCAAATTCTTCCAAAGCTTGAAGATTACCTACCTGCCAAGCACGTTCTACAAAAGTAGGAATGATTTGCTTGATTGCTATATCTTCAAATAGAGGACTGATGTCAGAATTTAAATAGATTCCATCACGTAATATATAAATATTCAGTGTGCCATTATCATATACCCAGAGTTCAGGCACACCAATTGCTCTATAGGCATCGAGTTTGGTTTTAGAAGTTACATCAGATTGAATTGCTAAATCGGGTGGTGGGTCGTCTGGTTCCAAACGACGACGACCAATCATACGCTGATAATTTTGGATGTAAAAGCAAGCGTCCGGTTCAACTCCGGCTGTCCCTGGCTTTTTGAAGGTGGTAGAACCAAAAGGTTGGTATCTAAGACCTTTCACCTTGAGTAAGATTTTGACAATATCTGAAAGTAAGTCTCTAGGTATTTCATGTTCAGGTAAAGGAACCATAATTTCTAAAGTACCCTGACTATAAGCTACTCTTGTACGCCGTTTTTGTCCCAATTCCTCTAAAATCGCTTCAAATTCTGACCAACTCACATCTGGTATAGTAACTGTACTACCAGGAGCCAATTGCATCTGGCTAACAGGTTTCGCAACGAGAATAACAGCAGTCATAAATTTAAGAGTTAAATATTATATATTACTTTATCAAATAAATCATGCTGGCTGGTTTTGGTGGAGCGATCGCTAAGTCTGATTTTTGCAAAAAATTTTAAATAAAAAATAAACATAGATAGTTTTCTGTGTTTATTTAAAATATAATTTAATTCCAGAAATATTGTGTGCCTACACAAATTTGTATTTGCTATCTTGAATTTGTTTTTCTTATACTAGACGAGTATTCTATGTCAATTAATCATTTATATTGTCTTGGCGATCGCTACTCACTATCGGCAATATTTTGAATTTTTAATTATGGCGATTTCAATTACTTATAAGAGAGGTCTTGTCCTCACTTGATAATCCATTAAAGCTCCTTGACTAATAACAGTTCGTCCATCTTTAGTAGTATAGGGAATTTGCCCTTTTTGAAGAGCTACGTATAAAATACTCTGGTCTAAACCTAGAAATTTAGCAGCTTGAACAAGAGAAGTACCTTGTTTAATTGTTTCGTTTATTCTTCTAACTAATGAATGTTTCAGCATCGTGAAATGTAAAGAACAACTTAAGAAATTTCATTTTTTTTCTAAACAAATCGGAAAATTAACATTAGTTCAAAGTTTAAATAATAGAAGTTTAACGCTGCATCGTAGGAGGACAGCACGACTAATTCGATTTCTTTCTAATTAGATTGGGGTCGAATTAATTATCACAAAATTATGAGAAAAGAACAGTTTCAGACCCTACTACAGTTTTTTAAAGTGTTAGCAGACGAAAGTCGATTAAAGATAGTAGGTATTTTGGCAAATCAGGAGTGTAGTGTGGAAGAATTAGCAGCACTCATGCGACTCAAAGAACCGACTGTATCTCACCATTTGGCAAAACTGAAGGAAGTAAATTTGGTGACTATGCGCCCTGATGGTAACAGCCGTTTGTATCAGTTAGATAACGAAGCCTTAGAAAACATTAGCAAAGAAATTTTTACACCAGGAAAGATAGCATCTTTAATCGAGCCTGTAGATACTGAAGCTTGGGAAAATAAAGTCTTGAACAACTATTTACAAAGTAATCCAAACAATTTAGAGAAAGTTCAACGCCTCAAAGAAATTCCCGCTAATCGTAAAAAGCGGTTAGTAATTCTGAAGTGGTTAGCAAATAAATTTGAGCCAGGAATTGAATATTCCGAACAAATGGTCAACGAAATTCTCAGTCGTTATCATCCTGACTACGCTACCTTGCAAAGAGAATTGATTAGTTACCAATTCATTCTGCGAGAAGATGGAATTTATTGGCGTAATCTACAAGCTTGAAAATGATAATTTGAGTTTTTTGAGCTAAGGAGACGATGGAGAAGAATTCGTAATTCGTAATTAAGAAAGTTACACAGGGTTTGAATAGACCTGCCTTAAAAATGGGTGTAGGGGTATAAGGGTATAAGGGGAAGACATTTTTATGCAAGAGGTCTATTATTTGCAAGTAATTGGCTACGCCAGTGTGGGAGATTGGAGTCCACTGTTACCAACCGGCAATTCCGATGAAGTGATGAGTATTTTAACTCGTCAAATTTTGATCCAGTAAAATTGTAGAGACGCGATTAATCGCGTCTCACCCGATTAATCGCGTCTCTAAGGTAGCCAACGCGGATGGAAACCAATTAACGGTAGTTTTTCTGGTTTGATTGTGGTGACAGCCGCATCGGCAATCGGTAACAATGGCATTAACCACAAACTGCTAGTTGCGATCGCTTCACCATCATCTGTCTTTAAAATACTTGCAGGTGCTGGCACATTATTAGCTTGTGGTACTACTTGGTCAAATAATAAACCTAGACCATCAGGTGATAAGCTCATTTCCACATTCCGCTGATCAACGGGTAAGACTAGCAGCGGTTTTTGTTGTCCAGTTTTTAGGTCGATAGCGACTAAATAAGGTTGTTCTACGTATTCTGCTTGAGTGATTAACTGTGTCAACAAGCAATAGAGAGTGGGTGAAGCAGGATCAAATTCGCAATTGATAATTGAGCCTGTTGTTTTTAACAGAGGTTTTTGGATACCTTGGTTGGTAACTAAAAATAAATCTCGTGTGTAATCTGTATTAAATTTGACCATTGCCGCTTGTGAGCCATCTTTGGCGAAAGCTTGCACTAGACCAAATTGCGGGAGAAAATCTAGGGGTTTACTCGCATCTGCTTGTAGTGGCAAGATGGCAGCCCCTTGCCCTTGGGCAACGGCTACGGCTTTACTATCGGGAGTGATCATAAAATCTCCTCCTGGTTGACTTTGCAGGCGTTGGGGGGTGGGTTTTGCGCCTGATTTATCCCAAGTAGTGGGCATATACCACAGCCCAAAGTCACCGGGATTATTTTTATTACCACGTTGGACGACGATTGTTTCTCCGTCTGGCGATAAGTCAAATTTCAGGTTTTGATAGTCTTTATTATCTAAAATTAAGTCAACTTTGCCCGGTGCTTCTGGTTTGGTGTCTGACTTGCCGACAATTCCCGTTGTCACTGTGTACAACTGGGCTGAGAGTAAATCTTCGTTGTTGGCAGTCCGAGCCGAAAATAAGATTTTTTCCCCATCTGGAAACGGTTTAAAGTCCATCACCGTGATATCTTTAGGGGTAAGTACTTTTTTTTGCTCTTGAGTTAAGTTGTAAAGAATTAACTGCCCTTGTTCTTCTGGGTTAGCGCCTATATAAATAATGACGCGATCGCGGGTACGAAAATTCCCAACAAAAGGCTGTATAACTTTACTGTTACTTTCTTGCTGAGCAAATTTATCTTTGGCTTGTTGTAGCTGTACTTTATAGTTTGTGCCGTAGGGAGCAGGTGTTAACAGTGTATAAACCATCCGCCTGCCTGCCCAACTGAATTTTCCTGCCAAAGGCGGCTCAATTTTTAAATTATCCTCAACGCTTTTAGTGTCCATTGGACGGCTAAAGGTGAGGCTAAAAGCAGTATCTTCGGAACCAATTTGCTGATTTTGCCAAGTAAAGTTGCGGACACGAGGAGAAACAACATCACCTTGTAAGATGATAAAGCCAATCAGCAAACTCAGTAGCAGCATCAAGGCGATCGCTACGCGGTCTAGTGGTTGGATGAGTGTTTTATTGGTCATTTGTCAATGGTCAATGGTCAAGGGTCAAGGGTCAATGGTCATTGGCACAGCACAAATTACTAATAACAAATGACGAAGAACAAATAACTAATAACTATACGGATTTTGGGGTTGGGGAATTTTTTTGACGGAATTAGCCACAATGGTTAATTGGCGTTTCCCGCTGAGATTGTCTGTGGACATTTGTCCTTCGACTTCTAACCAAGTATCAGGAGTGTACTGTTCTTGAGAGGCTGGCAATTTCACGGGTAATCCCACAGGGTAAGCATCCGCAGCACAGCATGAGAGAACAAATCGGGCTAAAAACACATATTCTTTGCTTAAATCTGGTGGACGGATGACAAATCCCTGAACTTTGGCTTTTTGTCCTGTGTATGCGTCGGGTTCGGGATAGACGTTGAGTGTTCTTACCCAGTCTACAAGCGATCGCTCCTCTGGACGAATCGAAGCCCGAAAGGCTTGAGGTTTGATACGTGAGGTTCCGAGTAAATCAGTTACACCTCGGTTGAGTGCTTTATCACTGGCAAAAACTTGTGGAGTAAATATAAAACCCAAAATTGCCGCACTCAACAGTAAAGCACCACCCCAACCAGGCGGAAATAAAGTCATGTGCTGGACATTCGGCACAATATCGCGGCGACGACGTTGCCAAAGTTCTTGCATTTTGAATAAACCGACAATTATCAAGCCAACACCCGCCACTACCACCAAACCAAAGTAATTCGGATGAATCAACAAATTTAGCTTACCAGTCAGCCAGTATTTCAACATCAAAATTCCCCAAGCTGTGATTGCTAGAACATCCAGCCAAGGGAGTAATAGATTGAAGTGTTTAGGTTTAAGTGTCATTGGTTGAGGTCAAGAGTCAAGAGTCAAGAGTCAAGAGTCAAAAGTCAAAAGTCAAGAGTCAGAAACCATTACCATTGAGTATTGACCATTGACCATTGACTAATTTACAAAACATGCAAGTTGATAAACAGCGTGAATAAGAATGTCAATTGTCCGGCTAAGGCAAACAGGTAAAAAATTGCCCTGGGTTTAAGAATGGATAACATTAACCCAATGCTTTTGATGTCAATCATTGGGCCAAAGACCAGAAATGCCAACAAGGAACCGCTACTAAATGCTGAGGCAAAGGATAGGGCAAAAAAGGAATCGACTGTAGAACAAATTGATACGACTGCTGCCAAAATCAGCATAACGATGATGGAACTGACAGGGCCAGCACCGAGACTGAGGATTAAATCACGCGGTGCGAAAACTTGGATAGCAGCTGCAACAGCACTGCCAATCACCATTACTCCTCCCAATTCCCGCAATTCTTGGATGCTGTTATCCACCAGCAAGCGTAGTTTAGCGGCTAGTGGTTTATTTGGGCTGGCGAGTGGGTCATCGGCTGGTGATACACTGCCATCTATACGAGTGGGCATACCTGCTTTACCACCCAAAATATATGTCCCAGATTGCAACAGGTTTGGTGTTGTTGGTTCGGGTGGAATTTGGTAACGTTTTCCTCGCCGTTGAGTTTCCACTTTGGCTGGGGGATTAAACTTCATATAACGAGCGATCGCAGGTTGGACTATAGGATGCAAGTCCTTTTGAAAACTAAAGACAAAGCCGACAATTGTGGCAATTAATAGGGAAAATACCACCCGTAAAATTACTATCTCTGGTTGATCGCGAAACGCCGTCCAAGTTGCCCAAATCACGATGGGGTTAATCGTTGGCGCTGCTAGTAAAAAACCAATTGCTACAGGTGTGGGTACGCCCTGAATCAGCAATCGCCGCGCTACTGGCACATTGCCACACTCACACACCGGAAATAAAAAACCGACCAAACTGCCAACTAAAGCGCCCAACAGTGGATTTTTGGGCATTTTTTCGACTAATTTGCGCTCATCAACAAAAAATAGCAGCAAACTAGAGAATAAAACCCCTAGCAGCAAAAACGGCATCGCTTCGACTAGCAGACTCAGAAATATCGTGAAACCATTGCTCAGTTGATTCATGGGTGTCGCAGTCAAAAGCGGTTGAAAGTTTTGAGGTTATGTCTAGTCATTCTATCGAAATGGGGATCAAAATCATGTATGGACAATTAAACATCAATGACACAACCAGACTATATTTAATTCGTAGTCTTGCTTAAGCGCTAAATAGCGCCTGTGAGTTTAAGTATAGTCATTTTACATGAGTGCATTTACGGAGGATGGCTATTTTTGAGATTGTCTGATTTCCGAGATAGTTCCGAATTATAGATTGATGGGTATAGGACTAGGTGACGTTTAATTACCTAATGTTTATACTTACTGTAAATTAGCTGATGAGTGTGTTATCTTCCACGCATTTTCATAAAGGATTTACAGTCTTTAAACATTTGGGGATCACCCTTGGTAGCTCATATCGGTCTTTTAACCTATTTTTGGCAAATTGGACATAAGCTGTGGTTGATTTCTACTATAAAAACTGGCAAACTGCAATACCAATCTGGAATAATTTTAGTAAATATGATTGCGATAATTCTCCAAAAGACTGTAAGGTGTTGTCCCATCTGCTGTTGACTAAAATTTGACAAATTATGAATTTTGTTATTCTTATTTAAAATTGTGATTTATTAAGGCTATTTAACTTATTTAGGACTAAAGCTGCGTCTCATATTTTCTTCGTTTAGGCTGTCAAAAGGAGCCAGCGCCGTGGTGTTAGCGTAGCGATCTTCGACGTAGGAGCGTCGGCAGTGCGTTGGGGGACACTGCGTTGCGCGGGTTCCCCAACGCACTCCGTTGGGCGGCTTTGCCGACAGTCACAGAAGTGCCGCCGCGAGTCCCGCAAGTGTCGTCGGCTTTGCCGACTCCCTCACTGCCGCGCATGGTTTCCCGACAGTCGCGCGACTGGCGTTCAAGAGTCACGAGTCCAAAAAACCTTGATTTTTGAACGCCACTTGCTTCAAGCCGGGAAACCCGTCCAACGCAGTGGCTTCCCTTGACTCTTTTACCAGAGAATAGGTGTGCCAGTTGCGTAAGTCCTGTTATTTATCCATCTTTTAATCAAGTAAGTATATGAATAAAGCTAACTAGTGAATTTTGTCATTTGTCATTAGTAAAAGTTTCAGGTATATTTAAGTTCTGTCATATAGTTATGGTGATTTCTACTAACTTAAGTAGTAAGCAAAAGAATTCCAATTTTTTTACTTATTAATTACTCATTAATATTTTTATATATCAGGGTTTCCAGTGTCACAACAATTTACTTCTGCAATATCACCACCAATTGTATCTATTACTAGCAATCGCTACCTCAGTTTAGAGTCAAATCTCCAAGAACTGCTAATGTACGACTTTGGTGTAGATATTAGTTGTACAGGTGCGGAAGTTGCCAATTATTTAGAAAAATATCCACGATTACCAGGAATAATTTTACTGGAACGGGGAAAATTCATGGGGATGATTTCTCGGCGGCGACTGCTAGAATTTTTCATTCGTCCTTTTGGACAAGATTTATTTGCTAAAGCTACCTTAAATGAGCTTTACAGCTATGCACGTACAGAAATTTTGTTGATACCTGAGACGACGACAATTTTAACAGCGATGCAGCATACACTCAAGCGATCGCCAGAACTTTTTGCTGAACCTATCGTTGTCCAAACAGATACAAATATCTATAAATTATTAGATATTCATGACTTGAATCTAGCTGCTTGGCAAATTCGTGGTATTGAAACTCAAGTACGCTACGAACGTAGCCAAGCCCAAATGATTCAAAATGATAAAATGGCACGTTTAGGGCGTTTAGTTGATGGCGTAGCCCATGAAATTTTAGACCCCGTAGGTTTTATTTGGGGCAATTTAACTTATATATCTAAATATAGTCAAGATTTACTTAAACTGATAGCTGCTTACGCTCAAGAATTACCCCATGATTCAGCCATAATTAATCATCTTAAGGAAGAGATTGAATTTGATTTTTTAGAAGAAGATTTATCTAAGGCTCTTGCAAGCGCTCACACTGGCGCAGAAAGATTAAAAAAACTTGTCACCAGTTTACAAAATTTTTGTCATATTGATGAAGTTTATCCCAAACCAGTAGATATTAATGCTTGTTTAGATGGGATTATCTTACTCCTTAAAAGCCGTTTAAAAGGAGAAATTGATATTATTAAAAAGTATGGTAAAATCCCCCCCATTTCTTGCTTTATGGGACAATTACATCAAGTATTAATGAATATTTTCAGTCAGACTGTTGATAGTTTGTTAGATGAAGCAGTGCGACAGCAATTTCAACAAGAGTGCCGTAATAACATCAACCAACCCCAAATTGTAATTACTACAGCAGTTATTTCCCAAGCAGCAAATCAACCAAATGCACCAGATTCTCGTTGGGTTTGCATTAGCATTGTTGATAATAGTCCCGGAATGTCTGAAGAATCTCAAAAACAAATTCTGGATTCTTTTTCCACTGAGAAACGAGCTGATATCGAAACTAGTTTAGGAGTTAGTTACCGGATTATTACAGCCAGACATGGCGGTAAATTAAACTTCCGTTCCCAGGTAGGAGTAGGGACAGAATTTAAAATACTTTTGCCTTTGGTGTAAGTAAGTCGGCAATAATATTTCAAGCTATGTAAGTGAGGTAAACAATTATGTCAGTTACAATCATTCAACCTGAGTTATAGCCGTAGCCAGATAGGTTATACCAATTCTCTGTGAAGCTGCACATTATTTTTACCCCTCCCAACCTCCCCGATGCCTTGGGGAGGTGCCGCAGGCGGTGGGGTTCTTTCTATGCGTCTTCATCTAAAATTGGTATTAGGACATTCTAAAACGCTAAAACCAATTGACTGCAAGCATTTCACTTTTGACTTTTGCTATAATATAGCTTTTCTTAATCTGCTGAGGTATATTTTGTTGATGATTGCTGTATTCTGGCTTCTGATTCCTGAATTCTGTCGCATTCATTTTGAAAAAAATTTGCCAGCCATTCTTTCACACTGCGAGTTGCGTGGCAATCATCTTCATTGTAGCGTTGGATGATTTCTAAGAAAGTGCGATCGCCTGTTTCTAACCATTGATCATACCAGTAAATGCACTTAGCACCGCTGGCTTCTTTATCCCGCCACTCAAAGTTTAACCATCGCGCAATTGCTTTGAGGGCATAACTTTCTACTGGTAAGGCGACGCTTTGAATTAATTGTTCGTATACATCCACAAATCTATTGAGGACAGGATTTACTAGGGATTTAGGAGTGTGGTATAGCTTAGCTAGTCGTTTGACTGTATCAAATTCGTAAACACAAAAATGATAAATTGGCGCGTCGGGATATTGCCAAACTAAATTTAGAAATTGTTGCCAAACTAATTCTTCATCTGTTGGTGTTTCAGCTAACAAAGAATAAAACTTTTCTGTATTATTTTGCCTATCAACAACTAAAACGCCTAAAAGATAATCTAAATCTAAGTCGGGCTGGGCTTCAATATCAAAATATAGTTCTACAGGAGCCGTAAATGTGAGTTCTGTTTGTGGTAGAGAACTTGGTAAAATTAACGGACGTTTTTCGATAACAGCTTGCGCTTGGATTACTAACTTGGTTGCTACTACACTATCAAATCCTGGTAGATTTTCTAAGGTAGTAGGACTTGTATTAGCCAAAGATTCCAGTGTTGTTAGAGAAAGGGCTTGGAGTTGAGCGTAGCGAACTGGTGTGACTCCTGGTAATAATGAGAGATGGTTTTGTGATTGCGCGATCGCATAACATTGACTATGCCAGTGACAAAGATTGCACTTTTGCCGCGAAATAAACATCTCCGGTGCATCTGATAACTGTAGCGCTTGAACGAACTCCTCCAGAATTTGTAACATTTGTGGTGTCCATTTCGCTAAATCTACTGGATAACCACTGTTTTTGGTACGCAATATTAACCAAGCTTTGTCTGGGGTTACTCCCTGTATTTTGGCCAAGGTTTGGGCGTGAAATGCAGCGACAACTTGATATTCCTGTTTGGGACGCTTACCCAGTTCAATATTCGCTGGAATATACATCCAATCTCCAAAACATGAGTATCCTGGCTGTTTGATGAGTAAATCTGGACGGCTGAGGAGAGTGTATTCTGCGCTGACTGTTTCTACCCAATCTTGATAATCGCTTAACAGCACTCCCTGATAAATATACTCAACTCCGCGTTGCATTAATTCTAATGTAGCCGCTTGCGCTGCTTCCCGATTTCCTGGTGGATATTTGGGTTGTTCATAGTTAAACCCTGCCAAAATACCCCGATGATAAGCAATTTTGTCTTGTTGCAGTTTAGCTAACAAGTCATTAGGCGCATCTCGCTGGCTTTTGTCAGCATTGATATCTAAAATAGGTCGGCGTTTGCAGCGTTGGTATTGCAGTAGGTGTTCAGCATTAATCAACATTCACTCTAGTAACCTCTATCAGATTTGAAAACCCCTACTTTTAGTGTAGGGGTTGAGCATCAGGTGTTCATGATCATTGCTTTGGTAATTCCACATCCCTAATCAATTCAAACCTCATCTCTTGTTCGAGGCTAATTAAGGCTTTTGACCAAGCTACTAACTCCATAGGTGGTTTTTCGCTAATCTGTCCGATGTGTTCGATTAGTGAACGTTTGAAAGCATCGGCCATTATTTGAACAGCCTGTTTTTGATTTTCAGGATTAGTCATGGTTTTAGAACAATCATCATCTAAAATATCTGTTGGGTCGTAGTCACCGTCAAATAGCGACCCTGAAATTTGGCTTAATTTCTGGGATGACAGTCGGCCATAAACTGGATAATCTTCACTCATAATTTGGCGATCGCCTCAACTAACTTGTTAAAAAGCAAGTTGGCAACTTTAGCCATTAGCTTACCTTGCAGATGCTTACCATTGAGTAACTGTCTACCAGAATCATCAGTAAAGTCTTTGAGCTTGGTGCGGTACTCAAGAATAGCGGCGGCGGTGTGACTGTCGGGTAATCTTTCAGTTTCAATTTGGCATAAAACATATTGCCAAAACGACATTCGGCACAGTGCCGAGCCGCTTGTGACTTCAATTAACTCATCACCAGATTGCTCAAGTGTTGTACCCATACCTAACCGCATCTTGAAAACATCGCGGCTGCGGTTACGTTTCACCCGCTTCACATCACCAGGGGAACGTTTAACCACAGTTTTACCATCCCGGCGTTGCTTCTCAACCCGTTTGACTTCCCTGACCTCATACTCAATTAGCGGTTTCCCGTTTACTAGGAATGCTTCAAACGGATAAATCCGACTCAGCAGCCTAGCACGAACTCTCAGCCCGAAACCAAACTGACTAAAAATCCCGTTGTAAGGTTTAAAGCATTCGTTCGCAAGGATGGTTTGAATTTCACCTTCAAGGCGCTGCTCACTCAACTCAATATCGCACAACCAATCAGCATGAGTTCGGAGTATCGGGTCAATGGTAATCCCGTAATGGTTGGCAGATGATGATTCATATTTTTTATTCATTATCTTCCACGCTTGCGGCGATACCTCAAGCTCTCTTTCGGCAAGCCAACCCCAAAGCGGCGGTACGTTACCAACTTTGGTACTTCTAGACCTAATGTGAGCCGCTTCTGGGAATTGCCAAGCAAGTAACTGACGGGCATAGTTGATAATCGGGCTTTGAACACGGTTTAAGTGTTCAAGTTGTTGGCACAGTTCTCGTAATTGGTCGATTGGTTCTGGCCGATGCATGAGGAAATACTTTTGGTTAAGTTCCCCGTTCTCAGTGTGGTGTTCTGCATCCAGTGGGTAAGCGGCCATTGCCAAAGCATCAGCAGCATCAGATTTATTGGGTAAATTTTTCCCTCCTCGGTAACGCCGTAATTCAATGTGACCAACCCACAAAATCTTGATTCCTAAGCTTTCAATAATCTTTGACCACAAACGGGAATAATGATTACCTGTAGGCTCAATAATTGCAATATCAGGTTTATTTTCTTGAAGAAAGTTAGCAAAATCAAAAGCACTTTTTTGTTTCTTTTTTGGGTCAGGATTGCTGTAGAAAACCGGATAAAAGCTTGACGCTTTATTTCTGGTTTTATCCCAGTATCCTTTTAATCCTCCTTTTGGATAGCATGATAAAATATGAATTGTGACACTTGCTTTAGAGACATCAATTCCGATAACTTTCAATTCAATTGTCATGGTTCTGTTAACAACTAATGGGGTGTAATAACAGTGAGGCAACACTGTTTTAATGTGTGTTTAAAACCCAGTATGCAAGCGCACGAATCACCCTAACGCCACACATCAATCAAGCAGTGGCGCGATTCACTCCTAAACGAACTGGGGGAACCCATCAACACTTAGGATGCTGCGCTTGAATGTTGAAACGCCTCACTATAAGGGGCGCAATTCATTTACAACGCCGCATTCCTGGTGTGTAATGGTGCGAATTGATGTGGACTCAACCCGCGACGCTGGCAGTAGTGCCAGCGTTTCGGCTACTGAGTCAAGGTAGCCATCATCAGGCGGTTTCTTCGTCCTCGTTCACATCTAGAAAATTCAATTCAT